>DASZMU010000001.1:0-2787 GCA_035551695.1 Solirubrobacteraceae bacterium
TGCTGGCGGTCCAGGCCGACGGAGCGGAGGTGACGACGATCGAGGGCCTGGGCACCGAGGACAACCTGCACCCCATGCAGGAGGCGTTCTGGACCAACCACGGTCTGCAGTGCGGCTACTGCACGCCGGGAATGATCATGGCGGCGACGGCGCTGCTGGCGGAGAATCCGGATCCCACCGAGGCCGAGGTCCGCCACGCGCTCGAGGGCAACCTGTGTCGCTGCACCGGCTACCACAACATCGTCAAGGCCGTGCTCGATGCGGCTGAGAAATCCAAGGGGGTGGCGGCATGAGTGTCACGGAGCAGCCGCAGGCGGGCGGCCACGTCGGCCGGGTGATGCGGCGCAAGGAGGACCCCCGGCTGATCACGGGGCGCGCCCGCTACGTCGACGACATCTCGCTGCCCGGCCAACTGTGGGCGGCGCTCGTCCGCTCGCCAGAGGCGCACGCCAAGATCGTCTCGATCGACACCTCCGCGGCGGCCGCGCGCGACGGGATCCACGCCGTCTTCACCGGGGAGGACATGTCCGACCTCGGCGGCCCGCTGCCGATGGCCTGGGCGCCGCCCGGCGTGGAGGTCAACAACCCCGAGCACTGGCCGCTCGCCCGCGGTGCGGTCAAGCATGTCGGCGATCCGGTCGCCGTCGTCATCGGCGAGGACCGATATGCCGTCAACGACGCCGCCGAGGACGTGTTCGTCGAGTACGACCCGCTGCCGGTGATCGTCGATCCCGAGGCCGCGGTGGCCGGGGACGGCGGCGCATTTGTGCACGAGCAGTTTCAGACCAACAAGGTCCATGAGTGGACGCTGGCCGGCGGTGACGTCGACGCCGGTTTCGCCGAGGCGGACGTGATCGTCGAGCGCCGCGTCGTCAACCACCGGATCGCCGGGGCGCCGATCGAGTGCCGGGGCGTGCTGGCGGACTACCGCGCCGGGTCGCTCACCCTCTACTCCGCGACGCAGGTGCCGCACTTCGTACGCCTGTTCATGGCGCTCCTGCTGGGGCTCGGCGAGGACCGCGTGCGCGTCATCGCGCCCGAGGTCGGCGGCGGCTTCGGACAGAAGCTCCAGGTCTACGGGGAGGAGCTGCTCGCCTGCTGGGCGTCACGAAAGCTCGGGCGCCCGATCAAGTGGATCGAGAGCCGCTCGGAGAACATGTCGGTGGCCCACCAGGGACGCGACCAGATCTCCCACGTCAAGATGGGGGCCAAGCGCGACGGCACGATCACCGCGTTCCATGTCAAGATCCTCGCCGACTTCGGCGCCTACAACATGATCCTGACGCCGCTGATCCCGTCGCTGGGCGCGTTCGTCATGGGGGGCTGTTACAAGATCCCCAACGTCCAGACCGACATCACCGGAGTGTTCACGAACAAGTGCCCGACGGACGCCATCCGTGGCGCCGGCCGGCCGGAGGCGACGCAGATGATCGAGGTCACGCTCGATCAGCTCTCCCACGAGCTGGGGATGGATCCACTAGAGGTCCGGCGCAAGAACTTCATCCCCAAGGAGGACTTCCCGGCCGCGGTAGCGACCGGGGTGGTCTACGACTCCGGCGATTACCACAAGACGCTCGACAAGCTGCTGGAGCACGTGGACGTCAACGCGTTCCGGCGTGAGCAGGAGGAGCTGCGGTCTCAGGGCATCTATCGCGGGCTCGGATTCTGCACCTGGACTGAGATCTGCGGCCTGGCGCCGAGCCGGATCACCGGCCCTGCCGGGGTCGGAGTCCAGGCCGGCCTGTGGGAGTCAGCGATGATCCGGGTCCACAACACGGGCGCGGTCACCGTCTACACCGGCACCTCTCCCCATGGGCAGGGCCTGGAGACGGCGATGGCGCAGATCGTCGCCGACAAGCTCGGCGTCGACCCGTCCGTCGTGGAGATCGTCCACGGCGACACCTCCCTTGGGCCCGAGGGGCGCGACACGTACGGCTCGCGCTCGCTGGCAACCGGCGGCGAGGCCGTCGCCAGGGCCACCGACAAGGTCGTCGCCAAGGCCAAGGCGATCGTCGCGGCCGAGCTCGAGGCGGCGCCGGAGGACATCGAGGTCGCCGGCGGCAAGTTCTCGGTCAAGGGCTCGCCGGACAGGGGTATGGCGCTGGCCGACGTCGCCGGTGTCGCGTACATCGGCGCGGTGCCCGAGGGGATGGAGCCGGGTCTGGAGGAAACGACGTTCTACGACCCGGAGAACTTCGTGTTCCCGTTCGGCGCCCATGCCTGCGTCGTGGATCTCGACGCCGAGACCGGGAAGGTCACGGTTCAGCGCTATGTCGCGGTCGACGACTGCGGCCGTCAGGTCAACCCGATGCTGATCGAAGGCCAGATCCACGGCGGCGTCGTACACGGGATCGGCCAGGCGCTCTACGAGCGCGTCCACTACGACGAGGAGGGCCAGCTGGTCACCGGCACCTTCGTCGATTACGCGCTGCCGACGGCCGCGGAGCTGCCGAGCTTCGAGACCGACAGCACCGTGACGCCGTCTCCGGTCAACTCCCTGGGGGCCAAGGGCGTCGGCGAGGCGGGGACGATTGCCGCGTCAGCGGCGGTGACCAATGCCGTGATCGACGCGCTGCGACCGCTTGGCGTCGACTACATCAACATGCCCCTGACCCCGATGCGGATCTGGGACGCAATCGCCAACGGCCAGGGCGCGAGCCCGGAGGGAGGAACGCAGTCATGATCCCCGCCGAGTTCGATTACACGGCGCCGGCGTCGCTGCAGGACGCGATCGCCGCGCTCGCCGACGGCGGCGAGGACGCCAAGCTGCTCGCCGGCGGTCACTCG
>DASZMU010000002.1:0-11024 GCA_035551695.1 Solirubrobacteraceae bacterium
TCTACCGGGATGCCGGCGATGAACGCGGCGAGACCCTCGTGCTGCTTGGCCTCGCCGCCGCCGAGTTCATAGCCGGCGCGCCGGAGAGCACCCTCGCATGGGCGGAGCAGGCGCTTCCGATCTACGAGCGCCTCGACGACAGGCTGGGGATCGCCCGCACCTTGCACCGCATCGCTGAAGCTCTCCGGGACCTCGGCGATTTCGAGCGGTCCGCCGAGCTGTTCGCCCGTTCCATCGAGATTCGGCGCGCACACGGACTCGGCGGTGGCGCGGCCACGGTGCACAGCCTCGGCGACCTCTATCTCGACGCGGGCGATATGCCGACGGCCGAGCGCTACTACCGTGAGGCGCTCGCACTCGGCCTGCAAGAGGCAGACGTGCGGTTGGGGGCGTACTGCCTCGCGGGTCTCGCCTGCGTCGCCGCGCGAAACGAGGACGCAACTGCGGCCGGCCGCCTGTGGACTCTCGCCGAGCGGCTCGAGCACGAGATCGGCTTCCGGATGGTCGCGGCCGAGCGAGCCCGCTACGAGCGGAACCTGACCCCACCACTCACCAACACCGACGAGTACCGCGCCGGCATCGCGGACGCAGCGAACATCGACCCGCTCACCGCGGCCGCCGAGATCGTCAACCGGTAGTGCGACAGACGCGGTCGAGAAACAAGTCGATCGCGCCGGGACCGCCACCAACCTGCTACCGGTCCAACTCGCGCCCGTCACCGCCGGTGCGCACGCACCCGCTCAACGCGGGACGCGTACAAGGCGCCCGCGAGCACGCCACCGGCGAGTTCGATGCGCCCGGGGCCAGCCGGGCAACCGAATCGTGCAAGCAGTACAGCAGCAGTGGTGCCGCCGGCACGCTCGTTGTCGGTATCGGACCAAAGGCAGCCAGCCGAGTCCTGGCCGCGATGCCCGCGCGACGACGAATGCAGGTCTCGACTGAAAGGACCTCGCCGGTCTCGCAAATCGCCAAATCCAGGGCGGACGCGACGGCGCGCAGAATTGGGCGATTGCATAGGCGCGCGTCGGCGGGCGCATCGCAGACGACCTGCCCGTTGGCAGCATCGTGATCATGATGTCGACCTCGACCATGGCGTCCGCGTTGCCGTCGCAGCCATGACCGCCATGGGGGCACGAATCGGCGCTCGCGTTGGGGGTCGGCATCGCGGACGTTGAGGTGATGGCCCGCGGCGAGGAGATTCGCCGCCATCGGGCCGCCCGGCTGACCGAGACCGACGAAGCTCACGGCGGCTGGGGGTGGATCGGTGAGGGAATTCTGTGTCATGGGCTCGACACTTGACACGGATCCATCTCGGAAATCCAGTCCCGGCGTCCACCTACAAACGGCGCCGGTTCTCATCGTCATGCTCACTTCGCGCGTGAGCTGCCCGCTCGGGCATGACGACGGGCGCGGGTGGTGGGCACGTAGGTTCGCCGGTCGAGCGCGGCTAGGGACGTAGGCGGTCGAGGATCTGGCGGAGTGCGGCCTGGAGGATCGCTGACTGGATGGCCGGGTTGAGCTGACGCGGGTTGTTGAGCTCGTGCAGGAGCCGGTCGACGTCGAGCTCGTCGATGGTCCGGCGCAGGAGCGGCCGGGTGGGGAGGACGTTGTCGACGAGCCCGTCGGGAATCGCCTCGAGGATCGTTTTGGCGATCCGGGGGAGATTGGCCTGGCCGAGCGCCTCGGGAAGCAGCTGGGACACCTTGGGCAGGCGGCCCTCCCGGTCGAGCCGGTCGACGGCGTCGCCGAGGCCCGCCTTGAGCGCGGCGGGCGCGCGGGGGTCGAGCGTACGGGTGTCCACGAGGGCGAGGACGAGCCGTTCACGGGAGATGCCGAGCCGGCACGCGGCGCTGTCGAGGCCGAGAAGGACGATCTGGTCGGCAAGCGGTTCTAGCTGTGGCGGGATGGGCGGAACTGGCCGCGGTGTGCATGGATTGGCGGGCCGGCGCGGCAGGTAGTGGCCGCCGCCGGCGGCGACCTGGACGCCGAGGACGGTGGCCACGAGAAGAACGGCGATGAGCGGCAGCGCGAGTCGCCTCATGAGCGGCTCCGGTCACTCAGAGCCAGCGCGGGCCCGAGCGCCAGCGGTGCCAATCCCGCTGCGACAAGGAAAGCGGTGCGGAAGGCACCGGTAGCGGCGCGCTTGAGCTGATCCTCGAGGCCGCGCTCGAGCGCCGCGGCCGCCGGCGCCTGCCTCGCCGGCACCCGCAAGCTCTTGAACGCCGGCGGCAGGTCGGGCACGCGGCCACGGTCAGCGACCAGCCGACTCCCCAGCTGCGCGGCGAGGTCGAGCTTGGTCGAAGCGGGAAGCGGCGCGTCGAGCACCAGGCTCGCGATCGCCTCCTTGGCCGGGGTCTCCGCGTGGCGCAGGTCGGCGGTGAAGATCGGCGTGAGGATCGCGAGGCCGACCACCACGCCCGCGTGCCGCGCGGCGATCGTCCAGCCCCCGTGAAGCGCGCGGGTTCCGGTCTCGGAGCGAGGCCACGGTGAGCGAGTCCACCGAGAGCCCGAGGCCCAGGCCGATCAGCACCTGCGGCGCGAGCGTCCAGACGAGCTCCGCACCCGGCAGGAGCGCCAGGCCCGTCAGCCCGCCGGCGATCAGCACCGACCCAGCGACCGCCTCTGACCGTGTCCCGCCGCGCACGCCGCGGAACACGGGACCGGCTACCAGGGCCGCGACCGGCACCGCGGTGACCGCGACCCCCGCCACCGCCGGCGAGCGGTCCCAGCCGTCCACGAGCAGCAGCACAAGCAAAAACAGCGCGGCCGTGAGCGCCGCCGACAGCAGCGCCAACGCCAGGTTGGCCAGCACGTGCGGCCGGTCCGGCGAGGTGTCGAGGTTCGTCTGACGCCACCGCACCCGCGCGCTCAGCGCGGTCGCGGCGGGCAGAGCCAACAGCACCACGGGGATCTGCACCACGAAGATCGCCCGCCACGAAAACGCCCACGTCAGGAGCCCCTCGGCCACCGGGCCAAGGCGCCGCCCCGGCGACACCGGCCGCGGCCCAGCGCTCCACTCCCGCGCGCTCGGCTCCGGTAGCGGAAACGAGCAGCTCGAGGCTTCCCACGATCACCACCGCACCCCCGGCCGCCTGGACCGCCCGCGCCGCGATCAGCACACCCAGCGACGGTGCCACAGCGCACACGGTCGTTGCCGCCGCGAAGCCCATCACGCCACCCGCGGTCGCCACGGCCGGATCCCCAGCAACGCACAGACGTGCCGCCGGAACCGCCAGCAGCGCCAGCGCGAGATTGAACGCGATCAGAACCCACGCGACCCCCCCAACCTCAGCCCCGAAGTCCCGCAGGATCTCCGGCAATGCGAGCGTCACCACGCCCGAGTCGCCGAGCACCACGGCGACAGCGAGCGACAGCGCCGCGACGGCTCCGGGGCGCGCCGCCAAAGGACTGGTCAGCTCGTCGCTGCTATCCGCACTCATCACAAGGACCCTCCCGAACACCGAACACCATGCCAGCCAGGACAAACGCGTCCCCAGCCCGAGCCCGCGATACCGGCCACCAGCTTGTCCCATGCGCAAACTTCCACTACAGCGGCGGGTGATCTCCGTGCTCGCCGCAAGCGGGGCTCCGTCCCGACGTGCAGAATCACCGAGCTGCCTACGCAAGAGTCCGTCGGCCGTTCCGTCGCCGAGGCCGTGCTCGGCAGTCGGGGGTTGGGCGCGGCGATCGGAATTTCGCCCTGGTGGGGCGTGCGTACGCGGACGCCGCAAACACCGAAATAATGCTTTTGCGAATAGCAAGAGCGCCCGGTTCTGTTGGCACCATGGGACCGTGCCAACGGCTGCTCCGAGTCCCAGTCGCTACCGCGGGCCGCGCTCGGACTTCGGCGGATCCCGGAAAGGGAAGGCGCCATCCAACACGGGCAAGAAGTTCCCCCCGGAGATCCTGGCGCGTGACGAGGTCGTCGCGCTGTTCGAGGCGATCGAGGGCAACGGCCTGCTCGCGGTCCGTAACCGCGCGATGCTGGCGCTCATGTACCGCGCGAGGGTCAAGGTGGGCGCGCTCATTCAGCTGGCGGTGCGGCACTACGATCCGGAGGCGCGCCGATCCAGAGCTGTTTGATCGCCCAGATCCCGGTGCCCACGTGCGATTCCGGCACATCAGCCGCTCCGATCGGACGCGGAAGATTCGCCCGGAATCGTCCCGCTTGCTCGCAGTTTTGGCAGACGAGCGGCGCCGTCTGCCATTTGACAGCCCCGAGCCGTAGCTCTCGCCGCGGCTACTTTCGGCGTGCCGTGGAGAGCGCTCGACCTGAGCACGTCGGGCAATTCCTGGCCGACGCTGGCCCGGAGCTGCTCCTGCAGGAGGCCAACGCGAGGCTCGTCAAGGCATCAGGCCTTCATTGGGCCGCTTGCCCAGGCTGGCGTCGCGTGCCTCTTAGGGGTGGTCGGTTACTCGATCAGGACCCGCGCGAACCGCTGCGGGCCGTCTCGACCTCGTACTCCGCGTCCGCCAGGCCCAGGCCGTGGTCTAGGGCGGCGACGATCCGCGTCAGATCCTCCTCGTCCGAGATCAACGGAGGGGCGATGAACAGCGGGGTCTGCTCGCCGCTGGTGGCGATCAGCGCACCGGCCTCGAGGGATCTGGCCGCGACACGGCTGGCCAGCGGCTCGGCCTCCTCGCCAATCGCGCCAGTCGGGACCGTGGAGCTCGATCGTCCAGTGCAGGCCACCCCGTCGATGCGCGACACGCTCGGGTGGGCGTCGGCCAGCTGGGCCAGCCGTGCCGCCAGGAACCCGTCCAGCGCGCGGGCGCGCTCGGGAAGGCCGTCCCGCGCCGACACGCGCAGATGCGCCCGGATCGCCGGCATCATCAACGGGTGCGAGCGGAAGGTGCTGTAGCTCTGCCACGACCCGCCCTCCAGGCGATCGACCAGATCGCTCGAAAGGACGACTGCGGCTGCTGGCATCGCCCCGGCAGCCAAGGGCTTGCCGAGCGTCACCGCGTCCGGTCGTGAGGTTCCCTGCTGGAAGGCGAACCAGCCTCCGGTGCGGCCCATCCCGGTGACCACCTCGTCGGCGATCAAGAGTGCGCCGTGCTCGCGAGCCGCCCGGGCGACGAGGTCCTGGTAGGCGGGAACGTGGTAGACGCCTCCCTGGGAGTAGTCGGGGAGTACCGCGGCCGACTCCGAGAGCGTCCCGGCCAGCTCGCCGCGCTCCGGCAGGGGCAGTCTCTCGCCGCGAATGCGGGCACGGACCGGCATTGGCAGCTGGTGCGCAACCGTCGAGCGGGGCACCTCTCGCGTCCCGCCGGCGGCGAAGGTCAGCCCCCCGTGCCAGTGCGGCTGGACGGTCATCTCGCGCGCGAGCCCGCTCCCTCCGTGGTAGGCGCGCTCGCGGGTCGCCAGCGCCGAGCGCCCGGTCAGCGCCTGCGCGAGCGACAGCATCGCGTCGTTGGCCTCGCTGCCGCTGAGGAAGAAGCGCACCGCACCAACCCACGACTCCTCTCCGGCGAAGGCCGTTGTCAGCAGCTCCTCCGCCGCGGCGTCGCGCCGGCCCCACCCCCAGCCTTCGTTGAGTGCCGGGCTGTCGATCTCGGCGCGCAGGGCCTCGATCACCTCGGGATGCGCGTGACCCAGGGGCGCGGCGGTGTTGCTCGCGTCGATCACGTCACGGCCGTCCGCGAGCCTCAGGTGAATGCCCGCAGCGCCCACAACCGCCGGCACAGCGGTGCGTCCGGCGGTAAGGCTGGTCGACAGCACCCGGCTCATGCGGACACCTTGCCGGCGATCCCCCAGCGCGACGGCGGGACGCCCTCGACGACCACCCAGGTCGCCTCGCGCACCTCGTCGCCGAGCGCGGCGCACAGGGCGTCGGTGAGCTTCTCGATCACTCGTCGGGCCGATTCGTCGTCGATCCGCCGATCGAACGCCTTCACCTCTATGTAGGGCACGGCTAGCTCCTTTCTCGGTGGCCTGTCCAACGGTCGAAGCCGACGTCGGTCTCGGCGTAGAGTCGGTACATCTCGTCGAATGCCGGGCGCAGGCGCGTTGCCCAGGCGCCGGCCGGCTCGAGCGCCTCGAGCCACGCCGGCATCAGCTCACGAACCTCGTCCAGCAGCGCCTCCTCGTCGATCGTCAGCACCCGGCCGTCGGACACGACGACGTGGCCGTCGACAATCACCCGCCGCACAGAGCCGCCGTCCTCTCCGTAGACGAGATGGTTGGCCAGATTGGTCAACGGCAGGAAGACCGCAGAGGAGAGGTCCAGCAGGATCAGGTCAGCATGGGCACCGACCTCGAGCGTTCCGACCGCTCCCCTCAGCCCCATCGCGCGAGGCGCCGCCGGCGGTGAGAGCGTCCAGGATCTCGGGAGCCGTCGGCCACTTGCGGTAGTCGGGCCCGGCGTTCTTATGCAGCAGGGCCGCGAGGCGCCCGACGTTCCAGAGATTGTTGGTGTCCTCGACCGTCGCCTCGTCGGTGCACAGGGCGATCGGCACCCCGGCATCGAGCAGGGGCCGGTACGGGAGCTGCCCGCTGCCGCAGCGCAGGTTGCCCGACGGTGAGTGCACGACCGTGGCGCCGGACGACGCCAGGTCGGCGACGTCCTCCTCATCGATCCAGACTGCGTGGACGATGCACGCACGGCGATCGAGGACGCCGAGGTCACGCACGAAACGCACGAGCGAGCGTCCGCTCACGAGCTGCTCGCTCACCCGCTGCACCTTGGACTCGTAAACGTGGAGAACAAACGGTAGGTCGTACTGGACGGCCAGTTCGTGCAGGTCCAGCAGGTAACCCCTCGGTCGCGCGCTGAGGCGCAGACGGCGAGACGCCGCAGCGAAGACGTCCGCCGGCGGCGCCGTTGCGAGCGCCCGATGAAGTCGCGGTAGGTGGAGATGATCTCCGCCGCCGGCGGTGGCCGCTCGCTCTCGAAGCGAGCCAGGATGTCGCTCTCCAGCAGATCGGACAGGAACGGAAACCATTCGTGCTCGGCCTTGTCGGGCTGGTAGATCGTCACGGTCGCACGCACGCCGAGCTCCTCGTAGGCGCGCATGACGGCGTCGATCGTCTCCGGCGTGGGTGCGGGGGCGTAGATCGGATCGTCGAGAACGGACGTCACCCCGCGGCGAACCATGCCGAGCGTCCCGAACAGGACGCGCGCCCGGTACAGCTCGGGCGCGAACGGGCCGAAGTCGAACGGCGGCAGCTCGTAGAGCATGAACAACTCGAGCGGCAGATTGTCGACCAGTCCGCGGTTGAAGGCACCCGACGAGTGCACGTGCGCATTGACCAGACCCGGCATCGCCGACCAGCCGTGCGCGTCGATGACCTCGGCGCCGGGGGCCGGCATGACGGCGCCGTCCTCGCCGGCGGGCCGGATACCAGAGATCACCCCGTCCTCGACAACGATGTCGACCGGCGGGCGCACCTGAGAGGGGTTGTCCGGATCCAGCGGCGTCGCGCCGAGGATCACGCACGTGCCGCTCACCAGAGGCTCCCGAGCGCGACCCGCACAGCCTCGCCGTTGATCGCGCCGGCCTCCTCGGAGACGAGGAACGCGGTTGTAGCCGCGACCTCGGCGGGATAGACGACACGCCCGGCCGGGCTGGTCGCCTCGAGCCGCGCCCAGACCTCCTGCGGGGTGATGCCCTCGCGCTCGGCCGTGAGCTGCATCGTGCGCTCCGACATGCCGGTGTCGCGAACCCATCCCGGAAGCACCGCGTTGCACGTCACCCCATAGGGCGCGACGTCCAGCGCAACCGCGCGCATCAGGCCGACCACCGCATGCTTCGCGGCGCAGTACGCAGAGGATGCGGGGCCGCCGGTTGCGCCGGCGGTGGAGGCGACCATCACGATCCGGCCCCAGCCGTCTTCGATCATCGTGCCAGCAAGCAGACGCGTCAGCTCGAACGGCGCGTACGCGTTGACCGCAATCGTGTCGTCCCACACGTCTTCGTCCTGGTCCCAGATCGGGCGCTCTCGATGGGTGTCGACACCTGCGCAGTGGATCGGCATCAGGCGGGTGGTCGTACCGCTGATGGCACCGGTCTTCTCAGCGCTCGGATGCTGCCTGGCCGAGGTCGGGGTTGAGGCCGTCCGCACCCATCGATGCCTGCTGGCCGACGAGAACCTGCCCGAGCTCGGCCGGATTGCGGACCAGCTTGCCGCGGCCGAGATCGAACGTCTCGGCGAGCCGAAGGACGGCGTCGACGTCGCCCGGTGGCTCGAGGTGCGCTACCTGGGGCAGAACGCGGAGCTCGCGGTTCGGTGGGCGCTGACACGGCGTGGGTCACGGCCGCCTTCGCGGCGGCCCACAAGGGCGAGTACGGGTTCATCTCGGCCGACCCGATCGAGGTCACCGCGGTGCGCTGCCGGATCGAGGTGGCCGGCGGGCAGCCCTGGCCGGCGGTTGAGCTCGGCGGCGATGAGCCGAGCGCCGCGAGCACATGGGTGACCGTGACTGGCGGCGACCGACTCGAGGTGCCGCTGGTCAGCCTCAGTGAGCTTCAATCGGCTGGCCGGCTGACCGGACCGGCGCTGATCGCCGCCCGGTTTGGGTCGATCACGGTTTTGCCGGGTCAGACGGCATCGATCGATCCTGACGCCAACGTCGTTCTGGAGATGGCTTGAGCGGCGGGGGGCTCGACTGGACGGTGCTCGAGGCGGTCCGGCAGGGCACGCACGCGATCGCCGAGGAGATGCGCTACGACCTGATGCGCTCGGCCCGCTCGCCCGTGCTGCGGGAGGCTGGCGACCTGTCGTGCGCGATCACCGACGCTCGCGGCTCGACTGTCGCCCAGGGTCACGACATCCCGATGCACCTCGGCGTGATGGGCTACACCGTGGGCTGCCTGTTCGAGTGGGTTGACCCGAGCAGCGTGCGGCCCGGCGACATCTTCTTCGTCAACCATCCGAACGTCGGCGGCAACCACCTGCCCGACGTCAAGGCGGTGCACCCGGTGTTTGCGGACGAGGAGCTGATCGCGTTTGCGGTGGCGCTGGCCCACTGGCCGGACATCGGCGGCGCGCTCCCTGGCTCGTACGTGCCGTACGCGCGCGACCAGCAGCAGGAGGGACTTGTCATCACGCCTGTCAGGCTCTTCGACGCCGCGGGCGAGCGACGCGAGGCGCTCGACCTCGTGCTGGCCAACGTCCGCGGAGCCGACCAGCGCCGCGGGGACGTCGAGGCCCAGGCGGCCGCGGGTCGCATCGCCGCAGGGCGAGTCCGGGAGTTGGCCGCGCGCCACGGGGTCGCTGTCGTCAAGCGCGCCTGGGCGGCGATGCAGTCAGAGACGGCCGACCGGGTGCGCCGCGCCTTCAAGGCCCTCCCCGACGGTACCTACGAAGGCGCCGACGCGCTCGACGACGACGGAGTGACTCCGGACCCGGTCGAGATCCACTGTCGGATCACCGTCTCGGGCGATCACGGCACATTTGACCTCCGGGGCTCGGCTGACCAGACCGCCGGTCCGGTGAACACGACGCGCTTCATCACCGCAGCGTCGGTTCAGTATGTGGTTAAGGCCGTACTGGCTCCGACCGCCGCCCCCAACGGGGGCTTACAGGAGGCGATCAGGGTCCTCGCCCGCCCCGGCAGCGTCTGCGACGTGCGGCTCGGCGCCCCGGTCGTCGCCGGCAACCACGAGACCTCGCAGCGGATCGTCGACGCCGTGATGCGCGCGCTCGCGGAGGCCGGCGTCTCACGCGTGGTCGCAGGCGGCATGGGCTCCTCCGGCCTGCTGCTCTTCAGCGGCCGGCGCGCGGACGGCCGGTCGTTCGTGCTCTACGAGACTCACGCCGGCGGTTCGGGCGCGTCCGCCCGCCGCGCGGGCGACGCGGCCACGCGGATTCACATGTCCAACGTGATGAACACGCCTGCGGAGATCATCGAGACGGAGTACCCGCTGGTCGTCGAGCGCGCCGCCGTTCGGACCGGTTCGGGTGGCGCCGGCACCCATCGAGGCGGAGACGGCCTTCGGCGGTGCAAATGAGCCCTTTTGAGGGAGCGAAAAGGGACTTTGGGGGCAGATTTGGGGGCAGGCTGCAAGAAGATGCGCTCGCCCGGGGCGCCCAGAACACGCCGTAGCTCGGACCGGTAATGGGCGCGGCCGGGGCCGTCTGGCGCCGGTGGCAGGATCGAGCAATGGCAGAGCTCATCGACATCGAGCGCGTTCAGCCGCGGCGGTGAGATCGTGGCCGTCGCAAGCTTGAACTATGCGCGCCGCCAGCAGTACCGCCGGCTCTCCCGCGCCAGCGAGGCGGCGCTGGGAAGCGCCGTCGCGGCGCTGCTCTGTCTCGTGCTGGCGAGCGCGGGAGCGGCGCCGCTCGCCGGGCTGCTGCTCCTGACGGCCGTGGGGTTGGGCGTTTACGCTCGGCACTGGCATTTGCTGGCTCGTCGTAGTCGAGTCGACCGCCCGCTCGGAGGACGAGGTCCAGCGCGCGCTCGCGCCCCTGCAGGCGGAGGGCTGGCGGCTACAGCACTCTCTGCCCTGCCAGGGCCGCGGAGACCTCGACTCGGTGGCGATCGCCCCCACTGGCGTGGCGGTCGTGATCGAGACGAAGACCAGGACCTACGGCGCGCGTCACCTCGCGCGGGTGCACGATCAGGCGGCGTGGCTGTCCCCTGGCCGCCGCCTCGGCGCTCTCGCGGCCATCTGCCTTGTACGAATGCGCGGCGTCGAGCGCTCCGAGGACGACGTCCTGGTGATCTCGATCGACCGTCTGATTCCCGTGCTCCGCGTCGCTGCGCGGATACGGGCTGCCGACGGCCACTACATCAGTTGACCCGAGGCGCGAGACTGCCGAATCGCACCGAGCGCGACGTGCGCGAGGGCGGGCACTGATCGCAATCGTGGCAACGCAGACGCCGCCGAGGGCGCCGAGCCGACGCGTGCTCGTGGGCGATTGCGATCGCCCGCCGCTGCCGGATGTCGCCGAGATCCCGACGACTGCTTTCTGCGAGAGCGCTCGTCCGAGCGGCCGTTCGCCGCCACGCCAGAGCTCCAGCTTGACCCTGACGCTTGGAATCACGCGAATCCGCAAGCGACCGGCGGCGGCCGTG
>DASZMU010000003.1:0-77328 GCA_035551695.1 Solirubrobacteraceae bacterium
GCGCGCGGACCATCGCCAAAATCAGCACGCAGCGGTTGCCGTCTGCAACTCGGCGAGCGTCCGCCGAGCAACATAATCGGGACACGAGCATCGATGATCTGCGTGAGCGAGGACCCGCTGTGTTTGCAGCGACTTCGCAAACAAAGCCCGCCGCCGGACTTGAACCGGCAACCCCTTCATTACAAGTGAAGTGCTCTACCAATTGAGCTAGGCGGGCGTGCGTGATGAAGTCTGCCAGGACGGCCGCCGCCTTTCTCCGGCAGACTCGAGCGCGCCCGGGACGGTGACGCGGAGGGCAGGCCGACCGGGTTTCCGTCAGCGCACCGGTTTTGAGCGTGCAGATCGTGCCAAATCATCCAGCCAGGTCGTGATTTGGCCCGTCATGTAGGTCGCCGAACGCTCAGCAGGAAGCGAGGTCTCAGGCGGGGGAGCGCGCCGGCTGCTGCTCCCACCAGGCGATGGTGTCGAGCATCGTCTGGCGCAGCGGGATGCGGGGCCGCCAATCGGTGGCGGCGGTCAGGCGTGACGGATCGCCGCGGAGGTCCATCACCTCGTGGGCCCGGACCCGTTTGGGGTCGACGACCAGCTCGACCTCGATCGGCGCGATGAGCTCGGCAAGCAGTGCCACCTGCTCGCGCGCCGAGACCGACACGCCGGAGCTGACGTTGTACACCGGGCTGGCCGATCCGGCGTGGCCGTCCGGGCGGGGCTCCGGGAGGCGCGTGCCGAGCAGGCGGTACGCGCGCACCACATCGCGAACGTCTGTGAAGTCCCGCCGCGTGTCCGGATTACCGGTGACGATCCGGAGCCGTGACACGCCCTCCCGGCGCCCGGCGGCCGCCTGCTGGGCGAGATTCGACAGCAGGAAGATCGGCCGCTGGCCCGGGCCGGAGTGGCTGAACGGGCGGGCGCGGACGATCTGCAGGCCATGGGCATCGGCGTACAGCTGAGCCAGCAACTCGGCGCTCAGCTTGGAGACCGCATACGGGTTGGCGGGCTGCAGTGCGGCGTCCTCCGCCGCCGGGAGGACCGCCGGCTCGCCATAGACCTCGCACGAGCTGACCCACACGATGCGGACGTCGCCACCGAGGCCGCGCAGCGCCTCGAGTAGGTTGACGCTCGTCCGCGCGTTCTCGCTCAGGGTCTGAGCCGGCTCCTCCCAGGAGCGCCCGACCGAGGTCAGCGCCGCCAGGTGGTAGACGACGTCGGGGCGAGCCGAGTGCATCGCGTCATGCACCGCTCCCGCGTCACGCAGATCGACCGCGAGCGCCACGCCGGAGCCGTCCGGGACGGTTCCGCGGCGCGAGACGGCGACCACCTCGTCGCCGGCCGCGGCACACTCGCGGCACAACCAGCTCCCGGCAAAGCCAGAGGCTCCCGTGATCAGTGCGCGCACCGTAATTCCCTCCCTGGCAGCTGCGCACCCATCCCTGGCACCCGGAGCGGCCCGGCCAGGGCGTCAGGGGGTCTCGTGAACGGAGACGGCGTGCTCGAGCGACCCGTGGCCGTTGCTCGAGTAGTCGATCGTCGGCTCAGGAGCTGTCGGCTCCGGCTCGGCGTTGAGCCGGCGCTCGAGCTCTCCGAGCACCACTCCGAAAAGTAAGTGGCGCCACGCGGCCTGCAGGTACGCGGCGCGATTACCACCGAGCCTCGGGAGGTCCTCGCGCGCAGGGTGAAAGCGATCGGTCACCGACACGAGCGGCCACAGTGCCATGTGCTCGGCCAGGCCGGCAGCCGGACCGCGCAGCGCCGGCCGGACCGGCACGGCGTGTGCGACGTTTGCGTAGACGGCACCGAAGAGTGCACCATTGACCAGGTGCAGGGCGAGGCCGGCCGGGTACCAGCCATCCGCGCCTACGACCGCCCTGCCGAGCAACTCGACGTCGTCATACCGGCTGGAGAACACCAGCTTGTCGAGCGGCTGCTGGACCGCCCACACGGCGGCTGCGACCACCCCGCTGACGACGCCGCGGAGCGTACGGGTGCGGTCAAATCCGGGAGTCACCGGCCTCCAACTGTAACGGGCGTGCTTGCAACGGGTAAGCCATTGTGCGATGGATCACGACCGACTTCACCG
Source organism: Solirubrobacteraceae bacterium (assembly GCA_035551695.1). Classification (GTDB taxonomy): domain Bacteria; phylum Actinomycetota; class Thermoleophilia; order Solirubrobacterales; family Solirubrobacteraceae; genus Palsa-465. The sequence goes on from DASZMU010000003.1 coordinate 2,078, forward strand.
GCGCGCGAGGGAGCAGGGGGCAAACCCCGTCATCTACGCGATCGTCCGGATGGTGCTGCAGCCGTTCTTCCATATCTACTTCCGGATGCAGAGGATCGGCCGCGAGCACATCCCCTCGACCGGCGCGGTGATCATCGCGGCCAACCACCGCAGCTTCCTCGACCCGTTCGTGATCGCCTGCATGGCTCGCCGCCCCATGTATTACGTCGCCCAGAAGGAGTTGTTCGCGAAGCCCTGGCAGGCGTGGATCCTCAACGCCCTGGGCGCGTTCCCGGTGGACCGCGGCGGCAGCGACGAGGAGATGATCCAGACTGCCGAGGCGATCCTGCGCCGGGGCGACATCGTCCTGATCTTTCCGGAAGGCACCCGGATCCGGCCGGGGGCGCTGGGGAAGCCCAAGCGCGGCGTCGGCCGGCTGGCGCTGGAGATGGGTGCGCCCGTCGTACCGGTGGCGGTGATCGGCACCGAGACGATCCGGCGGGGCTGGCGGATCCGCCCGCGCAAGGTCCGGATACGGGCCGGACGGGCGCTGAGCTTCCCGCAGGTCCAGGATCCGTCCAAGGAGCTTGCACGCGCCGTCACCGACCGCATCTGGCCGTGCGTGATGCTCCAGTGGGAGTGGCTGGGCGGCCTGGCTCCGGTTCGGCGGGTGGCGATCATCGGCGCCGGCACGTGGGGCACCAGCCTCGCCGTCTGCCTGGCACGCGCCGGACTCGAGGTCGACCTGGGGTGCCGCACGCTCGACCAGGCCGAGCAGCTGCAGGCGTCGCGCGAAAACACGCGCTACCTGCCCGGCGTTGCTCTCCCGGACACCGTCCGGGTCCTGCGGGCCTCCGATCTCGCCCCCGCCGGCCACGACATCCTCTGCCTCGCCGTCCCGGCCAAGGCCCTCCCCGCGGTGATGGCCGCGCACGGCGAACGGATCTCCAGCCGTGTCGGCGTCCTCGTCGTCTCCAAGGGGCTCGTTCCCCCGCTCGGCACACTTCCCAGTGCGTTCGCGGCCGAGCGGTGCAACGCGCGGGCGGTCGCGGTCATCGGCGGTCCCGCACACGCCGCCGAGATGCTCGAGTGCGGCGCCTCGATCGTCGTCGCCTCGCTGGACAAGGGCTTCTCCAGGCAGCTGGCGGACGCTCTGACCGCCGCCAAGCTCGACGTGTCGATCACCAGCGACGTGACCGGTGTCGAGCTGGCCGGATGCGCAAAGAACGCAGCCGTGCTGGCTGCCGCCGCGGCCGCCTCCCAAGCCGGGGCGAACATCGCCGGCGCGGCCGCCGGGAAGGTATTCGCCGAGGTCGATGCGCTGGCCCGCGCCCGCGGCGGCCGGCCGGAGACATTCGCCGGCCTGGCCGGCGCGGGCGACCTGGTCGCGACCGTCGTGGCGACCGGATCGCGCAACCGGCGGGCCGGCGAGCTGCTGGGGCAGGGGATCCCGGCGGCCGAGATCGGCCGCGCGCTGGGCCAGGCCGCCGAGGCCGTGGACTCGGTGCCCCTGCTGGCCACCGCGGCGCGCGAGGCTCGCCTCGATGCTCCGGCACTCGATGGGCTTGCGGCGCTGGTCGAGGGACGCATCGACCCGGATCAGTGGGCGGCGACCGTGACGGAGCCGGTTGGGCCGAAGCGGTCACGTTCGGTCCGCGCAGCATAGCCCCGGGCACAGGTAGGCTCCTCATGCGTTGGCAAACAACAACTCCCACTCCAAAGCGGAGCTCGACGCTCAGTTCACGGAGCTGTATCGCGCCCACCTGCGCGACGTCTACTCGTACAGCTACTACCGGGTCGGCAACCATCACGACGCCGAGGACCTCACGGAACAGACCTTCCTGCAGGCCTACCGTCACTTCGAGCGAGCGATGCGTGAGTCCAACGGGCGCCCGCTGCGGCCGTGGCTCATCCGCATCGCGCACAACCTGGCGGCGAACTTCTACCGCGACCGGTCGCGCAAGCCGGAATCGGCGATCGAGGACGCGGGCTTGATCTCAGCTCCGCACACCACGGAGGCGCTCGTGGAGGGGAGAGAGGAGCTCAAGAACATCCTCGAGGGGGTTGCGCAGCTTCCGGACGATCGCCGCGAGGCGCTGATCATGCGCTTTGCGCTCGGAATGGACAACCGGGAGATCGCCCGCGCGCTCGGACGCACCGATGGCGCGACCAAGGTGCTCCTGCACAGGGCGATTCGCCAGTTGGAGGGGATGGTGGCCGAGCCGCCTGCTGAAGCGACTGCTGAAACGGTTCCGCCTACCGCCGCGGGATGAGATGAGCACGGGCACTGCCGACTTCGAAGCGCTTCTGCGCGAGGCTCTGAGCCCGGTCGAGCCGTCGGCCGACCTGATGGCCCGGATGGAGACCGCGCTCGTGAACCTGACCGAGCTGGCCCAGGAGGAGCTCGAAGCGTGGGAGCTGTCGACGATGAGGGATCCGCGCAACTGGGCCAGGCCGGCGGCCGCCGTGATGATCGGCGCCGGCGCGGGCACGGCGCTGGTCGTGCTGCGCGTTCGGGGGCGCGCCCGCGTCCGTCGTCAGCAGTCATCGAGCCTGTTCGAGCTGGCCGAGCACACCCTCCACGACTTCGCCGAGGAAGCCCGCCGCGTCCTGCGCCACTGACGGTTCGGCGACAGGCCGGCCGATGCGACTCGGATTGACCCGCCACCGCCGCTGATACCGTCACCGTCCATCATGGCCAGCTGCTATCGGCATCCCTCCCGGGAGACTGGAGTCTCCTGTTCGTCATGCGGGCGGCCGATCTGCCCGGAATGCATGACGCCCACTCCGGTCGGCATGCGCTGCCCGGGGTGTGCGCGCGAACGCACGAAGGTCAAGACCGTGCGCAGCCGGTCCTCGTGGCTCCGCGGGCGGTCCTCGTCGCCGGTCGTCACGCAGGCGCTGATCGCGATCAACGTGATCGTCTTCATCGCCGAGACCGCCGCCGGGAGCCCGTTGGGCGGGGTCAACTCCGGCGCCGTCGGCACCCTGTACCTGAAGGGCGCGCTGTACGGCCCGTACATCGCAGATCTTCACCAGTACTACCGCCTGCTGACCTACGGCTTCCTGCACGACGGGATCCTCCACATCGCCTTCAACATGTGGTTCCTGTTCATCCTGGGACCGATGCTGGAGACGGCGATCGGACGCGTGAACCTCGTCGTCGTCTACTTCGTGTCGGTCCTGGCGGGCGCGTTCGGAGCGCTGGTGCTGACGCCGATGGATCCCACGGTCGGCGCCTCGGGCGCTCTGTTCGGAATCCTGGGGGCGCTGATGGTCGTCGCCTACTACCGCGGGATCTCCATCTGGCAGAGCGGCCTGGCGCTGACGCTGATCATCAACATCGTGTTCTCGCTGACACTCGCCGGGATCTCGATTGGCGGCCACCTCGGCGGATTTGTCGGCGGGGCGATCTGCGGGTGGCTGATCGTGCAGTTGGGCGAGCGACGCAACATGCAGGCAGCGGCCATTGCCGGCTGTGTGGCGGTGGCCGCCATCTGCGTGATCGCGGCGATCGCGGTCGCCGGCTCGCAAGGGCTGGCCCCCAACGGGATCACGCTCTAAGCACCCGTCCCCAGGCTGTGGGCCGGCGGGGAGTCGAACCGCCCCGGCCGCCGCCTCGCGCGCTGCTCCCGCTACAGCTCGACGGTCAGCGCATCGGCGGATGCGTCCGGTTCCGGCACGAGCTCCGGATGCAGGATGTGGGCGAGCAGCTCGAGCCCGTCGATGATGCGCGGACCGGGCCGCGAGAAGTACGCGGCGGCGTTGACGGCCACCACCTCGCCGGCTCCCACCGCAGCCAGCTGGTCGCGGTGCATCTCGGCCTCGCGATGCGCAATCTCGGCGTCGTATCCGCATGGCATCGCGATCACCACATCCGGCCTGGCTGCAGCGATCTCCTCCCAGCTCCGCTCTTCGGAGTTCTCACCGGGGAAGCCCAGAACATCCTCGCCCCCGGCCCAGTCGATCATCTGCGGCGTCCAGTGGCCCGCGGCGAATGGCGGGTCCAGCCACTCGAGCGCCGCCACCCGGACCCGGCGAGCGTTGCGCGTGGCGACCCGGATGCGGTCGATACGGGCCGCCGCCTGAGCGACGAGCTCGACGGCGGCGGCCTTGCGGTCGGTGGCCTGGGCGAGCGTCCGCGCATCGCCCAGCACCTCGCCGACCGTATGCGGATCCAACGAGATGACCATCGGCTGGGTCTCGATCTCCTCGGCGATGGAGCGGACATCGTCATAGGAGACCGCGCAGACCGAGCACAGGGCCTGAGTGACGATCAGGTCCGGGCCCAGGTCATGCAGCGCCTCGGCGTCGAGCTCATAGATCGACTGACCGGCGAGCGTGCGCTCCTTGACCGCCGCGTCGATCTCGGCCGCGCTCAGCCCCGAAGGCAGCACATCGCGCGTGACCTTTGGCAACTCGCGCGCGGCGGCCGGATAATCGCACTCGTGCGTGACCGCGACGAGATCTGGACCCAGCCCGAGCGCGAACAGCATCTCGGTCGCCGACGGAACGAGGCTGATGATCCGCATCAGACTCTCAGCCTCCTCAGGGCGCCTTTGCGCCTGTTTGCGGAGCGGTCGCCTGTGGGAGGGTTGAACGGAACTGGAAAGGAGAAGGCATGGCAGAGGTGCTCAACGAGGACGAAGTCGCTTCAAGGCTACGGCGTTTGCCGTGGGAGCGCGAGGGTGACGAGATCGTTCGAGAGTGGCGCTTCGATGATTTCGGCGAGGCCATCGCGTTCGTCAACAGCGTGGCCGAGGTCGCCGAGGAGGCCAACCACCACCCGGACATCTTCATCCACGGCTGGAACAAGGTGAAGCTGTCCCTGACGAACCACTCGGCCGGGGGGCTGACGGAGATGGACTTCAACATGGCCGCCCGCTTCGACAGGCTGGAGGACTAGTGGTCGCTCACGGGGGGCCTGCTGCTACCGTTGTCGAGTCGCTGAATGACCGACGACGACCGACCCCGAAGTAGCAGCGCGCTGACTCAGAGGGCCCCCGCCATGATGCGCGGTCGTCTGTGACAGCGCTCCTGATCATCCTGACGTGCCTGCTCGTGCTGGTGAACGCGTTCTTCACCATCGCGGAGTACTCGCTGGTGCGCTCGCGCAAGACGCGGCTGCAGCAGATGGCCGAGGAGGGCAAGCGGGGCGCTCGCTTGGCGCTGACCTTGCTGGAGGACCTCGGCGACTACATCGCCACCAGCCAGGTCGGCATCACGATGGCCTCCATCGGCATCGGCGCGCTTGGGGAGCCGGCCATCGCCCACGCGTTCGAGCACCTGTTCGGCGGCCCCATCGGCCACGGCGCCGCAGTCGTCGTGTCGGTGATCATCGCCTACCTGCTGATCACCATCACCCAGAGCATCGTCGGCGAGATCGCGCCGAAGCTCTACACGATCCAGCACGCCGAGGATCTGGCGCGGCGGATCGCTCGCCCCCTGCACGCCTTCCGGGTGCTGTTCACGCCGTTCATCGCCGTCCTCAACGCCGCCTCGGACTCGCTGGTGCGGGCCACCGGGACCGACCCGGACGCCGAGCCGGAGGGCGGGCGACCGGAGGACATCAAACGGATCATCGCCGACTCACGCACCGGGGGCAGCCTCGACGTCGGCGAGGCCAACATGCTGACCGGCGTCTTTCACCTGCATGAGCAGGAGGCTCGCCAGGTGATGACGCCGATCCCGGCGGTGGTCACAGTGGACCTGTCGGAAACGGTCCGGGACGCGCTCGAGCGGTGCGTGTCCACCGGACACTCGCGGCTGGTTGTCACCGAGGACCACAACCAGGACCGGGTGAAGGGGATCGTGCACGTCAACCAGCTCGTCAAGCTGATGATGTCCGACGGGTACGAGGCGCATTTCGACAAGCTGGTGCGCGAGGCGCCGATCGTCCCGGAGACCAAGCCGCTGGATGACCTGATGGCCGACCTGCAGCGCGAGCGAACCGAGCTGGCGATCGTCATCGACGAGTACGGCCGCACGGCGGGCATCGTCACGACCGAGGACATCATCGAGGAGATCGTCGGCGAGATCATGGACGAGACCGACCCGGCCGGCGGTGCGGTCCGGCGGCTGGCGAGCGGTGACTGGTTCGTGCGCGGGCACGTGGCGCTGACCGACCTCGAGGACTACGGGCTGCACCTCCCGGTCGACACCGACGCCTACAACTCCATCGGCGGCTTCGTGTTCGCCGAGCTGGGGCGCCTGCCCAAGCGCGGCGACCAGATCAACGCCGACGGATACTCGATCAGGGTGGAGTCAGTCCGGGAGAACCGCATCGAGGCGGTGCGGATCCGTCAGCGGCGGGCGCCCACCCACGCGGTGACCGCCGGCAGCTGAGCTGTGCTGCGCACTTTGCACAGATTCGCGTCATTCGTTACATTGCCGGGCAGCGCACCGTTGGGGTTGAGGTCCGGCGGTTGAGAGGAGAGCTGAAGCCGGCCCTGACCGGGCCGGCTTCGAACCCAGGGCCGTCGTGGGGCCAAGCCGGCGGCGGCGCCCGGGTGGGTCCGACAGAGGCCCAAAAGGAAATCGGCCCGCTGGGGACGGGCCGATTTCGTGCTTCTGGGGAGGAGGTGCTGCTATGAGGTACGTCGCACTGGAGATGGTCGACCTCAGACCTGAACGCAGCCTTAATAATTAGTCGTAGTCGTAGAAACCACGGTGGCTCTTGCGTCCGAGAGCGCCTTCGGAAACCAGCTCGATCAACCGGGGCGGCACGGTCGCGCCGATCGTCTCGCCGATGGCCTGGGCGACGTCGAGGCCCACGAAATCGAGCAGCGCGATCGGTCCCATCGGCATCCCGGCGCCCAGCGTCATGCAGCGGTCGACATCGCCGGGCGCCATGCCGGTCTCGACCATCAGGTCGACCGCCCCGAACAGGTACGGGAACAGCAGGCGGTTGACGACGAACCCGGGGGTGTCCGGCACCTCCACCGGCGTCTTGCCGAGATCCTCGCAGAGTGTCCGAGTGCGCCGGCGGACGTCATCGCGGGTCTGAGGGCCGAAGGCCAGCTCCACCAGCTCCATCCGCGGCACCGGGTTGAACACGTGGAGGCCAACGAAGCGATCCGGGTGCCCGCTGGCCTGGGCCAGCTCGGCGATTGACAGCGACGAGGTCGTCGTGGCGAGGATCTCGTCCGGGCCCGTGTAGGAGGCCAGCTCCGCCAGCACGGGGCCCTTGTGCTCGGGGTCCTCCACGACGGCCTCCACCAGGAACGTCGCCTCCGCCAGTGCCTCCAGCTCGGTCACCACCTGGACGCGCCCGGCGCACCCGTTCAGGTCCGGTCGCCTGTCGCAATGCTTGGCTACCGCGCTCTTGACACGCTCTGCGGAGGCATGTGAGCGGGCCCACAGCAGGACGTCTCCATGGGCGGCGGCGACGGCGGCGAGGCCGGCGGCGATTGTCCCGGAGCCGGCGATGGCGAGCTTTTCGTGCAAGGGATCTCCTGTGTCGGGAGGCGGGCAGGCCCCGCCGGCGCGAAACTGCGGCGCCGCCAAGGGTACGGGACCGTTCACTGGACCGCGTCGCCAGGCTGCGGGAGACCGCATCAGCCCTCTTGCTCGGTGGGGCGGATCAGGATCTCGTTGACCGCGACCCGCCAGGGCCGGGTGACGATGTAGGACACGGCGTCAGCGATGTCCTGGGCGTGGAGGATCTCGATGTCGCCGAAGCGCTCGTGCATCTGCTCCTGGATCGTCGGCCGGTTGTGCAGGCGCAACTCGGTGTCCACGGCTCCGGGCTCGAGGAGCGAGACGCGGACGTGGCGCCCGGTCACTTCCTGGCGCAGCGCTTCGCTGAACGCGCCGATCCCGTGCTTGGTCAGGCTGTAGACGGCGCTGCCGGGGCGCGTGGTGCGGCCCGCCACCGAGCTGACGTTGACCATGTCCGCGACCCGGCGAGGCCCGTCCTGGGCTGCGGCCAGCAGGTGGGGGAGGGCGGCGTGGGCGCAGTTCAGGAGCCCCTGCACGTTGACGGCGACCATCCGGTCCCACTCCTCCAGCGGCGCGTCGACCGCCGGGCCGAGCAGCATGACGCCGGCGTTGTTGACGAGCGTGTCGAGGCGTCCGAGCTCTCCGACGGTCCGCGCCACCAGCGCCTGAGCCTGATCCCGGACGCCGACGTCGGCCTCGATCGCCAGGACCGTGCCGCCCGCGTCCGAGATCCGGGCGGCGACATCGTCGAGCCTGTCCTTGCGCCGGGCGGCGATCGCCACCGACGCGCCCTGGCGGGCGAGCAACAGCGCGGTCGCCTCGCCGATTCCACTTGATGCGCCCGTGACGAGCGCGACGGTCCCAGTCAGGTCTTCTCGATCGATTGTCATGAGCCCACGGTAGCCATCTGCTAGAACCGCAACCCTCATGGCGTCCAACCCAGACCGCGTCCGCGCCGCCCGGCTGGTCGAGCATGGTCGTCCCCTCGTCGTCGAGGAGGTGACACTCCCGGAACGGGGCACGGACGAGGTCCGCGTCGAGCTTGCCTTCGGCGGCGTCAACCCCATCGATCGCTACATCGCCGAGGGGCGCGTGGCTCCCGACGGGCCCCTGCCGCGGACGCTGGGGGGCGAGGCCGGCGGCTATGTCGACGGCCGGGAGGTTCTCGTCACCGGCGAGGGTCTGGGCACTGCCCGTGACGGCGTGTGGGCCCAGGCCGCGGTCGTTCCGAGCGCCGCGGTCGTCGATCTCCCCGCCGGGGTTCAGCTGCGCGACGCCGCGACGATGGGCATCGCCGGCCTGACCGCCTTCAACTGCGTACGGACGCTGGCCGAGGTCAGTGACGATGACCGGGTGTTCGTCCTCGGTGCCTCCGGGGGCGTGGGCAGCATGATCGTCTCGCTCGCCCGCGCCACGGGGGCCACCGTCTGGGGGCAGACCAGCTTGGAGGCGAAGGCGCCGGGGATCGCCGAGATGGGGGCCGAGCGCGTGCTCGTCGGCGCTGCCGAACAGATCGGCCGCGAACTCGCGGACTTTCAGCCGACGGTCGGCTTCGACCCCCTGGGAGATGGGTTCACGGCGCCGCTGGTGGACGCTGTCTCTCCGCGCGCGCGCATCATCTCGTTCGGCACCTCGGCCGGGGCGGAGGTGACCTTCAACATGCAGCAGCTGTACCGCAAGATGCTCTCGCTGCTCGGCTACGGCGGGGGGCAGCTGACTCGCGAGGAGCGGCGGCGGGGGCTCGATGAAACGCTGAAGGCTCTGCGTGCGGGCGACCTGAAGGTCCGGATCGACGAGGTGGTGCCGCTCGATCAGGTCAACGCGGCGTTTGAGCGGCTGATCGAGCGCCACCACCAGGGCAATCTCGTGCTCGACCTCGGCTGACGGCTCGCCGGCCGGTCGGCCTGGCTCTCAGACTGAGCTCCAGCGGAAGCCGACGTCGTCCGGCGCCGGGGGAAGCGGGCTGGTGGGCAGCCCGGGCGGGGGCTCGGTCTGGTTGAAGCCGACCGGTGCCAGGTCGTTGGGGGCACCGGGGTGAAACAGCGATGCGAGGTACTGAGCCTGCCCGCGCCCCGGCCCCAGCTCGAACTGGCCTCCGCCGTACGCCCCAATCCCGTGGTCGGCGCAGTAGTCGTACGTATCGCACAGCTTGCGCAGACCACCGATGCGCGAGGGCTTGATGTTGACCATCCGCGGCGCGAACGGGAGCGCCTCGATGTCGGCGATCGAGTGGATGGGAGCGTCCCAGGTGATGCGGTCGTGGACCGAGGCGAGCGCCGCCGCGGTCTCCGGGGTGACGACATCCGGGTCCTCGAGCCAGACGGTCGGAAACGCCTCCACGACCCGCGCGTACAGGACCGGATCCGGTGCCTGATCGACGACCGTCCCGCGGTACAGCGCTTTGAAATCGACGGAGTCGACGGCGCCGGACACGACAAGGTCGGCGATCAGCTCCGGCGTCCATGAGCTCGTGGCGTCCAGCTTGAACCGAAGCGTGGGGTAGTGAGCCAGGCGCGCGGAGATGGGGGCCAGCGTCGGCGGCTCGCCCAGCCGCAGCGAGACGACGAACGTCAGCGGGCTGGGATCGCGTCCCAGGACCTCGTGGAGCGGCTTGCGCGCCTGGCGCAGCGCCAGGTCCAGCGCCGCGCTGTGAAAGGTCCACCGGCGGTACAGGCGCGACACGTCCCCATGCTCCGGCTCCTGCGGGAACAGATCGAGCCCGTCGATCAGCTCGCAAAACTCACCGAGGGCGTAGGTGCCGGCCAGATCGAGCACGGGCCCCGCGTCCTGGAGCGCCTGCTGGTCGGCGGAGCTGTAGACGACGTCCTCGCCGATGCCCTCGGCTCCGCCCCCGCGGATGTGCACGACGGTCGTCAGGCGCTCAAAGCCGCTCGAGACGTTGGCCAGCAGTCCTTCCAGGTCGTATCCCTCGACGTCCAGACGCAGGTTGGCGAGCCGGTCGAAGGTGCTCACGGGCGTCCCTCCGCGTTCTCGAGGCGTCCCACCAGCTCCTCCAGCCTGAGCTCGTCCAGGCCCTGGCTGACCGCGTCGAGCTCGGCCGCGCAGTACTCGACGAGCTCACGGCCCTCCCGCACCAGGTCCAGGGTCTCGCGCAGGCCGGCGTCGCCGGAATCCAGCCGGCGGATGATCTCCTCCACGCGAGCGACGGCCGCCTCATACGTGCGGGGCTCGCTCACTCCGCCTCCACCTCGACCGCCACCTCGCCGTCGTGGAAGCGCAGCCCCAGCTCCCGAGCGGCGCGGGCGGCGGCCGCCGAGCCAAGCGGGGTGCCGGCGCGGTCCTGCACCATCGCGTAGCCCCGCGCCATCGTCCGCTGCGGATCATGGGCGGCGAGCGCCAATGCCAGGCGGTCGAGCTCTCGCGCCCGCTGCGTTCGGTCGGCGTCGGCCCCGCGGGCGGCGGCGCGCCGCAGCGACCGGAGGTGGCCGGCGGTCCGTGCGGTGCCCTCGTCGCTGCGCCGCCGCCCAGCCGCCCGCAGCTCGCGCAGCAGCTGGTGGAGGTGCTCGCGGTGGCGTTGCACCTGACGGCCGGGAGCGCGAGAGAGCTGGGCGAGCGCGCGGGCGCGGTCGAGGATCGCGCGGCGGCTGTGGTCGCGCAGACGGGTGGCGGTGACCGCCAGGGCCCGCCGAGCCGCGGCGCAGTCGACGGGGACTGCGGCTTCGGCGGCATGGGTGGGAGTGGAGCAGCAGACGGCGGCGACGTCGTCGATCAGGGTCCGGTCGGTGTGGTGGCCCACGGACGCGATCACGGGCACGCGCAGCAGCGCGACTGTCCGGCACAGGGCCTCGTCGCAGAACGCGTAGAGGTCCGCCAACGAGCCGCCGCCGCGGGCGACGATGACCACGTCCACGTCCGGCGTCGCCGCCAGCTCACGGAGGGCACCGGCGATGCGGGGCGCGGCGTGGCGATCCTGGACCGGGACGAATGCCCAGATGAGCCGTCCGCTCCAGCCCCGGCGCCCCAAGCCGGCCAGGATGTCGTCCCGGGCCTTGCCGCCCTCACCGGTGACGACGCCGATCGTCCGCGGCAACTGCGCCATCTCGAGCCGCTTCTGCGGCTCGAACAGGCCTTCGGCGTGCAGCCGGCGCCGCAGGCGCTCCAGCGCCACGAGCAGATCGCCCTCCCCGGCGATCCGCAGCTCGGACACGGCGAAGCTGAACGACGGCGAGGAGGCCGAGCTCCCGGGGTAGTAGTCACACCCGCCCCCGACGACGATCTGCATCCCGTCGCTCAGCGTCAGGCCGAGGCGGTCGAAGTCATCCCGCCACATCGAGCACGGGAGCGCACCATGCGCATCGCGCAGCTCGAAGTACACCCGGACCCGGCTCACACGCAAGCCCCAGACCTCGCCCTCCAGCTGGACGCGCGCGAAATCCTGAAGGCGACGCTTGAGCTGGGCCGCGTACGAGCCGACCGGGAACGGGCCGGGGAACCGGCTGTCGGCGATCGCATCGCGGCTGACGGCGGCAAGTTCGCTCATACCGTCGCCGAGGCTACAACCCACCACCGCCGGAATCATCGCGCCGAGTCACGGAGACCTGTCGCCCCACCGGTGCGAATCCCAATCCGGCGTACATCACCTGCGGCCAGTCGTCGGCATCGGCCGGCACCACGATCAGTCCCGCGTCCCAGGCGACGGCGGCGGCGATCGCCGCACTGACGGCGCCCCGGGCCAGTCCGCGCCTCCGGTAGTCGACGAGCGTCCCCACCTCCTCCAGCATCGCCACCCGCCGCCCGTCGACGTCGTCGTCGAGGAACAGCGTGCACATCGACTGCAGGCTCCCGCCCTCACCGGCGCCAAAGCAGCGGGCGGGGGTGCCGGCCCGCAGGACGCGCTGGGTCAGCGCCAGCCGTTCGGCCAGCCCGGAGCGCACGGAGGCCTCGGGCACCTCCTCGCGCAGGCCGGCCAGCTGGAGTGCCTCCATCTCGGCATCGGAGATCTCGCGAGCCCGGGGATCGGCGCCGACGGCGTTCGCATCCCCGGCAAACACCATGAAGATCGTCCGGCGGCGCTCCCAGCCCGCGCCCTCGAGGTCGGCGGCCACACGCTCGCCCGCGGCCGCGTCATCGAACACGACGTGGCGATGGTGGGCGGGGCCGGCGTTCCCCAGCCAGCGATCCGCGCGGGCGACGACCTCGGCCGCCGTCGGCGGGGGGTGCACGCCGGCATCGAGAATCAGCGCGTTGAGGTAGTGGACGTCCCACAGCTCCTGGTGGCGGACTACCAGGCCTCCAGGCAGCGGGACGACCTCGGCGGCGGCGCGCCGGCGCACGCGCCGGTCGACACGCAGCGCAGCGGTCAGATCAGGCGTCAACGGTGCGCTGGACGTCCTGCTCGCGCAGCCACGCCACGGTGCCGGCGAGGCCGTCGCGCAGGTCGATCCGGGCCTGCCAGCCGATGAGGTCGCGCGCCTTGGCGACCGACGGCCACCGGCGCTGGACGTCGACCTCAAAGCTCGGCAGGTGCTCGAAGGTCAGCTCTGCCGGGTTCTCGCCGCATGCCTCCCAGATCAGACCGGCGATCGACGCCACCGTGTGCTCCTCGGACGCCGAGATGTTGAAGTCCTCGTTCTCGCCCGCCGGCGAGGCCATCGCGGTGACGATGCCGTCGGCGATGTCGTCGACGTGCGTGAGCGTCCGCGTCTGCTCTCCGGAGCCGAAGATCTGAAGTGGCCGCCGGCCGGAAAGGACCTTGGTGATCAGGTCCGGGACGGCGTGGGCGATGCCCGGCTCGTCGGGGTCCGGCAACTCCCCCGGCCCGTACGCGTTGAACGGCCGGCAGATCGTGAAGCGCAGGCCGTGCTGGTCGTGCGCAGCGCGCGTGTACACCTCCCCGGCGAGCTTGGAGAACCCGTACGCGGACCGCGGCACCGGGCAGACGTCGAGGTGGGTCTCAGGCGTCGGGAACTCCGTCGCCCGCTCGAACACCATCGAGGACGAGACGTACGTGAGGCGCTCGACGTCCTGCGCGACCGCTGCGTGGACGATCGCTCCGGTCAGGGCGTTGTTGACCTCGGTCAGCGTGAACGGCAGCTTGTGGAAGTTGGCGATGCCGCCGACGATCGCCGCCAGGTGGATCACGTGGCTGCAGCCCTTGAGCGCCGCCCGCGCAGCGTCGAGGTCGCGCAGATCGCCCTCGTGCAGCTCGCATCCCTGGCGCATCCAGTCCGGCGCCGGCCGGTGGTCGGCGACCCGCACCTCCCAATCCGGGTCGCGCAGGAGCCGGCGGACGACGGCTGAGCCGATCGTGCCGACCCCGCCGGTCACCAGCACGCGCGTCATTCCCGGGCTGCCTCCGAAGATTCGCCTCTGGCGAATCTTCCAAGGGAATTCGCGTCAGCGAATTCCCCCGACTCGGCGGCGAACAGGAACACCTGGGAGGTCCCCAGGCTGTTCCAGGGGTCGACGAGCAGACAATCGTCGGCGGCCGAGGCGCGGATCTGGCGCAGCGTCTCCGGGTGCTCGAACGCCGAGTGATTGGTGGCCACGATCACCACGTCGGCGTCGCGCACGGCGTCCGCGAGCGGCGTCGTCGGCGTCGAGGCGTGCGGATCACAGACCGCGACGTCGGCCAGTTCGCGCTCCAGCAGGCGGATCAGCTTGGGGGAGAGCGAGTCGCGCTCGTCGTCGGTGTCGCGCTTGAACGTCAGGCCGAGGACCGCGACCTTGCGCGACGAGAGGCTGCCGATGCGGCGCTTGATCCCCTCCACCAGGAACAGGGGCACGCCCTCGTTGACCCGCGAGACGGCCAGGAGCATCCCGGGCGCGTGCGAGCGCTCCTCGGAGAAGGCGAAGTCCTTGCGCAGGCACGTTCCGGCGGTCATACCGGGCATCGCGATCCCGCCGCGGGGGTAGTCCCGGTTGATCAGGTCGATGACCTCGAAGACGTTTGCCCCGTAGCTCTCGCAGTCCATCATCAGCAGGTTGGGGAGGGCGAAGGTCGCGTAGCGAAGGATGTTCGTCCAGATCTTCGCCAGCTCGGCCTGAACCGGCGTCGTCTTGACGATCGGCGCGCCGAACACGCTGAACAGGCTCGCGGTGTGCTCCGTGGACGCGTCACCGACGCCGCCGATGATGCACGGCAGCGTCGTGATCTCCTGAAGGAACTTGCCGGCGGCGATTCGCTCCGGAGCATGCGCCACGAACACGTCTTCGCCGACGCGCAGCCCGCGCCGCTTCTCCAGGTAGCCGGCGACGAACTCGGTCGTCCCGGGGGCGATCGTCGAACGCAGGATGAGCGCGTGGCCGGGATGCAGCAGCGGCAGCAGATCGTCGACCGCTGCGCGAACCTGACGCAGGTCGGACTCGACGTGGGAGAAGGACGGGGTGCCGATCGTGATGACGATGTCGTCGGCCCGGGCCGCGTCCGCCGCGCGGTCCGAGAGCTCAAAGCGACCGGTGCGCTGCACGCGCTCGAGCATCTCCTGCGTGTCCGCTTCGTTGAACGGCATCCGCCCCGCGCGAAGCGACTCGAGAACCGCCGCGTCGTGGTCGACGCCCAGCACCCGGAGGCCGCGATCGGCGAAGCACAGCGCGAGCGGAAGCCCCACCCGGCCGAGGCCGATCACGGAGATGAAGCGGTCTTCGGTCATCACGCGTCAGTTAACGTATCCAGCGGTCCCGGGTAGCGAAACTCTGCAGGCCGGCGCCCGCGCCCGCGTGAGCGGTCGTCAGACGTCGACGTGCGGGCGGTGGTGGGCGACGCTGGGCAACGGCGTCAGCCCGTCCTCGGCGGCGTGCCCGCGGATCTCGCCGACGAACGCGATCTCGTCGAGCCGCACGATCTCACGCTCGCCCTCGACGCGCGCCGGGTGCCCGGCCGGCAGGTCGCGGATCAGCGCGCGGATCCGCTCGCGCAGCTGCAGGGCGAAGTGGGGCGTCGAGGCGCCCATCAGCTGGCGGACGTCTTCGACGGTCGTCTGGTGGTCGGCGTGCAGGCGGTCAGGGTGTTCGGATTGGCTCATTTGACGGCGGCTTGGGGGACGGCTTCCAGGAGCTTGTCGACCTCGGCCTGCACGCTGACGGAGATCGCGCTCTGATCCCCGATCACCCATCCGTGGTTGTAGACGGCCGCGGTCGGCCCCTCCTGGGTGTATCCGGGGGTGGCGTAGTCGAGGAAGAAATTCAGCACCGTGGCAGGAAGGGTAGAGGGTGTCTCGACGAGCAGCTGGGGACCATAGTCGCCGCTGCTGGACAGCGCGGCCGAGGCCGCTGCGTCCAGCGGCCGCGACGCGTTCAGGAGCACGTAACCGTGTCCGGGGCTCCGGATCGCCCAGCCGAAGCTCCCCGGCACGTGAGCGCACGGCTGGCCGTAGGCGCAGGCCGGGTCGCGGTACGTGGCGAACGCGACCGAGTTCGCCGCAGGGTCGCCGGCGCCGACACGCTTGACCGTCCCGTACTTGCCGAGTTGCTTCAGGATCGCGTCCGGGATCACGCTGGACGGGCCGAGCACGTAGATGTGCGCGTGCTGGTGCGTGAGCAGCGCCTGACGGGTGGCGCCCGGGATGTCGGTCGAGTTGACGAACAGGACGGGGTCGCCGCTCTCCGCCGCCCAGCCGGCCGCGGGCATCGCGTACCCGGGACTCGCGGCCGAGGCGATCACGACGTCGCTGCTGGGGCGGCCGGCGACGGCGCTGACGAACCGGTCGATTCCCGCCGCCAGCGCGTAGGGATCGCTCCCCTTGACCGACGCCGAGCGCACGCCGCCGACGGACGGGACGTCGCCGATGCGGATGACCTGGGCGCCACCCACCGCTCCGGAGCCCGTGGGGGCCAGCTGGGAGAGCGCCTGAGACGTGGCCGCCGGGAGCGGCCCGCTGCCCGACAGGAGCATTGGCGCCCGGATGGGGGGCGCCATCAGGACCGACGCGGCGATCGCCGCCTGCCAGTCGTCAGTCGGAGCCAGCGCCACCGCGCCGGGATGGGTGCCGGGCGCCGCGGAGGGATAGACGGCGAGGGCGACGCCCGCTGCGTCGGCCGCGGGATCGGCGCCGTCGACCCGGGTCGTGTTCTTCGTCGCGAGCGTCGGGAATCCCAGCCTCTGCGACGCCTGCGGGCTGGCCCCGGGGACTCCAACGGTCACGGTCGATTGCGCCGTGCTCGTCCCGCGCAACAGCTTCGTGCCGCCGCAGCCGCCGAGGCTGATCACGAGCATCGCGGCGACCGCCGTCGTACAGGCCGCCGTGAACAGAGCGCGCGGTCGCATGGCGGCGGACGTTAGCGGCAGGCCATCGCGGCGGCGCTGGTCATGACACCCCGGATTCCAGCGTGCAGATCGTGCCCGCCGCGGCTACCAGTGGCTCTCCTGGCCGCGCCGAGCCACCATCTCCTCGCGCTCGGCGAGGCGGTTGGCGCGACGTAGCTCGGCCTCGCGCATCCGCTGCTGCTCGTCCGGCGTGGTGGTTCGGAGCGGAGGCACCGGAGCGGGGCGGCCCGTCTCGTCGAGCGCGACCATCGTCAGGTAGGCGGTGTTGGTGTGGCGGGGCGCGCCGATCGTGGGGTTCTCGGCCTCGACCCGGACGCCCACCTCCATCGAGGTGCGCCAGGCGGCGTTGACGGTCGCCTTGAAGGTCACGAGCTCGCCGACGTAGATGGGGACCAGGAAGTCCATCCGGTCGATGCCGACCGTCACCACGCGCTGGCGGGCGTGCCTGATGGCGGCGAGGGCGGCGGCCTCGTCGGCGAGCTTCATGATCGTGCCGCCGTGGATGTTGCCGACGTTGTTGGCGTCGGTGACGCCCATCCAATGCGTGATCTCGGAGCGGGAGTCGGACGCCGGCTTTGGCTCCATCGCGTCATCCTATTCCCGGCGCACCGCTACGCTTGCAGGTGCCAAACAGCCACTCGCCAAGGAGGATGCGATGCCGGGCCTTTCCGGGCGCATGTCCACCGTCGTCAAAGCCAAGATCTCGAAGCTCCTAGACCGCGCCGAGGACCCGTCCGAGACGCTGGAGTACAGCTACCAGAAACAGATCGAGCTGCTCCAGAACGTCAAGAAGGGCATCGCCGACGTCGTCACCTCGAAGAAGCGCCTGCAGTTGCAGGAGGAGAAGTACCAACAGCAGGTCGTCAAGCTCGACACCCAGGCTCGCCAGGCGCTCGCCGCGGGCAACGAGGAGCTGGCGCGTACCGCCCTGGAACGCAAGAACGCGATGCAGACCGAGCTCCAGTCGCTGGACTCGCAGATCACCCAGCTCGAGCAACAGCAGGAGCAGATGACCGCCTCCGAGCAGAAGCTGCGCGCGAAGATCGAGCAGTTCCGCTCCAAGAAGGAGGTCATCAAGGCCCAGTACTCGGCGGCCGAGGCGCAGGTCCGGATCTCCGAGGCGGCCACGGGTGTCGGCGAGGAGATGGCCGACGTCGGTCTGGCGATGCAGCGGGCGCTCGACAAGACCGAGAACATGCGCGCCCGGGCGAGCGCCGTGCAGGAGCTCGAGCAGGCCGGAACGTTTGAGGACCTCACGCAGCTCGGCTCCGGCGAGGATGACATCGACCGGCAGCTCAAGGAGCTGTCGAGCTCGAGCGAAGTCGACACCGAGCTGGCGAAGATGAAGGCCGAGCTGGGGACGGGCGGCGGCGCGAAGGGCGAGCTGGGTGCGGGCGCTTCCGGCGACAGGGCAGGCGGGGGTGAGAGCGCGGCGCCGGGGCCGGGTCAATGATCGTCCGAATCGCGACGGACGGCCAGTACGAGATCGCCGACGCCGACACGGCGGAGCTCAACGAGCTGGACAACCAGGCGGTGTCGGCCTGCGAGGCCGACGACGAGCAGGGCTTCCGTGACGTGTTCGGCCGGCTGGTCGATTACGTGCGCACGCGGGGGACGAGGGTCGGCGACGACGAGCTGGTGGCCTCGGACATCATCCTGCCGCCTGCCGACGTCTCGTTGGAGGAGGCGCGGGCCGAGTTCCAGGGTGAGGGTCTGATTCCGGGCTGACCGCGGTCCCGGGCCTCTCCCAGGCTCGGCCTCGAGGATCAACGCGCCTCCGGGGCCTCAATCCGCCCCTTCGGCCCCGCTGTACGACGCATGCCCCGGCGGCGGGGATGTGCGACATCGACCCGTCCGGCGTGGTTACATACCGGAATCCGGGTCATCATTACTCATGATTTCTTTGAGACGTATGGTGGGGCCGAGCGCGTCACTGCGGAGATCGCGCGGACGTTCCCGGATGCGCCCGTGTACGCGATCCTCGGCCGCCGCTCGGTCGCTGAACGCATGGGCATCGCCGACCGGGTCGAGACGCTTCTGCCCGGGCGCGGTCCGCTTCTGCACCACTACCGCCGGCTCGCGCCGATGTACCCGGGCCTCGTGCGCTCGGTGCGACTGCCGAGCGCGGACGTCATCGTCGCGTCGAGCTATGCCTACGTCCACGGATTTCGGTCCGGCAACGGCGCGCCCGTCGTCTGCTATTGCCACGGCCCGTTCCGCCACCTGTGGACCCAGCAGGAGGCCTACGCCCGGCAGCTCCCCGGCGGCCGCGCCGGGCGGATCGCGTTCTCCGGGTACGCCGCGCTCGCTCGCGTCGCCGACCGCGCCGCGGCTCAGTCGGTCCACACTTACCTGACCCAGTCGCCGTTCACCGCTGAGCTGATCGGCCGTGTCTACGGCCGCTCGGCGGAAGTGATCGCTCCACCCATCGATTGCCAGCGGTTTTGCCCGTCGAGCCGGCCCCATGACGGCTCGTTCCTGTTCGCCGGCCGGCTCGTCGAGGCCTACAAGCGGCCGTCGCTCGTCGTCGACGCCTTCGCGCGGATGCCCGAGCTTCGCCTGCGGATCGCCGGCGACGGGCCGGCCCTGGCGGCGCTACGCAGGCGCGCCACCCCCAACGTCGAGTTCCTCGGGTGGCTCGAGGATGCCGAGCTCGTGGGCGCGATGCAGAGCTGCGCCGCGGCGATCTTTCCGAGCATCGACGACTACGGGCTCATCCCGCTCGAGGTCAACGCGTGCGGCCGGCCGGTCCTGGCGCTCCGTGCCGGCGGCGCCCGGTACACGATGTCCCCGGGGCTCAGCGGCGAATTCATCGCGCAGCAGAGCGTCGACGCCATCGTGCAGGCGATCCGCGGTTTCGACCCGCGCCGATATGACCCGCCGGCGATCCGGAGCCACGCCCTCGCCTGGGACGGCCGGGCGTTTCGCACACGCCTGCGGGCCGCCGTGCGGTCCGCGGTGCAGGATGCGACGCCGGGTACCGCACTCGCCGACGACGCGGTCGCGCCCTCCGACATCGCCAGGGTCGCCGAGAGGATCGGCCGACTCGCTCGATCAACACGGACCCAGGGACGCGACGGTGCGACGACCCGAGCCTGACTGCGGTGCTGGGGGGCGGACCCCCGCGGTGCCTCGGGTGCTCGTCATCACCCCGGATTACCCGCCGGCACATGGCGGGATCCAGACGCTGATGGGCAAGCTGGCGGAGCTGTTGCCCGTTCCGGCGCTCGAGCTCGTGACCCTGAACGCCCCCGGCGCCGACGTCTACGACGCCGGCAGGCCGGTCGCCGTCCTGCGCGTACGGGCCGGCAGCGGTGCGCGGCGGATCCGCATCGCAGCGCTCTCGGCCCGGGCGCTGGAGCGAGCGACGTGGCGGCGTCCTGACGTCGCGCTGCTCGGCCACGTCGCCGTCGCCCCCGTCGGGGCGCTGCTGCGGGGGCTCGGAATCCCGACCGTGACCTACGCCCACGCCGAGGAGTTCCGGGTCTCACCGCGCCGGACGGCGTTCGGCATGCGCCACACCGACGCCGTGATCGCGATCAGCCGCCACACCGAGCGCATGGCGCGCGCTGTCGGGGCGGCCGCTGACCGGGTGCACCTCATCCACCACGGCGTCGATCCACCGCCCGTTGGCACCGGACCACCGCGCCGCGACCCCGAGCCGCCGACGGTCCTGACGGTCGCGCGGATGCAGGATCCCCACAAGGGCCACGACGTGATGCTGCAGGCGATGTCGCTCGTTCGGCGGCGGCTGCCGGACGCCCGCTGGGTCGTGCTCGGCGACGGGCCGCTCCGTCCCCGCTACGAGGACCTCGCCCGGCGGCTCGGCGTCGACGGCGCGGTGTCGTTCATGGGCGCCGTCGGCGACGGCGAGCGAGACGCCTGGCTGCGCCGGGCGCACGTGTTCGCCATGCCCACCCGCCTGCCCGACGGCAACCGCGGCGGCGAGGGCTTCGGCATCGCCTACTTGGAGGCCGCGGCCTACGGGCTGCCGGTGATCGCCGCCAACGCCGGCGGCGCCGTGGACGCGGTCGATCCCGGCCGCACCGGGCTGCTGATCGATCCCACCGACCACACCCAGGTGGCCGACGCGCTCGTCAGCTTGCTCGCAGCGCCGGACAAGGCCCGGGTGATGGGCGCCCGGGGCGCCGAATGGGCGACGCGCTTCCCGTGGCAGCGCACGGCCGATCAGGTTGCCGCCGTCCTCGAACCCGTCGCGTCCCACGGGGTTCGCCGCTGATGCGGGTCCTTTACGTCAGTCACACGGCGAACGTCGCCGGCGCTGAGCACTCGCTGCTCGTGCTCCTGCGCGCGCTGTCCGGCGCCGTCGTGGAGCCGGTGCTCGCCTGCCCCGAGGGTGAGCTGGCGACCGCCGCACGCGCGATCGGCGTGGACGTGTGCGCGGTCCCCGGCACCGATCTCAGCTCCCGGCTGCATCCGCGCCACACGGCCCGGGAAGCCGCCCGAGCGGCCCGGACGGGACGTGCCCTCGGAGTGATCGGGCGGGAGTCCCGGGCCGACCTCGTCCACGCCAACACCCCCCGGGCCGGTCTCATCAGCGCGTTCGCCGGGGGTGCGGGCGGCGCCCGCCCCGTCGTCCACGTTCGCGACTCGACTCCGCCTGGCCGGGTGCCGGGCCTGACGCTCTCGTTCCTGGCCCGACGGGCTTCAGCGTTCGTGTCGACCTCGCGCTTCCTCGCCGATCAGCTGCCGCGCGGTCCGCAGGCCGCGATCGTCGCCAACGCCGTCGAGCCTGACCGGTTCGATCCCTCGGTCCTGGACCGGCGCGCCGCTCGGGTGCGGCTGGAGCTGGGGGAGAGCGAGCCGGTGCTCGCCGTGGTCGCCCAGATCTCGCCGCACAAGGGGCAGAGCGACGCCATCCGTGCGCTCGCGCTTGTGCGCCGCACCCACCCCGACGCCCGCCTGCTGCTCATCGGCTCGATCAAGTTCACGAGCGCGGCGACCCGCTACGACAACCATGCCTACGGCGCGGAGCTGGACTCGCTCATCGAGCAGCTCGGACTCGGGGATGCGGTCACATTCCTCGGAGAGCGCTCGGACATCCCACAGATCCTTGCCGCCGTCGACGTCCTCCTTGTCCCGTCGTGGTACGAGCCGTTCGGCCGGGCGGCCATCGAGGCGATGATGATGGGCGTTCCGGTGATCGCGACCTCGGTGGGCGGGATCAAGGAGGTCATCAGCGACGGCGTCGATGGGCTCGTGCTCGACCCTCGCAACGCACCTGCCTGGGCGCAGGCGATCGTCGGGCTCATCGCCGACCCGGAGCGCCGGCGCGCGATGGGGGCCCGCGGCCGGCGCCGCGCGCTTCGCGACTTCTCGCCGGGCCGTCATGCCGAGCAGATGCTCGACGTCTACGAACGCGCGCTGCGAGGACCGGGACAAGTGGCTCGACAGGCGGGGGCGGCCCGGTACGCTCTCGCGCCAATCAGATCGGGGATGCCGCCGCATGACTGACGAACCGCCGCGATACACGAGCTTGCGGGACTACGCACGCCTGCTGCGCAGGCAGTGGCTGATCATCGTCGTCCCTGTCATCGTCGCCGCTGCGGCGGCGCTCGTCTACTCCCTGCACGAGCGCGACACCTACGACGCCCGTGCGCAGGTCCTCATCCAGGACGAGAGCCAGGCGTTGACCCTGCTGGGCACACCCGTGGTGGGGTCGACAACGAACAGCTCGGCCGGGATCATCGCCGAGACGGCGAGCACTCCGGCCCTCGCCGCTCAGGTCCGCCGGCATCTGCGCGCGCGGGTGCCGGCGGCGACGCTGATGGGCGACGTCTCGCTGTCGATCGACACGTCCACCGGACTGCTCGACGTCAACGCCACCGGGCCGTCCGCCAAGTTCGCCGCGGCACTCGCCAACGCCTACGCCCGCCGTATCGCCGCCACGACCACCGCCTCGACGACCCGACAGCTCGCCGCCGCCGCCCGGGTGCTGCAGCGCCGGCTGTCGCATCTCAGCCCGGCGGCCCCCGGCGATGCCGGCGAGCAGGCCACCCTGCAGGACGAGATCAGCCGTCTCGATTTCGTCCAGGCGACCGCTACCCCCGGGCAGGTGGTGCGGACCGCGTTCCCGGCGTCTGCGCCGGCATCGCCCAAACCCGTGCGCAATGTCGCGCTCGGGCTCCTTGCCGGCCTGCTCATCGGGCTCGTCGCCGCTTTCCTGCGCGAGTCCTTCGACCGCCGGATGAGGGGATCGGACGAGATCGCCGGGAAGCTCGGGTTCCCGTTGCTCGGTCACGTCCGTCGCCGGACCCTCGGCAAGGCTGTGCAGCCGCGACTCGCCGGGGACCGGGACGGCGCCGGCGACGTTGAGACGTTCCGGATCCTGCGCAACAACGTCGAGCTGCAGCTCGCCGAGCAGACCCGCCGCGCCGTGATCGTCACGAGCGCACTACCGGAGGAGGGCAAATCGACGGTCGCCGCGTCGCTCGCGTTCGCATCGGCCGCGGCCGGCCGCCGGACGCTGCTCGTCGAGGCCGATCTGCGCCGGCCGTCGCTGGCGCGGCGCCTTGGGATCGCGCCGACGCCGGGGCTGGCCGACTACCTGTCAGGCGGGGCGGAGAGCGCCGTCGGGCGCGCGATCCCGGTGTTCCCGGGCGCTGGGGGCAACGGCGACGGGAACGGGAACGGGAACGGAAAGAGTGCCGCGCCCGCCGGCCCCCTGCCTGCGAACCTAATATGTATCCCAGCCGGGAGCGTCGGTGACGGGGCGGCCGAGCTCTTGGCATCGGGACGGATGCGAGAGTTCCTGGCGGATGTGGCGTCGGAGTACCAGTTCGTGATCCTTGACACCGCGCCGCTGCTACCGGTCGCCGACACCCTCGGACTGCTGGCGGAGGCAAGCGCGGTCATCCTCTGCGTCCGCTCCGGACAGACGACACACGAGCAGATGCAGGCCGCCCGTGCGGCGCTCGCTCCCGTCAAGCCGCAGGCGGTCGGCATCGTCGTCACCGACGTGCACGGCCGCGACCAGGCGGCGGGGCAGGGGCTGTACCCGTACCGCTACAGCTACGCCGGCCGCCCGGACTGAGCGGGCGCCCAGCCGATGGCGAGCGGCCGGTCCGGGAGCGGATCGGCCGCAGGCCGGGCCGGCCGCGACGCGCGCTCTCCGTCGCCGGCGGCGGCGAGCGCGAACGCGGCAGCGAGCAGGATCCCGTTGCGCGGGAAGTAGAGCACGTCGTCGAACAGGTTGGCGACGACGTACGCCGCCAGGAGGCTGAAGCCGAGCATCGCCCGGCGTTGGAGCGCCGAGCGCATCGCCAGCAGGAAGACGGCGATCAGCGCCAGCCCACCGCCGACGCCGAGCTCGACCGTCTCGTCGAGCCACACGTTGTGCGCGTAGTAGACGGGGTTGGCCGGGTCCGGATTGAGGGTTCCGTACAGGCCCGGGCCGACGCCGATCACGGCATGGGCGGGAATGAGATGGATTGCCTGCGTGAGCAGGCCGAGCCGGGTGCCGCTTGAGACGGACGTCGTGTCGCTGGCGGTAAGCAGGTAATCGCCGAACGTCGAGTGGCCTCCAGGCACCGGCATCACCGCCAGTACGAGGAACAGGAGCGCGACAATCGCCACCGGGCGCAGTGGGTCGCGCCGCAACCCCAGCGCCACGATCCCGGCGAGGGCGCCGACCCAGCTCTGGCGCGACAGCGTCATCAGCAGTCCGGCGGCGGTGAGCACGATGGCCAGCGCGAGCGCCGACCGTGCCGCCGGTGAGATGGCCGGCGGGCGGGTGCGCCACAGCCACACCGCGGCGACGAGCCCGAGCATCTCGTACTGGCCGGCGCTCGGCGCAGCCATGAACGGGAAGATGCCCCGGACGACGTTGAGGGAGCCGACGACCCAGTTGCGGTTCTCCTGGGCGACCGTCGCGGCGCGCTGTCCCGCGAACAGCCGGAATTCGCCGGTCAGCCAGCTGATGATCGCGTGCTGCCCGGCCCCGAACTGGGCGACGACCTGGACAATGAGCGCCACCGCCGCGACGCAGGCGCTGATGACGACCGCGGTCGCCACCGCCCGGCTGGAGATCGTGCCGCCGGTGATGCTCGATGCCAGCGCCCAGGCGAACACGGCGAACAGGGACAGGTAGAGCAGGCGTGAGCCCGCGGTGGACAGCGACGTCGAATGGGCCGCGGCGGCAACCGCGAACGTGAGCAGGACGCCGAACGCCGGAACCGACAGCCGCCGCCGGAGCCGTCGCCATGATCCACGCTGGGCGAGGAGCAGAGCGACGGAGACGAGCGCAACGAGCGGCACCCCGGCGAAGAGAGACAGCCCGCCTGCCGAGGCCGGGTAGATGAGGAACGGCAGGACCGCCAGCACGGCGAGCGCGGCGTGCTGAGGACGGGCCAGCGTCCAAACCAGGAAAGCCCCAGCGGCCAGCGCGGCGACAACCAGCGCCTCGTTTCCGATCGCCACCTCCCATCCGGCCAGCAACGCAGCCCCGGCGCTGGCGGCGATCAGGGCGGCCTGCCACCGCGCGGTGGCGCGGCGATCCGGCGCGGACCCCAGACGCTCGGCAAAACGGTCGCCGATCATCTCATGATGCCCGCCCCGGCGGCGGGGGTGCCGGCGCTGACACAGTCCTCGCTGCCGCTCAGGTCGTCGATAGCCGCTCGCAGCCGATCCCAGGGTCGCGGGTCATCCTGGTGGGCCCGCGCCCGCAGCCGCGCGTCGCGTGGGATTGCCAGGACGGCGGCTGGCTCCTCGCTGATCTGCGAGATGGCCGCCGCCCAGCCGGCCGGGTCGTGGGCGACGATCCCGGCGGGGAAATCAATGCCGCGGAACGCCAATGGGGAGCCGATCACGGGCACGCCTGCGAGCGCGTAGAACAGCGCTCTCAGGCTCGTACCGGCGAAGCCGTCAAACGGCATCACGGCGGCATCGCAGCGAGCCAGGAGCGGAGTCAGGTCAGGCACGAAGCCGAGCGTGCTCACCCCCGGATGGCGTTCCAGTCGCGCCCGGTCTTCTCGCCCGCACGCGCCGGCGATGGTGAGATTGAGGTTCGGAGCGGCGGCTCGCATCGCGGGCCAGGCGGTGGCCAGGAACCGCTCCAGCGAGGCGAGATTGGTGGGGAACGTGAGCGTCCCGACGTACGCCAGCTCACCGCGCCGCGGGTCGCGCCGGCGGCTGATCGCCGCGGCTGCCTGTTCCGCAGAGCGCGGGAGCACCGATCCGACCCGCAGGGTGCTCGCCCCGGGGACCTCGTCGCGGGCCCACCGATGCTCGTCCTCGGACACGAACAGGCTCAGGTCCGAGCCGGCGACGATCGAACACTCGAGTCGACGCATGAGCTCCACCTGCCGCCGCACGTACGCCGCTCGGACGATCCCGGCTCCGACTCGGCCGCTCCCCGTCCCGTCGGCGAGGTGGCACCACTCCAGGTTGTGGAAGTCGACGATCCGGGGTACACCCCGCGCCAGCGACGCCGCGGCCGGGACCAGGTAGCTATGGGCGATGAGCACCGCGTCCGGATCGCCGCCGAATCGCCGGCACATGGGCCCGTACAGCTCTGCAAGCAGGGGCCGCCGTCGACTCAACGCGCGCAACTTGCGCGCCGCGGTCGGCGTCCGGCGCGCGGCCAGCTGCCAGTCGACCGCGACACCCCGCTCCTCCAAGCGCTCGGCCACGGCCGTCGCCCGCTGGGAGCCGCCGTGCCCGAGCCCGCGAGCAAACGGCGCCAGCACCAAGACACGGACCGCAGCGCGGGCGCGTCCGGAGCGGGCACCCCGGGGGTCAACGGACAAGGCCGTTCGCCCTCCGTCCGGGGTGCCCGCGGCCCGCGCGGGCTCCCATCCCCCAGCGCTCGATCGCATGATCGTAGGCTGTCAGCGCCAGCGATGCCACGCGCCCCGGCGCGCTGATCGACGCGACGCGCGCTGCTCCCGCCTCGCCCATCGCACGGGAGCGATCGCGGTCGCCCAGGACGGCGATCAGGGCCGCGGCCCACTCCCGCTCGCCCTCGGTGGCCACCACGTGCCCGGTCACCCCATCCTCGACGAGCTCGTGGAAGGGGGGGATCGCGGAGACGACCACGGGTCGACCCGTCGCCGATGCCTCAGCGACGACATTACCGAAGCTCTCCCACCGCGAGGGGAACGCGCACACCGTGGAGCGCGCCAGCTCCGCGGCCAGCTCAGCGCGCCCGAGCTGACCGGGAAACTCGATCGCCTGGGCGATTCCAAGTCGCTGCGCCTCGCGTCTCAGCCATGCTGCCGAGGACGGCGCCCCGGGCGCTGTCCCATCGCGCCCCACGAACACGAACCGCGTCTCCGGCACTTCGGCGAGCACCTGAGGGGCCGCCCTGAGCAGCACCTCGGGGCCCTTGCGCGACTCGAGCCGGCCCACGAACGTGACCGTGGGCGGGCCCTCGGCGCGCAGTAGGCTCGGCTCGGGCAAGCGGACGGGGTAAGGGATGGCGTGCACGGCGTCGCGGTCCAGCCCAACCACATCGCTCATCTCCGCCAGATTGCCCCGCGTGCTCACCACGACTTGCGCGAGCCGGGCCGAGGTCTCCTCGAGCCCGGCCGCCCAGCGGCCGTCGAGTCCGCGCAGCGAGCGTCCCTGGCCGGTATGGGGAAAGAGCTGCCGCGCGGCCGAGTGCAGGCGGACGACGAGCGGCGCGCGGCCGGCGACTGCCAGCGCCAGCCCTTCGGCGTTCCATTCCGGGCACTCGATCACATCGGGGCGGACACAGAGCCGCCCGGCCAGGCGCGCCGCGCCGAACGCCAGCCAGAGCCGGCGCCACGTCTCTGGCGCCAGCCGCCCCGGGCCGTGGACGCGCGGGAGACGGAACCGGTGGATGGTCACCCCGTTGCGGCGTGCCGTCGAGCGTTGCTGGCCCTCGACCAGCGAGAGGACGTCGACCTGGTGCCCCTTGGCCACGAGCGCCTCCGAGAGCACGTCGGCATAGGTCCCGATGCCGCCCCAAGCCGTCTCGGGCGGCATCTCCTGCGAGACGAGCAGCACCCTCACGGCGAGGCCACCCTCCGGCCGGCGGCGCGCACGATCTCGGCCACCGTCTGCTCGGCGAAGCGCCCGGCCGTGTATCTGAGCGCGGTCGCCCGCCCACCCTCGTGCAGGCGCTCACGCAACATCGGGTCGCCGGCGAGCCGCATCACGTGGTTCGCCAGGGCGGCCGCGTCGTCGGCTTCGAACACGAGCGCGTTCTCCCCGTCGACGAGGAACTCGGCGCTCCCACCGCGCGCCGTGGCCACGACCATGCGGCCCATGGCCATAGCCTCCAGGGGCACGAGCCCGAAGGGCTCCTGCCAGCGCACGGGAAACACGACAGCGTCGGCCCTGGCGTAAGCCGCCCGCAGCTCGGCGCCGGTGACGAATCCCGTGAAGCGGACGCGCGGGGCTACCCCCAGCCGGTCGGCCAGGGCGTGCAGCTCGGCCAGATAGCGCGCGTCGCCGCTTCCCCACACGGTGAGGGTGGCCTGGGCGGGCAGGTCGGCCAGTGCCCGGATGGCGACGTCGACGCCCTTCTGGCGATCGAGCCGTCCGACGTACGCCAACCGCCATTCCCAGGGCGGCGGGTCCTCGGCCTCGAAGAAGGTCTCCTCAATGCCTGGGTAGACGACGGTCGACTCCGCCACCAGCGGGCCGGCGTCGAGCGTTCGCCGGCGTGTGTACTGGGAGTTGAAGACAAGCCCACCCGCCACGCCCACCTGGGTGGGAATGCCGGTCAGCCACCCGGCCAGTCGGGCCAGCCGCCGCCCGCGCCCCTGCCAGATGCGCATCCAGGCGTCGCGCTTCCAGCCGTAGACGAGCCACTCGTCGTGGACCAGGAATGCGGCCGGAATGCCGGTCTGGCGGACCTGCTCGATCAAGGCCAGGGACATGCATCCCATCGACCACCAGCTGACGACGTCGGGGGCGAAGGCGCGGAGCTGGCGGTCGAGCTCGCGGTGGTTGTGGCGTTCGAGGGCCAAACGCTGCCAGGCGCTGAGCTCGCGGAACGCGTACCTGCGGGCGTCCCAGTACCAGCGCAGCGTGCGGTGGACATCGGGGTCGTCCTCGCCCGCGCTCCCGGGCTCGTGGTGATCGCTGACCAGGATCCGGACCGTGTGCCCGGCCGCGCGGGCCTGGTGCATGGCGTCCTGCCAGGCGCGCTCGTATCCGCCGGTGTGGTGGGGCGGGTACATGTTGCCCACGGCCAGTATGCGCAGCGGCCGGCTGCGCACCGGCGCCGGGGTCTCAGAGTCCAGCGCAACGTCGTCCATGGTCATTTCGCCTGCCCGCCGGAGACGGTTGCGCCGAGGCGGCCCTGGCAGTAGCTGACCCACTGACGGGCATTCATCGTCCCCCGCCGGGTGGCCAGCCCCCGAGCCAGGATGGGGGCCGTGCGCCCGCAGCGCCAGAGCTCGCGCGCCACGCGAGCCGGGCGCGCCGGAGCGCCATCGTCGAGCTCGACCAGGAGCGCGTCCGAGATGCCCTGGGCGCGGGCCCGAGCGTAGAAGAAATCGCGGGTCAGCCGTTCGGCAGGTACCTGGTGCACGACCTCCGCCACCGGCTCGTAGCGCAGGCGCCCACCCCGCGCGCGCAGGCGACGGAAGAACTCGGTGTCGCCGTTGGAGATGAGCGAGTTCCCGAGCCGGTCGAGCCCGTCGCGAAAGCCGCTCACGCGCTCGAACTCCGACCGGCGCACGGCGCAGTTGGCGCCCACTGGGACCGGTCCGCTTTCGAGCCACAACGGCCGCGGACCGAGGTCGAGCTCAGCCAGGTAGTTGCGCTGGGGCCGCGCCAGCCAGGTCGGCTCGACGCCACCCTCGAAGCGAAGCTGGACGCGCCCGCCGAGCCCGGCGCAGCCGGTCCGGGCGAAGGCCGCGATGACCGCCCGCGCCCACACGGGGGCGACGAGCGTGTCGTCGTCGAGGAAGGCGATGATCTCGCCGGACGTCTCGGCCACGCCGCGGTTGCGGGCCACGTTTAGCCCCCCCGGCGGCTGGCGCAGGCACCGCATCGGGATCGGCCCGGTGACGGCGTCGACGGCGGCGGCCACGTCCCCTTTGGAGCCGTCATCGATGACGAGCACCTCAAGCTGCTCCTGGTTGGCAGCTTGAGTCTGGAGGGTGACGAGGCAGTCACGCAATTGCACGGGGCGGTCGTGCGTCGGGATGATGATTGAGAGAACAGGCCTCACTCGCGCACCTCCGGCATTCGGAGATCTCCGCACTCGCTCTGCGCCCGGTCCAGCTCGTCGCGCAGGACGTGCGTGTGAAAGCTGCTCAGGAGGTGCTTCGTCCGCAGCTCCGCCAGCCTCGCTCGCGCCCGCTCGAGGTCGCGGCGGTAGATGTGGACCATCACGCTGGCGGCGTGGATTCCCGAGTGTTTTTCGCGCGTCGTGATGTTGAGCGAATAAGCAACGGCGTTGCCGAGTTCCGCCAAGTCGGCGGATGCCAGATCACCGATCGACCCGCTCTCAAGCCCACCGCGGGCTCTGAAGACGACGGTCCCGGAGCGCACCACATCCTGCACCGGGACGAGCAGATCGCGTAGGCGGTACGTGAGCACGTGGATCCAAGGCGTGTAGCAGTAAGCGAAGTCCTGGTGAATGACATAGCCGTTGCCGGCGCGTACCGAGCTCAGGAACGTGTCTGAGATCGCCCAGGAGAGATCCGAGCTCACCACGGCGACCCTGGCGCGCAACCCAAGGATGCGATCCGCCGCGGACCGGTTGGAAGCGCAGTCGCTCACAACAGCACCGTGCGCCATCTGACGCTGCCCGTGAGTAGACCCCAGCAGGTGGCGCCATCGATCGCGAGCGACCCGAGCACGAAGCGCGCCCGCGCGCGCCCGGCCGGCCAGGGTCCAGCTTCGACGGCCACCCAGTGGGCGTAGGGCGCCGCGAGCGCCAGCCACGCCGGCCGCCGGCTCACAAGAGCCGCTGCCCCAGCCGCGAGCGCGACGTCGAACCGGGCGGTCTTGCGGTGAAAGAACCAGCGCCGGTAGAAGGTGGCCTGGCGCAGCTCAGGCACGAGCCGCGCCAGTCCGGGCATATCCGTGCTCCAATGCAGGCGGTCGGCGATCTCGTCGCGCACGCCACCGGGAACCACGGCGTGATGAACGAGCGCATCGGCCGCGAAAGCCACGCGCGCGCCGTCGCGACGTGCCCTCCAGGCGAACAGCGTGTCCTCACCGATCGGCGTGCGGCTTGCGCGGGCGCGACGGCGGTCAGGCGAGCCGGGCCGCGGCTCACCGGTGCGCGGCTCGCGCGCCCAGTCACGAAAGCCGCCCAGCGAGTGAAACAGCTCACGTCGCAGGAACACGTTGGCCGTCTGGTAGAAGCCGCCATCACGCGCCACGATGACCGTGCGGTCAAAGGGCGTGCGCGGTGCGTCCGGATCTGGAGCCACAGCACCCTGGACGAGGTCGGCGCCCGCCAGGGCACGCAGCCCGGTGGCCAGCCAATCGCGGGCAGGGAAGCAGTCCGAGTCGGTGAACGCCAGCACCGGGGCGCAGGCGGCGCCGACGCCACGGTTGCGCGCTGCGCCCGGGCCCTCGCTGCGCTCGCTGCGGATCAGCCTGACCAGCGGCGCGTATCGGTGGGCCACGGACGCCGTCCCGTCGACGGATCCGTCATCGACAACGATCACCTCGAACGGCTCCTTCAGCGTCTGCGCGCGGAGGGCGGACAACGTGCGATCGAGGGTCGGCGCGGCATCGCGCGCCGGAATGATCACGCTGATCGACGGGCGGCTTGCCACTGACCGGGTCCCGAACCCACGCACGACTCCATATTCCGGTTTATCCTACAGCGCGTGCGCGATCCAGACGCCACCTGGTCCCGAACACGAGGCAAGCGTTCCAGCTGATGTCGTCCGCGATGCAGCGGTTCTGGGACAGCCGCGCCGAGGAGGATGCCTTCTTCTTCGTCGACAACCGGTTGTCGTACGGTCGCCCTGATCTCGAGCGCTTCTGGGCCGACGGCGAGCGCGACCTCGACGCCCTGCTGGCGGTCCTCGGCGTCTCGATCAGGCCGGACGACCACGTCCTGGAGATCGGGTGCGGGGTGGGCCGGCTCACGCGCGTGCTGGCGTCCCGGGCTGCGTCCGTGGAAGCGCTCGACGTCTCCGAGCGGATGCTGGAGCTGGCGCAGGCGCACAATCCGCAGCTCGAGAACGTGCGATGGATGCGCGGTGACGGGCTGACGCTCAGCGGGATCGCTGCCGGCGCCTTCGACGCCTGCGTCTCGCATGTCGTCTTCCAGCACATCCCGGATCCGGAGATCACTCTCGGCTACGTGCGGGACATCGGACGCGTGCTCAGGCCGGGCGGATGGGCTGCGTTCCAGATCTCCAACGATCCGCGCGTGCACCGCCGGCGTCCGGCGGTCTCGGCCGCTGCGCGGCTGGTCCGCACGGCGGTCGGGCGCGCCCCTCGGGGGCAGCGCGACCGTCACTGGCTGGGGTCGATGGTGGATATGCCGGCGCTGGGCGACGCGGCCGCGGCCGGGGCGATGACAATCGAGCGCCTGGTCGGCGAGGGCACGCAGTTCTGCTGCGTCCTGACCCGGCGAATCGACCGGCCGTCCCAGCCGGCATGACACACGCCCAGCTCCAGGTCCCGCCGCGGCGCGCCGGCGCGGTTCGCCGTCGAGGCGCAGCCCGCGCCCCGATCGCCGACCTGCGGCGGCGGGCCGCCCGCGGGGTGCTCGTCAACGGTGCCTACCAGGTCGGGCTCGTGCTCATCGGCGCGCTCAAGGGGCTGGTCGCCGCCGCCTTCCTCACGCGCGCGGACTACGGCCTCTGGGGCTTGCTGGGGCTGGCGATGTGGACAGCGATCGGCCTCAAGCAGCAGTTCGGCGCCAACGACAAGTACATCCAGCAGGCCGACGAGGATCAGGAGCAGGCGTTTCAGCGTGCCTTCACCGTGGAGATGATCTTCGCCGCGGCGATGGTCCCGGTGGTGCTGGCAGTCGTGGTGGGGTTCGCGGTGCTGCACCACAACTGGACGGTCCTCGCCCCAGGGCTGGTGCTGTTGCTGATCCTCCCCTCGGCGGTGCTCCAGTTCCCCCTGTGGACGTTCTATCGCACCATGGACTACCGCCGGCAGCGCACGCTGCAGGTGATCGATCCGCTGGGGGGAGCCGTCGTCACCGTCGCGCTGGCGGTGCTGGGGGCCGGGTACTGGAGTCTCGTCATCGGGCTGGTGGCCGGCTCGTGGGCGGGGGGCATCGTTGCGTTGCGCGCGTCGCCGTATCGCCTCGCCTGGCGGTACCACGGGGTCACGGTCAAGGACTATGTGCGCTTCTCCGGACCGCTGCTGATCGCCGGGCTGTCGGCGCTGGGGACCTTTCAGGTCATCTACCTGGTGGGCGGCGCTCCGCTGGGGATCGCCGGCCTCGGCGCGTTCACGCTGGTCGGGAACCTCGTCCAGTACACCGACCAGGCCGACAGCATCGTCACCGAGACCCTGTACCCGGCCATCTGCGCCGCCCGCGAACGCACCGCGGTCCTCGCCGAGGCGTTCCTGAAGTCCAACCGGCTCGCGCTGATGTGGGCGGTGCCGTTCGGGACGGGGCTCACCCTGTTCGCCTCCGACCTAGTCCATTTCGCCGTCGGGGGAGAGTGGTCGCCGGCGATCGGACTGTTGCGGATCATGGGAATCGTCACAGCCGTCCATCACGTCGGCTTCAACTGGTACGCCTTCTTCAAGGCCCAGGGCCGCACGTGGGCGTTCGCGGTGGTGGCGATGATCAACGCCGCGATCGTGATCGGTGCCGGGATCCCCCTGATGTACGCCGACCACCTGATCGGGATCGGCTACGCCTTCGCCTTTGCGGAGGCGGTCGGCTTGGCCGTCCGCGGAGTCCTGCTGGCTCGCTTCTTCAGCGGCTTCGGGATTCTTTCGCACCTCTGGCGGGCCTTCGCCCCGACGCTGCCGGCCGCCGCCGCGGTGCTGGCGATCAGGGCGTCGGGCCACGCAGAGCGCAGCCTTGCCGGGGCGGTCGCCGTGCTTTCCCTGTACGTCGTCGTGACTGTCGCCGCCACCGCGATCCTGGAGCGCCCGCTCCTGCGCGAGGCAGTCGGATACCTCGCGCGCCGGAGAGCCGGCGAGATCCCCGCAACCTGAAAGCGAACCCCACGCCCCGTGACAACTCAGATCACAGCCACTCCTGATCAGGACCTCCTGCGCCGGATCGCCTCCAACCATGACTGGTACCACACGCTGGAGCTCGCCCCCGGAGTTCTCACACCTGGTTGGGTCGATACCAGACCGGTCATCTCCTCGGTGCCGATGCCCGCGTCGCTGGCGGGGCTGCGCTGCCTGGACGTCGGCACCTGGGACGGCTTCTGGGCCTTTGAGATGGAGCGCCGGGGGGCCGCCGAGGTTCACGCCGTCGACGTGCCGGACCCCTACCGCTGGGACTGGCCGGCCCGGGCGCGGCTACGGGAGTCATACGACGGCGGCAAGGACAACCTGGAGACGATCAAGCGCAACGGCAACGGCTTTCCGATCGCCCGCGACGCGCTGGGCTCCGCCGTCGAGCGACACGAGATGACGGTCTACGAGATCTCGCCCGCCGCGCTGGGCACGTTCGACCTCG
Source organism: Solirubrobacteraceae bacterium (assembly GCA_035551695.1). Taxonomy (GTDB): domain Bacteria; phylum Actinomycetota; class Thermoleophilia; order Solirubrobacterales; family Solirubrobacteraceae; genus Palsa-465. Next base: position 36,298 of record DASZMU010000003.1, read on the forward strand.
TCTTCGTCGGCTCGCTGTTGCTCCACCTGCGTGACCCGGTCGGGGCGCTTGAGCGGATCCGGACGGTCGCGGGCGGACAGGTTGTCATCAACGACTGCATCGAGTACGTGCTCACAAAGCTGCGTCCCCGGACGCCGACCGCCCGGCTGGACCCGGACGACCGCGTCTGGTGGTGGCAGCCGAACCTCGCCGCGCTGCATTCGATGATCGAGCAGGCCGGCTTCGAGATCCTGAAGCGCGGGATCCCGTACTTCGTGCCGTTCGGCTCTCGGTACAAGCGCCCGGCGCAAGGCCCTCGCGATGTCGTGCGCCGGTTGCGCAGCGCCCGGGGATGGGAGGAACTCGTCCTCTACCGGCGCGGGATCGCTCACGCCGCCGTCTCGTGCCGGCCGCTGACCACGGCGACGGTCTGAGGAGGGTCGAGGTGGCGGCTGCCAGTTCGCGCCGATCGCTGCGTGCGCTCCGACGCGGGGCGCTGCGGGCCGCCGCAGGCCGGCGGGTGAGCGCCTCCGCTCCAGTCGAGGCTCCGGCGGTACCGGCCGAGCTGGCATCGCTGTCGGCGGAGGACGGCGTGATCGTCGAGCGCTGCCTTCCGTACACGATGACCGGGGTGGCGCGGCTGCAGGCGCTCATCGACGCCGTCCGCTACCTGGAGCGCCGGGGCGTCGCCGGGGCACTTGCCGAATGCGGGGTGTGGCGCGGCGGGTCGGTGCTGGCGATGATCGAGACGCTGCGGGCCGTCGGCGCGGGTCCACGGGACATCTGGCTGTACGACACGTTTGAGGGAATGACCGAGCCCACCGAGGAGGATGTCTCTACGTTCGAGCCGCCGGCGGTGAGCACCTGGCGCGACGCGGTTGCGCGCGGCGAGCGGCCGTGGGGGGAGCTGTTCGATGCCGACTCGTGCAACGAGGGCCAGGTGCGGGCCACGCTGGGCCAGACCGGATACCCGCCGGAGCGACTGCACTTCGTCCGCGGCGCCGTGGAGGAGACGCTTCCACGCCAGCTCCCGTCACAGCCACTCGCCCTCCTGCGGCTCGACACCGACTGGTATGAGTCCACGCGGCATGAGCTGTCGCATCTGTACCCCAAGCTCACATCGGGTGGCGTGCTGATCATCGATGACTATGGCCACTTCGAGGGAGCGCGCCGGGCGGTCGACGAGTACTTCGCCGGTAAAGACAGCCTGCTGCTGAACCGAATCGACTACACGGGTCGGATCGCGGTCAAGGCCTAGCTTCTGAAACCATGATTTGATCTCCGCGGCCCAGGCGCGCGCGACCGCAGCGTACGGATCAGGTTCAGCGGCGTGATCCCCTCGCGCCGCACACGAGGCCAGGGCGTCTGACGCCGGTGGGCGAAGTATGCGTCGCGGCACGGGTGGTCGCAGAGGATGTGCCACGGCTTGTTCTGGCGCGGCCCCTCGAAGTGCACGATCGCCGGATTGTGGACTGCCTGCTCGACCGCGGCGGCGTCCAACAGGTCTCGGCTCCACGGAAAGCACCGGATGCTGTTCATTAGATTCCATCGCGGGTGCAGGTCGAGCCGGCGGTCGCTGAGCACCAGGTTCAGCGCGTCCTGGTCGGGCCAGAGGAGCCTGTCGCGGTTCTCCAGTGCACAGTCGCGCAGCGCCGTGCTGCAACGGTCGCGCCGCATCAGCTCCAGGTTCATCAGCAGCACGCCGGAGTTGAAGTAGCGCTCCGGGCCTGCCAGCCCGAGGCGACGTGCGTGCCCCAGCATGTGGCGCTCGGGAACGTTAGTCACCGCCGCTACGTAGGAGCTCTCCAAGTCCAGCTCCCAGAGATCATGGAGCGGTTCGACGACCAGCACGTCGCAATCGAGGTAGAGCACGCGGTCCACGCCGGGCAGTAGCTCAGGGAGCAGGATCCGGTACCACATGATCTGCGGGATCCGGCCCCAACCCGGGAGCCCCGACACCGCCGAGGGCTCGATCGCGTGGGCCACGATCGACAGCGTGTCCGGGTCCGCTATCGACCGCAGCCGGCCGACGTGCGCCGGCTCGAGCGTGGGCGGGTGGAGCAAGTGGACCTCGATCCGGGCCGCAGGGGTGCGAGCGCTCAGCGAGTGCAGAGCGGTCGCACAGTGCGGGAGGTAGCGCTCGTCGGCCGCACAGGCGACGTGGATGGTGCTCACCTGGGCTCGCTGAGGCCGGAGTTCGCGGCACGGGGCGGAATCGGTCACCCGCTCCCTGCAAACAGGTGGAATTCGTCGGTGACGCGCACTAGTTGGCGCACCGCTGGATCGCCGATCACCGGCTCGACGGCGGTGGGCCGGTACCCGGCCTGCTCGATGAGCGGCAGGAAGTCTCGCCGGCTGCCGTCGGCCTCGAGCGTCAGGAGCTGACCCGGCTCGTTGGGGACGATCAGCAGGTGCGGGATCCGCAGGCGCGAGATGAGCTCGACCCACCAACGGACCGCCTCGTAGGTGCACTCCGGGAAGCTGTGGATGTTGACGGCGAGCTCGAAGGCGCCGGGCGTGAGCTCGCGGTCGAGGCAATCGAGCGCGACCGCCCGGGCCGGGGGCGAGCAGCCTCGGTGGCGCAGGTAGTACTCGCAGAGGAACGTCGAATCCGGGACCGCGTCCACGCAGCAGTAGTCGGCGAGGTTGCCATAAGCGGCGGCCATCCGATGCGCAAGGCGCCCGTAGCCGGCGCCGATGTCCAGCACCGAGAATTGCGGTCGTGCCGTCAGCTCCAGCTGCCGTTCGAGGAACAGGATCTCGTTGACCGACTCGATCAGGTCGCGGCTGTAGCGCGGGTGGCAGGGGTAGTCGAATGTCCAGCAGCCGAACGCGCCGTCCTCGGTCAGCCGGTCCAGCAGCTGCAAGTCGTCGCGAGCGCGCACGTACTCTGCGTAGATGAAGTACTTGAGACCGGTGGCCCGCCGGAGCTCACGGTAGTGCCAGGTGATAAGCGAGTCCCCGCGGAAGTAGCGATGGTCCAGGAAGTCGTCGACGGCCTCCGGGTTCCAGCGCGATGCGCTCAGCGGGGGGATGCGCAGGCGGGCGTAGCGCTCGCGCAGCTCGAGCAGGCGGGGACTTGCGCCTGACAGCTCGTCCGCCGATGGCGGCAGCGCCACGCTGGCGTCGAAGAGCGAGGTCAGGTAGCGCTCATCCTCGGCGGTGATCACCAGCTCGGGATGGGGAGGCGACGGATGGCGCTCGACCATGGCCAGCTTACGGCTCGTGATCCTTCGCGCTCGCGCGCCCAGCCAGCTCATCGTTCCTGGCGGGCCCGTGCCGGCGGGATCGCGGGGGTGAGCGTCCGGAACCTCTTGGTAAGCCGATCCTCGGTTGCCGTGTGGAGGCACCAGGTGTCAAATCCCTCCTCCTTGAGCTCGTACCCCAGACGCTGAAGGTCGGCGCGCAGTCGGTCGCTCTGCTCGCCCGTGAGGTGGTAGTGCTCGTACACGACGAGACGAGGACGATGCACGCTCCAATCGATGTTGCGGAGGATCTCGTGGTCGTAACCCTCGGTGTCGACGATGAGCAGGTCGATGCGGTCGACGCGGTGCTTGACGCACAGCGACGTGAAGGTCAAGCACGCGACCTCGATGCACGTGAGGCGGCTCTCCAGGCCGGGCAGCAGCGAGGCGTGACGGAGCACGGCGTCCTGGGAGAACGAGCCGATCCCGTCATACCACCGTGGCAGTCCGGCGGCGAGGCGATCCTCGGCTTCCGACAGGTGGTAGAACGGCAGCTTCCCATCGCGATCGGCGATGGCGGCATTCTCGAGTGCCACACCGGACCGCTGGCCGTAGTTGGCGCGCAGGCGCTCGAACACGTACGGCACGGGCTCGACCATGATTCCCCGCCACGGGTTGGCGTCCAGAATCGGGCGCAGGTGATCGTGCTGGTCGCCGTCGTTTGCCCCAATCTCCACAAAGAACGCTGTGGGGTACGCATCGGCGAACAGGCGCAGGATCCGCGGTCCCGCCAACCGGCGTTCCAGGCGCTGACTCTCCCAGGCGCGGCGGCTGCGCCCCACCCGCGCCGCGACCCGGCGGATGAGCGTCCGCGGGGCCGGGCCGCGATCAGCTGGCGGGGACACGCTGTTGGGTTCCTTTCGGCTTCTCCGCGACGACCGCATGGACGAGGGCGTCCCACTGGGCGTCGCCCGGGGCGAGCCGGTCGCTGATCGCGATCATCGACTGGAAGAGCACCGCCACCGCCGGCCGCAGGCGGGGGTGGACGCGGTGATAGATCGAGTCCTGCAGGAACTGCAGGCCCACGGCCCCCAGGCTCATGATGCCCTCGCAGTGGGTGACGATGAAGCCGGCGGAGTCGATCGCGCGGGTCAGGCCGGCGGCGGTCCACCGCCAGTAGTCCACCGGGTCCGGGTGGTAGACCATCAACCCGTGCGTGGACAGCAGCAGGCGCCCGCCGGGCTTGAGCACGCGCAGGCACTCGTCCAGGTACCCGGCGGGGCTGGCCACGTGCTCCAGGACCTGGGTCGACAGCACGGCGTCGACGCTGGCGTCAGGGAGCGGGAGCGTCCCATCGGCGCCGATGGTGATGTCGGCCGTGGAGTTGCCCGGCAGGTCGGCGCCGACGAACTCGACGGTCTCGTCGAAGAACCGCCGGTACGGTTGCTCGGCGCAGCCGAAGTCGAGAATCCGGTCGCCCGGCCCCACGTTCAGCCGGCGGGCCAGCGCCTCCAGACGGCGCGGCAGCAGCCAGATGATGTACGCCAAGCGGTGGGTCGGACGGGCACGCCGCAACCCCGTCGGCCGGGCGACGTGAAAGTGATGAGGATCCTCCGCCGTTGCGCTGGTCATCCGCTGGATAGCGGCCGGAGATCCTAACGACCGGAAACCGGTAAAGCGCCGGTTCAGCGCCCGCGGAGTCGGGTCGACGGGCGTCGGTGGGGGTGCCGGCGGGCGTGCGCCGGGCGACGCCGGGCCGGGCGGCGTCTGTGCGCCCTGCGGGAGCGAGGGTGCGCCGCCGGCCGGGACCCTGATGCGGCGCCGGGTGTCGCCGTCCCGGCTCCGGGCGCCGCGACCGCGGCAGGCGCCGCGACCGCGGCAGGCGCCGCGACCCCGGCGGGCGGGATCGATCCGACCGCCGGCGAGGGCTGACACGGCGTGGTCTGCGGCGCCTGCGCCGCGGCGGTCAATCCGCCGAACCACGACGCTCCGGCCGGCCGGAGCCCGGATGAGCCGGCGAGCCCCCAGTCGCCTCCGGTGATGTAGGACGGGTCCATCCAGTCGTACGGGGCGATCAGGCCGACGCCGCAGTTGGAGTTCCCCAGCTCCTGCGCGACGGCGCTCATCATCTCCGCCCGCTGCTGCTCGGCGGCGGCAGTCGCGCCCACCTGCCAGCCGAACTCCGTGATGTCGATCGTGGTGGCGTCCTGTCCCAGGGAGTCAAGGAGCGTCCTCGCCTGCGCGACGTTACTGACCACTCCCTGGGGGGTGGTCGCGTACGGATGCAGGCCGATCGCGTCGACGTTGCCGGCCAGGCCGGGGTCGTCCTGGAACATCTCGGCGATGAACTGGAGGGCGCTCATGCCCTGCCGGGGGTTCGTCAGCCCGCCGACCATCACCTCCGCGGCAGGGTCGACCGCGTCGATCGCGCTGCGTGCGGTCAGGTAGAGCCGGGCGTATGCGGCGGGGTCAGGGCCGGTGTCCCAGAAGTAGTCGCCGTTCTCCTCGTTCCAGATCTCGAACGTGTCGACGGGCTCGAAGGGAAGCTGCGGGTTCTGCAGCCAGAAGGTCCCCCCGGGGCCGTAGCGCGCGGCGATGGCGGCCGCGAAGTCGGCGAACTGGGCGTCGTCGGCCGGTGGGCTGCGCCAGTCGCCGAGGTCGGTCGCCGCCCACGGAGCCGAGTAATCAACCAGCGGAAGCCATTCGATGTGATGGGCGGCCAGCGCCGCCACCTCCGCATCCTCGGCGATCCAGCTGTAACTCGGGCCGGTGGCCGTCGGTTCCTGTGGCTGAATCGAGCTCCAGGACGCGTCGACGCGCAGCACGCGAACGCCCTCGGATTCCATCAGAGCCAGCTGCGCGTTCAGATCGGACGGGGACAGCCCGTGGAGCGACCATCCGTTCATCGCCGAGGTCGCGGTCGTCGCGGCCGCGCGCGCGGGCCGAGGGCGGGCCAGGGCGGCACTGATCGCACAGAGCAGAACCAGCGCCATGGCGACGGGCCGAGCGGCTCGCCGGGCGCCCGGTGGGCGCATCTTGAGCGGCGGGGGAGATGTCGAGATAACGGACCTCACACAAACGACCTCGTCGCTTCCGAGGCGAGCGCTGGAGTCCCCTGGAGGGGCCTAGACACTTGTCCGAGACGGCTGGGAGCGTGCGTGACGCCCCTCATGTTGCCAAACAACCGAATAACGGCGCGTTACGGTGTAGACCAGCGCATAAAAAATAGTAGATCAGGTAGGCTGCGCCGCCCCGATACGCCGCGAGACCGTTGGAAGTGGACCACCAGCCAGCACCAGAACTGCTCGCGGGCGGCAGCGCCCGCGCTCCCGCCCGCTCGCCTCACCCGCCCGTTGAGCGCCGGCGTCTCGATCGCAGACGGGCGCCCCGACGGTCGACCGACGGTCGCGGGCCGGCCCCGCGCCCGTTCAGCGACGAGATCGCCCGGATCTGGGACGCCGAGCTGCATCTCGGTTCCGCGTGGGGCCGGTGCGCCCCCCACGTGCGCCGGCGCGACGCCCTGCTGCGCAGGGCGCTCGGCGCGGGGGATGTCGCGGCCGCCTGCGTGGCGCTGATCATCGCGGTGGCGGTGGGGCCGGGCGGGGCAGGCGAGGTCCGGCCGGCCGCCGCCCTCCTCGCGCCGGTCGTCGTGCTCCTGAGCAAGGCGCTGGGGCTCTACGACCGCGACCAGCACCGGCTCCACAAGACGACGATCGACGAGGCGCCCGCGCTGCTGCACCTGGCGGTCATCTTTGCGCTCGCGACGTGGCTCGCTCAAGGGTTCGTCGTGCGCAGCGACCTGACGCGCGATCAGGTCCTGATGCTGGCGCTGACGAGCCTGCTCGTGACGGCCGTGTGCCGGGCGATGGTCCGCGCCGCTGCGGTCGCACTGAGCCCCCCTGAGCGGTGCCTGGTGGTGGGAGAGGCCGGCAACGTCGATCTGACGACGCGCAAGCTGCGCGGCTCCGTGGGTGCCAGGGCCGAGATCGTCGGCTCGTTCTCCATCTCCAGCGAGCAGCTGCGGTCGGCGGCCGCGGTCGGGATCCTGAGGGAGATGATCAGCCGTAACACCGTCGAACGGGTGGTCATCGCGCCCGATGGGCACGACGCCGACGCGATCCTCCACTGCATCCGACTCGTGAAGGCGCTGGGCGTCAAGGTCAGCGTGGTGCCCCGGCTGATGGAGGTCGTCGGCTCCTCGGCGGTCGTCGACGACATCGAGGGGACGACATTGCTCGGCGTGCGCCCGTACGGGCTCTCCAAGTCGTCGGAGTTGCTCAAGCGGATCGCGGACGTCCTGGTCGCGACGGTCGCCCTGGTGATGCTCGCTCCCGCGCTGATCGCGATCGGCGTCGCCGTCTGCCTGGATTCGCGCGGAGCGCCGCTGTACCGGCAACGCCGGATCGGCTGTCACGGACAGCGGTTCTGGATGTTCAAGTTCCGGTCGATGGTCTCTGGCGCCGACGCCCTCAAGGACCGGTACCGTGACCTCAACGAGGCTGGCGGGGGGCTGTTCAAGATCGCCGCGGATCCCCGGGTGACGCGCGTCGGCAGGCTTCTGCGCCGCAGCTGCCTCGACGAGCTGCCGCAGCTGCTCAACGTCGTGAAGGGGGACATGAGCCTGGTCGGCCCCCGGCCGCTGGTGGTCGACGAGGACGTCCTGATCCGGGGCTGGGAGCGTCGTCGGCTGGCGGTCAAGCCGGGGATGACCGGCCTGTGGCAGATCTTCGGATCGTCACGCATTCCGCTGCCGGAAATGGTCAAGCTCGACTACATCTACGGCGCGAACTGGTCGATCTGGCTCGATCTGAAGATCCTGCTGCGCACCATCCCCTACGTTCTGTCGCGCCGCGGAGTCTGAGCGGCTGTGCGGGGCAGGCCGCCGATCTGCGATAGGAGCTCATCGGTGCGCAGCGTCGTCTGGCGCCATTCGTAGCGCCGCGCGCGGCGCAGCCCCGCCTCCCGGAGCGCAGACCGCACCTCCGACGCCGTCGCGGCGCGCACGACGGCCGCGGCGACCGCGTCCTGGTCGTCTGGATCGACGAGCAGCGCGGCATCGCCGCAGGTCTCCGGCAGCGCGGCTCGGTCGGCGGCCACCACCGGCGTCCCGCACGCCATCGCCTCCAGGCACGTGAGGCCGAATCCCTCGTAACGGGACGGCAGCACGAACGCCAGCGCCCCCCGGTACAGCCCGGGGAGGTCGCCCTCGGCGACGTAGCCCAGGCGGCGCAGGCCGGCCGCCGCGGGGATCTCGGCGAAGTACGGACGGGTGTCGCCGGCCCACACCAGCTCGATGCCGTGCCGCTCCAGGGCCGCCGCCGCGGGCACCAGCGCCTGCAGGTTCTTGCGGGCGTCGGCGGTGGCGATCGTCAGCACGTACGGCCGCTTCAGCTCCAGCCGGCGGGCGACCGCGGCGGGGTCGGCGTGCGGGGTGAACTGCTCGCCGACGCCGCCGGGGATGACCGTCACCCGTCCCCCGTCGAGCCCGCCCAGCTCCAGGAGCTCGCGGCGTGAGAACTCCGACACCGTGACGACGGCGAGCGCCCGCCGGGCGGCGGCCAGGCCGGCCCCGGTGTGCCAGATCCGGTAGGCACGCGAGTACGCCTGCGGCTCGCGCAGGACGGCGGCATCGTGCACCACCACCACGTTGCGGGGCCAGGCGACCGGGGCCAGGTTCGCCGGCGAGAAGACGAGCGCAGCGCGCAGGCGGGCGGCGTGCGCGGGCAGCACCAGCTGCTCCCAGCCCTGCGCCAGGGCCCTCCGCCTGGCCCCGGGGCGGGGCTGGGCGACGACATAGCGGTCCGGGGCGAGCGCGCGCAGCCGCGCGATTACCTCCGCCGTCCACCGTTCCACGCCGGTGATCGTCGGCCGCGTGGCGGCCCGATTGTTGAGGACGATCGGCCGCGTGGCGGTGAGAGGGCTCACGCCGGCGGCCGGAGAACGGCCCCGCCCCCCCCGGCCGTGGGCGACGAGGCCGTCAGGCGGTCGCCGCGGGCGCCACGGTCTCGGCCGTGCGCTGGATCCACTTCGAGCTGCACGGGATCTTCGTGCGGTCGCAGCGGGAGGCGTAGGCGCGCGCGATCTCGGTCACCTCGGACAGCAGGTCGTCCTGGAGCCGGATCGGATCGAGGCCGAGGTCGAGCAGCTGGCGGTTCTCGACGAACAGCTCGTTCTCCGCCGCCTCCTTGCGCGGATTGTCGACGTAGTCGATCTCGGCGCCGGTCAGGCTCGAGACGAGCTTTGCGAGGTCCCGCACCCGGTGACACTCGGTCATCTGGTTGAAGACCCGCACCCGCTCCCCTCGCTCCGGGGGGGTCTCGATCGCCAGCTGGATGCAGCGGACGGTGTCCTGGATGTGGATGAACGCGCGCGTCTGACCGCCCGTGCCGTGGACGGTCAGCGGGTAGCCGATGGCCGCCTGCATCAGAAAGCGGTTGAGCACCGTGCCGTAGTCGCCGTCGTAATCGAAGCGATTGATCAGGCGCTCGTCGAGCCGCGTCTCGGCCGTCTGCGTCCCCCACACGATGCCCTGGTGAAGATCGGTGACCCGGGTGCCGTCGTTCTTGTTGTAGAACGCGAAAAGCAGCTGGTCCTGGGTCTTGGTCATGTGGTAGACGCTGCCCGGGTTGACCGGGTACAGGATCTCCTGCTCGACCTCGGTGCCCTGGTCGGTGTCGATGCGCACGCGCAGATAGCCCTCAGGGATCTTGACACCGGCGGTGCCGTAGCCGTAGACGCCCATCGTGCCAAGGTGGACGACGTGGGCGTCGAGGTCGGCCTCGACGAGCGCGGTGAGCACGTTATGAGTGGCGTTGACGTTATTGTTGACGGTGTAGCGCTTGTGCCACGGACTCTTCATCGAGTACGGCGCGGCACGCTGTTCGGCGAAATGGACCACGGCGTCAGGCTGCCAGTCGACGAGCAGGTCCAGCATCACCCGGTAGTTCTCGGCGACGTTGAAGCGGTAAAACGGGATCTCGCGCCCGGTGAGCTCCCGCCACGTGGCGAGGCGCGTGCCGATGGGCGTGATGGGGGTCAGCGACTCGGCCTCGAGCTCCACATCGGCGTTGCGCCGCGCCAGGTTGTCGACGATGGCAACCTCGTGGCCACATGCCGAGAGGTGAAGGGAGGTGGGCCATCCGCAGAAGCCGTCACCACCGAGTATCAGTATGCGCAAGGTGTCTCCCTTGTCCGTCTTGAATGGCTCGCGCTCGCCAAGCGGCGCTGCGAAGGGGGGTTAGGCTCCGTTTAAGACAGCGAGCCAGCCGTCGAGGGTAGCGTACCGGCAGGCGGCATCCCGGCGGTTACCCGGTCGGCCGAGACGCGGACCTTACGGCGACTCTCGAGCCCGTCTCAGACCGGGGTGCCCCAGAGGGGGAACCACCGCTGGAGCTCAGGCTCCACCGGCAGGTCGGCGCCGATCTGAGCCTTGAGCACCAGCTCGCGTTCGCTGTCGCGCTGCTGCCCGCCGGCCGCGGGCACGAACGGATAGAAGTAGCCGCGCTTGTAGTTGTAGATCCAGTACACCGGTCGCGGGTGGGCGGGGTCGGAGTCCTGGAAGGCGAACACCGCGCACAGGATGCGCTCGCCGTACCCGGCATCCTGCAGCGCCGCGGAGACGGCGTTGATCCCGACGGCGAGGCTGTCGAAGTCATCTCCACGAAGGATCAGCCAGCTGAAGCCGTAGCTGTCTTCGGAGGTCTCCACCCGCGTCTGGCTGTCGGCAGCCGTCGCCGTGACGACCTCCGTCATGTCGCGCACGATGGCGGCGAAGTCGGCCGTCGCCAGCGACTGGAAGACGATCGCCGCGCTGCCGCGGCTCGTGAGCGACAGCTTGGTCTCGAACGTCACATAGGCGGTGGTGATCGCAAACAGCCGATCCGCCGCCGGCTTGTCCAGCTTGCGCTTGCCGGCCAGGATGTCGAGCAGCCCCATCAGCGCGTGCCCTGCAGCTGCGCCTCGAGCCGCTCGAGCGCCTCGATCCGGGCCTCGAGCGGCGGATGGGTCGAGAACAGCGCGGCCACGCTCTGCTTGGCCTTGGGCGGGAAAATGTAGAACGCGGCGAGCTCACTGGAGGCTGCGCGCAGGTCACGCTGAGGGATGAGGTCCATCCGGTTCGAGATCTTCATCAGCGCCGAGATCAGCGCGCTGGGCCGGCCCGTGATGATCGCCGAACCGCGATCGGCGGCGAACTCGCGATAGCGCGAGAGGGCCTGGATCAGCACGAACGAGATCACGTAGACGACTCCGGAGACGAGGATGACGACGGCGAAGCTGGGGCCGTTGTCGTCCCGGTCGTCGCCGCCGAAGCCGCCGAAGAAGAAGCCCATCTGGACGATGAACGCCGCGATCGAGGCGAAGAAGCTGGCGATCGTCATCAGCATCACGTCGCGGTTGAGGACGTGGGTCAGCTCGTGGCCGAGCACCGCCTCGAGCTCAGGCTGGTCGAGCATCTGCAGGAGGCCCGTGGTGACGCAGACGGTCGCGGCGCTCGGTGAGCGCCCCACCGCGAAGGCGTTGGGCATCGGCGTCTGCGCGATCGCCACCCGCGGCATCGGCAGATTGGCCTGGATCGCCAGCCGCTCGACCGTCGCATACAGCTCAGGCGCGTCGGCCGCGCTGACCTCCTGAGCCCCCATCGAGGCCAGGGCGAGCTTGTCGGAGGTGAAGTACTGCACCAGGAACAGCGCGCCGGCGATGACGGCGACGGTGACCGCGCCGACGCCGGCGGCGATCAGGACGGCGATCAGGGCCACGTACACGAGCCCCAGCAGGAACACGGTCGTCAGCATCCGGGCCTGCAGGCCCCGGTCCTTGCCGAATGAAGCGGAAGCGGGCATGGGCAGCGAATGTTGTCAGAGATGCGACCGCCAAAATGAAGAAAGAGCACAAACTTCTGGCACTATGACCCACCGGTAAGCAGCATGCGGGGGCTCGCGCTCAAGACCGCGGCATGGCTGCCGATTAACCCGTGATGCGGCCGATTCGTTCATACACCGCTGGGCTGGGCGCCGCCGGATCGCTCGTCCTCGGTGCTGCCGTCCTGTTCGTCCTCGGGAGCGCCGTCGTCGCCTTCAACGGCTGGCCGAAGGTCGGTCCGACCTCGTCACCCGCCGTGCAGCGGATCACGGCCGGCGGCCCGGCGGGCTCGCATGTGGTGCGCGCCGCCGAGACCGTGACGGTCTCTGCCGCCGGCCTCGTCCCGCCTCGTTCAGCCGCCGGCGCGGGCCGCGCCGGCTCACGACGGACGGCCGCCCCCGGCTCGGCGGCCCCCTCCGGGACGACCCGGCCCGGATCCGGCCGCGGGACGGGCCCAGCGGGGGGCGCGGGCGGGGCACAGGTTCACGCGTGCGTGAGCAACTGCGACGCGGGCGCCACGGGGACCTCGGCGACCGGCTCCGGAACCCCCGGCGGCAGTGTCTCCGGCGTGGTCGGCCAGATCGGCGCCGCCGCGAGCTCAGCCGTCTCCAGCGTGACCAGGCAGGCCGCGGGCACGATCTCCGCTGTCAGCGCGGCGATCGGCGCCGGCGTCTCCCATCTCGCCGGCGCGACCGGCTCGGCCGCCTCCGGAGTCGGATCGGCGGTCGGCGGAGCCGGGTCGGCGGTCGGCGGATCGGCGTCGGTCGTGCCCAGCGCGACCAGCGCGGTCGGTGGCGCCGGCGGCGGGACCCTTCGAACCTCCTAGCCGCCGCGCGTGGCTGCGACGCCGAGCGCCTGCGCGATGAACCGCAGGCTGACCGCCTGCATCTCCTCGTCGTGCTGGATCGACCGGTGGTGGCCGCCGGGAACGGCGATCAGCCGGCTGCTTGGATGTCGCATCTCGGCGGCCAGTTCGCGCGAGTGCTCGACCGGCACCTGCTCATCGCCCTCGGCGTGCATGAGCAGCAGCGGGGCGGTCAGGGATCGCACGGCGTCGTCGAGGTCGTGCTCGTCCAGGAGTCCCGCGAATTCCGGGACATCAGCGTCGAAACCAAGCCCGCCCGCGAGCACCCCGCGCCTGAGCTCGGCCGCGCTCGGAGGGCAGATCGCGACCACGGCCTGGGCCTCCGCCGGCTCGGCGGCCACGATCGCCAGGTATCCGCCCATGCTGGATCCCCGGAGGGCAAGGGGCGCGCGGCGGTCGCCGAGCGCCAAGCGCAGATGCACCGCGAACATCACCACGTCCTCGACGACCCGACCGCCGAGCCGACCGCCGCTCTCGCCGTGCCCACGCTGGTCAAAGCAGACGGCTCCCATGCCCAGGGCCACCGCCGCCCGTGCGAAGTCGTGGTGGCTCTCCTTGCGTGACCCCGCGCCGTGCAGGACGATGATGCCGGCGCTCGCCGGAGGCTGCGGGGCGGGCGGGAGCCAGAGGCTGTACGCCAGCCCGTTCAGGGCGCCGGTCTCGGCCGGAAGCAGCGGATCGACGGTGCGCGTCGCTGACACCATATCGTTACGCCCGTGAGCGCCATCACCCCTGAGCTGTCCCATGTCTACCCCCGCGGCAGCCGCGTCAACGAGCGCGGGCGCCTGGAGCTCGGCGGCTGCGACGCCGTGGAGCTGGCACGGGAGTTCGGCACGCCCGCCTACATCGTGGTGGAGGACGACCTGCGCAGCCGCGCCCGCGAGTTCGTCGAGGCGCTCGCCGCCCGCCACCGGGACTACGACGTCCTGTTCGCCTCCAAGGCCTTCCCTTGCACCGCCGTCTACCGCGCCCTCGCCGAGGAGGGCCTGGCCTGCGACGTCGCCTCCGGCGGCGAGCTCGCTCTCGCGCTCAGCGCCGGCGTCGACGTGCGTCGCGTCTACATGCACGGCAATGCCAAGTCGGCCGCCGAGCTGCAGGAGGCTCTCGAGGCCGGAGTCGGCCACGTCGTGCTCGACTCCCTCCACGACCTCGACCGCCTTGCCCGCATCACCTCCGACCTGGAACGGGTTCAGGAGGTCCTGATCCGGGTGACCCCGGGCGTATCCGGCGACACCCACCACGCGATCTCGACCGGTCAGGCCGATTCCAAGTTCGGCTTCTCGCTGGGCCAGGCGCGCGACGCGATCAACCGCCTCGCGGATCACGCGTCGCTCAGGCTCGTGGGCCTGCACGTCCACATCGGATCGCAGCTTTTCGCCCTCGAGCCCTTCCGCGCGGCGGTGCGGGCGATCGCAACGCTCGGCGACTTCCCCGTCTACAACCTCGGCGGGGGCCTGGCCGCCGCGTACACGCCGGACCAGCAGCCACCGTCCCCCGAACAGTGGGTCGATGCCATCGTGGAGGCGGTCCACGGCGAGCTGGGCCCCGGCAAGCGGCTGCTGCTCGAGCCCGGCCGGGCTCTGGTCGCCAACTCGACCGTCACCCTGTACACGGTGGAAACCATCAAGGAGAACGTCTCGACCTGGGTCGCCGTCGACGGCGGGATGTCCGACAACCTGCGCCCCATGATGTACGGAGCTCGGTATGACGCCGTGATCGCCGACCGTCCGCTCGCCGAGCCGAACGTCGTCTGCCGTCTGGCCGGCAAGCACTGCGAGTCCGGGGACGTCATCGTGCATGACGCGCGGCTGGCCGATCCCGGACCGGGCGACACGGTCGTTACCCCGGTAACCGGCGCGTACGGCTACGCGATGGCCAACAACTACAACGGGGTGCCCCGTCCGCCGGTGATCTTCTGTCGCGACGGCGAGGCGCGGGTCGTGGTGCGCCGGGAGACGTACGCGGACCTGATGAGCCGGGACGTCTGAGGAGGCACGGGCAGATGGCGGATGGCGGAGTGTTCAAGGTTGGGCTGCTCGGCCATGGCACGGTGGGCGCCGCGTTCGCCGAGCTGCTGCCGCTGCACGCCGACCGCATTGAGCGCATGACCGGCCTGCGCCCGGAGTTGTCCGGAGTCCTGACCCGGAGCCGCGGCTCGTTCGCCGAGATCCTTCAGGAGTCAGACCTGATCGTCGAGCTGATCGGCGGCCTCGATCCGGCGCGCGAATACCTGCTGACCGCGATGCGCGCCGGCAAGCACGTCGTCACCGCCAACAAGCAGCTGCTCTCGCAGCATGGCGAGGAGTTGTGGGAGCAGGCACGGGTCCACGGCGTCCAGCTGCGCTTCGAGGGCGCGGTCGCCGGCGTCGTCCCGGTCATCCGCGTCCTCCAGGAGTCGCTGGCCGGCGCCACCATCGACCGCGTCCACGGCATCGTCAACGGCACCACCAACTTCATCCTGACCGAGATGGCGCGCACCGGCGCGACGTTCGCCGACGCACTCGCCGATGCGCAGCGGCTCGGCTACGCCGAGGCCGATCCCACCGAGGACGTCAACGGCCGCGACGCGGCGGCCAAGATGGCGATCATCGCCCGGCTCGCGTTCGAGACTCCGGTCCACATCGACCAGGTGCGGTATGAGGGGATCGAGCACATTCAGCCAGACGATCTGGAGTACGCACGCGAACTGGGGCTGGGGCTGAAGCTCATCGGCACGGCCGAGCGGGTCGGCACCGGTGGCATGTCGGTCAGCGTCTACCCGGCCTTCCTGTACCCCGGTCATCCTCTGGCGTCGGTCAACGGGCCATTCAACGCGGTCACCGTCGAGTCCGAGGCGATCACGGAGATCACGATGTCAGGGCCGGGCGCGGGCGGCCCACAGACCGCCAGCGCCGTGCTCGGCGATGTCATCAGCGCCATGATCCCGCCCGCCTCGACCCCGCCGGTGGCCGAGACCCTGGAGATGGTCTCCGACACCATGTCGTCGTTCTACCTGTACCTCGAGGTTGCCGACGAGCCCGGCGTGCTGGCGCGGGTGGCGCACGTGCTGGCCGAGCAGGAGGTGTCGGTCAAGTCCGTCGTCCAGCGCGGCATGAGCGACCAAGCCCGGCTGGTGATGGTGCTGCACCCGGTGCTGGAGTCCCGGTTTGCCGCCGCGATGGAGGCGATCGCGGCGCTGCCGACCATGCGGGCGCGCCCGCGGGCGATCCGTGTGATCGAGGAGGAGTTTGGCTAAACGCCTGGCGGCGATTCTTAGGGCTCGCGCGCGACCGCTAGGATCCCGCCGCCATGCGTGCCATGCAGATCACCGAGCTGACCGGACCGGAGAGCGGGCTGACGCTCGCCGACCTCCCGGAGCCTGAGGCCACGCACATGCTCACCCCCGGGACCGGCGTGGTCGTCGATGTGAAGGCCGCCGGCGTCTCGTTCCCGGAGCTGCTCCAGACCCGGGGCGAATACCAGCTCAAGCCGCCGCTGCCGTTCGTCCCCGGCGCCGAGGTCGGCGGGATCGTCCGGGAGGCGCCCGCGGACGCAGCCGTCAGGGCCGGCGACCGGGTGGCCGCCTTCTGCGGGCTCGCCGGGTGGGCCGAGGTCGCGGTGGCGCCCGGCTACTTCACGTTCAAGCTCCCCGATGCCTGGGATTTCGCCCAGGGGGCGGCGCTCGTCCTCAACTACCACACTGCGTACTTCGCGCTGAAGATCCGGGGGCGCCTGCACCAGGGCGAGCGGGTGCTCGTCCACGGCGCGGCCGGCGGGGTGGGGACCGCCGCGCTCCAGGTGGCCAAGGGACTCGGCGCCGAGACGATCGCCGTCGTCTCCACCGACGAGAAGGAGCAGGTCGCGCGGGACGCCGGGGCCGATCACGTCATCCGCGCGGCCGGCGCGTGGAAGGACGAGGCCAAGGAGATCTCCGGCGGTGGCGTCGACGTCGTGCTCGACCCCGTCGGCGGCGACCGGTTCACCGACAGCCTGCGCTCGCTGCGCGAGGCAGGGCGCGTGGTCGTCGTCGGCTTCACGGGCGGCTCCATCCCCGAGGTGCGCGTCAACCGCCTGCTGCTCAACAACGTCGAGGTCGTCGGCGCCGGCTGGGGGGCCTACGTCATGGCTCATCCGGAGCGGACGACGCAGATCGGCGCCGCCCTCCAGGAGCTGATCGACGGCGGCCACATCGCGCCGGTCATCGGAGCCCGCTACCCGCTGGAGCAGGCGGCCGATGCGCTCCGGCTGCTCGACGGCCGCGGCGCGACCGGCAAGGTCGTGCTCGACATCGCCTAGCGGGGGTCTTCGTCGTAACCCCCGCTCTGGCATCCTCCCGCGCGATGCCTGGACTGATTGAGCGCTACCGCGAGCGGCTTCCGTTCGCGCCGGCGGATCCGGTCGTGTCACTTGGGGAGGGGAGCACTCCGCTGGTGCCCGCGCCCGGACTCTCCCAGCGGGTGGGCGCCGAGGTCTGGTGCAAGCTCGAGGGACTCAACCCCACCGGATCGTTCAAGGACCGGGGGATGACGTGCGCCGTGTCGGCGGCCGTCCGCGAGGGCGCCGAGGCGATCATCTGCGCGTCGACGGGCAACACCGCGGCGTCGGCGGCCGCGTATGCGGCGAGGGCGGGACTGCGGTGTGCGGTCATCGTCCCGGACGGCAAGATCGCCAGCGGCAAGCTCGCCCAGGCGCTCATTCACGGGGCCCGGGTGATCGCGCTCAACGGAAACTTCGACGTGGCGCTGACGCTCGTCCGCCAGCTGGCCGCCGCCCATCCGATCTCGCTGGTCAACTCGGTCAACGAGTTCCGCATGGAGGGCCAGAAGACGTCCGCGTTCGAGATCGCCGAGGAGCTCGACGGCGAGCTCGACGCGCTCTGCATCCCGGTGGGCAATGCCGGCAACATCACCGCATACTGGCGTGGCTTTCAGGAAATTCTCCCGCGCGCCCGCCGCCCGCGGATGCTCGGCTTTCAGGCTGCCGGGGCTGCGCCGCTCGTGCACGGTGCGCCCGTCGAGCACCCGGAGACGGTCGCCAGTGCAATCAGGATCGGCAATCCCGCTCGCTGGGAGGACGCGATGAATGCCATGACCGCCTCCGGCGGCACCGTCCGGGCGGTGACCGACGAGCAGATCCTCTCCGCGTACCGCCTGCTCGCCTCGACCGAGGGCATCTTCTGCGAGCCGGCGTCGGCCGCCGCCGTCGCCGGGCTGCTCGCATTCGGAGCCGGGGGCGCCCGCCGCGTCGCCTGCGTCCTGACCGGTCATGGCCTCAAGGACCCGCAGACCGCCATGTCGGCGCTGGATGACGCTCCCGCCGCCCCTCCCGCCGGGGCCGGACCCCGAGCGGGCGGCTGGGGCGTGGGGGCGGTCGTGCCCTGCACCGCCGAGTTCGACGCGTTGGAGCGGGCGGTCCTCGGATGAGGCTCGGCCGGCATCGGCGGGTGCGCGTGCCCGCCTCGACCGCCAACCTTGGTCCCGGCTTCGATGTGATGGCGGCAGCCCTGGCGCTCCACCTGGAGCTCGAGGTGGTGGAGACCGGCACGTTCGAGGTCCAGAGCACGCTTGACGTACCGCTCGACCGCTCAAACCTCGTCGTCCGGGCGTTCGAGCGCCTCCATTCCGCCGACGGGTTCGAGTTCCGGATCTCGTCCGGCATTCCGATGAGCGGCGGGCTGGGGTCGAGCGCGGCGGCGATCGTCGCGGGACTGATGGCCGCTGACCACCTGTTCGAGCTCGACGCCGACGTCCGCGAGCATGCGATCGCGCTCGAGGGCCATCCGGACAACGTGGCCGCGGCGCTGGACGGTGGCTTCGTCGTCTGCCACGGGGCGGGGGCGCGCCGGTTCGATGGGCCGATGGGGTTGGAGGCGGTCCTGCTCGTGCCGTCAGAGCCGGTGGCGACCGAGCGGGCGCGTGCTGCGCTGCCGGTGAGCGTGCCGCTGTCGGATGCCGTCTTCAACGTCGCCTGTGCCTCCGTGCTGACGTTGGGGCTGCTCACCGGGGACTGGGAGCTGATCTCGGCGGGCCTCCGGGACCGCCTGCACCAGCCATACCGCGCCCACCTGTATCCGCGCTCGGCCGAGATGCTCGAGCGGGGCCAGTCGCTCGGCGCCCTCGGCGCGACGATTTCCGGCGCGGGACCGAGCGTTCTGTTCTGGTGCCAGTACGAGCAGACCGCGGTTGTGGTGGAGCGGCTCCGGAGCGAGGCCGACGGCTGGGCGACGGTCGTCCGGGCGCCGTTCGAGACGCGCGGCGCTGACGTGTACGAGCTCTAGGACGTCTGGGCGGCGCGCGCGGTCTCGGCGGGCGCCAGCTCTCGCGTCAGCTTCTTCAACGGCCTCCGCGCGTCGGCCAGCCCGAGCCGCTTGAGCAACTCGTCGGCCACATCGAGGTAGTCGACCGCCAGATCCGGGCGATAGTCGAGGATCGACACCGCCCGCTCGGCCGATTCGGCATACGCGATCGAGGAGCGGATCGTCGTCTCGATCAGCTTGTCGTCGTAGTGCTCGTGCAGGGAGTCGAACGCCTCACGCGAGTGGCGGGTGCGCATGTCGGCGATGTTGAGCACAACGCCAAGCCACTCCAGGTCCGGGTTGAGGCTGTCGCGCGCGAGCTCGATCACCTCGAGCGCCTGCTCGACCCCCTGCAGCGCGAAGTACTGAGCCTCGGCCGAGAGCAGCGCCCAGTCGGACGCCACGAGCGCGTTGACGGTCAGCAGCCCCAGCGCGGGCGGGCAGTCGATCAGGACGATGTCGAAGTCGCCGCCGACGTCGCGCAGGGCCTTCTTGAGGGTCAGCTCCCGCCCCATCTTGCCGCCGAGGGCAAGCTCGGCCTCGGCGAGTCCCAGATTCGCGGGGATGATGCCGTTGTGCACCGCCTCCCGTGCCTTGGCACGCCCGGAGAGAACATCGCCGATGGTCGGCGAGGCGTCCGGATCGACGTCCAGGTAGTCCGACAAGTTGCCCTGGGGATCAAGATCGACCGCCAGGACTGAGAGGCCGATCCGGCGAAACACATCGGTCAGGGTCCTGACCGTGGTCGTCTTGCCGGTGCCGCCCTTCTGGGAGAGAACCGAGATCGTGGCGTGCATCCGGTGCGGACTATAGGCCAGCCGAGGCGGCCGGGTCACCCCCAAATCGGCATCCCGTCAGGAGGCCCCGCACGCGAAGTCCGCATCGGTGCCGAGGCCGCGACCTCCCTATCAACCACAATCCTGCAAATAGACGGTTCGGGCCCCGCTTGCGTCACCGGGACCCGAGTCGGTCGATCAGGCCGCCGGCGCGCTCGCGTCCGGCTCGGCGGCATGGCTGTAGCGCATGCCGGACACGACCGGAACATCGATGAAATGGAGGTGGTGACGGCCGATCACGACCTCGTCACCGTCGGCCAACGTGCTCCACTCGACGCGCTCGCCGTTGACGAACACGCCGTTGAGGCTGCGATCGTCGAGCACACGCAGCCCGTCCGGCTGGCGGACGATCAGCGCGTGGCGCCGCGAGACCGTGGGATCATCGAACCGGATGTCGGCGGCGAGGCTGCGGCCGACGCGCGTCCACTCGCGCGAGAGCGCGTACGCGATCACGTCGTCATGCGCCCGGTACGCGATGTACTGACCGGGATCCTCGAGGTTGGCGCGCAGCTCGTCGAGCCATGAGCGATCCTCGACGTCCGGGTCCAGATCGACGATCGCCTGTTGGGAGGTGGTGAAGAGCGACGCCCTGACGAACTCCGTCCCTCCGCAATTGGGGCAGGGCGGCAACTCGTCGGCGGCGTCCAGCGACACCGGGAAATCGCACTCGGTGCACCTGAACGTACCTGTCCCAGCGACACTGCCTGACATCCAAGCCTTCATGCCCGTCTCCTCGCTACGGATTGTGGCAGCTCCGCATCTGCGATCTTCGCGGTCCGGGGGTCTTGAGGTTGCAGAGCTGGCCGAAGAGCCTTCGCCAAGGATAACCTGCCCGGCTAAGAGGTCCTAAAACCGTTATTTGGTATTTCAGTCGGCGAACCTCTTCATTCCGGGCAAAAGGTGATCAGATTGCACCATCGGTCCCTCTGGAAGGAACCCGGAAGTGCAAGCCGAAGACCACGCTCATGCCCGAGTCTCTTCGCGACATCATCGATCTGGAGCTCGCGCTGCTGCGCCGCGGGCTCGACGAGCGGCTCGCCGGATCTGAGCGGTGCACGTGCTGTCAGCGCACTCCGCTCGTGGGCGAGCGCGTCTACATCTACGCGTCCGGGATCATCGCCTGCGCCCTGTGCCGCCGGCGCCGCCGGGACGCGCCCCGGCAGACCCGCCTCGTGCACGGCCCGGAGTTCGGTCACACGATGCGCATCACAGATCAGCGCGCTGCCGCCTGAGCGTCCGCTCGCTTAATATCCGGCGGGTGGAGCCCTTCACCGTCTCGACCACGATCTCCAAACCGCGCCAGCTCGTCTATGAGTACCTGTCGGACATCGCCAACCACGCCGAGTTCACCGACCATTACCTCGTCGACTGGCACCTGACCCGGGAGGAGTCGGTCGGCCAGGGAGCCGGAGCGCGGTTCCGGATCAAGGCTCCGATGAACCGGTTTGCGTGGGCCGACGTCACGTTCGTCGAGATGCAGCCCCCGTTCCGGATCGTCGAGCGCGGCCGCGGCGGCAAGTACAACCGGATCCGGATGCTGGGGACGTACACGCTCTCCCCCGGCCCCAGCGACAGCACGCGAGTTGAGTTCACGTACGAGACCGAGCCGTCGCAGCTCTCCGACAAGCTGATGGAGACGCTGGGCGGGCGCTCCTGGGCCCG
Source organism: Solirubrobacteraceae bacterium (assembly GCA_035551695.1). GTDB lineage: Bacteria > Actinomycetota > Thermoleophilia > Solirubrobacterales > Solirubrobacteraceae > Palsa-465. The sequence continues at coordinate 57,958 of DASZMU010000003.1, forward strand.
GCGCAAGGCGGCGAAGTCGCTACGCCGGCTGCGCTCGATCCTGGAAGAGGGACGCCACCGCGGGCACCGGCCGACCGTTGAGGGACGCTAACGCTGTGAGGGATGCCCGTGGTTAGACTGTCCGCCGCTGTGGTCGCCCGCCGTCTCGTCTTCGCCCTCTGCGCGCTGCTTCTCGCCTTCGGAGTGGCTGCCTGCGGCAGCCAGCATTCCCACGGCGCGGCCGGCGTGAACGTCGCCGACGCCAACAACAACGGCGGCTACGTCTTCGCGGGCCCGCTCACCTACCAGCTGCAGATCTCACGCGTGCTCAACCAGTACAGCACCGAGGACTCCCAGTACGTCAGGGGCCTGCCTTACGGCGTCTCGGCCAACCTGCCGGCGTCGGAGATGTGGTACGGCGTGTTCCTCTGGGCCAAGAACCAGACGCATCAGCCCCAGACGACGACGGACAACTTCAAGATCGTCGACACCCAGGGCGACACGTATTACCCGGTCAAGCTCAACACCACCCTCAATTCGTTTGCGTGGACGGCGCAGACGCTGCTGCCGGGGTCGGTCCAGCCGGAGCCGGACACGATCGCGGGCCAGGGGCCGACGCAGGGTGGCCTGCTCCTGTTCAAGGTCAGCACCAACGTCTTCTCCAACCGGCCGCTGGTGTTGTTCATCCTGGGATCCAACAACCAGAAGCTCGGGTCGATCTCGCTCGACCTGTAGTGGTCGCCCGCGGGGGGAACCACCAGGTGGCGGGCTAGGTGGCGATTCGGACGACGAGCGGCGTCTGTCGCCGATCGGCGCGGGCGTGGTTGACGCGGGTTGGGATCTCCTTCGCTCTCGCCACGGCATCCGTCGCCGGGCTCGCCCAGGCCGCCCAGGAGAAGTGGGGCCCGCCGTTTCAGCTGGCGGCTCCGCAGACGCTCGATGTACTCGCGCCACAGTTGGCGCTCTCCAGCGACGGCTCTGCGGCCGCGGCGTTCGGCTTCCAGGACGTTGATGTGCCCGGCAGCTCGCAGGGGGTCCTGACGCTGCGCTCCCCCACCGGCGCGATCTCCGGCCCCCAGACGATCGCGCCGGCACGCCAGATCCTCGGCGTCGCGTACAACGGGCGCTCGGTCGAACTGCTGACGGGCACGAGCGCCACCGGCCAGACGTGCTGCAGCGAGGCGCAGGCGATCCAGGTCGACGGGTCAGGCGGGATCGTCGGGCGTCCGCGCACGCTCGTCGGAGGGCTCGCGGGGACGACCACCGGTCGTCTGCTGACCCTCGCCGATGGGCAGATGCTCGCGGCCGTCGCGACGGAGCGGGGAGTCTGGGTGGTGCAGTCCTCCCGCGGCAACCGGTTCGCCGGTCAGCATCTGCTGACCCGGACCGGTCAGATGCCGCAGGCGCTGGCCGCCACTCCGCTCGGTGCGGGCTCGTCGCTCGTCGCCTGGACGGCCGCGACCGGACCGGCAGGCGCCGCCGACCCGCGGAGCATCGACGGCGCCACCGGATCTCGGACGAGCGCGCCGCGGCGGGTGCGGACGCTCGTGACGGTCCCGGCCGGCCATCGCATCGACGAGATCGGCGTCGCGCCGCGCGGCCGCGACGCGACCGTGACCTGGGCTGAGAGCTGGTATGACCGGAGCGGGAGCTACCACTCGGTCGTCGAGGCGACCGACCTGACGCCTCACGCCGGCGTCCGCATGCTGTCGGCGGGCAACCGGCTGGCGTCAGGGCTTCAGTTCGCCGGCGATGCCGCGGGCGACCAGGCGGCCGCGTGGGAGTCGTGCACCGTCGACGATGCGTGCACCGTGGATACCGCCGTCCGGCGCCGGGGCGGCGTGTTCGGTCCGGCGCGGTCGCTCGGTGCCACCGATGCCGCGCAGGCGCCGGCGCTGTCCGTCGGTCCGCGGGGGAAGGCGCTGGTCGGCTGGATCCGCGCGGGCGATCCGGTGGCGGCCGTCCAGGCGCTGCCGGGTCAGGGCTTCGGCCCGCCGACGGTCCTCTCGCGCGCCGGCTATGCCCTGGACATCGCAGTGGCTGCCGGGCCACAGCACGAGGCCCTGGCGGCGTGGTCGCAGGGCACGCTGAACCCGAGCGTGGTGGGTACCGTCGACAGCGGCTTTTAGAGGCGCTCCTGCGGGTCTCCGTGGGTGGATGGGAGGGGGTGGGTAGCGCGGCGGTCGTCGTCGGTCGCGCCGCGCTCAGCGTTGATGTTTTTCGTGGGAGGGTGCGGCGCGGCGCGACCGCCGCCGCCACGCCGCGCGATCTGGCACTGACGTCGGGGCAACGGGCGTCCCGACGTGGGGAAACAACCCCGTGAGGGCGCGGGAAGACGGACGCGGGCCGTGAAACCGGACGTGGTGCCATGTGGCACCGGATTCTGGCGTGCCTCATGCGCCAAATCAGGATCGGCTCAGCTGATCTGGCGCAAACTTGGGTCTGAGCCTGCGTCTGGCGACAAATCGTCTGGCCGCGCCCGGATTTGGCGCGTGATGCACGGCCCAGAGACCACCCGGAATGCCCCGGCGACCGCTGACGCCCCCTTCGTTGCCCGTCGTTGCCGCGCCATCGCCCAGAGCGGACGGTCTCTCGACCTAACCTCGCCCAATCCGGCGCCACCTGATGACCCCACACCCAACCGAAAACCCCAGGAGACCTGGGAAACGGCGGCAACGAAGGGGCCGCGACTACGAAGCAGGTGCGACCGGTGGGCGCCCCGGGTCGCCCGCGACCCACCGTCCGTCCCCCCTTCCTGGCCAGTCGTTCAGTCCGTGGGGGACGCGTTACCGAAGCCCGGCTCAGCCGCTGAGCCCGGCGGCAAGCACCGCCCGGACCGCCGGTGCCGCGGCCGTGCCACCCGCGCCCTGGTCCGGGAACAGCGCACCGCCGACGATCTTCGGATGACCCGCGGGGGCGTAGCCGACGAACCACGCGTCGGTGTTCTTGGGGTTGGAGACGTTGGGGTTGGTCGCGGTCTGGATCTCGGCAGTTCCCGTCTTGCCCGCCACCACGACACCCGGGATCTGCGCAGCGGTGCCGGTGCCGAACTGGACGACCGCCTCCATCATCTGCTGGACCTCGTGGGCGACCCGGGGGCTGGTGACCCGGACGAACCGGGGGCGCTGGTGCGCGAGCAGGGTGGGGATCGGCCGCCGGCCGCCCATCGCGATCGTCGCCGCGACGTCGGTCATCTCCAGGGGCGTGGTCTGCACCATCCCCTGGCCGATCGCCGAGGAGCCGACGGCCAGCGCGTCGCCGATCTGGCCGGGCGCCGGGATGGTGCTCTCGGCAGCACCGGCGATCGAGGACGGCTGGTTGAAGCCGAACCGCTCGGCGGTCGTGACGAGCGCATCCGCTCCGACCCGGGCGCCGAGTGGCGCGAACACGGAGTTGCAGGAGACGGCGAACGCGTTGAGCAGGGTTCCGCCGCAGGACTCCCCATTGGCGTTGTGGAGCGTGTAGCCGTCGATGACCGCTCCGGTTGCGACCGGGAAGGTGCTCTGGAGGGTCACGATCCCCGCCTGCAGAGCGGCGGTCGACGTGATGATCTTCATCGTCGAGCCGGGCGGCTGCACGTCGGAGAACGCGATCCCCGCCAGCGCCTGGAGCGCTCCGGTGCGAGGGTTCATCACCGCGATGCCCGCGTACTGACCGCCGAGCGCCGCGACCGCGGCCCGCTCCATCGCGGGATCGATCGTCGTCTGCACCGGCGCGGCGGCCACCGGCGGGACGGTCGCCAGCACCCGCCGGCCGGCGAGTAGGGTGCCGCCGAGCTGCCCGGCGACCCGGTCCTGGAAGATGCGCTCCAGGCCGTCGAGACCGACCTGGGTGGTGGCCGGGTAGCCCCGTGCGGCGTACGCCGCGGCCTCGGGCGCCGGGATCGGTCCCAGGGTGCCGGCGATCTGGCCGGCGACGTCCGGGATCGGCGACGTCCGTCCCGGTCCCTGCGCCAGCGGCGTTCCGTCGCTCGCCAACAGCGCCGCCCGCGGGGGCGCGACGATCTGCCGGTGCAAACGCTCGCCGGGACGCAGGCCGGGGAAGAGGAGCTCCCTCGCGAAGTGGACGTGAACGTCCGACCCGCTGCCTGTCAGGGGGACCGACAACGTCTCCACCAGCGTGCCCCAGAGCCGGGTGTTGACCCGCACGCGCACGGTGTAGGAGCGGCCGCGGAGGCTCCCCAGCCGGACGACGCGCAGCGAGCGCATCGTCGCTGTGGCGGCCGCCGCCGACAGCCGGCCGGCAAAGCCGGCCTCGGAGATCCGGGCGCGCGAGCCGCGGTCGAGCAGCGCGTACATGTGCGCGTAATCGCGGTGCTCCCAGTCGGTCACATAACGCGTCACGAGCTGTCGCTCGCCCTGTCCATGATCGGTCGCCAACACGGCTCCGGCGGCCAACGCCGCGCCGGCGAGTACGACGACCGGCAGCGCTCGTGTCAGCAGACGCCGACGGTGGCCGCGCCGTCGCCGATAGCGACGCCGATCGCGCCCCTCCAATACGCCGCCCTGTGCCACCGTGGCAGCAAACGGTAGAAGATCGGACTCGCCGCGTCGCAGTTACTCTGATCGCGTGACCGGACTTGACTGGGTCATCGTCGGCTTCACCGTTCTTCTGGCCTTCTACGGGTACCTCCAGGGGTTCATCGTCGGGGCGCTCTCGCTGGCGGGCTTTGCGGCCGGAGCCTTCATCGGGACGCGGCTGGCGCCGCTGCTGCTCAGCCAGGGCGATCGGTCGCCGTACGCGCCGTTGTTCGGCCTGCTCGGCGCGCTGCTCGCCGGAGGCGTGTTCGCCAGCGGTCTGGAGGGCGTGGGCGCCCGGGCCCGGTCGGCACTGCGCATTCCCGGCCTGCGGGCGGTCGATGGCCTGCTGGGGGCCGCGCTGACGGCGTGCGTCGGGCTCGGCATCGCCTGGATCATCGGTGCCGTGGCCCTCGATGCCTCCGGCTCCAGGCCGCTGCGGTCCGACATCCAGGCCTCGTCGATCCTGCGTGCTCTCGATGGGCTCCTGCCGCCGTCCGGGCCGATCCTCAACGTGCTCGCCCGGTTTGACCCCCTCCCGTCGGTGCACGGCCCGGCCGCCGACGTCCCGCCGCCGTCGCCGGCGATCCTCGCCAGCCCCGGGGTGCGGAGCGCCCGGCGCAGCGTGGTGCGCGTGTTCGGCACCGCGTGTGGGCTGGGCGTGGAGGGCAGCGGCTGGGTCGCGGCGCCGGGCCTCGTGGTAACGAACGCCCATGTCGTCGCCGGCGAGACTGACACCGCGGTGCAGGTCGACGGCGTCGGTCCCGCGTTCTCGGCCCATGCGGTCGTGTTCGATCCACGCAACGACATCGCGATCCTCAGCGTTCCCGGGCTCGCGGTCCCCACGCTGTCGACGGCCGCTGCGGCTGCGCCGGGCAGTTCGGCGGCGATCCTCGGTTATCCGCTGGACGGCCCGTTCGACGCCGAGCCCGGGCGGCTGGGAGAGACCGAGACGGTCGCCACCCAGAACGCGTATGGCCAGGGCCACGTGGTGCGCAGCATCACCGCGCTGCGCGGCCGCGTGCGGCCCGGGAACTCCGGTGGGCCCATGGTCGACAGCCACGGGCACGTGGTCGCGACCGTATTCGCGGCGCTGACCGGCACCTCGCGCGCCGGCGGCTTCGCCGTGCCGGACGGCGTCGTGCACCGCGAACTGGCGAAGGCCGGGTCCCAGGCGGCGCCGGTGGGAACCGGCGCGTGCGCCAACTAAACCCTCGCCGTCGGAAAGACAACCTTAGGCGGGCGGCGGTCTGCGCGCCGCCCGCCTCAGGCCGTGAATGCCCCCGGACGTTCCTCGGCCATCTGTTGCACCACCTCGAGCCCTACTGCCCCCAAGAGCTCGGGATGATGATGAGCGAGGTGAGCCTGTGCCGCATCAAAGAGCTCCTGCTCGGATTTGCCGACGAGTCGCGCCCCACACTCGCAGTATGCGATCCGGCAGTTCTCTCTGTGGCTGAGGGTCATTTTCCCCGTGCTTGATGCGACATCGCGGCGTTCTGAACAGGACGCCGCTGTTGCTGATTGGTCCGCGGCCCCCCGGCGACCGCGGATCGGAACCCTCTCAACGTCGCGTTGGCGATACGTTTCCACAACGTTGCCGGAGCTTGTCCCCGTAGGTGAGCGGACCAGAATCCAGCTGTGTGGGCGCCTGTCGGTGGAGTTGGACGGCGTCGAGCTGGTCACATCGCTGCGCGGCAAGCAGGTGCCGCTGCTGCTGGCCTACCTGGTCCTGAACCGCGACCGTCTGGTCGGACGGGAGGAGTTGATCGGCGCTCTGTGGCCTGAGCACGCGCCGCAATCCCAGGATGCCGCCATGAGGACCCTGCTGTCGCGGCTCAGGTCGGCTCTGGGGTCGAGCGTGCTGGCGGGCCGCGACGAGCTGGAGCTCGAGCTGCCGGAGCCCGCCTGGGTGGACGTCGAGGCGGCCGCCAGCGAGGTGGCCCGGGCCCGGCACGCCCTCGAGGCCAACGACCCGCGGGCGGCCTGGGCGCTGGCCCAGGTCCCGCTGAACATCGCCAGCCGCGGACTCCTGCCCGGTACGCAGGCGAACTGGCTCGAGCCGCGCCGGCGGGAGCTCGCCGACATCCGCCTGCAGGCGCTCGAGGTGATCGGCCGCGCCGGGCTCAGTCTCGGCGGGACGCAGCTGGGCTCGGTGGAGCGCGCCGCCCGGACGCTGATCGAGTCCGAGCCCTACCGGGAGTCCGGATACGTGCTGTTGATGGCCGCGCTGGAGGCCGAGGGCAACGTCGCCGAGGGGTTGCGCGTGTTCGAGCGGCTGCGCTTGCTGCTGCGCGACGAATTGGGGACGGCCCCCTCGCCGGAGGCGATGCAGATGCACGAGCGGCTTCTGCACCCCCCGCCGGCCCGGGGCAGAACGGCGACGGAGTCCAGCGGGGCGGCCGGCGGAATCGAGCTGCCGGCGGAGCTGTCGGCGCGCGCCGCGACGCCGCTGATCGGACGACGCAAGGAGCTCGCCCGGCTCGAGGCCTGGTGGCGGGCGCCGGAGGGCGAGCGCGTGATGCTGGTGACCGGGGATGCCGGCATCGGCAAGACGCGCCTCCTCGCCGAGACCGCCGTCCGGGCGCACGCCTCCGGGGTGATCGTGCTCGCGGGCCGCGCCCCGGAGGAGACGCTCGTGCCCTACCAGCCGTTCCTGGAGGCGCTCGGGCACTACGTGTTCCGGGCGCCGCTGGACGAGCTGCGCGCGGTGACGCGCGAGCACGGGCCGGAGCTGGGACGGCTGATCCCGGAGCTTCGACACCGGCTCCCGGATCTGCCCCCATCGGACCCCGGCGACCCGGAGACCGATCGCTACCGGCTGTTCGAGGCGGTGGCGGGCCTGCTGGGCGAGATGTCGGCGACGGTGCCGGTGCTGATCGTGCTCGACGACCTCCACTGGGCGGACCGGCCGACGCTGCTGCTCCTGCGCCACCTGGCCCGCTCGCCCCATAACACGCAGGTCTCGATCCTGTGCGCCTATCGCGGGATCGATCGCTGGAGCGAGGGCTTCGAGGCCGCGCTGGCCGGCCTGCGACGGGAGCGGCTGATGCTCCAGCTGGAACTCGGCGGCCTGCCCGAGGACGAGGCGTCGGAGCTCGTTCGCCTCCACGCCGGTGGCACCCCGTCCCTGGCCTTCCTCCAGGCGCTCTATGCGGAGACGGAGGGCAACCCGTTCTTCATCGAGGAGATCGTCCGGCACCTGGTCGACTCCGGCGTACGCTCGCATGAGGCCGGAGCCGGCGAGCTGGAACGCGTCGGCCTGCCCGAGGACGTGCGCGACGTGATCTCGCGCCGGCTCGAGCGCCTGGACGCGACCACGATCGAATGGCTGCGGGCGGCGGCTGTGATCGGCCGCGACTTCGATGCCAAGCTGCTGGAGAGGGTCCTGAACCTCGACGAAGATCGCTTCCTCGCCGCCCTCGAGGCAGCGTCCGACGCCGACCTGGTGAGCGAGGCGCCCGGCGAGCCCGGGCGCTACGCCTTCTCTCACGCGCTGATCCGCGAGACCCTCTATGAGGGCATGTCCTCCACCCGGCGGGCGCGGCTTCACCGCCGGGTGGGTGTCACGCTCGAGGATCTGGACCCGGCGCACCCCGAGGCGCAGATCAGCGCGCTTGCCCTCCATTTCACCCGCGCCGCCGACAGCGAAGACGCCGAGCGGGCGATCCGCTATGCGCTGCAGGCGGGGGAGCAGGCGACGGCGATGCTCGCCAACGAGGAGGCGGCCGAGCATTACGCTCGCGCGCTGGCGGTGCTCGAGCGATGCGATCCGGAGGACATGACGCGCCGCTGCGACCTCATGCTGAGGCTCGGCGAGGCCCGCGTGCGCAGCGGCGAGCGGCCCACGGCGTGGCGGACATTCCGGGAGGCGGCGGTGCTCGCGGGGCGCCTTGGCGACAGCGTCAGCCTCGCGCGGGCGGCGCTCGGCGCCTCCCGCCGCTACCTGCAGCCCCCCGGGGTCGTCGACGAGGAGCTGATCGCGCTGCTTGAGCGGGCACTGGAGATGACACCCCCGGAGCGCACGCTGACGCAGCTCGAGCTGCTCTCCCGTCTGTGCGGGGCCCTGTACTTCTCCGACCGCCGTGAGCGGATGCGCAGCCTCAGCGACCAGGCGACCGCAATCGCCGCCGAGCTGCACGACCCGCAGGCGACGGCTCTGGCCGCCGCCGCGCGGCGCCGCGCCTATTGGGAGCCGGGTCGGCTGGACCGGCGCCTGGCGGACTCGACCGAGTTGCTGCGGGCGGCGCGTGAGTCCTCCGACATCGAGCTCACGCTCCAGGGCCACGCGTGGCTGGTCGTCGATCTCCTCGAGGCGGGGGATCGCAAGGGGGTCGAGGTGCAGATCGAAGCGTTCAGTCGCGGCGCCCAGCGGCTGCGCCAGCCGCTGTATCTGTGGAATGCCGGGTTGTGGCACGCGATGATCGCGCTGCTCGACGGGCGGCTCGAGGAGGCCGAGCGGCTCGCGGCGGCGACGCTCTCCGGCGGGGTCCGGACCGAGGGGATCACCGCGCCTCAGTACTACGCGATCCAGATGATGGCGATCCGCCGCGAGCAGGCACGCATGGCGGAGCTCGAGGTCCCGGCTCGCGAGCTCGTGTCCAGCAACCCGCACCGCGCCGCCTGGAGGGCCGGCCTGGCGACGATCCTTCTCGAGAACGGGCGGCATGCGGAGGCCAAGGCCGAGCTCGACGTCCTCGCCCGCGACGACTTTGAGTCGGTCCCGCCGGACGGCGATTGGAAGGTCGTGATCGCCCTGATCAGCAATGTGGCGTCCGTGCTCGAGGACAGAAAGCAGGCTGCGCGCCTGTACGAGCTCCTGCTTCCGCACGCCGGCACGAACGTCGTGATCGGATTGGGGGCGGTCTGCCTCGGCGCCACCAGCCGATACCTGGGGCGCCTGGCGCTCGCCCTCGGCCGCCGTCAGGAGGCGGTCGAGCATCTGCGTGAGGCGGTGCGGGCGAATGCCCGCCTGGGCGCGACCGCGGAGCTGGCGCACGCCCAGCTCGATCTCTCGAAGGCACTGGGCGGCGGCAGCGAGGCGGCGCTGCTGATCGAACAGGCACGGGCCACCGCCGGCGAGCGCGACCTGGTCGCCGTCGCGCGGCGGGCGGCCAAGCTGCGCGGCGGCTGAGCGGAGCGGCTTGTGCGGAGCGCTACCCTCCGCGGCCTATGTCCAAGACTCTCGTGATCGCCGAGAAGCCGTCCGTGGGACGCGACCTGGAACGCGTGCTCCCGGGCGCATTCACCAAGCAGGGCGGCAAGGGTGAGGAGTACCTGGAGGGCCCGGAGCACGTCGTGACGTGGGCGGTCGGCCACCTCGTCCAGCTCGCCGACCCGGACGAGTACGACGACAAGTTCAAGAAATGGCGGATGGCCGACCTGCCGATCGTTCCGGATCGGTTCAAGCTGGTGGTCCGCGACGAGCGCTCCAAAAAGCAGATGACCATCGTCAAGCGGCTGCTGGGGCGCGACGACGTCGATCTCGTCGTCAACGCCTGTGACGCGGGACGCGAGGGCGAGCTGATCTTCGCCTATCTGTACGAGAAGTCCGGCTCGCGCAAGCCGGTCCAGCGCCTGTGGCTCAACTCGATGACCAAGCAGGCGATCCAGGCCGCCTTCGACGAGCTGCGGCCCGGATCCGAGTTCGCCCCGCTCGAGGCGGCGGCGCGGTCGCGCTCGGAAGCCGACTGGATCGTGGGCATGAACGCCACCCGCGCGGCCACCATCCGGCTGCGCTCCTCGTTCGACGGGGCCGTCTCGTTGGGGCGCGTGCAGACGCCGACGCTGGCGATCCTGGCCCGGCGCGAGGAGGAGATCCGCGCCTTCAAGCCCGAGCCGTACTGGGTCGTCGACGCGTCCTTTGCGGCGATCGCCCAACCGCCGGGCCGCACGTACGAGGGCCGGTACTACGCCGGCGCCAACCCCCGTCTGAAGACCGCCGAGGAGGCCCGCGAAGTCGTCGCCGCCGCCCGCGACCAGGTCGGGACGATCACCAAGCTCGAGAAGTCGGAGCGCAGGGAACGGGTTCCGCTCCTCTATGACCTGACCCAGTTGCAGCGTGATGCGAACGGCCGCTTCGGCTTCTCGGCCCGGCGCACGCTGGCCGCGGCGCAGCGGCTATACGAGGAGCACAAGGCGCTCACGTACCCGCGCACCAGCTCGCGCTACATCACGGGCGACATGGTGGGGGAGATCAAGCCGATCGCCAAGCTCGTCGGCAGACAGAGCGAGTACGCCGCAGCGGCACGCTACGTGCTGGGGCTCGATGTGCTGCCGTTGGGGCGCGTCGTCAACGACGCCAAGGTGACCGACCACCACGCGATCATCCCCACGAACGCCGAGCGTCATCCCGTCGACAAGATGAACGAGGATGACCGGCGGATCTACGACCTGGTGGTCCGCCGGTTCCTGGCCGTCTTCCATCAGGAGGCGGTGTTTGAGAACACCCGCGTGGAGACGACGGTGGCGACGCATGTGTTCCGGACGCGCGGCAAGCTGCTGCTCGTCCCCGGCTGGCGCGGCGTGTACGGTGAGACGGCAGACCTCGACGATGCCCGTGGCGAAGATGATGACGAGGCGCGGGAGCAGCGGCTGCCCAAGCTGACCAAGGGAGAGGACGCCCGGGTCACCGAGATCGCCGATCAGGCGAAGGAGACCAAGCCGCCGCGGCGCCACACCGAGCGTTCGCTGCTGGACATGATGGAGACGGCCGGCAAGCTCGTCGAGGAGGAGGAGCTGCGAGAAGCGATGAAGGACTCCGGGATCGGCACCCCGGCGACCCGCGCGGCGATCATCGAGCGTCTGCTTCAGGTCGGCTACATCGAGCGCGACGGGCGGGCTCTGGTCGTGACCGAGAAGGGCCTGAACGTGATCCGGCTGCTCGCCGAGCACCCGCTGACCTCGCCGGGGCTCACCGGCGACTGGGAGCACCGGCTGGCGCGAATCGAGACCGGGGACGACTCCCGCGAGGCGTTCATGGGCGACATCGTCAAGTTCACCGAGGAGACGGTCGGCGAGCTCGACACGAAATTGAAGGACGTGCGCATTCCGCGCGCCAACCTCGGTCCCTGTCCGGTGTGCGGCCGCGACATCGTCGAGAACCGCAAGGGCTATTCCTGCTGGTCGCGGGAGGATCCCGGCTGCGGCTTCGTGATCTGGAAGGCGAAGGCCGGCAAGCAACTGCCGCTGGCCGTTGCCCGCGAGCTGATCAAGACGGGCCGGACCGAGCGGCCGGTCACCGGCTTCAAGGGCCGGTCCGGCAAGAGCTTCCGGGCTCGGCTGGCCCTCATGCAGACCGAGGAGGGCAAGTGGCGCGTCGAGTTCGACGAGCCGTGGGCCCGGGAGGGCGCCAAGCCGCCGGAGGCCGAGGAGGCCCCCACCGACGGTGCTGGCGCCGCGGAGCGGGATCGGGAGCAGCCCGCCGCCGCCTGAGGGCCGTTTCCAGCGTCGGCGCTCGCGGCGCGGGCTGCGGACCGAACTTCTGGCATCGAAGAAGGGAAGGACGCGGCGTCGGCGGCAAATCCTGGGGCGGAGCCTGCACTGGGTCCGGGTGGACGATTTGGCGCAAGTGGGCTATCCAGTTCGCTCCCCCTCGTCGTCAGCAGTGACGGTACGTGTCCGGGAGGGGGTTTGGGGGATTACCCGTGTATAGGACGCGTGAGCCCCCAAAGCCTGTGGGCAGGCGGACGTGTGACCGGGTCCAGCCGGGGCCGGGGGACCCGTCCCCGGCGCACCGGGGTCCCGTCCCTGGCGCGATCCAGGCCCGGCTCTCTCTCTCTATCGCGGGCGTGCCGCCCGCCGCGGCTGGGTCGTTTCGGCGCGTCCCCGCCCCCACCGGGCACCTCAGCCGAGCCGCGCCTGAACCCGGGGTACTGAAGCGGATAGCCCACTGGCGCGAATCGCACGCTGAAATCCGGACCAAAGGGGCCCAGGGACGCCGGTGACCGCCCGTCCAGTCGTTCCCCCCTTCGTTGCCGACGTTTTTCGGGCCGGCGCCCCGTCGCGCTGACCCGTCCCCGCCGCCGAGTCGTCATCCCCACGCGCCAGACTGGGCCGATGGGCCTGACGCTCGTACTCGGACCAGCCAACTCCGCGAAGGCCGGAGAGGTTCTCGGTGCCTACGCGGCCGCGGCGCGGCGGGGTGCGCTGCTGGTCGTGCCGACCGCCACCGACGCGCGCCATTACGCGCGGGAGCTGGCCGGTCAGGGCGCCGTGCTCGGCTCCGTGCTGACGTTCAGCGGCCTCGCGGCTGAGATCGCGCGCCGGGCCGACTACGCCGGCCGACGCCTGTCCGAGCTGCAGCGCGCGCGTGTGCTGGAGCGGGTGGTCGCTCGCGCCCGGCTCGACGTGCTGGCCCCGTCGGCGTCCGCGACGGGGTTCGCCGCGGCCGCCGGCGACCTGATCGCCGAGCTGCAACGGGCGCTGATCGAGCCGGCGCGGTTCAGCGCCGGACTGCGCCGCTGGGCCGCCCTGGATGTGCGCCGCGCGCCGTACGCGCGGGATCTCGGCCGCGTCTACGCCGAATACGTCCGGGAGCTCGACCGTTTGGGACGCGTCGACCGCGAGCTGTTTGCCTGGCGGGCCCTGGATTCTCTGCGCGCCGAGCCGTGGCGGTGGAGCCAGCCCACGTCCGGCTCCGGCTCTGCCCGGGATGCCGTCTACTTCTACGGGTTCGATGACCTGACGCCGCTGGAGCGCGACGCGGTGGAGACGCTTGCCCGCATCCCCGGCGTCGACGTGACCGTCTCGCTCACCTACGAGGCCGGCCGTGAGGCGCTGAGCGCCCGCGCCGAGACCGTCGAAGAGCTCCGGCCGCTGGCTGAGCGCGTGCTCGAGCTCCCGGCGCAGGATCAGTACTACGCGCCGGCGTCGGCGGAGGCTCTGCACCACCTGGAGCGCTCTCTCTTCGCCACGGACCCCGGACGCGTCGAGCCGGGCGATGCCGTCGTCCTGCTGGAGGCCGGTGGCGAGCGGGCCGAGGCCGAGCTGGTGGCCGAGCGGGTGGCGGCACTGGTGCGCGCCGGAGTGCCGGCGGACGAGATCGTGGTCGTGTACCGCTCGCGTGCGGGCGCTGCCCCGCTGCTCGCCCACGTGTTCGACCAATACGGGATCCCGCTGCAGACCGGGCAGGCCCCGCAGCTCGGCCACACGCCGCTCGGTCGCGGGCTGCTCGCCGGGGCTCGCTGCGCGCTGCTCCGGGAGCCGCCGGCGACGGCCGAGGATCTGCTCGCCTACCTGCGCACCCCCGGGCTGCTCGAGCGTCCCGAGGTCGCCGACTCACTCGAGGCCGAGATCCGACGCGGCGGCCTGCGGACAGCGGCTGAGGCGCGCGAGCGACTGGGCTGGGAGCTGCCGGAGCTGACCGCCCTGGCTGCGGCGCCGGATCCGGCGCGCGAGCTCTGCCGTCTGGCCCGCCGGCTGTTCGCCGCGCCTCACCGGGGCGCGGCTCCGTCGCTCAGCGCCGGGGAGGAGCTCGACGCGCGCGCGCTGCGTGCGCTCATCGCCGCGGTGAACGAGCTCGCCGAGCTGAACCTGACGCCTCCGGCCCCGGAGCTGCTCGCCCTGCTCGAGGACGTCGCGGTCGAGGCGGCGGCGGGCGGCGCCGGCGGAGGACGGGACGGCGCAGAGCGGGTGCTGCTCGCCGAGCCGCTCGAGGTCCGGGCCCGCCGCTTCCGCGCGGTGTTCATCTGCGGGCTGCAGGAGGGGGCGTTTCCGCTGTCGTCACGTCCCGAGCCGTTTCTCTCCGACGAGCGACGCCGCGAGGTGGCGCTCGCGTCGGGGCTGGCGCTGCGCCCCCGCGAGGACTCGCTGGCCGCCGAGCGCTACCTGTTCTACGCGGCCGTGTCGCGTGCCACCGAGCGCGTCTACCTCGCGTATCGCAGCTCGGATGAGGAGGGCAACCTGGCGCTGCCCTCCCCGTTCATCGCCGACGTCGCCGAGCTGCTGGCCCCGGACTGGCGCGCGCGCCGGCGCCGGCGGCTGCTGGCGGATGTCGTCTGGTCGCCGGACCTCGCTCCCACGCCGCGGGAGCAAGCGCGGGCTCTGGCGGCGCAGCGGGCGCCGGACGCCGGGGAGGAGGCGGCTCCGCGGCGCGTGCTCGGGGCCGGAGCGCTGGCGAAGGTCCGCCACAGCCAGATCCTGTCGGCGGGGGCGCTCGAGACGTATGGGGACTGTCCCGTGCGGTGGCTGATCGAGCGCGAGCTCCAGCCCGAGCCGCTCGCGCCGGAGCCGGACCCGATCACCCGCGGCAACGTCATGCACGATGTGCTCGAGCGGCTCCTGGGCGAACTCGGCGGTCCGCTCACTCCGGGATCGGTCGCGACCGCGCGCGAGATCCTCGAGCGCCTGCTGGTCGAGCTGGCGGGATCGGAGACCAGCCGGCGGCTGGTGCCGGGGGCCTCCGAGGTCGTGCGTGCCGGGGCGCTGCGCGCGATCGAGACCGATCTGCGGCGCTACCTCGAGCACGAGGCGGCGACCGGCGGCGGCTGGCGGCCACTCGGGCTCGAGATGCGCTTCGGATTCACCGGAGAGGACGACGGCTCGCTGCCGCCGCTCGAGCTCGTCGACGGCGATGAGCGTGTGCTCGTCCGGGGGATGATCGACCGCGTCGACGTTGACGGGCGCGGGCACGCCGTCGTGCGCGACTACAAGAGCGGCGCCCGGCGCTCGGATTGGTCCGCGGGCCGCTGGAGCGCCGACCGCCGTCTCCAGGTCGCGCTGTACATGCTCGTGGTGCGCGAGCTCATCGGCCTGGAGCCCACCGGCGGCTTCTATCAGCCCCTGCGCGGCGACGATCTGCGCGCACGGGGGGTCTTTGTCCGTGGCGAGGGCGTCGGCGCCGGGGCGGTCGGCACAGACGCGCGTGACACGGCCGAGATCGACGCGCTGCTCGCGGACGCCGCCGGTCGCGCGGTGTCCCTGGCCGCCTCGCTGCGCAGCGGCGAGCTGACGCCGTGCCCGCAGACCTGCTCCCGCGACGGCTGCGCCTATCCGGCGATCTGCCGCAGCCAATGAGTGCCGTCCAGCGGATGCGGTCCGACCGTGCATGGACCGAGGAGCAGCAGCGAGCGATCGACCGCCGGCACGGCGACCTGCTGCTGGACGCCTCCGCGGGCAGCGGGAAGACCTCGGTGCTCGTCGAGCGCTTTGTCGCCGCGGCGCTCGAGGACGGAATCGACATCACGGCGATGCTGACGATCACGTTCACCGAGAAGGCGGCGGCGGAGCTGCGCGATCGGATCCGGGCACGGCTGCAGGAACTCGGTGCTCCGGACGCGGCACGGCGCACGGAGGGCGCGTTCATCTCCACCATCCACGGCTTCTGCGCCCGGGTGCTGCGGGCCAACGCCTTGGCGGCGGGCCTCGATCCCCACTTCGCTGTGCTCGACCGCAACGAGTCGGAGCCGCTGGCGGCGGCCGCCTTCGACGACGCGCTCGACGAGCTCGCAGACGAGGCAGACGGGGCGGTCGACCTGGTGGCCGCCTACGGGGCGTGGTCGCTGCGCGGGGCGATCCTGGGGGTCTACGGGCAGCTGCGCTCCGGCGGGGCTCTGCACCCGCGGCTCCCGGCCTGCCCTGCTGAGCGGATGACCGAGGCAGCGGCCGAGCTGGCACGGGCGGCGGGGGTGGTGGCCGCGGAGCTGCGTGAGGTCACGTCCCCCGGCAAGAGCGTGCTCGAGGCGCTGGACCGCGTCGGCCGCTGCCTGGAGCTGGTGGCCGGCGAGGGGGTCGGAGCGGGCGGTGGGGGCGATCGACCCGAGTCCCTGTGGCCGCCGGCGCTCGAGGCGCTCCGGCTCCCGCGCAACGGCGCGGCGCTCAGCACCGATGCGTGCGTCGCCTACACGGACGCGCTCGCCGAGTTCCGTGCGCAGGTGGCGGCGCGGGCGGCGATGCCCGTGCGCGACCTGCTCGACCGGCTGCTCGACTCCTTTGGCCGGCACTACGAGCGGCGCAAGCGGGCGGCGTCCGGGCTGGACTTCGAGGACCTCGAGCTGATCACCCGCCGTCTGCTGGCGGACGACGGCGAGCTGTGTGAGCGCTACACCGCGCGCTTCGAGCGGATCATGGTGGACGAGCTCCAGGACACCAATCGCGTACAGCTGGAGCTGATCGAGTCGATCGCCCGCGACAACCTGTTCACGGTTGGCGACGCCCAGCAGTCGATTTACGGCTTTCGCCATGCCGACGTCGAGCTGTTCGAACGTCGCGGCGAACGGCTGGCGGCCGTCGGTGCTCGGGAGACGCTGCAGACGAACTTCCGGTCACGCCCGCAGATCATCGACACGCTGAACCTGGCGTTCGCCGACGAGTTGGGGGATCGGTTCAAGCCGCTGCGTGCCGGTCGCGGCGACCGGGCCGGCCCAGACCCGGCGGTCGAACTGGTGCTCGTCGACAAGGCCGCCGACTGGGAGCAGGAGGGTGTCGCGTCGCCGTGGCGGGTGGCGGAGGCGCGGGCGCTCGCCGAGCGGGTCTGGCAGCTGGTGGGCGAGGGCTGGGCGCCCGGCGAGATCGTGGTGCTGATGCGCGCGACGACGGACATGCGCGCGTACGAGCGAGCGCTCGAGCGGCGGGGCCTGCCGACGTACGTGATCGGGGGGCGGGGCTACTGGTCTCATCCCCAGGTGGTTGATCTCCTCGCCTATCTCCGCGCCCTCGCCAACCCCCGTGACGAGGAGTCGGTCTACGGCGTCCTCGCCTCGCCGTTCGTCGGCGTCTCGCTCGACGCGCTCGTGATCCTCGCCGCCGCGGCCCGCGAGAGCGATCGGGACCCATGGTGGGTGCTGTGCGATTCGCTCGATGCGCTCGAGGGGCTCACCTCCGGCGATCGCTCGAAGCTGGCCGGGTTCGTCGGGTGGTTCGCCGCCGAGCGCCGGCGGGCGGGGCGCTGCGGGCCGGAGGAGCTGATCGACTCGGCGCTGGTCGCCAGCGGGTATGACCTGGCGATGCTGGCGATGCCAGGCGGGCGCCGGCGCCTCGCGAACGTCCGCAAGCTGATGCGGCTCGGCCGCGAATACGAGGATGCGCACGGTCCGGACCTTCACGGGTTCCTTGCCGTCGTCGCCGACCGCCAGTCCGGTCGGTCGGCGGAGTCACGCGAGAGCGAGGCGCCGGTGGAGGGGGAGGGGCTGGACGCGATCCGGCTGATGACGATCCACAGGGCCAAGGGACTCGAGTTCAAGCTGGTCGTCGTCGCCGATCTCGGCCGCTCGGTCCGCCCTCCGGCGGAGATCCTGCGGGTTACCGAGGATGGCGGCGTCGGCCTGCGGCTCGCGCGGGCCGGGGTCTCCGGCCGCGAGCCGGCGTTTGACTACAAGGCGATCGGCGACCGCCGGCGCGCAGCCGAGGAGGCCGAGGAGCGGCGGCTGTTCTACGTCGCGATGACCCGGGCCCAGGAGCGGCTCGTGCTCAGCGGCGCGCTCAAGTTCGCCGGGTTCACCGCCGAAGGCGGCCCCACGGGCGGCGGCCCGGCCGCCTGGATCGCACCGGCGTTCGTACCGGAGCTCGGCGCGGTGCTCGAGCAGGGCGGCGGCGAGGTGCGACGCGACGGGGTTCGGATCGCGGTGCGGGTCGCTCGTCCGGAGGATCAGTGCCAGGACGGCGGGGTAGGCACGGAGGGGGCGACGGAGGCTCCGGCTGCGGTGGGCGCCGGTGTGCCGGACGTCCCGGCCGCCGCGCCGCCTCCCGCCGCGGAGCCGGCGCCCCCGGTGGCCACCCTGAGCTACTCCTCGCTGCAGGCGTACCACCGATGCGGCTATCGCTTCTACGCCGAGCGCGTGCTGGGCCTTCCGCCGGTTCCGGAGCCGGCCCCGCGGCCCGGGGACGCGGTCGCCGGACCCCGCAGCGCCGCCGACCGTGGCGTGCTCCTCCATGCCCTGCTGGAGCGGCTGGACTTCCGCCGGCCGGCGGTCCCGTCGGCGGACGCGGTGCGCGCCGCCGCAGCCCGGATGGGTCTGTGGCCCCCGCCCGGCCCGGCCGAAGCCGACGACCTCGCCGCGCTGGTGCGGCGCTTTGCCGGGAGCGAGCTGTGCGCCCGCCTCGCCCGCGCCGCGTCCACGCGTCGCGAGGAGCGATTCGCGTTCCCGGTCGGTCGCAGCCTCGCCGCCCCGCTCGCCGTCGGCGCCATCGACGTCCTGGCGCGAGAGTCCAACCCCCCGCATCCTGAGCGTGTCCTGGTCGTCGACTACAAGAGCGACTGGCTCGCCGGCGCGACCCCGGCGCAGGTGGCCGACGATGAGTACTCGACCCAGCGGATCGTCTACGCGCTGGCGGCTCTGCGCGCCGGCGCTCGAACCGTCGAGATCGCCCACTGTTTCATCGAGCAGCCGGAGACGCCCGCGGTCGCCACGTTTGAGCGCTCCGATGCCGAGAGGCTCGAGCGGGCGCTCGAGGGCCTCAGCCGCGGGATCCTGCGCCGCGAGTTTGCGGTGACTCCCACGCCCCACCGGCGGGTCTGTGCCGGCTGCTCGGCGGAGGGTGGGCTGTGCTCATGGCCGCTGGAGCAGACCCGGCGCGAGTCGCCGGACCGTCTGTTCTAACGCGGCCGCGGAGACTTCTTTCCTGGCCGCGCCGCCCCCGGAGCTCCGCCCCCGCCGTCGCCGCCGGGCTCGGCCGGCTCTGAGAACTCGACATCGACGCGCTGTTGATCGGAACGCTCCTCGGCCTTGGCCAGCGCGGTGAGCGTCTCCTGGTCGGCGGCGGCCGTCGGCGGTCCGAAGAAGCTCCGCGGCCACAGGCCGCGGGTGACGACGACGTTGACCTCGGCGCTGTACATGAACACCTGCCCGCCCAGGTGCAACCAGATGATGAGCGGGATGACCACGGCGAATATCCCGTAGTTCGTCGTCTTGATGTGGTGGATGTACAGGGTGCCGACCGT
>DASZMU010000004.1:0-190111 GCA_035551695.1 Solirubrobacteraceae bacterium
GGGAGCGTCGAGCAGGTCTACGTCACCGGCCTCGGCGCCGGGGAGCGAATGTCGCTGGTCGATCGCCTGGGCCATACGATCGCCACGCAGCCGGCGGACTCCCTCGGCGGACTTCTCTTCCGTGACGTGACACCAGGTGGCGGGTACCGCGTGCGCCGATACCCCTCGGGAGCGGAATCCGGCCCGGTGACGGTGCTGTCGACTCGCCCAGCACCGCCGAGCACCAGCATCTACAACCAGACGATTCCGTCCAGCGGCTACAGCTATCTGACGACGCGCGACGGCACCCAGTTGGCGATCGACGTGCATCCGCCCCAGCAACCCGCCGGGGAACCGGTTCCCGCCCTCCCGTCCGGCGTCATCCCGCCCTCGCAACTGCAGATCGGGCCGATCGGCGTCACGCTACCGTCGAGCGTCGCGACCGGCCCGCCGTGGCCCACGTTGATCGAGTACTCCGGCTACGGATATGCCGATCCCGCCGGTCCGCAGAACGGGATCGCAATCCTCGCCAACCTCATGGGGTTCGCGGTCGTGGACGTCAACATGCGGGGGACCGGCTGTTCAGGCGGCGCCTACGACTTCTTTGAGCCGCTTCAGAACCTCGACGGCTATGACGTGATCGAGACGATCGCTCGGCAGCCGTGGGTACTCGGTCACAAGGTCGGGATGATGGGCATCTCCTACGGTGGCATCAGCCAGCTGTTCACGGCTCAGACCGATCCGCCGAGCCTGGCGGCGATCTCGCCCCTGTCGGTGATCGACAACACCCAGACGACCCTCTATCCGGGCGGCATCCTCAACACCGGTTTCGCGGTCGCATGGGCGGACGAGCGGATCCACGACGCTGAGCCGGCATCGGCGAACGGCGGCCAGGCGTGGGCCTACCAGCGCATCCAGCAGGGCGATCAGGCGTGCGCGGCCAACCAGGTCCTCCACGGCGAGGCGGTGAACCTGCTGGACAAGATCCGCGCCAATAGCCACTACAACCCGTCCGTCGCCGATCCGCTGTCGCCGATCACCTTCGTCAACAAGATCAAGGTGCCGGTCTACATGGCATGCCAGTGGACCGACGAGCAGACGGGCGGTCACTGCCCGGACCTGACGGAGCATTTCACCGGGACACAGCAGAAGTGGTTCAGCTTCACCAACGGCGCTCACGTCGACTCCCTGGATCCGGAGACGTTCAACCGCTGGTACGACTTCCTCGAGCTGTTCGTCGCCCATCAGGCGCCGATCGTCGACTCGGCCGCGATCCACGCCGCCGCACCGGTCATCTACCAGTCGGCGATGGGCATCAACGGGGTGACGCTGCCGCCTGATCCGATCCAGGAACAACCGACCTACGACGCGGCGCTGGCGGCGTTCGAGAAGCTCCCGCAGATCCGGGTGCTCTTCGACAACGGCGCCGGAAACGGCGGGAACACGCCCGGGTACCCGTATCCGGGATTCGAGCAGTCCTTCGACCGGTTCCCCATCCCCGGGACAACGGCCCGGTCGTGGTATCTGGCGCGCGGCGGCGCGCTCGCCGGCGGGCCGCCCGCCAGGGCCGGCGCGGACGTGTTCGACTGGAACGCCCACGGCGTCCCGCTGACCGACTTCACCGGACCGCAGGACGGGAGCTCCGGAGGCATCTGGACGGCGACCCCTCCCTACAACTGGGCGCAGAACCCCGCAGGCACCGCGGTCTCGTACCTGACGAGCCCGTTGACGGAGAACACTACGGTGATCGGTGCCGGTGCCATCCACGTGTGGGTCCGCTCGTCGACGCCCAGTGTCGATCTCCAGGCCACAGTCAGCGAGGTGCGACCGGACGGCCACGAGACGTTCGTTCAGAACGGCTGGGTCCGCGCGAATGAGCGCAAGCTGGACGCCGTCAAGAGCACGCTGCTCGAGCCCGTCCTCAGCCTCAGGCAGAAGGATGTCTCGCCGATGCCGCGCAACCGCTTCGTCGAGGTGACGATCCCGCTCTACTACGAGGGCCACGCGTACCGCGCCGGCTCGCGGATCCGCGTCGTCCTCAGCGCACCCAACGGAAGCCAGCCGATCTGGTCGTTCGGCCAGACGAACCCCACCGGCCACGCCACCGTCGCGATCGCGTTCTCCCGCAAGATGCCATCCCGGCTCATCCTCCCGGTCGTGCCGGGCGTGAGCGTTCCGACCGGGCTGCCGCCCTGCCCGGGCCTCCGGGGCGAGCCATGCCGGACGTACCAACCGTTGGCAAACCGCTCGACCACTCCCTGAGCCGGCCCGCCGGCGACGGTTCAGGCGCCGGCGTAGGTGATGATGAGATCGGTGGCCACGCCGAACAGGAACCCAAAGGCGAGGAAGTAGAGGCCGAGCGTGCGGTGGCCGAAGCGGCGCATCGAGGTCCAGATCTCTCCCACGACGTAGAGGATGGCGCCGCCGGCGAGCGCGTAGAACGCGAGCTCGAGCGTGTCGGAGTGCACCTGGTAGCCCACCAGCGTGCCCAGGAACGTCGGGCCGCCGGCGATCAGGCCGGCGAGGCCGAGCCATCGCCAGGATGGACGGACGCCACCGAGCGGGCCGACGATCCCAAACCCCTCAGTGGCGTTGTGCAGTCCGAAGCCGATGATCAGCACGGTCGCCAATCCGATTGCCCCTGTCTTGGCGGAGACGCCGATCGCCAGGCCCTCGGCGAAATTGTGCAGGCCGATGGCAAACGCGATCGTCAGCCCGGTTCGCAACGCCGAGCGCCGCGCGTCGAGCTGGCGGCCGGCGAGCTCTGAGGCGGTCAGCACCGCTGCGGCGTCGCCACCGGCAACCGGGGGACGAGCGGGAAGACGACGGCGCACCGATCGTTCGATCGAGCAGATGCCGGCCGTGCCGGCCGTGAACGCAACGGCGAGCAGAGCGAACAGGCCCAGGACATGCGCGAAGCTCGATCGATGATCTTTGAAGTCGCGCAGGGCGGTCTGGATGATCTCCTGCCCGTGCCCCACGACGTCGACGAAGATGAACGCCAGGATCCCAACCGAGAGCATCCCCAGCCCAACGCGCACCCGGTCGTCCACCCCCCGCACGCGACCGACCGGCAGACCGAGATAGATCGTGAACCCGGCAATCGCGCCCAGCAGTGTGGTCTCGGCGAAGCTCATCACGTCGCTGTCTTAGGGGACCCTAACACGCATCGTAACTTCTACCACAGCGGTCGGGATTACGAGCCACCGGTGCCTGAGCGCGCCCGTTTGGACGCAGCCAGGAGGCGATCCGGCTAGAGAGGGTGATCTCGGCGGCCGGCGCTCACTGCGATTGCTCAAGGCTCTCGCGCAGCCGGTCGGTGCCCCGCCGGATCAGGCGGGAGATCTGCATCTGCGAGCAACCGAACCGGCTCGCGATCTCCGTCTGCGTCAGGTTCTCTCGGAACCGCAGGGCAAGGGCTCTTCGCTCCTTGTACGGGAGCTTGCGGATCCCCTCGGCCAGAACCGCGGTGGCATCGATCAATCGGTAGTGATCGTCCTCTGCCCCCAGCGTGTCACCGAGCAGGATGACGTCGGCCTCGTCGTCGGTCACCGGGGCATCGAGTGAGTCGGCATATTGTGAGCGCGAGACCTGGAGGCCTTCGACGATGTCGGCGATCTCCCGCTCCATGTACTGCGCCAGCTCCAACACGCGAGGCGGGCGGCCCAAGCGACTCGTCATCTGGCGCGAGGCAGCCCGAACCTCGAGCGCAAGCTCCTGGGTCCCGCGGGGGACGTGCACCGCCCACCCGGTGCTCCGGAAATAGCGCTTGAGCTCGCCGAGGATGGTGGGGACGGCGAACGAGGCAAACGAGGTGCCCCGTCGCGGATCGAAGCGACCGATCGCGGTGATCAGCCCCAGGTTTGCGACCTGCAGGAGATCGTCGAAGGGCTCGCTCGAGGCCACGTAACGCAATGCGACCTTGCGGGCAAGGGGCGCAAACCGCCGTGCGAGTTCCTCGCGCGCGGCCGGGTTGCCGTCCTCTCGCAGCTGCCACAGCCTCCCCATGTCGGCGCGTTGCAGGGCATACCGCATGTCAACGGGCCCGGTGGCCGACGCCACGCGAGGTGGCGCCGGCCGACACGAGCTGCGCGAGGGCCTGCGTCGATCGACGACGGGAGGTGCGGCTGGGCGCTTGCCGCCCCGTGATCGGATTGCGTTCCCGGTCGACATGTGTCGCTGTCACCTCGAGAGCCCGGAGCCGGGGAACAGGTTCTCAGCGGGCGGCCACCGACGGGCGCGGATGCAACGTCCCGCCAACGCACTCCCCACGATCGCTGCGCACGATCTCGGCCAGCGCCATCCGCCACGCCAGCCGGCGCGGCTCCTCGCCCGGCAGCCGCGTCGGGAACTCCTTCGCCGATACGAGGCCGGCGGACGGCATCACAGCCGCGACGCGTTCGATCACGTCGCCGCGCACGTCACGCTCGAGCCATGTCAGAACGTACGCGTCGACGCCGTTGGTGAAGCGGCCGAGGAAATCGAGGGCTCGGCTCATGGCCGCCGGCGAGCTGCCGTCAGCGCGAACCGACCATATGGCATGGGCGCCGCGCTCTCGGATTGCGTCGGCGACGATCGCGCTGAGGGCGTCGTGGGCCACGAAGATGTCACCCGTTCCCACGGCATCGCCGACCAGATCGTCGCTGTCGCGCGCGCCCTCCGCGTACAGCTCCTGCTCAGCCGGTCCGAGCCCTGGCTCGGATGCCGGCCGCGCCCCCTGGCCGCGGCTCACCCCGGCCAGCAGCACGTCGACGCGCTCGGCGAGGCGTCGCAGTTGATCGCCGACGGTCACCTTGAGAGGAGCCGCCGCCACGCCGGGCCCGGCCCCATCCATGCGAGTGCGCAGCCGCTCGGCCCACCTCGAGGCACCCGGCAGCGCCATCGCACACCAGACGGTCCGTCCGGCGAGCACGTCGCCGGCTCGCTCCCCGGCGGCGGCCAGGGCATGCACATCCCGGCTGCAACCGGGGGCGTCGAAATGCTCGCTCATGAGGGTGGTCATGCCGTCTCCTTGGCGGTCGTTCATCCCCCGCGTTAGGCCGGGGATGCGGTAAGGCAAGCGAGCACCCTGGAAGCGCCCGGTCGACTCAATCCTGCTCGCAGGACTTCGGTGCGTTGGGATGCGAGCCAGCTCGCGCCGATATGCAATTCTTGTTCGTGAGACACGAACGTGCGCCCAGGGCCCCACTCGGATGCGCAGATAACCCACCAGCTGGCGAAATCCGGCTTGAGGCTGATCCCCGAGGCTTAGTTCAATGAGAATGCGATTGGGCCAACCAGCGAGGAATATTCGTCTCATGCCCGGCAATCTCGGCCCGTCGGATCAGTGCGAGTGAGGGCCAGGTCACCGATGACCACCGAGGCACCGATCCGGGTTGTCGTGGGAGAGGATCAACCGCTCTTCCGCCAGGGGGTCCTTCATGTGTTGGAGGAGGCGGGGCTGGATGTCGTCGCGTCCGCGGCGGACGCCAATGATCTGCTGCGCAAGGCGCGCGCCCATCTGCCGGACGTCGCGGTGGTCGACATCCAGATGCCGCCTCATCTCGGCGACGACGGTCTGAACGCCGCGTGCCAGATCCGCTCGATCAAACCATCGATCGCCGTCCTGATCCTCTCTCAGTTCCTCGAGGACCGTTACGCGATTCAGCTGATCGGAGATCGACCGGAGGGGGTCGGATATCTGCTGAAGGACAGCATCGCCGATGCCGCCAGCTTCGTCGACGCGATCCGCCGCGTCGCTCGCGGTGGGTCGGCAATCGACGCCGAAGTCGTCGCGGCGCTCGTGGGGCGCCGGAGCCGGCGCAGCCCGCTTGACGGTCTGACAACCCGCGAGCGGGAGGTGCTGACGCTGATGGCCGAGGGTCTGTCCAATCAGGGCATCGCCGATCGGCTGGTGGTGACCGTCTCTGCCGTCGAGCGTCACGTCACGACGCTCTTTGCCAAGCTCGGGCTGGCCCAGAAGCCGGCAGTCCACCGGCGCGTGCTCGCCGTCCTCCAGTTGCTCAGGGCCGAGCCGGAACGGCTCGCCCTCGCTACGGGCGACCGCCGCCGAGCCGCTGGGGATTAGCTTAGATCCAAAGTCTCACGGTGACGGCGGCCGGGCGGTGGACGATCTCCAGACGCTCGGTCAACTGCCGGGCCACCCACATTCCGGTGCCGTCGCTCGCCCCGGCCGCAGGGGGGACATAGCCCGCCAGCAGGTCATGATGTCCGGCCCCAGGCGTCGTCAGCTCGCACACGAAGTGGTCTCCGACCCGGCCGGCGCAGAGCGCGGGCAACCCCGCTCGGTTCCGGTATGCCTCGCCGTAGAGCTCTCCGGCCGCGACGAGCAGTTTCGACGCGTCGTAGTCGGAGACGAGAGCTGCGTCCATCTCGCGCCTGAGAGCGTCTCGAAAGCTCCGAGGATCCTGGGCGATACCCAACTCGCGGAGACCCTCAAGTCGTGGCTCGGGAGTGGGTGTGAGCTCGCGCACGAGCAGCTCAGGCTCTTCATAGAGCGGGTTGCACCGACTGGCTTCGAGCAGGAGCTCCGGGTGGGTGCGATACATCCCGTCAAGCACCCACGTGGCCAGTACCCGTGAGTCGCAGGGACAGACCACCCATGCGTTGTGGTGGGCGAGAGCCCGGTTGGCAATCGCCTCATAGGCCAGCCACGGGCGCCACTCCGATTCGTCTCTGAACCGGGGGAGCTCGCCGATGGCGCGTGTCGCCACCGCTCCGGCCACCGAGTGCCGGCGGAGTGCGCGGTCAAGGCCGGCGATCGCCGCCTCCGGCCGGGTATAGACCTCCTCGCCGTTCAGCCAGGTCACGCCCGTGTACCCGGCGTGAACTGCGTCGCGCATGCGGTTCAGGCTCGCCCTGCCGCCGATCACGAGCACAGGCTCTCCGCCGTCCAGACCGTCTTCCACCCAGGGCACGAGGCGATCGAGGAACTCGTCGTCGTCGTCGTAGACAAACAGCTCGTGACGCAGTCCGTGTGCCGATACCTCGCGCCGGGGGCAGATCACGTCCGTCACAGGGCGCTCTCCAGCTTCTCGAGCGACGCCTTCTCGATCTGGCGCACTCGTTCGGCGGTCACTCCCAGGACTCCGGCAAGCTCCTGGAGCGTGCACTCCTGCTCGCCGTCGAGCCCGTACCGGGCACGGATCACGACTCGCTCGCGATCCGTCAACTGCTCGAGCAGCTTCGGCACCTCGGCCGCCAGCACGTGCCGCGGCACCTGCTCATAGGCATCCTCGGCCACCGGATCGGCGAGGAGCTCGCCGACCGTCCAGCCGTCGCCGGTCTCGGTGCCGGCCGACTCGTCGAGTCCGCGCGGAGTCCGCTCTGCGCAGATCAGGCTCCCAACCTGGGACCGGGATATGCCGGCGAGCTCGGCAACATCGTTGTAGGAGGCCTCATGTCCATGGGCTTGCTCGAGTCTGCGCTGCGCGTCCTTGACACGCGCGAGCTGTCGAAGCGCACGGTCGGACAGCACGAGCGGGCGACACATCTGGGACACCAGTTGCTGCATCGCCTGGCGTACCCACCACGAGGCGTACGCCCAGAACGGGACCCCCAGGCGTGGGTCGTAGCGGCCAAGCGCGCGCAGGAGTCCGACGACCCCCTCCTGCATGAGCTCCTCCCACTCTATGCGGGTGGACCGGCGATAGATGCGGGCCATGGAGGCGATCGAGGGCCTGAAGGCTTCGATGAGTTGCTGGCGCTCGCCTTCGTTGCCTCTCTGGGCTGCGAGCACCAGCGCGTGCTCACGAGCAGGCGAGAGCGGGGGCCAGCGTGAAGAGCTCCGGCGAGAGGCGGATCGGCGGTGCGGCCAATTGTGCAGGCCGTCCCCGGCCCTAGTGTCCCGCTTGACATCCGGGCCGTCATTGGAGACTGTGGCCATGCCCCAAGGCTCCCCGTCAGAGGCGCGGATTTGAATTGCGCACGCTCAAGAGTCGATCCGTGTGCGCCCGATGCCCGGCGTGTGGAAAACCCCACATCGTCACCAGGTCCCCCCCACATCCGCCGCGCGGCGATCCGTCGTGGCGTTACGGTGGCGGGACGTGCCCAACGAGCCACTTCGCGTCGTCGTCGGCGAGGACCAACCGCTCGTGCTCGAGGGTGTCGTACACGTCCTCGAGGAGGCGGGCTTCACCGTCGTCGGGGTCGCGGCCGACGCGGACGACGTCGTGCGCAAGACCCGCGCCCATCGGCCCGCGGTCGTTGTCACCGACATCCAGATGCCACCTGGACGGGCCGACGATGGGCTGCGAGCCGCCCTTGAGATCCGAGTCAGCCAGCCGGACGTCGGCGTTCTGGTGTTGTCACAGTTCCTCGAGGATCGGTATGCGCTGGAGTTGGTGGGGGACCGCGCGGAAGGGGTGGGCTACCTGCTCAAGGACCGCGTCGGCGACATCAAGAGCTTCACCGAGGCGGTGCGCCGGGTGGCCGCAGGGGGAACCGTCCTGGATCCCGCCGTCGTCGCCCGGCTCGTCGGCCGCCGGCGCAACCAAAGTGCGGTCGAGACCCTCAGTCCCCGCGAGCGTGAGGTTCTTGACCGGATGGCCGAAGGATGGTCCAATCAGGGGATCGCTGAGGCGTTGGTCATCACCGTTCCGGCGGTCGAGCGACATGTCACCGGCATCTTCGCCAAGCTCGGGCTGGCGCCGGCCGCTGAGCACCACCGCCGCGTCCTCGCCGTCCTGGAGTACCTCCGCAGATGAGCGCACGGCGTACGACAGACCGGCCATCGGCAGCTTGACCTCTCCCTCTACGAGCTAACGACTTGTGCCGGCGTGACACTCCAGCCCGAGGAGGATCAATCCCCCGCCGAGCCCCTGATAGCAGTCTGCGCAGCGGCCCCAGCGGTGGTCAGCGTGAGGACCTCGGTCGCGACGTCACACGCCGGATCCTGGAGGCGGGAGACTCGGCTCGGCGGCGCATGGCGAGGGACCTGCACGACGGCGCGCAGCAGAAGTTCGTCACGACGATGATCAATCTCCAGCTCGCGCAGTCGAAGTTCGAGAGCGACCCGCAACGGGCCAAGCGCTACCTCGACGCCGCCGTGTTGCAGGCCGAAGCCGGGCTCGCGGAGCTCCGCGACCTCGTCACGGGAATCCACCCTCCGATCCTGACGCACCTTGGCCTGCGGGCCGCCGTCGGCTCGTTGACCGACGCGTTTCCAATCCCGGTGGCGCTGGAGGTGACTGAGAGACGCCTCCCGCGTGTTCTGGAGGACAGCGTCTACTTCCTCGTCTCCGAGGCCCTGACAAACGTCGTCAAGCATGCGCGGGCGAGCCGGGCGGCGGTCCAGGTCACGGCCGGGGACGCGTTGTTGACCGTCGAGGTCTCAGACGACGGCCTGGGGGGCGCGACCCCGGCGAGCGGCGGCAGCGGGCTGCTCGGCCTCCTGGACCGCGTGGAAGCGCTCGACGGCGAGCTGACGATCGTCAGCCCACCAACCGCGGGTACGACGCTGCGCGCGGTGATCCCGCTGATCGAATCTCGCTGATCGAATTCACTAAGCGCCCGCTTCGGCGCTGTGCGACCTGCGCAGCGCCACCTGATGCACCGCTGTCCGGAGCTCGTCCAGCGGCGTGCCCTTCTCGATGTAGAGATCGGCTCCGCGGGCCATCGCCAGCGCCTCCATGTTGCCGGCGCCGAGTCCGGAGAAGACGATGATCCCGGTATGGGGGGCGATGCTCATGATCAGCGGGATGGCGTCGAGGCCGTCCATCCCGGGCATCGACAGATCGAGCAGCAGCACATTCGGCTGAAGCTCAGCCGCTTTCCGCACGCAGTCCCGGCCGTCGCCCACCTCGGCCAGGACGGTGACGCTGTGGTCTTCGCTCAGCACGTCCTGGAGGACCGAGCGCATCTCAGGAACGTCGTCGCAGACAACGACGCTCACCGGTGAGAAATCGCTGAAACCGGGCATCTGCGCACGCGAAGCTAGATAGACACGCGCGGGCTGCCAATCCGCTAGGCGGCGGACTCGGCGAGCTCGCGGTCTTCGTTGGTGGTCACCGGGCCTTCCCAGTAGACCACCAGCTGAACCGCTTGGCCGAATAAGTGGTGCCCAGATCGATGCCAACCGCCTTCGCCATACCGGCACCTCTCGATCGTCTGAATCTCTGGTACGTGTGTTGCTAGGGCGCCGGGCGGCGGATTCAAGCCGCGAGCCGGCGTTCGGCGAACGTCCGAGGTGCCTACGATGCGGCTTCGCTGGCCGCGGCGAGGTGGGGCGCTAGCCATTCGCGCAGGCGCTCCCGCGGAGCCGCGCCGACGAGCCGGTCCGCTTCGCGCCCGTCGCGGATCACCACGAGCAGCGGGATCCCCTGAACCTGGTAGCGACTGGCGATGACCGGGGCGTCGTCAATGTTGAGCTTGACGACCTTCAGGTGCCCGGCGTTCTCTCGTCCGATCTCTTCGACGAGCGGTGAGACCATCCGGCACGGCCCGCACCACGGCGCCCAGAAGTCGACCAGCACCGGCACCGAGGCGGTGATCTCCTGATCGAACGTGCTTGGGTCGGCGTCGACGATCCAGGGGAGCACCGTGTGGCAGACGCTGCACCGCGGCACTCCGCTCGCGGTCGGCCGGACCCGGTTCTTCGTACCGCAGTTGGGACACTGGATGATCATGTCACCGTCTCCGTGCGGAGTTTAGGCCGCGGCGGGTGGTCGGCAAAGAGCGGCCTGCCGGGCTCGAGGCCGATGGCCCCATGGCTCTTGAACCCCGGTTCTGTCGCGCCTTGATCGTGAGCGGGTGGTCTGTCACCGGCCGCCGGGAAGGTAGTCTGACCTGATGATCGCGATCGCCGGAGGTCACGGAGCAATCGCGCTGGAGCTGACTCGGCGGCTCAGCACGCGCGGTGAGGACGTCGTCGGCCTGATTCGCAATCCTGCGCACGCCGACGACGTGCGCGCGGCGGGTGGCGAGCCGGTGATGTTGGATCTCGAGCAGGCGGATGTGCCGGAGATCTCACGGGCCGTGGCCGGCGCTTCTGCAGTGGTGTTCGCCGCCGGCGCCGGTCCCGGCAGCGGCGCGGCTCGGAAGCTCACCGTCGACCGCGACGGGGCGATCAAGCTGTCGGAAGCCGCGGTGGCGGCGGCGGTGCCGAGGTACCTCATGATCAGCGCAGTAGGCGCTGAGAATCCACCCCACGACGGCGACGTCTTCAGCGTGTACCTCCGCGCCAAGGCCGAGGCCGACGCCGCCGTGCAGGCGAGCGATCTCGCGTGGACGATCGTCAGGCCTGGCCGCCTCACGGACGAGCCGGGCACCGGGCGGGTTCGGATCGACCTCGAGCCGTTTCGCGGCGAGATCCCGCGCGCCGATGTCGCAGCGGTGCTCGATGCGCTGTTGGCGACGGCGCCCGCACCGGAGCTGATTCTTTACGTCAACGCCGGGCCCACCCCCATCGGCCAGGCGCTCGACGGCGTTCTCTGACGCTGCGGCGACCGGAGGGCCTGTCGGTCGACCGCGCCGCGATGCTCGTCACACCCACGGATGGTGCTTGGGGTCAAGACCCCATTGTCGCCGTTGGAGGTCCACCGTAGGGTGCAATCCTGCGTGGGGGTGGGACCGGCCGCTACCGGGCCAAGCCGTCTCAGAGCTGGTGACGCCGACCGGCGAACTCCCAGCCGAGCGGACGGTTGGAGCGGCCTTGCGCGAGGGGGGCAGGGGCCGCGCGTCCTCGAAGGGACGCGCGGCCCCGTGTTTCCCCGCACGCTTCTGGACACCGGAGCCGCCCGCCGACGCCGCCTACGGCTCAACCAGCCCTCGTCGGATGGCGTACCGGGTCAATTCGACACGGTCGTGCATCCCCAGCTTCTCCAGGATGTTGGCCCGGTGTCTGTCGACCGTCTTCTCGCTGATCACGAGCGCGTCGGCGATCTCTTTGGTGCTGTAGCTCTCTGCGATGAGCTTGACGACCTCCTGCTCGCGCAAGGTCAACGGATCGTCTCGAAGCGGCTCGTCGTGGCGGGCCTGGCGCAGGAAGTCGCGGATCAGAGCGGTCATGACTCCGGGGTACAGAAAGGCTTCGCCGCGCATCGCGGCCCGGCACGCCTCCACCAGGTCGCGGTCGGCCACCGTCTTGAGCACATAGCCGGAGGCGCCCGCCTTCAGCGACTCGTACAGATACCGCTCGTTCTCATGCATCGAGAGGATCAGCATCCGCAGCTCCGGGAGGCGCCGGTGCAGCTCCGCCATGGCCTGCAGACCGGTCATCCTCGGCATCGAGATGTCGATGATCGCCAGGTCCACGTGGGTGGACAGCGCAAGCCTGATCGCCTCGGCGCCGTCTCCGGCCTCGGCCACAACCTCCAGATCAGGCTGGGCGTCGAGCATCAGCTTGAGTCCGCGCCGAACGAGAGCGTGATCGTCGGCCAGCAGGATGTGCGTCTTCAATGGCGTCATCGGGGGGTCGTGCTCTGTTCGGTGGCGAGCCGCAACCGAACAGTGCAACCGCCTCCCCCGTTGTTCGGACCGACGTCGAGCGTGGCTCCGATGAGACCGGCACGCTCGCGCATGCCCTGGATCCCCGTACCCGCCTCGACCTGGCTGCCAAAGCCCCGTCCCTGATCGGTCACCGTCACGATCAGCTCGCCGTCACGCCGCCGCAGCGACAACTCGGCGCAGTCGGCCCCGGAGTGCCGGGCGACATTGGTCAGGGCCTCCTGGACGACGCGGTACACGACCAGTTCCTGCTCCGGCTCGAGCGGGGGGAGCCGATGGTCGAACTGGTGGCCAACGTCGATCCCGGCCCGCTCCGCAAACCGCTCGCAGAGCACCGCCAGCGCGCTCATCAACCCAAGGTCGTCCAGGGCCTCGGGCCGCAGCTCCAGGGCGATCCGGCGCACCTCCTCGAGGCTGGCGCGAACCGCCTCCTGAACGTCGGTGACCTCGTCGCGCAACGGCGGGTCGACTTGGCCGTGCAAGCGCGCCAGGCCGAGCAGGACGGCGGTCAGCTCCTGGCCGACCTGATCGTGAAGCTCCAACGCGATGCGCAGCCGCTCGGACTCCTGAGCAGCCAACACCCGCCCGGTGGCATCGCGGCGCTCCGCCTCCAACCGTTCGAGCATCTCGTTGAATGTGAGCGCGAGCTCTCCGGCCTCGGATGTCGCCTGCGCCGCGGGCAGGCGCTCGCCCGGACGGCTCAGATCCACGCGCCGCGCGAGAGATGTGAGCGCCTCCAACGGACGGACGATCCACCTCAGGATGATGAAGTTCGCGGCGGTGACCAGCACCAGGGCAGCCAGGAGCACAGCCAGCTCGTTGAACTCGACGGACTCGAACTTACGCGGCGCCAGGATGAGCACGGTCACCACGACCGTCGCGACGAGCAGGATCGCGTTGACCCCGGCGACACGGTAGGTCAGCGGCAGGTACTTCCGCGGCTTGTGCTCTTCGGTCAACGCGCGTGTGAGTGCTATCGATCGAGCCGCTCGAGCTTACGCAGCATCCCCCACTGCCGTGTCTCGAGCTCGTGCCCCGCGAGCCCGAGCGTCCGGCAGATCTCGGCCGGCGAGATGCCCGCGAGCAACAGCCCAAAGATCGCCTGCTCCCCGGGGTCGAAGCGGTGGCGCAGGCTCTCGGCCAGTGCCGGTGGGACCATGGGCAGTCGGCGCTCCCCGGCCGCGACGTCCCGGATGCGCTGGTACAGATCGGAGCCCAACGCCGCCTTGCCGAGCAGCCCGTCGGCCTCTGCCACAACGCACGCCGCGGCGAGCAGGTAATCGGAGAAGGCGGAGTAGATGAGCACGGCCGGAGGGTCGTCAAGACGGTTGAGCCGGCGGCTCAGCCACAGTCCGGAGTGGCCGCCGAGTTGGTAGTCGACGATCGCCACGTCGAAATCGGTGCGCCGCGCGAACTCAAACGCTGCCTCTGCTGATTCCACGGCATCGACCACGGCAAAGCCCGGTTCCATCGCCAGCAGGTCCCGCAGGCCGATGCGGATCGCCGGATGATCGTTGACGACGAGACACCGGATTGGGGAAGGCTCCACCTGTTCCAGGTGGGGCGAGGGTTTGCGATGGCGCAGGCGCCGCTCGCGGCTTCCGCCGAGCGAGGGGCCTGCGTCAGATGACGGGCGCCTCGCGATCGGATGGGATCTGGAATAACGGGACGACAAGCGCGAGGTGGACGACGAGTCCATCTGGCCTCCGGTTCGGTGGCGGTTGTCCCCGGATGATGTCGCGCACGGTGGTGAAGGCCATGGGGCGAACGCCCCATCTCACGGCGACGAACGACTGGCCCACCCCGGACCCCGGACGCCCGACCCGGCCGGGCCGGGCCGGGCCGGCTCGGGCCGGGCCGGGCCGGGTCTCGGATGCGATCAGCCCACGTCGGCCCCGAGCTCCCACCCC
Source organism: Solirubrobacteraceae bacterium (assembly GCA_035551695.1). Classification (GTDB taxonomy): domain Bacteria; phylum Actinomycetota; class Thermoleophilia; order Solirubrobacterales; family Solirubrobacteraceae; genus Palsa-465. Next base: position 14,334 of record DASZMU010000004.1, read on the forward strand.
GCGAGCTCCTCGGCGACGCGCTCGCGCAGGCCGCCCGCCGGTCCGAGCCTGGCCGGGTCGGCCACCACGCCGAGCGCGACCTGGTCGCGATCGCGCCCCAGGCAGACGGTCAGGTCGGTCCGCATCGGCCCGGCCAGCAGGAAGACCTCGCGGGCGGTGTATGGACCGAGGTCGCCGACGTGGGCCGGGATGGGGCCGACGTTGGACGCAACCCCGTCGGCGTACCCCTGCACGCGCGACGCCAGGCGGTGCGTGATTGCGCTGGGCAGCAGCTGCATGGCGTCGACGACGCCGGGAGGACCCGCTGCGGAGGTCGCCTCGATTGCCGCCGACGCCCGGCGCAGCGCGTCTCGCGTCGCCGCGCGCACCTCGTCGAGCCGGCCATAGGCGGGCGAGCCGCCCGGCAGCACGACGATCGCCGCTCCCGCGGCGTTGGCCGACGTCTCCTGCCCTGAGCCGGCTCCGTTGGCACCCAGCCGTGTGTCGAACGGCAGCAGCAGTCGCAGCGGACGCTCGTGCGCCTCCCCGCGCGACTGCCTGGCCATCCGCAAAAGGTTGGCGAGCACGGCGAGCAGCAGCGCGTTGCCGGAGCCACCGCGGGCGGCTGCCGCCTCATTCCAGGCCCGTGAATCCATGCGCGCCAGTGCAACCACGCGTCGCTGTGAACGCGCGCCGACGCTCCGGTCGCGGGTCCGCAGCGCGGTGAGGGCCGGCCGAAGGCGCGCAAGGTCGCTCTGTGGCTCGCGCCACCCGACCGTCGCCGCCTCACGCCCAAGCCGGGCGCCGCCGATGACGCCGCGCCGGACCCGCGCGACAACGTCGCCGAGCTCCTGCATCGTTCCCAGCGCGACCGGCGCGACCGGCGCGACCGGCGGGAGCGGACCGGTGGATACCGCATTGGGCGCAAACGCCGTCTCCAGGATGCCCCGGCCGTCTCCGTAGGCATGATGCAGCCAGGTGAGGACCGTGGTCCCGCCTTCGCTGTCGGCGACCGCCGTCAGCCGCCAGCCCGGGTCGCAGGATGGATCCGGCTGGGTGCTGACCTCTTCGTCGAGCAGATCGGCGATGTCGACGCTCCCCCGCGGCTCGGTCTCGATCCGCAGCGGCGGCAGGACGCTGGCCGGCTCCCACCGCGCACGAGCCCCGGGCACGCGAGCGCGCACCACGCGGCGGCCGAACCCCTGCGGATTGGCCGCCAGGCGAGCGGCGTACGCGGCGAGCGTCTCCGAGTCGATCCGCTCATCGAAGCGCCGGACGACGCCGACGCACGGGAGCTGGCGACGGCGACTTGCCGCGACGTACATGGCCGCGTGGTCATCGAGCGGGACGCCCCTCACCACACACCCGCCGCAAGCCCCCAGCCGGCCAGCTCCTCTGCCAGCCACTCCCGCAGATCCGGGGCCGCGCCGAGCCGCAGCGGATCGGTGACGACGGTCACCGCCACCACGTCGCGGTAGCGGATCAGGGCCGTGATCGCCTCGTTGCCGATGGGGAAGCCGAGCATGGCGACCTCGTCGGCGAGATGAGGTCCGAGCTGCAGCATCCGCGGCGGGATGGCGCCGACATTGGAGGCGCAGCCGTCGTAGCGCAGCGCTGCCCGAGCGGCCGCTTTGAACGTGAGCGCCTCCGGGAGCAGGCGCATGACGTCGCCCGCGCCACGGACCGCCGGCACCTGCCCGGAGTCACGGATGAACGCGGCCTTCATCGTGCCCCGGAGCGTCGTCAGCTCCGTTTGCGCCGGCGGGCCTCCCGGGAGGACGACCTCGGCGGTCGTCATCGCCGCCGCCGGCCCGGAGGACCGCTCCACGATGCGCGCGACGTCGCGATCGGTCAGATCAACGGGCAGCAGCAGCCGCAGCGTTCGGTCGACCGGCGCCCCGCGCGCGACGCGGGCCCGCCGAAGCAGGTTGGCCGCAACGGCCGCCAGCAGGGTGTTGCCGGAACCGCCGCGCTCCGTTGCCACACCGTCCCAGGCCTCGGCGGGCACCGTGGCGATGGCGGCGACCCTGAGGTTCGACGGCGGTCGCCGCGTCCGGTCGCGACCCCGCGACGGCTTGATCTCGGCTGGGAGGTTGGGACGCTCCGCGCCGCCCTCCGTTGAGCCGCGGCGCAGCGCGGCCGAGGCCGACCCCATCAGCCGCCCCGCCCCCAGGAGGCCCAGCCGGATGCGGTCGCCGACCCCCAGCGCCTCTCGCCAGATCGTGAAGTCGTTGGCGCTGGTGAAGGTGGCCTCCGTCGTCCCCGTCGTGGGATCGACGTCGTCACCCCCGTAGAGCGCGGCGACAATCCCCCCACCGGTTCCGAACAGGTGGTGCGCGACGACCAGCACCGCCGTTCCGCCGTCGGCGATCCGCGCGGCGCTGATCCGCCACCCGGCGTCCCGTTCCGGGTCAAGTGGGAAGCCAAGCTCGCGGTCCAGCCAGGCCGAGAGCGCGTCGGCGCCCGCCAGGGGGCGACCGCGCATGTTGACCGCCGGCGGTGTCGGCTCCTGCCGCCAGCGATGACGTCCGCCGGGGATCCGCGGCGAGACGATCCTCCGTCCCAGCCCGTACGGGGTCGCCGCCATGCGCCGCGCCTCCTCGGCCAGGGTCTGCTCGGTCACCTCATCCGGGAAGCGAAGCAGCCACGCCATGTGCGGGAGGACGGGCCCAAAGCGTCCGGCCCGCAGCGCCAGACTCCCCCAATCGACAAGTGGGATCTCCACGCCGGGATCGGCTCCGGCTCTCGGACGGACCGGCGCAGAGACCCGGTTGGATGCTGTCCTCGTGACGGTGCTCATTGATTCTCCTCGTCGTTCACCGATCGATTACCAGGCGCTGGCCGGAATCCCCCACTGCCCCAACTCGTGCGCGATCCGCTCCCGAAGCGGAGGTCCGGCCCCTAGCCGGCTGGGATCGGCGACCGCGCCGAGCGCCACGCTCGTCCCATGTGTCGCGAAGCCGATCGCCAGGTCGCTTCCGAGTGGGAAGGCCATCAGGAATGCGTCGGTTGCCACGTGACGTCCGATCCGCATGATCCCCGGGGGAAGGGGGCCGACGTTCGACACCGCCCCGTCATAGTGCGCGTGCACTCCGAACATGACTCGGGACGTGACGGCGTCCGGGAGCAGCCGCATCGCATCGACGACGCCGGGCGCCACGGGTACGCGTCCCGTGACCCGTACCTCCTCAATCGCCGCCTGAACGGCCTGCCGGAGCTGCTCCCGCAGTTCCCCCAGGTCTCCGTAGCGCGCGCTTCCACCCGGGAGGAGAACGGTGGCACTCGTCAGCCTGACCGGACCCACCGTCGCCGACGCGCGCGGCATCTCGTGACGATCGGCGAGATCGACCGGAACGATGAGCCGGATGGGCCGCTCCGGCGAGGCGCCACGGGTCCGGCGGGCGTCGCGCAGGAGGTTGGCGCACGTTGCCAACTGGAGCGCGGTCGTGTTTCCGCCGTGCCGCTCCGCCGCTGCGTTCCATGCCTCCAGGTCGGCCCGCACCGTCGCCCCCACACGGCGGGACGAGGAACGGCCACGGGACCGGTCGCGATCGCGAAGGGCGGCGAGCGGCTTGCCCACGTCCGCCAGTTCACCGTGGGGGCGCCGGCGGACGGGGAGCTCCGCGACCTCCCGGGACAATCGCATGAGGCCGGCGGTCCCCCGGCGCAGCCGGCTCGCGCTGTCGGCGATCTCGGCCCGCAGCCCATACCGGGACGCACCGTCCAGGGCGCCGTTGGACCCGGCGGAACCGTTGACGCCGCCGCCGTCCTCGAGCAGGTCACCGCCGTAGAGCGTCGTGGCGATGTCGCGGCCCGTGCCGAACAGGTGGTTGAGGGTCAGCGCCACCACCATCGATCCCTCGACGTCGGTCGTCGCCGCAAGACGCCAGCCGGCCCCCCGCTCCGGGTCGTGGCGGACACTCAGCTCGTCGGCCAGCCACATCCCCAGCTCGCGCGGGCTGCGCCGGGGCGGCGCCACCTCCACGGGTGGCGGGTCCGGTGCCGTCACCCACCGTGGACGCGCCCCGGGAATGCGGGCGCGGGCCAGGCGCCGACCCAGCCCGAACGGTGAGGACGCCAGCCGCTCGGCCTCGGCCCGGAGTTCGGTGGCGGTCAGCGGCTCGGCGAAGCGGAGCACCAATCCCATGTTGGGCAGCACCGTGGAGCGCCGACTGGCGCACAGCATCAGAGAACCCAGGTCGACCAGGGCGACATTCATGTATGGACCCCGTGAGGAGCGTGGACGGCCCGGACCGATCTCAGTGTGACACTTTTCCGCAAGTCGTGCCGTGACGGAGTTGTTAAGCCCGTGACAACTGACCCCATCATGTGATCTTTCTTATGCAACTGTCAGCTGTCTGTACACGCTCAGGTGAATTACCTCCATCAACCTCGCCATTGGAGATCGATGTGACACTTTGGAACTCAAACCTGACCAAGACGACGTCATGCATCTGACCGCGGTTTCATTCGGATCCCGAGGTGACATCGAGCCGTTTCTCACGCTCGGGCGTGGCCTGGCCAACGCGGGACATCGCGTCCGGATCCTGACCCACCCGGAATACGCTCGTGGCGCCGCGGCGTCCGGGGTCGAGTTCGTCGGTGCCCGCGGACGCAGCACACGCGAGCTGATTGAGAGCGACAAGGGGCGCGAGGTGTTGCGCAACGTCCGAAATCCGCTCGTGATGCTGCGCAGGATCGCCGCCGTCCTCGCGCCGGAGCTGCGTCTGATCTACGAGGACGTCCTCAACGCGGTCCAGGAGTCAGACGCCGTCCTCGCGTTTCCCTCCACCTTTCCGGCGCTCGACGTCGCCGACCATCTGGGACTTCCCGTCGTCCACGTCCACCACGTTCCGACAGTGCCGACGGGGCGCTTTCCCATCCCGGCGACCTACATCCGCGCCAGGACCCTGACGGCGGTGGGCAACCGTGCGTCGTATGCCGTCGATGCCTGGCTGCTCTGGCAGCTGACGCGCACCGCCGCGGACCGTGCACGGAGGGACGTGCTCGGACCGGCCGCGTCCGCCTACGGCGTCCGCCAAGCGCTCGCCCAGCGCCGGCGCCGCGTGGGGGCGCTCGTCGGGGTCAGCCGACACGTCGTCAATCCCCCGCCTGACTGGCCGGCAGACACTGTCGTCTGCGGGTACTGGTGGCCGCTTCCCGGTGCCGGAGACTCCGCGCCGGCGCTGACCGACGACACCCTCCGCTTCCTGGCCGCGGGACCGGCGCCGCTGTTCTTCGGACTCGGGTCGACGCCCGTGTCGGACCCGGCCTCGCTGACCCGCCGTGTCGCGGAGGCAGCGCACGACGCGAGAGTTCGGCTGGTCCTGCAATCCGGATGGGCCGGGCTTGGGAGCGGTCTCCAGGATCCGGAGGTGCACGTGGTGGGCGATGTCGCCTACGACGCGCTCTTTCCGCACGTCGCCGGCGTGGTCCACCACGGCGGAGCGGGAACGACCGCGCTCGGACTCAGGCACGGCCGGCCGACGCTGTGCATCCCGGCGCTCGCGGATCAGTTCTTCTGGGGCCACCGCGTCAGGGCGATCGGAGCCGGGCCGTCTCCCCTCCCCCTCGCGCGGCTGCGCCGTGATCGTCTCGCCGAGCGCCTGGCGGCGCTGGCAGGCGAGGGTGGCTACGCCGCCCGCGCGTCCCGGATTGCCGCGGGCCTGGGCGAGGAAGATGGGTGCGCGACCGCCGTGGAGGCGGTCGAACGCCTCCTCCAGGACCGTGGGGCCGCGGGCCGTGTCACCGCGGCGCGAGCAGCACGCCGACCGTGAGCACGGCGAGTCCGTCCTCCGCGAGCCCCAGTGCAACCTCGCGGTCCTCGACGTCGACGACGACCGAGCCCTCCGCGATCACCCGGCGCAGCAGCAGGCCGCGGCGCTGGCGGAGGCTGCCCTCGAACGGCCGGCCGCGGTGGATGACCCGGGCGGCCGCCGGCTCCGGGCCACCGCACCCGGCATGGACCGGGCACGCCTGGCATCTGGGCCGGGCGCGGCAGATCCGCTGGCCGAACTCCATGATCGCCTGGCCCGCCCGCCACGGGTCGTCCGACGTGTCGATGCCACCGGGGAAGCGCCGGCGGAGGACACGTGTGACGTTGACATCACGCGGGAGGACGGGTTCCTCCAGCGCAAAGCAGCGGACGGCGTCGGCGACATATCGCCCCACGCCCGGCAGTTCGGTGAGGTCGTCCGGCCAGCCGGACGCGACGACGATCGTGGCGGAACGGTGGAGGTCCCGCGCACGTCGCGGGTAGCCGAGACCCTGCCACTCGGCGAGCACGTCCGCCAGCGAGGCCGAGGCCAGCGCCTCCACCGTCGGCCACCGCTCCATCCACCGCGTCCAGGCCACCGCCGACCGGCTCACCGTCGTCTGAATCGACATCACCTCGGCGACCCACACCGCGTAGCGCTCGCGGGTGGCTCGCCACGGCAGCTCCCGGGCGTTCGCGGTCCACCAGTCCAGCACGGCGGCCATCTCCGGATCGGCCGCGTTCCAGACCGGCCGGCCTGCTCTCGTCGTGCGTGGCAAGGGACCCATAGCGTAAGCGTCGCCTAATGCGGGGTGCCGCCCGCCATGAGATCGCGCAGGGCGGCGCGAGCGGCGGCGTCGCCCGGGACTCCGTGGACGGCGGCGCCCGGGAACGCGGCGGCGCTGCCCAGGAAGAGCCCCGAGACCGATGTCCGGTAGGGCGAGAGTGCCGGGATCGGCCTGAACACCGCCTGGCGCAGCCGGTAGCTGCCACCGCCCACGTCGCCGCCGACCAGGTTGGGGTTGCGCGCTTCGAGAGCGCGCGGGCCCAGGACGTGCCGGGCGAGGATCCGGTCGCGGAAGCCGGGCGCGAACCGCTCGATCTGCCGCTCGATCGCCTCCACGTGCTCGTCACTCGCCAGGGCCCGGTCCATCCCCTGTGGGCCATGCGTGTACGCCCAGGCGGTGTGCTTGCCCTCCGGTGCGCGTGACCGATCAGCCACGCTCTGCTGCCCCAGCAGCAGGAACGGGCGGCGCGGGACCCCGGTCTGCGCCTCGGAGATCGACTCGAGCATCGCGCGCTCGTCGCCGCCCACGTGCACCGTCCCGGCCTGCCGCGCCTCGGGCGCGACCCACGGGATGACGCCGTCCAGCGCCCAGTCGACCTTGACGGTGGCCGGGCCGTAGACGTAGCTCTGCAGCGCTCGCCGGTACCAGCCGGACAGAGCATCCCCGGCCATCGCGATCAGCGCGTGGGGCATCACGTCGGCGATCACCGCCGAGGCCGGGATCTCGACGCCGCCGGCCACGCCGACGCCCCGGACCCGGCCGCCCCGGGTCGTGACGCGGTCGACGCGAGCGCTCGTCGCGACGGACGCCCCCAGGCTCCGCAGATAACTGACGAGCGCATCGGTCAGATGTTGCGCCCCGCCCCGGGGGCTCGGCCAGCCGACGGCATGCCCCAGCAAGGTCAGATGGACGCCGGCGATGCTGGATCCTGCGGCGTCCGGCGCCGCGTCGCCGTGCATCGCGGTCCCGTACAGCCACGCGCGCGAGCCGCCATCGGCGAACAGGCGGCGCGCCAAGGATACGGCTGACCCGGTGACCAGGCGCGCGAACCCGGCCGTCGTCCGCGGTCCACCCTGCTGGAGCATCCGCAGCGCCCCGCGAACCGGCGGAAAGCCGGCGAGCATCAGGTTGCGGACGGCGTCGAAGGCCTCGACGTACGGCCGCGCAAACGTCACCCACCGCTCTCCGTCGCCGCGCCGACGCGCATCGAGCGTGCGCGCGGTCGCCTGCAGGTCCCGGTACAGGACGACGGCGGTGCCATCCTCGAGCGGGTGCGCCATGCACGCCGCCGGATGCACCCATTCCAGGCCGTGGTCGGCCAGCGGCATCCGCGCGAAGACCGGAGACGCGGCGCCTGCCGGGTAGACGGACGAGAACGTGTCGTGAACGAAGCCCGGCAGCGTCAGTGCCTCGCTGCGCACCGCACCGCCGAGCTCGGCCGCCTGCTCGAGCACCGTCACCTCGATCCCCGCCTCGGCCAGCCGGATCGCAGCGGCAAGTCCGTTCGGACCGCCGCCGATGACGACGGCGCCGTCGGTCCTGGGGCGGTCCGCTCTCAGCTGACGCTGAGCCCGTGGACCGGTTCTGCCCGTACCGACTCCGGCTCCTCCTCCGCGGCCCGGGCTGCCCACTCCCGCAGCCGGTAGCGCTGGACCTTCCCCGTCAGCGTCCGCGGCAGGTCCTCCACAAACCGGATCAGATGGGGGTACTCGTATCGCCGCATCCGCTCCTTGCACCACGTGCGCAGTTCCTCGGCCAGCGTATCGTCGCCCGGGCCACCGTCGCACTGAACGTACGCCGCGATCCGGCTGGCACCGTCGAGCGACACGCCGACGACGCCGACCCCGCCGACCCGTGGGTGCTCCATGAGCGTGTGCTCCATGTCGACGGGCGATACCCACAGACCGCCCACCTTCAGCATGTCGTCGATCCGGCCGACGTACGTGTACGTGCCGTCGGCGCCGCGCTCGTAACGATCGCCGGTGGCGAACCATTCGCCGAGCATCGACGCTTTCGTCTTCTCGTGCTGATGCCAGTAGAAGGCCGCACACGAGTCCCCGCGGACCTGGAGGGCGCCGATTCCAGCCCCGTCCACCGGCGCGCCGGCGTCGTCGATGAGTCGCAGCTCATACCCCGGCACCGGCCACCCGGTCGTGCCGGCGGCGATCTGCCCGGGCCGGTTGGAGCAGTAGATGTGCAGCATCTCGGTGGAGCCGATCCCATCGACGATGTCAACCCCGAACCGCTCGCGCCAGCGACGGATCGTCGTCGGCGGCAGCGGCTCGGCGGCCGAGACGCAGAAGCGAACCGAGTCGAGCGCCCCGTCGGCGGCCGGCTCGCGGACGATCGCACCGAACAGCGCCGGGACCGAGAAGAACACCGACGGCCGACGCCGGCGCAAGGTCTCGAGGATCGGCGCGGGCTTGGTGGGGCCGCTCATCAGCACCGCGGTGGCTCCGAACGCGAGCGGGAACGACAGGCCGTTGCCGAGCCCGTAGGCGTGGAACAGCTTCGTCGTGGAGAACGTGGTGTCGTCCGGTCCGAGCCCCAGCACCTCGCCCGCGTAGCGATCGCACGTCACGCCGATGTCGTGCTGGAGGTGGACGACCCCCTTCGGCCGGCCGGTCGATCCTGAGCTGTACAGCCAGAACGCCATGTCGTCACGATGCGTCGGGACCGCCTCGAGCTCGTCCGGCTGCGCCCCCATCCCCTCGTCGAACTCGGCGACGCCGGCCCCGTCCCCGCCCCTGACGAGCCAGCGAACAGCCCGCCCGGAGAGCGCCTCGGTCAGCCGATCCAGCATGCCGGCGTCCGCGACCACGACCTCTGCGTAGGAGTCGTCGATGAAATGGCGGAAGTTGTCGGCCCTGTCCAGCGGACTGACCGGGACCGGCAGCGCGCCGATCCGGATCGCCCCCAGGAACACGATGGGGAACACCGTCGTGTCGTCGAGCACGAGCAGCACGCGCTGTTCTCGTCGCACCCCCAACTCCCGCAGGAGGTGGCCGGCGCGGTTGATCTGACGCCGCAGCTCCTCGTAGGTCAGCGTCGCGTCATCCGCGATCACCGCGGTCGCGTCACCACGCCCAGCGGCCACCTGCCGCTCGACGACGTCGCTGGCGTTGCAGCGCTCCTGGCTTGCTGACACCTGCCGCTCCCTCCTTCGGTCCACACCTCCGGCCAGCCAACCCGCGGGATACTACGCAGTTCCGGCCGTCAGTCAAGTGTCACACGTCGTGGCGGTGCTGCTGGTCTGTCGGACCAGCAGCACCGTCGGCGTCGCCGACCCAGACCGTGCCTCAGCCGAAGTAGTGGCCCGTCTCCACGTCCTCGACCCAGCCGGGATGGGTCGGCTCCCAGTCCAGCACCTCGCGGGTCTTGTCGTTTGAGGTGGGGTTGTCAAAGCCGGCAAAGGCGGCGAGGAAGCCGAGGTACTGCGGGGCCTCCTCATCCGTGATGCTCTTGGTCTCGACCCCGAGCTTGCCGGCGATCGTCTCGGCGATCGCCTTGCGTGAGATGCCCGTGTCACCGACGCCGTGGAAGGTCGAGCCGGCGGGAGCCTTCTCCAACGCCAGGCGGTAGAGCACGCCGATGTCGTGTGTGTTCGCCGCCGGCCAGCGGTTGCTGCCGTCGCCGGTGTAGGCCGCAACGCCGTTCTCACGGGCGAAGCCGATCAGCGCGTGCGTGAAGCCGTGATGGTCGAGCTCTGAGTGGACCATCGGCGCGAGCCGGACGACCGAGGATCGCACGCCCTGCTGCCCGAGGCTGATCGTGTAGTTCGCCGCGTCCGTCCGGGGACCGCCCTCGGGCTGGTCGTCCTCGGTGCCGACCCGCCCGCCCGGGCCGGTGATCCCGGCCATGGCGAGCATCAGCGTTCCTCCGGTTGTCACGAAGGGCTTGTCGGTGCCGATCACGGTCTCGCCGATCGCCTGCGTGGCCGCCATATCGGCGGAGACCGCGCTCATGTAGTCGCCCGTGAGCATCGCCTCATGCTTGAAGGCGAGGTGGATCACGCCGTCGGCCTCAGCGGCGGCGGCCCTCAGACCGTCGAGGTCGTCGAGATCGCCGCGGCACACCTCGGCGCCGAGCGCGGCGACGGCCTCAGCGGATGCATCAGAGCGGGCCAGGCCGACGACCTGGTGGCCGTGGTTGAGAAGTTGGGGGATGACGGCGGAGGCGATGTGGCCTGAGGCGCCGGTTACGAATACGCGCATTGAAATCTCCAGTCGGGAGGCGATGTCACTTGGTGTCATCAAGATAGCACGGATGTCACCTGGTGTCATCAACTACGCTCTGCTCAGATGTCACGCTGGAAACCAGACGCCCAGGGCCGCCTGATGAGCGCCGCGATCGAACTGTTCGACGAGCAGGGATATGACGCGACGACCGTCGCCGAGATCGCCGAGCGCGCGGGGCTGACGAAGCGCACCTTCTTCCGCTACTTCTCGGACAAGCGGGAGGTGCTGTTCAGCGGCAGCCACGAGCTCCAGCGCCTCTGGCTCGAGGGGGTTGCCGCCGCCCCGGCGGATGCGACTCCGCTCGCAATCGTCGCGGCCGGACTCGATCCGGTCGCGGAGATGTTCACCGAGCGCCACGACTTCGCCCGGATCCGCGCTCAGATCATCGAGGCCAACCCGGAACTGCAGGAGCGCGAGCTGATCAAGCTGCAGAAGCTCGCCGGCGCCATCAAGGCCGCGCTGGTCGAGCGGGGCGTTGCGGCGAACGCGGCGATCCTCTCCGCCCAGGCGGGCGTGACCGTCTTTCACGTGGCCTTCGCCCACTGGGTGGAGCAGGATGACCCGGACGCCTTCCGGCGACTGATGGACGAATCGCTGGCGGAGCTGCGGTCGGTGACCGCCGCCTCGGCCGCCTAGGCTGCCTGCCCCTCGGCCTCGACGAGGTCGTCCTCCAGCTGTGCGAAATGGGCGAGTGCCTTCGCTCGCCACCGCTCGTGGCGCGTGACGAACAGGTCATGCGCGGGCCCGCGCGGCCAGTCACTCGGCAGCAGGTCGGCCGGCAGATCAGGATCCAGGAATGGGAACTTCCGCCAGGCGTGGACGAGCAGCGTCTGCTGGCGGAAGCACGCCTCCGGGGTCAGGGCTCGGACGCCGGAGAAGTCGTCGATGAACGCCGCGTACTGCTCACGGACGCGCTCCAGGTCCCAGGCGTCGGCGACCAGCTGCTGCGGATTCCCCATGCTGCCGAGCTCGGCGACGAACGATCGCGCATCGGCGGCCGGCTCGTCGTTGATCGCAGCCGCCAGTTCGCCCTCCCGCTCGACGTGGGGGGTCAGCCACAGGCCGCCCCCCAACGAGCCGAGCCCGGCCCATGCCAGCCGCGAGCGGACCTGATGCCGGACGGCGCGTCTCTCCTCAGGCACGCGAAGCACGACGAGCAGCCATCGTCCGTCCCACTCCCAGGGCTGGGCGAACGAGTAGATGCGCTCCGCGCCGGCACGGAGGAACTCGGAAGTCCGCGGGGTGAGGGTCATGCGCGCCCGGCGGCCGCGGCGCTCGGTCGACAGCCAGCCGTCCCGGGCGCTTCGAGACAGCGCCTGTCGCGCCGTCTGCTCGGTGTAGCCGAGCGACACCATGGCGGCGACGAGCGTCTCCTGCCACACCCCGTCCGGGCGGAGCAGGACGTATTCGCCGAGCACGGTCAGCAGGAGCGAGCGCGCCGCCGGCGCGCCGACCGATCGTCGTCTGAGCTGGTCGTCCATCGCGGCGACGACAGTAGCGACGTCACCCGCGAGTCGGCGGCTCGCCGGACGCCGGCGATGTCTCGAAGTCGTCACGTACCGCCTCGAAGTGGGTGTTGCAGCTGCGGCAGCGGAGCTGGCTGGTGATCAGCTGGCCGCCCCACGCCGACACCGTCTCGATGTCGGTCGAGTCACAGAACGGGCAGCGCAGGGCGCCGAGGGTCATCGGCGGTACCCCTCGTCCCACTCCGACCAGTCGGCCGGATCCAGGAGCGCGAGCCCGGCGCCCTCCCGCTCGAGCAGCGCCGACAGCCAATCCCTCACCTGGCCGCGGATAAAGGCCGGCCCCTCGCTCACCATGCCGCCGGCGACGGCAGCGGCGTAGCCGGCATCGTCGGCCGGCCCGGGCCACTGCGCGGCCTGCGCCCACATCTCGTCGATGCGCCGGCGCAGCAGCTCGCGGTCGGCGCCGCCCGCCCGGCAGATGCGCTTCAGCCAGGCTTCGGCGTGCACGCGGTGGGCGCCCTCTTCCTGGAGGATCTTGCGCGCCCGCTGAGCGAGTGGTTCGATGCAGCTATCGCGCGAGGTGGCGACGAACGTCGTCAGGATGGCGTCGACGACGAGGTTGGCAGCGATCACCGAGGCCCAGTCGGGCAGCTCGCGCTCGATGATGTGCAGCGGATGCCCGCCGCCGAGTCCCTCATCCTCGCGCTGCACCCCCAGCTTGGCCAGCACCGGGTAGGTCGAGCGCGCGTGGCCGAGCTCGTCCTGGGCCATCGCCGCGGCGGCGACGGCCGATTCGATGCTGGGCGCGCTCACGGCCCACTCGCCGTAGCGCCGCCCCAGCGCGCCCTTGTTGTCGGCCAGCGAGCCGATCAGCGAGATCATCGTGGCCGTGGCGGCGTCGACGGACGGAGTGGTGCTCATGCGCGGATCGCCTCCCGGATCTCGTTGCGAGGCACGAGGATCATGTGGATCCAGGGCTGTTCGTCGTAGATGGCGCGCGCGGACACGAGGGCCAGGTCCTCGTCTGACTCCGTGACGGTGCCGACGTGGTGCAGCGGCTCCTCGTAGGCCGCCCGCGCGAACACCTCCCAGACCGTCTCCCCAGCCCGGCTCATGGTCCAACCTCGCCCCGGGAGTTTCGCGCAGCGAAACTCCCGACGGGATCCGCTATAGCCGATCCCGCGCTCATACGAGAATTCCCAGTCGCCGCATGGTCTCGCGCGCATCGGCGCGGATGCGATCCTTCGTCCACACCGGGTCCCAGACCACCTCGATGTCGACCGCCTCGATGTCCGGGTCGGCCAGCAGCGCCTCTCGGATGTCGTCCTCGATGAAGTCGGTCGCCGGGCAACCCATCGCCGTGTAGGTGATCTGCAGGTCGGCGGTCCGATCATGCGGTCGATACCCCACCGCGACGATCAGCCCCATGCCGACCAGCGAGACGGGGATCTCCGGATCATCGACGTGACGCAGCGCCTCCCAGATCCGGGCCTCGACCTGCTCGCGCTCGCTCAAACCAGCGACACTCATGTCGCCCGTCTCAGCGTGGTGGTCTGGTAGCCGCGCTGCAGGGTCGCGACGTAGTCGCGGTTCATCGGGCCCCGGCGCCGCCACCGGGACTGCACGTCCGTCCACTCGATCGCGCCGTCGTCAAGCCGCCACTCGCGCTTGTCCTCCTCGAACTGCGCCGGAAACGGGCAATCGATGACATACACGTCCCGCTCGGAGTCGAGATGGGCCGGCACCTCGATGCCGATCTCCTCCATGAACGGCACCACCTCCCGCATCCAGTCCTGGCGCAGCTGGTCATTGGACTTGCCCTTGAAGCCGTAATCGAGCTGCTCGGCGTGCTTCTTCTGACCGTCGGGCAGCCCGAACCACTCGAGCGTGAGGATGAACATCCAGTCGACCGCCGCCTGCACGTGGGCGCGTCCCTCGGGGTCCCTGCACAGTTTCTTCAGCCATGTGCGGCCGTGGCGCAGATGGAACGTCTCCTCCTTGTCGACCTTGGCCAGCGCCCGCTTCCAGGGCCCGAACGTGCTGGACTGAAACACGTCGGACAGCAGCACGAAACCGGCCTGGTCGTACAGCGCGTTGGCGCACACGAGCTCCACCCATGAGTTGAGCGGCACGTCGAACGCGTACGGGTACTTGAACTGCTCGGCCGGCCGCTCGTAGATGAGCCAGTCCATGTCGACGCCGAGATCGCCGAGCAGCCGGTAGCCGATGTGCGCGTGAGCCAGCTCGTCCTGGATGATCGACATCGCCGAGCCGAAGTTGTTGAGCGCCGGAGCGTGCTGAGCCGCGCGCAGATACGACGGCGCGCTGACGAACTCGGTGTCGGCGGAGACGGTCAGGATGCGCCGCATCCCCTCCAGGTACTTGGGCGACATGTGCTGCAGCCCCTCCACGAGCTTGCCGGCGGCGAGGTGCTCCTGGACCTGGCTCTCGGTCAGCGGCGCGAGCTCTTCAACGGCGGTGGCGACCATCGGGTGCCTTTCGCAGGTATGACACTTGACTTACGCTCGGCAGCGTATAGTCTTTCGACGGTGAGGTCAAGCGACGAGGGAGCACGGATTCCGGGCGACGCTCGTGGTCGCCGAGAGCCGGAGGTCGCGCGCCGCTGATGGCGACGATCGTCGAACTCGACGGTGTCGCGCCCTCGGTCGGCGAGGGCGTGTTCCTGGCGCCGACCGCGGTGCTTGTGGGTGACGTGCGCGTCGGCGACCGAGCCAACATCTGGTTCGGTGCGGTCCTGCGCGGCGACACGTCCCACATCGAGATCGGCGAGGAGTGCTCGATCCAGGACAACGTGGTGATCCACTGCGCCCATGACCTCCCGACCGTGCTGGGCGCACGTGTCACCGTCGGCCATGGCGCGCTGCTCGAGGGCTGCGTCGTCGACGACGAGGCGCTGATCGGCATGGGCGCGATCGTGCTCCAGCGCGCGCACGTCGGCGCCGGCGCGATGGTGGCCGCCGGAGCGCTGGTGCCGGAACGCGCGCAGGTGACGCCGGGGGTGCTGGCCGCCGGGGTGCCGGCCCGGGAGAAGAAGGCGCTGTCCGGCTCGGCCCTCAACTGGACACGACGCGCCGCCGACGAGTACCAGCAGTACAGCAAGCGATACATGACCGCGAGCCGCGTGCGCGTCTCAGACGACGCGCGGATCGCCTGAACCCCGAGGAGGACCCCGTGCCCGAGATGCTGATCGGAGGCGAGTGGCGCCAGGCGACCGCCCACGAGGAGATCGAGGTCGTCAATCCCGCCACCGAAGAGGTGGTCGCCCGCGTTCCGGCCGGATCGCCCGAGGACGTCGAGCTGGCGATGGCCACGGCTCATCGGGCGTTTGCGGACTGGTCGCGCACCGATGTCGAGAAGCGTGCGGCGATCCTCGCGGCAGCGGCCGACCTGATCCACCAGAACGCGAAGGCCCTGGCGGCGACGCTGACCGCCGAGCAGGGCAAGCCGCTCGCCGAGGCGGTCGGCGAGGTCAACCATCTCGCCCACGGCCTCCGGTTCTACGCCGAGGCCGCGACCAAGGTGCGTGGGGCGTATCAAGAGCTGCCGTCGGCGTTCGGGCCCGCGTACGGGATGGTCATCCGCCGGCCGATGGGCGTCTGCGCAGCGATCACGCCGTACAACTTCCCGCTGACGCTGCTGGGCACCAAGGTGGCGCCCGCGCTGGCTGCCGGCAACACCGTCGTGGCCAAGCCGGCGGCGACGACGCCGCTGGCGACGCTGGAGGTCGCCCGCCTGTTCAGCGAAGCCGGCGTCCCCGACGGGGTGCTCAACGTCGTCACCGGACGGGGCTCGGTGATCGGCGACGCGCTCGTCTCCCACCCTGACGTGCGGCGGGTGGCGTTCACCGGCTCAACCGAGGTCGGACGGCACGTCGCCAAGCTGGCGGCGCCTGACCTCAAGCGCCTCTCGCTCGAGCTCGGCGGGTCAGACCCCGTGATCGTCTGCGCCGACGCCGACGTCGACGCGGCGGTCAAGGCGGTGATCATCGGCCGCTATTGGAACGCCGGGCAGGCGTGCCTCGGATGCAAGCGCGTTTTCGTCCAGGACTCGGTCTACGACGCGTTCGTCTCCCAGCTGGTGGAGCGCGTCGGCCGGTATGAGCCCGGTGACGGGACGGTCAAGGCGGAGAAGCCGCGGCTGCGCATGGGGCCGATCCACACCCGGGCCGGCCGCGACGAGCTGTTGGAGCAGATCAAGAGCGGGGTCTCGTCCGGCGGCGAACTGCTGATCGGAGGCGGAACGGGATCGAGCGACTGCGGCTGGTTCCTGGAGCCGGCCGTCATCGCCGAGCCGTCCGAGCACTCTCGGCTGATGACCGAGGAGGTGTTCGGACCGGTGCTCCCCGTGATGCGGTTCACCGACTTCGACGACGCGATCAGACGCGCCAACGACACCCGGTACGGGCTCGGCTCCTCGATCTGGACCCACGACGCCCGTCTCATCCACCGCGCCGCCCAGGAGATCGACGCCGGCATGACGTGGGTCAACCAGATCCATTACGGCTACGACGAGTTGCCGTTCGGCGGCATGAAGGCATCCGGCGTCGGCAAGGAGCACGGCATCGACGCGCTCGACTCCTACGTCGAGCTCAAGTCCGTCGTGGTGGGAGGGCTGGCCTGATGAGCGTCGCCTTCGAGCACCACGACGGCGTCGGCTCGATCACCCTCGACAACCCGCCGGCCAACTCCTACGACGTCCAGGTCATGTCCGAGTTCGGCGCCGCCGTCGACGACGCCATCGACTCAGGCGCCCGCGCCGTGATCGTCCGCAGCGCGTCGGAGAAGTTCTTCTCGGCCGGCGCCGACGTCAAGAAGTTCCTGGCCGGGAACGTCGCCGCCAACATGGAGATGATCGGCATCAGTCAGGCGGCGTTCCGGCGAATGGCGGAAGCCGATGCGGTGTTCATCGCGCACGTCGGCGGCCACGCCCTGGGAGGCGGATTGGAGATCGCCCTGGCCTGCGACGTCCGCCTGGCGACGGCGGGACGGTACAAACTCGGCACGCCGGAGGTGACATTGGGGCTGTTGCCCGGCAACGGCGGTACCCAGCGACTGACGCGGCTCCTCGGACCCTCCCGGGCGATGCACCTGCTGCTGACCGGACGGACCTTCTCGCCGACGGAGGCGTACGACTGGGGGCTGGTCGCCGAGCTCTACGACCCTGAGGATGCCGACGACCGCGTCCGCGCGTACGCCGCTCAGCTTGCCCACGGACCGGCACTGGCCATCGCGGCGATCAAGCGCTGCGTCCATGAGGGAGGCGAGATGTCGCTGTCCGAAGGGCTGGCCCTCGAGGCCGAGCTGATTGAGCAGCTGTTCGGTTCACAGGACGCCCGCGAGGGGCTGCATGCGTTCGTCGACAAGCGCATGCCGGAGTTCGTCGGGGCATGAGCACCGAGACGACCATCGCCTACGCCGGTTCGTTCATCGACGGCCGCGAGCACGCCAACGGCGGCCCGCCGCTTCCGGTCACCAACCCGGCGACAGGGGAGGTGTTCGCGGCGGTCGCAGGCGGCACCGCGGGCGACGTCGACGTCGCCGTCGGCGCAGCCCGGCGCGCGTTCGCCGGCTGGTCGGCGCTCGCCGTCAGCAACCGCGGCGAGATCCTCGGCCGGGCCGCCCACCACGTCGAGCACCACCTGGAGGAGCTCATCCCGGTCCTGACGCGGGAGCAGGGCAAGACGCTGCGCGACTCGCGGATCGAGCTGACCAAGGCCGTCGAGACCCTGATGCACTACGCCGGCCTGTCCAAGGCGCTGCGCGGCGCCCACGCGCCCAACCTCGATCCGGGCGTCGACGGGATCGTGCTCCGCCGGCCGCTCGGGGTCGTCGGCGCGATCGTGCCCTGGAACTTCCCCACGACGCTGCTGTGCAACAAGCTCGCGCCGGCGCTCGTCGCCGGCAATACGGTCGTCGCCAAGCCAGCGGGGACGACGCCGTTGACCACGCTACGGTTCTGCGAGCTGCTGTGCGAGGGCGGCCTGCCGGCGGGCGCGTTCAACGTCGTGACCGGCAGCGGAGCGGGCACCGGCACCGCGCTGGTCGCCCACCCCCACGTCCGCAAGATCGCGTTCACCGGCTCGACGCCGGTCGGCGAGCAGATCATGGCGCTCGCCGCCCGCGGGATGAAGCGGGTGACGCTTGAGCTCGGCGGGTCGGACCCCATGATCATCTGCGACGACGCCGACCTGGACGCGGCCGCGTCGGCCGCCTCGATGGGGCGGTTCTACAACTGCGGCCAGGCCTGCCTGGCGATCAAGCGCGTCTACGTGTTCGACGCCGTCGCCGATCAGGTGATCGAGGCGATCACGGCCAAGGCCAAGCGGCTGAAGGTCGGCCCCGGCGACGCCGAGGGCTCCCAGATGGGCCCGTTGCACACCGCTGCCCAGCGCGACGAGGTCGCGGGCCAGGTGGAGCGGACCCTGGCCGCCGGCGGTTCGCTCGCCGCCGGGGGCGGTCCGCCGGACGCTGGGGAGCTCGAGGGTGGCTTCTTCTACCTGCCGACGGTCGTCGTCGATCCTCCCCACGACACGCCGATGGCCACCGAGGAGGTGTTCGGCCCGGCTTTGCCGATCTGGCGGGTGACCGATCTCGACGAGGCGATCGAGCGTGCGAACGCGTCGCAGTTCGGGCTCGGCTCTTCGGTCTGGACGCGCGACCTCCAGCGGGCGCGGCACGCGGCCGAGCGGATCGAAGCCGGCTACACGTGGGTCAACTCCCGAACCAAGGTCTACGACGAGCTCCCGTTCGGCGGCTGGAAGTCCAGCGGCTACGGCAAAGAGCACGGCACCGAGGCCTTCGACTACTACACGGAGTCAAAGTCGGTCGTGTTTGGCAACCAGGCGTGACCGACGGGGTGAAGGCCGAGGGCGTCGAGGTCGGCGGCCGCCGGATCGAGGTCCTCGACCTTCCCGGCGACGCGGAGCGCGCGCCGCTCATCCTCCTGCACGAGGGCCTGGGATCGATCGACCTGTGGCGCTGCCTCCCGCACGATCTTCATGACGCGTCCGGGCGACGGGTGGTCGCCTTCTCCCGCTTCGGGCACGGCCGGTCCGATCCACCGGCCAGGCCGCGGACGCCGGCGTTCTTCCATGACGAGGCGCTCCGGGTACTCCCGGGGCTCCGCGACCGGCTCGAGCTGTCCGAGCCGGTGCTGGTCGGACACAGCGACGGCGCGTCGATCGCCCTCATCCACGCCGCCCATCATCCGGTAGACGGGCTCGTACTGCTGGCGCCTCACGTGTTCGTCGAGCCGATCACCGTGGAGGCGATCCGTCAAACCCGCGCCATGTACGCCGACGGGTCATTGCGGGCGCGCATGGCCCGCTACCACGATGATCCGGACGCCGCGTTCTGGGGGTGGTGCGACGTCTGGCTTGACCCCGCTTTCCTGGGCTGGAACCTCGAGGCCGAGGCCGAGCGCGTGACGGCGCCGACGTTGCTGATCCAGGGCGCGGATGACCCGTACGGGACGCTCGAGCAGGTCCACCGCATCGAGGCACGGGTGCTAAGCGCCCGGCGGCTCATCCTCCCCGGCGGCCACAGCCCGCACCTGGAGCACCGCGCCGAGGTCGTCGCCGCGATCCGCACGTTTCTGACGGACGACTAGAGAGGGGTCTTGGGACTTCTGGGCCCTCATCCGCTTCAGGTGATGCGGGGCACCGCATTGGCCCTACGTTCCGTCGTGCATGGCGGATGCTTCAAGGACCGACGTTGCGGGACGAGACGGAGGCGGCGACCCTGCACCTCCTCCCCACGCTGTGGTTTCGAAACACCTGGGCGTGGGGCGACGACGTTGCCAGGCCGAAGATCGAGATCGCAGCGGACATCGACGGGCTCGCCGCAGCGCGGGCTCACCATGCCGGG
Organism: Solirubrobacteraceae bacterium; assembly: GCA_035551695.1. Classification (GTDB taxonomy): domain Bacteria; phylum Actinomycetota; class Thermoleophilia; order Solirubrobacterales; family Solirubrobacteraceae; genus Palsa-465. The sequence goes on from DASZMU010000004.1 coordinate 34,446, forward strand.
CTGGGCGAATGGCTGCTGCGTGCCGACCCGCCGGCCGAGCTCCTGTTCTGCGACAACGAGACAAACAACCAGCGGCTGTTCGGCGCGCCCAACGCATCCGCGCACCCCAAGGACGCGATCAACGACTACCTCGTCGGCGGCGTACGCGATGCGGTGAGCCCGGATCGCACCGGCACGAAGGTCGCCGCCCACCACGTTCTCGACCGGGCTCCGGGTGAGAGCCGGTCGATCCGGCTCCGGCTGACCGGCGCGGGCGGCGAGGCAAAGCTGAGGGGCGGAGCGCTCGGCGTGCCGTTTGACCGGGTGATGAGCGCCCGGCGGACGGAGGCGGATCGCTTCTATGAGCTCGTCGTCCCGGAGACGCTCACCGCCGACGAGGCCCTGGTCATGCGCCAGGCGCTCGCCGGGATGCTCTGGAGCAAGCAGTACCACGAGTACGACGTCCACCGCTGGCTGCGCGAGCACGCCGCCAGTCCCTGGGAGGCCGATCGGCCGGCAGGCGTGCGCAACCTGCCCTGGTTTCACATGATCGCCGGCGACATCATCTCGATGCCGGACAAATGGGTATGAATGGAACTTCTCAGACGTCAACCCGCCGGTCACCGCCTGGGCGGCCCTCTTCGTCTACGAGCGCGAGGCCGAGCTCCGCGGCGAGGGCGACCGGGAGTTCCTGGCCCGCGTCTTCGCCCGGCTGTTGACCAACTTCACCTGGTGGGTCAACCGCAAGGATCCCGACGACCGCAACCTCTTCCAGGGCGGCTTCCACGGCGACCGCCTCAAGGTGGAGTGCCCAACCAGCTCCGGCCGCGAGATGAACCTCGAGGAGGTGGCCCGTGAGATCGCGCGCGGCTGACTGCCACCTTCACCGAGGGCGAATCCGGTCGCCGCCCGGTCTTCGGCGGGATCGACAAGTTCCAGAGCGACCGCCATTGGCACGACCTCCTCCTCTTCCACGAATACTTCCACGGTGACAACGGCGCCGGGATCGGCGCCAGCCACCAGACCGGCTGGACCGGCACCGTTGCAGTCCTCTTCCTGCTGAGCGGCGGCCTGCGCGCAAGCCCGCCGGCCGCCGCCGGCGTGGGCGACTGAGATCCCCGGACACGCCGGCACGCGCTGACCGGCTCACCCTGAATGGGTGATGACCTGACCTCCGCGGCTGGCATGCTTGACGGCCATGTCAACCACCGCCGAGCGGGGCGCTGTGGCGGCGATCCCGCTCCTGACACTCGCTGAGCGCGCCGCGCGGGGCAAGAAGGCCCGCGCCGACGTGCCGCGCTCCAGCCACGCCACCTTCGATCCCCCCGCAGGCCGGCCGGACCCGGTCGCTCTCCTGGAGGCGCAGGCACAGACCCGCGTCCCGGAGCTCGTGCCGATCCGCTACGGCAGGATGCTGGTCTCTCCGTTCACGTTCTACCGCGGCGCGGCGAAGATCATGGCCAGTGACCTCTCCCACACGCCGCGATCGGGGTTGACCGTCCAATGCTGCGGCGATGCCCACCTGTCGAATTTCGGCGTGTTCGCGTCACCTGAGCGCCGGCTCGTCTTTGACATGAACGACTTCGACGAGACGCTTCCGGGCCCGTGGGAATGGGATGTCAAGCGGCTGTGCGCGAGCATGCTGATCGGCGCGCGGGACAATGCCTTTGCCGCCGCGGACCAGGACAGGATCGTGCTCAGCACGGCGGCGCAGTACCGCACGACGATGCGCCAGTTCGCGGGCATGAAGACGCTGGAGGTCTGGTACGCGCGGATGGAGCTCGAGCCGGTCCTCCAGCAGTTCGCTGCTCAGTTCAAGACCAAGCAGGTCAAGCGCACCGAGAAGGCCCTGGCCAAGGCTCGCACGCGTGACAGCATGTCGGCTTTCTCGAAGCTGACGAACCAAGTCAACGGCAGCGCCGAGATCGTCGACGAATCGCCGCTGATCGTCCCGGTCCGGGTGCTCATGCCGGATCGCCAGGACGAGGTGCTCGATTGGCTGCGCGGGTTGGTGCGGGAGTTCCGCTCCACGCTCGAGCACGACCGGCGGGTGCTCCTGGAGCAGTTCGAGCTGACCGATTTCGCCCGTAAGGTGGTGGGAGTGGGCAGCGTCGGCACGCGGGCCTGGATCGCGCTCCTCTTCGGCCGCGACCCCGACGATCCCCTGTTCCTGCAGTTGAAGGAGGCAGAGGCGTCGGTGCTGGAGGAATACCTGGAGCCGAGCGAGTTCTCCAACCATGGCGAGCGCGTCGTCGCGGGCCAGCGGCTGATGCAGGCGACGAGCGACATCTTCCTCGGCTGGGTCCATGTCGCCGCCGGGCTCGACGGCGAATCCCGCGACTTCTACGGCCGCCAGCTCAAGGATTGGAAGGGCTCGGCCGAAGTCGAGCAGATGGTGCCGAGCGGCATGACCGCGTACGGAAGGCTGTGCGGCTGGACACTGGCCCGCGCTCACGCCAGAAGTGGGGACCGCGTGGCGATCGCGTCCTACCTCGGGAACGGAGACGCGTTCGACCGCGCCGTCCTCGAGTTCTCAAGGGCCTACGCCGACCAGAACGAGCGCGACTACAGGGCGTTGTCCAACGCCGTCAAGTCCGGCCGGATCATCGCCCAAACTGGCCTCTGACTAGAGCCCTCCCATTAGTGCGGCACTAGCTGCACTTCGACGTGGTCGCCTTCTCGAGGTTCTTGGCCGCGGTGACGACGGCGGAGACCTGCCCCGGGATTTGAGCCAGCGTGGCGGCGCTCGGCGAGTCGACGGCCTGCTTGACGGTGGTGCTGAGAGTCTGCAGCGAGTGCTTCAGCGCGGTCGTCTCGCTGGAGACGCGCAGTAGGACGGCTTGCTGGCGCTGCCGCAGCCGGCGAGCACGGCCGTGAGGGCCAGCACCAACGCCGCCCTGCGTCCCATGCCAGCCCTCGATGTCGACGTCGACGCCGAGTGGCTGGGCTGCCCATCAACTGCTTCGCCTGACGCCATCACGACTCGCGTCCCTTGGGCAACCATCACCCGGCATCGTCGTGCCGCGCGGGCCCCGCGGCATCCTGCGGAATGGGTGACGCGCTCGGAGGTTCGCTCACGTCGCCCGTTTTGGGTCATGGGCTTGGAACTCCAGTTCTGCCGCCACGTCGGTAGGCGCTTGCGCCTTCTTCAGGCGCTCCAGGTCGGCGCGCAGCCGCCGGTTCTCCCGCCGCAGCTCGATCACCCGCCGGCGTTCCTTGACGAGATCCTCCGCCATCCGGCGCAGGGCGCTGCCGATCCGCTGCTCTCTGCCTGACTCGTACACAGCAAGCCAAGCCTCGCCCCTGACACTGCCGGCGGCAAGCTGGCAGGCACGCCAGCCCGCTGGAGGCCCCCACCACTGTTTTCAGTGACACGGCAGGCAGCGGCCGCTCGCGCACGAGCACGACGGCAGCGGTGTCTGGACTACGATGACGCCCGGTGAGGTCTGAACCGTGACGACGTGGCCGTGGGACCTGGAGACGCTGCCGGCTCCGCTGATCGAGCTGGGCCGCACGTTCGAGGGCTTCCTCGACCTCGACTGGCTCGATCTGGCCGATGACTCGGCCCGGGTCCGGTTCCAGATCCGCGACGAGCTCAAGCAGCCCATGGGCCTCCTCCACGGCGGGATCTACTCGGCGGTGGCCGAGACCGTTGCTTCTGTCGCCACCGTCCGCGCGGTCTGGCGCGACGGGATGATCGGCTCCGGGCTGAGCAACTCGGCCAGCTTCCTGCGGCCGATCACCGAAGGCGACGTCCACGTGACGGCCCGTCGGCGCCACCATGATGACCGCGAATGGTTCTGGGGCCACGAGTTCCGCGATGACCACGACCGCTTGTGCGCGCTCGTCGACGTGACGATCGCGGTGCGGCCGCTCGCCCGTCCGTCCGGGTGACGGACGCCGGACCACAGTCCACGTGGCAGGGCTGGCGGAGCGCGAACAACAGCGCAACGAAGGGGGGCGACCGGTTGACCGGGCCGTTGCTCCGGATTCAAGCGTGCACCGTGCGCCAAATGGCGCACCGCTCAGATGATTTGGCACACCATGCACGCCCACGCACCACCGCCAACGCCCCGGCCCCGGCTCACCTCCCCTTCGTTGCCAGATGTTCGGCCCGCAGAGCGGCTTCGTCTACGTCTGCACCGGGGCGGATGCGCGACCCTGGTCCTTGCTCTCCGCCGGAATCATCGGCCCCTCGCCTGAGGGGTCGATGACCCCCTCCTCCAGCCACTCATAGCGACCTGACAGCAGCTCGCCGGCGGCGGCCCGGTTGGCGTCGTCCTCGTTGGCCCAGAGCGCGTCGAACAGGGCCTCGGCCCGCCGCCGCGCCTGCCGGCAGAACAGCTCGGCCAGCTCCGTCGCCTGTTCGCGTCGCTCCGGGCGCTCGCGTCCGATCGTGTCGGCGTAGGCGACGGCGGAGGCCATCGCGAACAGCTCGGCGCCGATGTCGACGATCCGGCCGAGGAACGCCTGCCGGTACTCGAGCTTGGCCTGCCAGCGACTCATCCCGTAGAAGGTGGAGCGGGCGAGCTTGCGCGAGGCCCGCTCGACATAGCGCAGGTATGAGGCCAGGGCGCCGAACTCATCGAACGCGCGGGGTTCTGCCCCTCGCCGATGGCCAACTGGGGGAGCCACCGGGAGTAGAAGGCTCCCGCTCGGACGGCCGCCGACGCTTTCGTCCGCAGGTCGTTGCCAGGCCCCAGGATGTCGCCGGCCACCTGGAGGTGCTGGTCGACAGCTTCGCGCGCGATCAGGAGGTGCATGATCTCGCTGGATCCCTCGAAGATGCGATTGATCCGCATATCGCGGAACGCCGCCTCCACCGGAACGGGCTTCTCACCGCGAGCGCGCAGCGACTCCGCGGTCTCAAACCCACGCCCGCCGCGGATCTGCATCAGCTCGTCGATCACCGCCCAGCCGAGCTCCGACCCGTACAGCTTGGCCAGCGCCGCCTCGATCCGGATGTCGTTGGACTTGTTGTCAGCCAGCCGGCTGGCGACGTCGAGCATCGCCTCGAGGCCGAACGCGCTGCCGGCGATGAACGCCAGCTTCTGCGCCACGGCGTCGTGCTTGCCGATCTTGCGGCCCCACTGCTCGCGCTCGTCGGCCCACTCGCGGCCGATCTTCGTCGCCCACTTGGCGGTGCCCACGCAGATGGCCGGCAGCGCCAGACGCCCGGTGTTCAGCGTGCTGAGCGCGATCTTCAGGCCCTCCCCCTCGCGGCCGATCCGGTTCTCCTCCGCCACGAACACGTTCTCCAGGCGCGTGACCGAGTTCTCGATGCCGTGCAGGCCCATGAACGCATTGCGGTGCTCGACCGTCACCCCCTCGCTGTCATACGGGAGCACGAACGCGCTGATCCCGCCCCGGTGCCCGTCTGACTTGGGGACCTTCGCCATCACCACCACCACGTCTGCGATCGCCCCATTCGTCGCCCACAGCTTGCGGCCGGTCAGCGAGTAGCCGCCCTCGACCGGCGTCGCCGTCGCCGACAGTCGCGCCGGGTCCGACCCCACATCCGGCTCGGTGAGCAGGAACGCGCTGACGTGATCCTTGGCCACGAGCGGCAGCCACCTGCGCTTCTGCTCCTCGGTCCCGAACATCCGCAGGGGCTCGGCCACGCCGATTGACTGGTGGGCACTGAGCAGCGTCGAGAGCGACGCGTGCCAGACACCGACCAATGCGAGCGCCCGGTTGTAGTACACCTGGGACAGGCCGAGCCCGCCGTACTCCTCGGAGACCTTCATCCCGAAGGCGCCCAGCGCCTTCAGACCCTCGACCACTCGGTCCGGGATCTTCGACGCACACTCGATCTCCAGCGGGTCGACCTCGCTCCGCAGGAACTCGCGCAGGCGCGCGATGAAGCGCTCGCCCTTCTCGACCGCGTCCGGCTCGAGCCGCGGCTGGGGGTGGATCAGGTCGAAGCGAAAGTTGCCGAGGAACAGTTCCTTGCCGAAGCTCGGAAGCTTCCACTCGGCCTCACGCGCTGCCTCGGCGACCTCCCGTGCCTGCCTCTCAGAAACCTCAGTGCTCACGCGGGTCTGCTCCCGGTCGGAATAGAAAGGATTTCACACCCCAACTACCCAGAAAGCAGCGCGCGCAGCTCCGGGCTACCTCGGGCGCGGACGCGTGTGGGACTCGTTCCCTACTAAGCCACCGCCGATTGGCCCACTCCGCCGCCGACGCCCATCTCGCGCCCCGCGTCGGTGAGGACCTCTGCGAGCCGGTCGACGATCTCGTCGAGCACATCGGCGTCCGCGATCAGGGGTGGAGCGATCTGGAGCACGCTGTCTCCGCGATCGTCGGCGCGCGCGATGATGCCCGCCTCCAGCAACCGGCCGGGCAGGAAGCCGCGCAGCAGCCGGTCACGCTCGCCGGCGTCGAAGGTGCCCGCCTGGTCGTCGCGGACGAGCTCCACCGCCCAGAAGAAGCCTCGGCCGCGGACATCGCCGACGATGGGCAGCGAGCGCAACTCCTGCATCCGTGACTCCAGTCGCGGTTCGAGCTCCCGGACGTTCTGGAGGATCCCGTCGCGCTCGAAGATCTCGAGGTTGCGCAGCGCGATGGCGGCCGCCACCGGGTGCCCACCGAAGGTGATTCCGTGACGCAGCATCCGGCCGGGAGCGAACAGCGGCTCGGCGACGCGGTCGGCGACGAGCACCGCTCCCATCGGGGCATACGCGGAGGTCAGGCCCTTGGCGACGCTGGCGAGATCCGGTACCACCCCCTCACGCTCGACTCCCAGCCATTCTCCGAGGCGGCCGAAGCCGCAGATCACCTCGTCGGCCATCAGCAGCGCGCCGTACTCGTCGGCGAGCGCCCGCAGGCCGCGCCAGTATCCGGGCGGCGCCACCAGGCACCCTCCGGCGTTCTGGACGGGCTCGGCGATGATCAGCGCCACCTCGTCCGGGCCGGCCGCCTCGATCGCCTCGCGGACCTCGGCGAGCAGCCTCGCGCAGAACGCCTCCGGGTCATGACCGTCGGCGGCGCGGAAGGCGTTCGTGTTCGACACGTGGGTGACGTCGATCGGCGGCGGGCCGAACGCCTCCTTCATCGGCTCCACGCCGGTGAAGGACAACGCCCCCAGCGTCACGCCGTGGTAGGCGATTCGGCGAGCGATGGCCTTGCGCCGCTGCGGCTGGCCGATCGCCTCGAAGTGCTCGCGCACGATCTTCCACGCCGCCTCGACGGCCTCGGATCCGCCGGACGTGAAGAACGCACGGTTCAGGTCGCCGGGCATGATCTCCGCCAGCCGTTCGGCCAGCTGGATCGAGGGCGGGTGGGCGGTCCCCCAGTTCGTGTTGAACGCGAGCGTCTGCAGCTGCCCGGCGATCGCCGACACCATCTCCTCGCCGTACGAGTAACCGATCTGCGCGCAGAACAGGCTCGACAGGGCATCGATGTACCGCCGGCCACGGGTGTCGAACACATACGGTCCTTCCCCCCGCTCCAGCACGAGCAGGTCCTTCCCGTCGGCATACGCGGCCGCATGCTTGGCGAAATGCAGCAGCAGGTGCTCGCGCGCAGAACGCTGAAGCTCGTCGTGGCTCGGACTCATCGTGCTCCTCTCCACATGGGCATAGGCGTCATCAATCGTAAGTGGTTCGAAACGGGCCACTAAGCCTGACGCATCGCGGGCCGGCTGACTACGGCGGCGGCGGCGAATCCGGCAGCGCCGCGCTGGACGAACTGTCCCGCTGCGCGGATGGACGCAGGACACGGCTGTCATCCTCCTGCCGGCGCGTCACGCGGGCCGCGTCGAGATGCTCGAGGAGGGCCTGAGCGTACTTGCGTGATGTGCCCAGCTCGTCGCGGAGGCGGGCGAGGGTAATGGAGCCCTCGTCGGAGGCGACCCGCTCCACCACGGCGCGGACGTGCTCGATCGCCTCCGGATGGGCGTGCATCGAGCGGCCGATCCGGGTCGCGCGCCCATGGGCGTGCAGCGCCGCGAGGTGACGCGCCTCCTCCCCCATCTCCGCCTCGGTGGGGGGTTCGTACCCGGCCGCGCGCAGCCGCTCCTCCAGGCCGAGCGCGTCGTCGTCGAGGACCGGGCGCTCCGGCGCGCCCGCGCCACCGGGGCTCGCCTGCGCCTCAGCGGCCGCCGCCTCCCGCCGCCCACCGGCAGCAGCCGCCACGATGACGCCACCCCCAAGCGTGTCCGGCGGGCTGATCTGCCGCACCACCAGCCGGTCGCCGTCGGCGGCGACGAGCGGCCGCTCCAGCCGCAGCTGCCATCGGGCGCCGTCGCGGTGCACGGCGCGGGCGGCCGCGTCCCGGGTGCCGTGGTGCACCTGCACCCGCGCGCGGTCGGTGAGTGGGGCGTCCAGACGCAGGTCCGCCTCGAGCCGGTAGGTCAGCGTGACATCGGCGCCGTCGCCGATGAGCGTGTCGCCACGGGCGATGATCCGCCGCTCCACCCCTGCCAGGTTGACCGCCACGCGCTGTCCGGCGGCCGCGCTGTCAACGGTGTGGTCGTGCACCTGGAGGCCGCGCACCCGTGCGACGTGGTCGCCCGGGAGCACGTGCAGTCGCTGGCCACGCGTAATCTCGCCGGACCACAGCGTGCCCGTCACCACCGTCCCGGAGCCCCTGATCGTGAACACGCGGTCGATGTGGAGCACCGGGCCGCGCCGGACGACCGACCGTGAGACGACGGCCGCGGCGGCTCGCTCCAACGCCGCTGCGACCTCGGCCATCCCGGCACCCGTGCGAGCCGAGCACGAGACGACCTCGACACCGGGCAGCAACCCGGCGGCCGCCCGGCCTGCCGGACCGGGGTCCGCGAGGTCGGACTTCGTGATCGCCACCACGCCGCAGCTGACCCGGAGCGCCTCCAGGACGCGCATGTGCTCGAGCGTCTGCGGCATGACACCATCGTCGGCGGCGATCACGAGCAGGAACAGGTCGATCCCGGTCGCGCCGGAGACCATCACGCGGATCAGCCGCTCGTGACCGGGGACATCGACGAGCGAAAGCAGCCGGCCCCCGGGGAGCCGGAGCGGCGCGTAGCCGAGGACGATCGTGATCCCGCGGCTCTTCTCCTCTGGCAGCCGATCGGTATCGACGCCCGTCAGCTGCTGGACCAGAGACGTCTTGCCGTGATCGATGTGTCCGGCGGTCCCCACCGTCAGGGGCGCCGAGCGCGTGTCGATGCTGTCGTCGCCCGCGCCCGTCATGTCAGCGCCGCCCTCACGGCCCGCCCAACCACGCGCGCCTCCTCATCGGTCAGCGTCCGCGGATCCAGAATCAGACGGTCCTGCCGGATCCGCGCCACCACCGCCGGATCGCCCCCACGTAGCACGTAGGCCAGGGCATCGGCCCCGTCCGCGCCGGCGGCGATCGCCACCGCCGGGCCGGGGAGCTCGAGCAGCGGCAGCGCCCCCCCGCCGACGCGGGCCACCCCGGAGACGATCTCCCCGCCCGTCTCCCCCGCCAGGATCCGCGCTCGCTCCGCCAGCTCCCCGTCGGTCGCGGTGAGCATCGCGAGCACGGGAAGCTCGCGCCGGGCCAGCTCCGGGTCCCAGTACAGCGCCAGTGTCGCCTCCAGCGCCGCCAGCGAGAGCTTGTCGATCCGGACCGCGCGAGCGAGCGGATGCACCCGTGCCGCCTCGATCGCGGCCTGCGTGCCGACCATGACCCCGGCCTGCGGGCCGCCCAGCAGCTTGTCGCCGGAGAAGCAGACGAGCGCCGCGCCGGCGCGGACGGAGCGGCGCACCGGAGGCTCGTCGGCAAGCAGCTCGAGCTCGTCGGCCAGGACGCCGGAGCCCACGTCGTCGATGACGGGAACGCCGAGCGAGCACAGGGGCTCTATCTCGACCTGCTCGACGAACCCAATGGTCCGGAAGTTCGATGCGTGGGCGCGGAGCACGGCGCCGGTCTCCGGCAGGATCGCCCGCCGGTAGTCCTCGAGTCGGGTGCGGTTGGTCGTCCCCACCTCGACGAGCTGCGCCCCTGCCTGCGTCACCACCTCCGGGATCCGGAATCCTCCGCCGATCTCGATCAGCTGGCCGCGGGAGACGATCAACTCGCGGCCGTCGCCGGCCAGCGCCGCCGCCGCCAGCAGCACCGCGGCGGCGCAGTTGTTGACGGCGATCGCCGCCGGGGCGCCGGTCAGCTCGCACAGCAGCCGCTCGACGTGATCGTGGCGGGAGCTCCTCTCCCCACTCTCGACAGAGAACTCGAGGTTGCTGTAGCCGGCCGCCACGCGGGCCACCGCGGCCTGGGCGGCCACGGCAAGGGGCGCGCGGCCGAGGTTGGTGTGCACAATCACGCCCGTGGCGTTGAGCACGCGCCGCAGCGAGGGCCGCAGTCGGCCCAGCGCGCGCTCCACGAGGTCGGCGTCATCGGCCGCGCCGCCGCCGAGCAGCTCCGCGCGCCGTTCCGCGAGCGCCGCCCGCGCCACGGCCACCGCGAGCCGGTCGACTGCCGGAAGGCGCCGCAGCTCCTCCCGCGGGGATCCGTCGTCTTCACGCCTGTGCGCAGTCATCTGACGACGGAGCGGCGAAGGAGTCGAACCTTCCCACCGTGGGATCGCCACGGCTCCCCGGCTTTGAAGGCCGGTCGGGGCACCGGCCCCGGCCGCTCCGAGCGACGGCGACTATAGAAGCAGGACCGCACCCGGCTCGCCCTCCACCATCCGGCCGATCACCGTTCCATCGATCTCCGCCGCCCGCTCCTCGCCCACCGTGATGAGCAGGCCGCCGGACGTCGCGGGATCGGACACCAGTCGCCGATGCGCTTCGGACACCCCGGAACCGAACACGGTGAACTCCTGGGCGTAGGCCAGATTGCGCTTCCCTCCACCGGAGAGCCCAACTCCGTCGTCGAGGAGCTCGAGCGCTCCAGCGAGCGCCGGAACCGTGCCGGCTCGCACTTCGGCCGCCAGCCGGCTCTCCCGCCCCAGGTTGTGGAGGTGGCCGAGCAGCCCAAATCCGGTGACGTCGGTAGCGGCGCGGGCGCCGGCGGCGAGCGCCTCACGGCCGGCGCGGGCGTTGAGCGTCGTCATCGCCTCCACCGCGGGCGCGAGCTCGGCGTCGCCGACCGCGCCGCGCTTGCAGGCTGTCGTCAGCGCGCCCATCCCGAGGGGCTTGGTCAGCACGAGCACATCCCCGGGCCGCGCACCGGCATTGGTCAGCATCCGCGCCGGGTCGACCGTGCCGGTGACGGCCATGCCGTACTTGGGCTCCGGGTCATCGATCGAGTGGCCGCCGACGACCGCGCAGCCGGCCTCCCGGGCCACGGCCAGACCCCCCTCGAGGACACGTCGCAGCACGTCCGCGCCAAGCCGCTCCAGCGGGAATGCGACCAGGTTGAGCGCCGTCAGCGGCTCCCCGCCCATCGCGTAGACGTCTGACAGCGCGTTGGCGGCGGCGATCCGGCCGAAGTCGAACGGATCATCGACGATCGGCGTGAAGAAGTCGACGGTCTGCACGAGCGCCAGGTCGTCGCGGAGCGCGAAGACAGCGGCATCGTCGCCGCTGGCCGAGCCCACGAGCAGGCGCGGATCCTGCGAGACCGGGAGGTCGCGGAGGATCGGGAGGAGATCCGCCGCCGGGAGCTTGCACCCACAGCCCGCTCCGTGGGACAGCGATGTCAGCGGTACCGATGCCACGCCTGCAAGCCTACGCCGCCGGCTGATCCTCCCGGCGGGCCAGGTGATCTCGGCGAGCGCCGCGCTGAGCGCGTCCCGGGTCGCATCGAGCGCCTGGGGCAGCGCGTGGGTATCGGCGAGCACGGGCATGAAGTTCGTGTCCCCCGTCCAGCGCGGGACGACGTGCAGATGGAGATGCGCGGCGATGCCCGCGCCGGCGGCCTCGCCGATGTTCAGGCCGATGTTGAACCCCTCGGGCGACATGACCGCGGTCAGCGCCCGCGCCATCCGCTGGGCCAGCTGCATGATCTCCGCCAGCTCTTCCTCTCCGAGCGTCTGCAGATCGCCCACGTGGCGATACGGGACCACCATCGTGTGCCCGCTCGCGTACGGAAACCGGTTGAGCATCGCGAAGCAGTGCCGGCCGCGGTCGAGGACAAGGCCGCCGTCCGCCCCCTCCCCGCGCGCGGCCGCGCAGAAGATGCACTCGGCGGACTTCTCGCCGGTGATGTACTCGATCCGCCACGGGGCCCAGAGGGGGCGTTTGCTCACCGGCGGTGAGTGTAGGTCGGCGGGTGGAGGCGGAGTGTCGCCCGCGCCGCTCCGACCTGGCACACTGGGGCCTGGAGTGCCGGGAAGCCTGGTCGGCGTGCCCCACTGGGGAGGCCGATGTGACCCGGAACCAGCTCGACATCCCTCCGCGCATCCGCCGCCGGTCGCCGAGGATCCGGGTGGGCGGTAGCGGGCATGCCTGACTGGCTGCTCGCGACCGTGTTCGTGATGGCTGCCGCCGTCAGCCTCGCGACCAGTTGGGTGCTGGTGTCACGACTGGAGCGAGTGGGGGCGCGCTTGGGCCTGTCGGAGGCGCTGCTGGGAATGCTCGCTGCGCTTGCCGCCGACGCTCCGGAGATCACGTCTGCGTCGACGGCGCTCATCGGACACCAGTCGCAAATCGGCGCCGGGGTTGTGATCGGATCGAATGTGTTCAACCTGGCCGCGCTGCTCGGACTCGCCGCCGTCGTCGCCGGCCGGATCAGCCTCCACCGGCGCGTGATCCTGCTCGAGGGCGCCGTGGCGCTGCCGATCGCCGGCATCTGCCTGGCCGCGGTCCTGGGGGGTCTGGCCCCGCCCATCGCGCTCATCGCCGTGGCGCTGGTCCTGATTCCGTACCTCGTGGTCCTCGGCGTGAGCCGGGACCGCCTCGCGGGACTGGGCCTCCCCCAGTCCTGGACGCGCTGGCTCGGCGAGGCGATCGCCGAGGAGGAGACCGAACTCGAGCCGGCCATCCATCCTCGGCGGGCCCGCTTCGCCGACGAGGTGACCGCGGCCATCGCCGTACTGATCGTGATCGGCGCCAGCGTCGCCATGGAACAGACCGGCGCGCGGATTGGGGCCCGTCATGCCGTCCCGGACATCGTGATCGGCGGTCTGGTCCTGGCGTGCGTCACGAGCCTCCCCAACGCGGTCGCCGCCCTGTATCTCGCCGGCCGGGGGCGGGGAGCGGCCACGCTCAGCACCGCCCTGAACAGCAACGCGCTCAACGTCGCCATCGGCCTGCTCGTGCCGGGGACGATCGTCGGCCTCGGCGCTCCGTCCGGGCGGGCGACGCTGATCGCCGTCTGGTATCTGGGACTGACCGGGGTGGCCCTGGCGTGTGCGTACGCCGGACGTGGGTTGCGCCGTGGCCACGGCGCCCTGATCATCGGCTGCTACGTGGCGTTCGTCGCAACCATCCTGGTCATCTCCTGACCGGGCGGGGCGAGGCCGAGGATGAGGTCGGCCCCGCGCTCGGCGATCATCACCGTCGGCGCGTGGGTGTTTCCACGGGGGATGAGCGGCATGATGGAGGCGTCGATGACGCGGAGTCCGTCGATGCCGCGCACCCGGAGGCGGCTGTCGACCACGGCCCCGGCGGCCGTGTCGCTCATCCGGCAGGTGCCCACCGGGTGGTAGATCAGCATCAGTCGCCGGCGGATGTCGTCAGCCAGATCGGTGTCGCCGCGGGCATCCGGACCTGGCTTGAGCTCTTTGGTGATGATGGGTTTCAGGTCCGCCTGCCGGGCGATCTCTCGCGCCAGCCTGACCCCGGCCACCAGCGACGCCAGGTCCTCCGGCTCGGATAACGAGTTGGTGAGGATGCGTGGCTTGGCCCTCGGATCGGCCGACTGCAGCCACACGCGTCCGCGCGCTTGGGGAGCGACGAGGACCGGCGCGATCACCATCGCGTGCCCGTCGAAGGTCTCCGCGCCGTGGTCGTCGTAATAGGCCGCCCCCATGTGGTACTGGATGTCGGCGGCCGGCAGGCCACCGCGGGTCCGGTGGAAGGCGACGACCTCGGCGACCGTGGAGCTCAGCGGGCCGCTGCGGCGAAACACCCACTCCGCCACCGATCGCGGGCGCTCGGCAACGTACAGCGTGCGCTCGTCGGAGACCTCGAAGATCACGGTCACGAACGGGTGGTCCTGGAGGTTCTTGCCGACTCCGGGCAGCTCATGGCGGACGGCCACGCCGGCGGCACGCAGCTCGTCGGGCGCGCCGATCCCTGAGACCTGAAGGAGCTGTGGCGAGGCGATGGCCCCGGCGGACAACAGCACCTCGCGCTCCGCCCGGAACACCCGGCTCCCGCGGCGCCCGGCGCCGACCCGGACGCCGACCGCCCGGCCGCGCTCCAGTTCGATGCCCAGCACGGTCGCGCCCGTGCGGACCTCGAGGTTTCTGCGTCCGGCCACCGGGCGCAGGTACGCGTCGGCAGCACTGAATCGCCTACCGCCGGACTGGTTGACCTGGAACATCGACACCCCGTCCTGCTCCGGGCCGTTGTAGTCGGCGATCCAGGGGATACCGGCGGCGTCGCTGGCTGCGATCAGCCGGCGGTCCAGCGGCCGCGGTGAGCGCTGCTCGGCGACGCGCAGTGGGCCGCCGACGCCGTGCCACTCAGACGCGCCCCGCACGTTGTCCTCTGACTTGATGAAGTAGGGCAGGACATCGCGGTATCCCCAGCCGGGGGCCCCCTGGGCCTCCCAGCTGTCGTAGTCGAGCGGGTGCCCCCGGACATAGAGCATCGCGTTCATCGAGCTCGAGCCGCCCAGCCCCTTGCCCCGCGGGATATACAGAGACCGTCCATCGACGTACGGCTCCGGCTCGGTGGCGTAGTCCCAATCGAGCTTGGTGTGGAACTGCTTTGCAAAGGCCGCTGGGATCCTGATGTTGGGCGACCGGTCCTTGCCGCCCGCCTCGAGCAGCAGAACGCGGACCGATGGATCGGCGGACAGGCGGTTGGCAAGGACGCAACCGGCCGACCCGGCACCCACGATGATGTAGTCAAAGCTCTGCATGGCACCGTCCCTCCACACGACCAGCGGCCGCGGGGCACGGCCACGAGGAGCCTCAGCCTATTGTCCTGGCGTCAGAAGCGAGTCACTTCGACCTGCGGCGACGGCGTCACGTCGACCGGACTCTCCGAGCCGTCGGCCACCATCGTGCACAGCTCGTCGATGAGCGCGAGCGCCTTCGCGTGCGTCTGATCGGTGTGCCGTCCGATCGCGGCGACCGCCGAACGGGCCGCCGCCTGGACCTCGGCGCCGGGGTCGGAGGTGAGACGGATGCGCCGGAACACGCGAAGACGCCACGGGCGACCCTGCCAGATGTCGGCCGCCCACTCACGGCAGCGCTGGGCGCGAAGCTGCTCGATCACCCAGCTCTCACGCGTGCCGACCGCGAGCGCCGCGAACCCGTACAGATCCTGACGCCGCTCGTCATCGATCGAGTCGTTGTAGGCGCGCAGAAACGATGCGATGACGGGGCAGACAGATCGAGGGTGGTCGGTGAACGGCTCGCCCGCGATCATCGAGGCGAGCTCCATCACACACACACCCTCGGCCGGCCCATCGTGCTTGCCCGCCGCGAGCTTGACCGTCTTGTAGTTGACCGGGGCTGGTGGGTAGAGCATCGCGAACAACCTCCCAGGCGTTTGGACTAACGGGACAGTACGACCATCTACCACGTAGATGGCCGGTTGACGGTGGCCTTACCGAAAATGTACCCGCCTCCAACCTTCAGCCCATGCAGCGTGACGTGCGGTGTCCGACCGGCGACGCAGATCCTGTGAGCGCGGGCACGGGGTCCTGCGGACCCTATGCCCGGCGCTCAGCGCGCCGCTTCGGACGAGGGCACGCCCTCGACGACACGACGGATCCTGATGTCCGCCGGGGCAGCGGTGGCGCGTGGAGACGTCGATTCTGCGACCTCCGCCGCCGCGATCAGAGCCTTCAGCTCCGCGACGTCGATCTCGACCGTGTGCGCTTCACCCTCGATGATCTCGGCGCGGGCGGAATCGTTCGGCTCGCCGGCACGCACCGGCTCTTGACCGGAGGTCAGGGCCGCCGCAGACCCACCGTGCGATGTCTCGGCAGCCTTGATCGTCGCTCGGAAGGCCAGCTCGGTGCCGGTCTCGCCCCATTCGATCGTGAACCGCCCGTCCAGGCGATGCCCCATCCAGGCGACAACCACCATCAGCGCTCCGGCGACGACGACCGGGAGGGTCCAGACCGAGTTGGTGACGAGCACACCGCCGATCAGCAGAAGCAGCACCCCGGTCAACGAGAGCCGGACCCGCGGCCGCCCCACCCATTGACACCCGGACTCCGCGACGCTCATCGCGCGCTCCGGCCACCCCGGGGCGCCGGTTGCCGGCGCGCCCGCCGAGGCCGCCGGGGCGCCGAGCGGCGATTCCCGTGGCTCTGCTCCGGATGCGTCGTCGGAGATCATGCTCTGAGGTCCTTTCGACCTCAGGAGCGCGGTCCCTCCCGGCACCGACCGCCGAGACCGGCCTCAACCGTCCGGGTGGGTCTCCTCGGAGGCCGCGGCGGCACCGGTCGCCTTGGCCGGTTGCGCCTGAGGCTTCTCGGCGTGGCCTCCGAACTCCGACCGCATCGCCGACAGAACCTTATTGGTGAACTCGCCGAGGCCGCGCGACTCGAACCGCTCGTAGAGCGCGGCCGTGATGGTCGCTGCCGGAACGCCCAGATCGATCGCCGCGTCCACCGTCCAGCGCCCCTCGCCGGAATCCGAGACGCGGCCGGCGAACTCCGACAGCTGCGGTGACTTGGCGAGCGCCTCGGCGGTCAGGTCCATCAGCCAGGATTCGATGACCGACCCGCGGCGCCACACCTCCGCCACCTCGGCGACATCGATCGCGTACCGATAGGCGTCCGGGTCGCGCAGGGGCGTCGTCTCGGCATCAGCTTCCTCCGGCTCTCTCAGGCCCGCGTCGGCGTTGTGGATGATGCTCAACCCCTCGGCGATGGAGGCCATCATCCCGTACTCGATGCCGTTGTGGACCATCTTGACGAAATGCCCGGCGCCGTTCGGCCCACAGTGGAGATAGCCCTGCGGCGCGGTTCCGCCCCGGCGCGTCCGACCGGCAGTCAGCTCGGCAGTGGATTCCCCGGGCGCGATCGTCTTGAAGATCG
Source organism: Solirubrobacteraceae bacterium (assembly GCA_035551695.1). Classification (GTDB taxonomy): domain Bacteria; phylum Actinomycetota; class Thermoleophilia; order Solirubrobacterales; family Solirubrobacteraceae; genus Palsa-465. The sequence continues at coordinate 51,486 of DASZMU010000004.1, forward strand.
GATCGAGGTGCTCGACGGGGCCTGACTCGCCTCCGATCATCAGGCAGTAGCCGCGCTCCAGCCCCCAGACGCCGCCGCTTGTGCCGCAATCGATGAAGTGGATGTTCTTCTCCGCCAGATGCTTCGCGCGCGCGATGTCGTCGCGGTAATAGGAGTTGCCACCGTCGATCACGATGTCCTCGGCATCCAGCAGGCTCCCCAGTTCATCAAGCGTGCGCTGCACGATCCCGGCGGGGACCATGATCCAGATCGCCCGCGGAGTCTCGAGCTTCCCGACGAACTCCTCCAGCGACGTCGCGCCGTCGGCCCCCTCGGCCTCGAGTTGCCTGACGGCATCGGCGTTGACGTCATACGCGACGCACCGGTGCCCGTCGCGGAGCAGCCGCCGGACGAGATTCGCGCCCATCCGGCCCAATCCGATCATTCCCAGCTGCATCGGCCTGTCGGTCGGCATCCGTCACGTCTCCTCACGTCGTGTGATCTTCAGAGCCTGCTGTGGGGACACGGTATCGACGCGACCGCCGCGGACGCGGCGCCGGGCGCCGCGCCAAGGGCGGGAAGGATCCGCCGCGCGCGACGTCTTGCACACCGAGCGCACACCCGCGCTTCTCAGACGAAGGAGATCGGCCGTGAGACATGCCCAGATCCTCATCTCAACCGGGCTGTCCGCGGCCGGTCTCCTCGTCGCGGGTTGCGGCGCCACGCGCCAGGCGACGTCGGCCGGAGCGACGACCTCGACGCAGGCGGCGGCTGGGTCCGAGAGCGGCACGCTGGCGGCGAGGGTCGCCCCGGCCCGGATCGGCTTCATCTCCCCTCGCCGCGACGCGCGCGTCGGCCCCAACCTCCGCGTCCACGTTCGGCTCTCACACCGAGGCCAGGTGCGGTTCATCCTCGACACGGGGCGACCCCGGCTGAGCGACACCTCAACCGTCATCTACCGGCACCTGGCGCCCGGCCTCCACCGCTTGGAGGCTCAGCTGCTCGTCGCTCCGGGCCACCCGCCGGCAGCCACGGCCATCGTGCATTTCCGCGTCAGGCCCCCTGCCCCCAAACCTGCCGTCCTCGCCCCGCTGCCAGCCACCACCACTGCCGCGCCGCCGCCCGCACCGCCCCAGGTGACCACCGCGACGCCGCCGCCACAGACGTCAACCGCGATGCCGCCACCGACGTCAACCGCGCCCGCAGCGCCCCCACCCACGACCGGGATTCCGCAGGGCGGCGGTGGGGACGGGGACGGCGACAACAGCGGCGCCCCGAGCGACGGCGACGGGAACATCTAGCCGCCGCCGGGGCGACTATTGACTGGGCTCCTCCTCTCCGGCGGCTCCGACCAGCCGACGGGGCGGGGAAACAGGATCAGGACGCTCAGCGTCGCGTCTGCGGCCAGGATGTAGACCGGAAAGCCGAAATTGGCGAAGTTCCGGGCGCCCGACTGGATGGTGAGCAGGGTGAGCGCCGCTCCACATCCGCTGGCCACGAATGCGCTCGCGCTCTCGGACGCGGGATGGGTGTAGGCCTTGCGCAGGGTCGGTACGCCGCCGAACAGGTCCGACAGGATGCTGAAGACGATCGCGATGTCGCCGGTGCCGGTCAGCCCCCAGGCGGCGAGCGCCGCCAGCGAGAGACAGCCACAGGCGACGTCGACCCGCGTGAGCCTCGAGTACGCCTTGGGATCGAGATACGACGCGATCACCACCAGCAGGGGACCGAAGCCGACCGCAAAGGTCAGCAGCGAGTCCAGGCCGACGTGCTGCGCGAGCTCGGCGGCGAAGGCGATCAGCGGAGCCAGCGTCCACAGCATCCAAGACACTCGGTTGGGCTGGGTCCGCCCGCGAAGCGTGTCTCGCGCGTACGAGGCACTCCCGGCGATCGTGATCAGGGCGCCGAGAATCGCGAACCGTGGATCGATCATCGTCGCGGGGCCCGCCTCAGCGGCTCACGGCTTGATACAGCTCCGGCTGCCGATCCTCCATCACGTCGTTGCGAGCACTGATCCGCTTGTGCTTTGCCTCGGCCAGGCGGCACCGCGCGAGCAGCGTGACACTGCGATCGTCGCAGACCGGCCCGGCGAGCGGAAACCCGTCCGGGCCGACGATCACCGTGCCGCTCACCCACTCGACGCCGCGCTCGGTGCCGGCCCGGTCGCACGCGGCGATGAACATCCGGTTGACCGAAGCGCTGGCCTGGACCCGGACCACCTCGACCGGCCGCTCGCCGGCTGGGCGGGGCTCGCGGGGCCAGTTCGTCGGCAGGCAGAGGAGCTCAGCGCCCTCGCGTGCGGGCAGTCGCACCCACTCCGGAAATTCGACGTCATAGCAGACGATGGTCGCGATGCGCCCGTGGGCAGTGTCGACGACCGGGGGGCGCTCGCGTCCGGACTGGAACACCAACTGCTCGCGATCCCACAGATGCGCCTTGCGGTACACCGCGCGCAGGCCGCCGGCGTCGACGATCACCGAGCTGTTGCGCAGCGCCTCGCCCGGATGCTCCAGCTCGCACAGCCCACCGACGATGACGACGTCGTGCTCGCGCGCCAGCGAGATCCACCCGGTGACGGTCGCGCCGTCGGCGCTCTCCGCGCATCGGCGTGCCTCCGCGGGATCCGCGAACACGTAGCCGCTGTTGGCGAGCTCCGGGAGGACGACGACGTCCGCGCCCTGGCGAGCGGCGTCGGCGATCGCGCCGCGGCACGCGGCGCGGTTTGCCTCCGTCTCTCCCACCGCGAGGGAGAGCTGGCAGCACGCAACGACCGGCTCGCTCACCGGCGCCCCACCGCCAGGAGGGCGAGCATCTCGTAGGCGACCGCGGCCGCGTGCAGGGCCGTCACCTGTCCAGGCGAGTCGTAGGCCGGCGACACCTCGACGAGATCGAAGCCGGAGAACTCGATGCCCGCGAGGGCGCGCAGGAACGCCAGGGCCTCGCGCGGGTAGAGGCCGTCGACCTCGGGCGTTCCGGTTGCGGGAGCAAACGCCGGGTCGAGCACGTCGATGTCGAACGACATGTAGACTGGACCGTCGCTGATCCGGGCGCGAACGCGCTCCCGGTACTGAGGCGGTGACATCGCGTGGAGCTCGCCGCCGGAGATGACCTCGAACCCCATCTCGCGTGGCTGATCGACGTCGGCGGCGTCATACAGAGGACCTCGCATGCCCGCCAGCACCGAGCGCGACGGGTCGAGCAGACCCTCCTCGACGGCCCGGCGAAACGGGGTGCCGTGGAAGTAGCGCTCACCGTAGTACTGATCCCACGTGTCGGCGTGGGCGTCCAGGAGCACGAGCCCCACCGGTCCGTGAGCGGCGGCCTGTGCCCGCAACTCGCCGAGCACGATCGAGTGGTCGCCGCCGAGGACGAGGGGAACGATCCCGGCGCCGAGCAGAGGCGCCAGGCCGGCGTGGATCTGCTCGGCGGTGCGCACGGCATTTCCGGGAGTGATCTCCAGGTCGCCACCGTCCACCACCGAGATCGTCGCGAAGACGTTGACGTCGAGCGGCGCGTGGTACGGGCGCAGCAGCGTCGAGGCAGAGCGGATCGCCTCCGGGCCGAAGCGCGCCCCGGTCCGGAAGCTCGTCGCGGTGTCGAACGGCACACCGATGACCGCGGCATCGACGCCGGCATGGGGCAGGCGGACGTGCGGGAGCCGCGCGAACGTCCGCAGGCCGGTGTACCGCGGAGCCGCGCTCGCATCCGGCGGCTGAAAACGAGCCCCACCCGCCCCGCCCGCGCCGCCCGCCCCGCCGGCGCTCATCGGAGAATCCTCCGCGGGAGCGGTCGAGATGCACGGCCACCGGCGTCGCGGATGCCGACCAGGCTGGCGATCGACGGGCTGGTGATGTCCCGTTCGACACGGGACAGGAGGCTCTTGATCACGCCGCTGCGCTGCGCGACCTCCTCCAGCGAGAGCCCGCCGGCTTCACGTGCGTGGCGCAGCCGGGCGCCCAAGCGCGCTCGCTCGTTCGCATTGACCGACACGATCGACTAACCCTACTTGGCCCCAACCCGGATCAGTGGTTGTGGATGCGGATCAGCGGCGGACTGTGCCGCGGAACGTCATCGGACCAGGAGCTCCACTCGCTGCGCGGCGCGTCGGTCATGCGCCCCAGCACGGCGATGAGCGGCTTCAGCGCCGCGCCGTCGAGCACCGCTTCGGCCGCCAAAACCCAGTGGTTGCGGGGATGAGGCGAGCGAAAGAACCCCAGCTGCGGGAACGTGGTGTGCGATTCGCCGAGTTCGATGAACCAGTTCTCCCAGCTGTCCCACACCTCGTCGAGCTGCTCGAAGCGCGCGAGCTCCTAGCTGCGCGTGAGCAGCGAGATGCCGGATGGGGGACTCCCGGCGCGGACGACGAGCTTGGCGATCAGCGCCTCGCGCCGGGAGAACGCGCCATACAGGCTGGGCAGATAGGTGATGACGAGGGCGAGAAGGGTCAGCCCCACCCCGGCGGCGCTGAAGGCGATGAGCTGCCGGACCAGCCCTGGGGATGGTCGATGCCGAGCGTCACCATCGACGAGCCGGACAGCTCGAGCGCCTGGGCGATGCTCGCTCCGGTCAGGCCCGGGGGCGACAGCGCCCAGAAGAGCGCGCCGAAGCACAGGAAGATCAGCAGCGACCACGCGACCAATTGCGCGAACAGCCCGAGCGGCGCCTGCAACGCGAAGACCCGGTCGCGCGTCTTGTAGTCAGACCGGCCGGAGAGCCGCAGCCGGAGCAGCAGCGACCCGCGCACCGCCAGGAAGGTAAAGCGCGCCAGCCGCGCGGGCACTCCCCGCGGGAGCACCACGCCGCCGTACCCATCCGCCGCCGAGCGGTCATCGAGGCCGACGAACCGCTCCGGGTGATGATCGAGCGCCTGCGCGATTCTCGGCCCGTCGCCGCGGAGGGGATGGCATTGATCAACCGGATCATCCACCGACGGGTCATGGAGCCCCCTGTACAACGCGACCGCGCCCGGGGCGCTGCGGCGGCTGACCGTGCTGGCGACCGCGGCGCTCGACCCGGGCTGGCCTGAACGACCAAACATCAGCTGACCAGCGCCAGCCGCGCCAGCCGCGCCGGGGGGTCTCCTCGCTCCCGGCGCGGCGCGCGCGGCCTGGACTCATACACACCGCGCGACGCGGGAGAGGTGAGGCCATCCCAGGTGACGGGCCGGTCCTCGTCATCCAGCCGCTCCAGGCGACCCGCCGTGCCACGTCATCCAGCCGCTCGAGGTGACCGGCCATCCCAGGTGCTCGGCCGTCGCTCCCGATTGCCGGAAGGGAGTCGAGAGGGTGAGGGAGTCGAGAGAGGCCGTCCGAGGAGCCGCTCCGCGTCAGGCGGCCGCAAGCAGGTCGTCGAGGTCCAGCGGAGCGTCGATCGCGGGAGCGCCCGCGGACCCGTAGACCGGCCACTCCTCGAACGGGCGGTCCCAGGCGAGCTCGAGATCGTTGCCGTCCGGGTCGCTCAGGTAGACGGCGAGGTGGGTGCCGTGATCTGAGAGCTGGCGCAGCGGGACGCCGGCATCGACCAGACGCTGAACGGTCTGAGCGAGCCGTGCCCGGCTGGAGAAGTTCAGCGCAACGTGGTGCAGTCCGGTCACGCCGTCCGGCTGCGGCGGGCCGCCCGCCGACTTCCAGGTGTTGAAGCCGAGGTGGTGGTGGTAGCCGCCGGCCGACAGGAAGAGGATGTCACCGGTGGTGCCCCACCCGGGCACGTCGCGGGCCTCGAGGATGACGTCGAAGCCCATGATGTCGACGTAGAACGCCCGGACGCGGTCGATGTCGGCCGTGCGCAGGTGCACGTGGCCGACACGCACCTGTGGGTCGATCGGATGCTCGGCGGCGAATGCCGGTTCGAAGGGTCCCTGGGGGCCGGCCACGTCGACCCAGAACAGTAGCGACCGGAGCGCGGTGGCAGCCCTTCCACCCACAGCAGCCCAAGCACCAACTCGCAGAGGCCGTACCGCGACCGAGCCCAAACGGCGCAGGCCCGGGCCGACTTCGGTCCCACCTATCTTCGAGCGACAGCGAGGAAGGTAGATTCAACGCAATGAGTGGTCCGCAGGTAGGTCTCGCAGTTTCGGTGTTCCTCGCATGCACGGTCGAAGCGGTCGAGGCGCTGACGATCGTGCTCGCCGTCGGTGTGACGCGGAGCTGGCGCTCCACGTTCATCGGCGTCGGCGGCGCGGTCGTCGCGCTCGCGGTGCTGACCGCGGCGCTGGGGCCGGCGCTGACATCGCTGCCGATCAACACGCTCCGCGTCGTCGTCGGCGGCCTGCTGCTGGTTTTCGGTCTGCAGTGGTTGCGCAAGGCGATCCTCCGGGCCTCGGGATTCAAGAAGCTTCATGACGAGGACCAGATCTACACCGACGAACTGGCTGCCGCCGAGGGGGCCGGAGCCGTCGGACCCGGGTTTGACCCCTACTCGTTCACCGTTTCGTTCAAGGGCGTGTTCCTCGAGGGCCTGGAGGTCATCTTCATCGTGCTCACGTTCGGCGCCAACCAGCATGACATCGGTCTCGCGGCGGTCGCCGCGGGGGTGGCGGTGCTGGCGGTGGTCCTCGCCGGCACAGCGGTTCACGCCCCGCTGGCCCGCGTTCCGGAGAACACGATGAAGTTCGGTGTCGGCGTGATGCTGACGTCGTTTGGGCTGTTTTGGGGAGCCGAGGGCGCCGGCGCTCACTGGCCCGGCAACGACGCCATTCTGGCGGGGATCATCCCCGGCACCCTGGTGTTCGCCCTCGCACTCGTCGCGATGCTCAAGCGCCGGGCGCCGGGCGGCGCGACCGAGATCCGGGAGACCGAGGCGGTCGGCGCATGACCCGGGTCGAGTCGTTCGTGCGCTTCATCTGGGATTTCGTCGTCGGCGACGACTGGAGAATCGCCGTGGGCGTGGTCCTGGCGCTGGCGGTGACGGCGGTCCTCGCCGGCAGCATTGCCGCCTGGTGGGTTCTGCCGGTGGCGGTCGCCGGACTGCTCGCCTTCTCCGTATGGCGTGCGGCTGATCACCCGTAGGCCGACAGTCGGCCCGCCCGCGAATCGCTGACGAATCGGCGCGAGCCGATCGGCCGCGCGCGGCAGCCGGCCAAACGTGTCCAGTCCGTTCTGCGGGTCCGGGGGTTTGGGGGATTAATCCGGTATCGGCGGAATAAGTCCCCAAACCGCTGCGCACACGGACGTGTGACCGGCCCCGGCCGGCGGCCGACGCGCTTGCCCGGGTCGGCCTCGAGCCGGTGGCGCGCCGGGATCCCGCCCCCGGGCGCCACCCGGGGCCGGGGTCTGGCGAATCGCTCAGGCCCAGGGGCGCGCGGGGACGATGGCGCCGGCGCGTCGCCGCGCCGGAGCGCTCCGCACGGGCCGGGAGGCGGCGGGGGCGACCGTGGGAGCGGTGGCGTCAGAGCTGCGAATGGCGCGCATGATCAGCAGGATCACGCCGGTGAAGACGATGGCGGCAAGTACGATGTTCACGGTGACGGCGAGGACCATTTCGACTCCTTGTTCTGGTTGCTCACTAAGGGTCGTCGCCGGCGCGAAGACGAACGTCGGATCGATGTAAGCCGTACCTAAGACCCATTTCCCGGCGCGTCGGCCGCCACCGCGTCGGCCGCCCGCACAGGCCAACCTGGACCGGGCGCGGGCCCATCAGCCCCGTGCCCGACGGCGATCGCGATGATGTGACACCGATGCGCCGAGCGATCAGAGTCCCGTGAGCGAGACTCTCGCGCTTGTCGCGCTCGTGGCCAGTCTCGCTGCGGCAGTCGCGCGCCCGCGCTGGGCGCCGGACTGGGCGGTCGCGACGTTGGCAGCGGTGATCGTCGTCGCGGCGGGCGCGCTCAGCCTCCACGGCGCGCGTTCGGCGCTGGGCCGGCTGGGACCTACGGTGGGCTTCCTCGCGGCGCTGCTGGTGCTCGCCGACGGCTGCCGACGGGCCGCGGTGTTCGACGCGCTGGGGGCGCTGATGGCGATCGGCGCCGGCGGCCGGCCGCGCCGGCTGCTGGCGATGGTGTTCCTGGTGGCCGCTGGGACGACCGCCGTGCTCAGCCTCGACGCCACGATCGTGCTCCTGACCCCCATCGTGTTCGCCACCGCCGCCCGGCTGCGGGCGAGCCCGCGGCCGCACGTGTACGCGTGCTCGCACCTGGCCAACACGGCATCGCTGCTGCTGCCCGTGTCCAACCTCACCAACCTGCTCGCGTTCAGCGCATCCGGCGTGTCGTTCACGCGCTTCGCCGAGCTCATGGTGCTGCCGTGGCTGGCGGCGCTGGCGATCGAGTGGCTGGTGCTCGCGCGGACATTCGCCGACGACCTGCGGACGACGTCGGAGGCTGTGGACGAGACCGCGACGCGCCCGCCGGTGCCGGCTTTCGCCCTGACCGTCGTGGGGCTGACGCTCGGCGGGTTCGCGGTCAGCTCGGCGGTTGGGGTCGCGCCCGTCTGGTTTGCGACGGCAGGTGCGGTGGCGCTCACGGTGCGGGAGCGGCCGGCGACAGGCGAACTCGTCCGCGCCGCCGAGCCGACGTTCCTGGTGTTCGTGCTGGCGCTTGGGGTCATCGTCGCCGCCGCGGGCAGCCATGGCCTTTCGTCGGTCGTCGACTCCCTCGTGCCCCACGGCACCGACCTCCCGGCGCTGCTCGGCGTCGCCGCAGTCAGCGCTGTGCTCGCCAACCTCGTCAACAACCTGCCGGCGACGCTGATCCTCGTCCCGGTTGTGGCCACCAGCGCGCCCGGCGGCCTGCTGGCGATGTTGATCGGCGTCAACGTCGGACCCAACCTGACCTACGTCGGCTCGCTGGCCACCCTGCTGTGGCGACGGATTGTCCATGCCCACGACGAGGACGTCGACACCGCCCAGTTCCTCAAGCTGGGCGTTCTGACCGTCCCGGCCATTCTGGTGGTCAGCACCGCCGCCTTGTGGTTGGCTTTGCAGGTGGTCTGATGCGCGTGGTCGTCTGGATCGTGGAGGGCAGCTGGGAGGCGTGCATTCTTCGCGCCCGCGAGCTGGTGCCCGCCGACGCGGAGGTCACGCTGCTGCACGTCTCGGCCTCCGACGTCGAGGAGCTCGCCGCCCACCCCGGTCCCGGCCGGCTCGGCCCTCGTCGCCATCCGCCGCCAGGTCCGAACATCCACGAGATCTCCGAGGCCGAGGCGCAGTCGCTGCTGGCTTCCGCGCGCGAGCGCTTGGGCCGGCCGGCCGAGCTCGTCTCGCGCCGAGGCCGCGTCGAGCGTGAGGTGATCGAGGCCTGCGAGGGGTCAGACCTGCTGGTGCTCGCCCGCGACGGCGAGCCCCGGCGCGAGCCCAAGAGCCTCGGCCGGCGATCGCGCTTCGTCGTCGACCACGCCGGTTGCGCGGTGCTGCTGGTATGGGCCCAGGAGCCGCGCGGGCCCGAATCGATCCACTGGCCGCCGCACCTGCGCTGACGCCGGCGATCAGGCCGTTCTCACCGCGGCCGACTCGGCCAACCCCAGCTCGTCGATCGCCTGGGCACGCATCTTGAACTTCTGAACCTTCCCGGTGACGGTCATCGGAAACGCGTCGACGAGCTTGACGTACCGCGGGATCTTGTAATGGGCGATGCGGCCCTGACAGAACGCGCGCACGGCATCGGCGTCCAGAGCCGCATCTCCGCGTGCAATCACCCACGCCATCAGCTCTTCGCCGTAGCGCTCGTCCGGTACGCCGATGACCTGCACGTCGGCGATGTCAGGATGGCCGTACAGGAACTCCTCCACCTCGCGGGGATAGACGTTCTCGCCACCCCGGATGACCATGTCCTTGATCCGTCCCACGATGTTGACGTACCCCTCACCGTCCATCGTCGCCAGATCACCGGTGTGCATCCATGCCTCGCCATCGATCGCCTCGGCCGTCCGCTCCTCGTCCTCCCAGTAACCCGCCATCACGCTGTAGCCACGCGTGCACAGCTCGCCGCCGGTCCCTCGCTCGACGGTGCTGCCGTCGCCGGGATCGACGATCTTGATCTCGACGTGGGGATGGACCCGTCCGACCGATCCGACCCGTTTCTCCAGCGGATCATCGAACGCGGTCTGGGTCGACACCGGAGACGTCTCAGTCATGCCGTACGCGATGCTCACCTCGCCCATGTTCATCAGCTCGATGACCCGCTTCATCACCTCGATCGGGCACGGTGAGCCGGCCATGATCCCGGTCCTGAGCGAGGTCAGGTCGAAGTCGGCGAATCGGGGATGGTCCAGCTGTGCAATGAACATCGTGGGCACCCCGTACAGGGCGGTGCACCGCTCAGACGCGCACGCCCGCAAGGTCGCCTCCGGATCGAACGCCGGAGCCGGGATGACCATGGCCGAGCCGTGCGTCGTGGCACCGAGATTGCCCATCACCATGCCGAAGCAGTGGTAGAACGGCACCGGGATGCAGACGCGGTCCTGCTCGGTGAAACGGCAATATTCACCGACGAAGAAGCCGTTGTTCAGGATGTTGCGGTGGGTGAGGGTGGCGCCCTTGGGAAAACCGGTGGTGCCGCTCGTGTACTGGATGTTGATGGGATCGCCGGGGCGAAGCTGATCGGCACGCGCGCGCAACTCAGCCTCCCCCACCCGATCCGCTCCGCTGCGCAGCTCGTCCCAATCCGGTCCGTTGAGGAAGACGACGCGGTCCAGCGCTGGGACCCGGTCGCGCACCTCGTCGAGCATCGCGCGGTAGTCCGAGCTTTTGAACGCCGGAGCCGCAATCAACATCCGGCAGCCGGACTGGGCCAGCGCGTACTCCAGCTCCGACGTCCGGTACGCCGGGTTGATATTGACGAGGATCGCGCCGATCTTCGCGCTGGCGTACTGGACAAGTGTCCACTCCGCGCAGTTGGGGCTCCAGATCCCCAGCCGGTCACCCGGCTCCAGGCCTGTGGCGATCAGCGCCCGGGCCATCTCGTCGACCGCGGCCCCGAGCTCGGCGTAGCTGTAGCGGATCCCCTGGGCGCAGGACACAAGCGCGTCGCGCTCGGCGTACGCGTGGACCGCCCGGTCGAGGTTGGCGCCGATTGTCTCCTCCAGGAGTGCAACGGAGGTGTCGCCGCGCGCATAGGAACCGGTCATCGCCTCTCCCGTCGTCTCGTGCTCCTCGGATACGTGGCGCGATTCTACGTCCGCGCGCCCTCGCCAGGTACGGGCGACCCATACTCGGCGGCGTGAAGCTACCCTGACGGTCGCCGTGAGCGTCTGCCACATCCTGCGGGAGGATCCGGAGCTCGCCGAGGCCGTCCCCGGGCCGGCGCGGCCGCGCGCGATCGAGGACTGCGTCGCGCCCATCGAGCGCGTCAGCAGCGGCCACTGGAGTGGGCAGGGCAGCGCGCTCGTGGGCGACGGGATCGGTCTGCTCGTCCTCGACGGGCTGCTCCTGCGCCGGGTCGGGATCGACGGGCGCTTCGGAGCCGAGCTCCTGGGAGTGGGCGATGTGCTGCGACCGTGGCAGGGCGACGACACCACGGCCGCGCTCGCCCGCACCACCGGCTGGCGCGTGCTCGAGCCAACACGCCTTGCCGTGCTCGACGAGGCGGCGGCGCGCCGGCTGGCCGTCTACCCCCAGCTCATCGGGCGGCTCGTCGGCCGGGCGATCGACCGCTCGCGCCATCTGGCCGTCAACATGGCGATCATCCACCAGGCCCGGGTCAACGTCCGCCTGCACATGATGCTCTGGCACCTGGCCGAGCGCTGGGGGCGGGTCGGCAGCGAGGGTGTGCTTCTCCCGCTGGCCCTGACGCATGCGGTGCTGTCCGACCTCGTCGCGGCGCGACGTCCCACCGTGACCACCGCGCTCGCGGACCTGTACCGTCAGGAGCTCGTCCGCGACCTGCCGCGGGGATGGCTGCTGCTCGGCGAGCCGCCCGGCGAGCTGCTCGTGGCGCAGGGGGCGGGCATCGCCGAGAGCTGACCGACAGCGGCCCTCCGGGGCCGGCATTCGGCGACGAGCGGGTGAGGGACTGCCGGCCACACCGGCCGGTGACCCGAGCGGCGCCCGCTCTGCGTTCCCGGACGGCCAGCCGAGCGTGCCTGCCCAGCTTTCATGTGCCTCGGTATCGAGCAGCAGGGCTCATAGCTTCCCCGGCTGCGGCGCCATCTGGCCTGGCTGATCTGGCCGGACTGGTGATCCGACTGCACCGCCGATACGCAGGAGGGTTCACGGCGGGGCTTCGTCGTGCCCGGCTGCAACCCTGCGTCAAACTCATCCACTACGCGCAACGTGTTCAAACCCGCCCTCAGCTTCCGGGGCTCTCGCCCGGACCTGCGGGCGCTGGCGGACGAGGACCTGATGCCGCTCGTCCACGAGGGCGACGCCCGGGCGTTCGAGGTGGTGTTCGATCGTCATGCCGACGCCGCGTTCTCGCTCGCCTACCGCATGTGCGGCCGCCGCGGCCAGGCCGAGGACGTCGTGCAGGAGGCGTTCCTGTCGCTGTGGCGAAGCGGCGCGCGCTATGACCGGAGCCGCGGCAGCGTCCGCTCGTGGATTCTCGGCGTCGTGCGCAACCGGACGATCGACCTGTTCCGGCGCGAGGCCGTGCGCGCCGGCCGGGACACGAATGCCGAGGGGGCGGTCGAACGGATGCCGGCCGCCGACGACGTGGCCGGCGACGCCGAGCGCCGCGCCGACGCCCGCCAGGTGCGGACGGCGCTGGAGGAGCTTCCCGCCGATCAGCGCCAGGTGATCGAGCTGGCGTACTTCGGCGGCTTCACCCACAGCCAGATCGCGCAGATGCTCGAGCTTCCGGCGGGCACCGTGAAGGGCCGCATGCGGCTTGGACTGACGAAGCTGCGGCTGTCCCTCGGCGATCCATCGGGCGTGGTTGGATGAAGAGGGCAAGCGGATGAGCGACGAAGAACAGACCCGCCCGGACCGCGAGTGTGGTGGCGACGTGGCCGCCTACGCCCTCGGTGCGCTCGATCCGGCGGAGGCCGAGGCATTTCGCGCCCACCTCGAGACGTGCGCGGTCTGCCGCGACGAGCTTGCCGCGTTCCGCGAGGTGGTCGACGCGCTGCCGCTGAGCGCTCCTGCGCATCGCGCCCCGGCGACGTTGCGCCGCCGCGTCCTGCGCGAAGCCGGCGCGGCGACCGGACCGGTCAACGCGGGCCGGCGACGGATCGCCCCCGCCGGAACCGCCCGCCGCCTGCGGCCGCTCCGCCCGGTGGCCGTCGCCGCCGTCGTGCTCGCGGTCGTCGCGATCGCGGCGCTCCGGCTCGGGCTCGGCTCAGGGCCGCCGTACAGGGTCATCCATGCTCAGGTCAGCGGACGGGGAACCGCCGAGCTGCGGCTGAGCGCCGGCCGCGGGCGATTGATCCTCCACAACTTCGCGCCCCCACCGGCCGGGGAGATCTACGAGGTCTGGACCAAGCGGGCAGACCAGCCTCCACGCCGCACGAGCGCGCTGTTCAGCGTGACCAGGTCCGGCGCGGGGGATGTCGCGGTCCCCGGCAGCCTTCGCCGGGTGGCGCTCGTGATGGTCACCGCCGAACCACCCGGCGGCTCCCGGGTGCCCACCCACCCCCCGGTCCTCAGCGTCTCTCTCGGCTGAACAGCGATCCGTGATCCGAAATCGGTTCGGGTCCGCGGCCGTCTGGTCCGCCGACCCACGCCAGATGTGGAGGTTTCCCGCCCGCTTCCTGGTCGAGTTCTTCGATAATCACGGGATGCTGTCGTTCGGCGGGCGGCCCCGCTGGCGCACCATCAGCGGCGGGTCAGCACGGTACGTTCAGGCATTGCTCGGGAGGGCCGAGGGCCGGCTGCGGCTGCATACGCCGATCGTCCGCGGCAGCGATCACGTGCTCGTCACCCCCCGCGGTGGGGACCCCGAGCCCTACGACCGGGGAGAATCGCACCCATTTCTGCGGGGCGTACTGGGGCTGGGGGTTTCACGAGGACGGTGTCGTCAGCGCCCTCCGGGTCGCCGAGCGGTTAGGAGCTCGGCTTGAGCGCGATCGGCACGCGGCCCCAGCTCTGCGCACCGACCGAGTCGTGCATCTACTCCGGGACGATTCGCCACCGCCGCCGCGAGCCGCGGCGCGAGTTCCGCCACCGGCTGACCGCCCTGTCCGGCCGTCGCCCCCGAGGGCCGGTGCGGCTGCTCACGCAGTTGCGCCCATTTGGGCTGTGCTTCAACCCCGTCAGCTTCTACTGCTGCTGTGACGAAGATGGCGATCAGGTCGAGAGCGTCCTCGCCGAGGTGACCAACACCCCGTGGGGCGAGCGCCACTCGTACCTGCTCGCCGACCGCCGGCCGCAGTCGTCGGTTGTGTCCGGTCGCTTCGCCAAGGAGCTGCACGTCTCGCCGTTCATGGGCATGGATCACCACTACGAGGCCCGGGCGACGTCTCCCGGACACACCCTACGGCCATGCGCTCGGCCTCAAGCTGGCCGGCACGCGTGTTCATCCCCACCCGTCTGCCGGGACCCGATGAGGGCCGCCCCCTCGCGTGGCATCCCTGAATCGGCCGGGTGGCTCCTGGCGGCCTCGGCGCTGCTGCGCCAGATTCGTGTCGGCAGCCTGACGATCGTCGACGGCCAGCGCCGGCGGCGGTTCGGCGACGGCGTCCCGGCGGCGACGATCCACGTCCATGACCCGGGGTTCTGGCGGATGCTGATGCGCGGGTCACGCGGCCTCGCCGAGTCCTACGCTCGCGGCTGGTGGGAGTCGCCGGACCTCGTCGCCGTGATCCGCCTGGCCGCGCGCAACGCTGTTCTCATCGATCGGGTGCGGGCGGCCACCGCGCCGCTCTGGACGCCCCACCAGCGGCTGAGAGCGCTGCGCCGCCGGCGCACCCGGCGGCGGAGCCGCCAGGACGTTGCCGCTCATTACGACCTCGGCAACCGCCTGTTCGAGCACATGCTCGATCCGACGATGATGTACTCGTGTGCCCTGTTCGAGCGGCCCGGGATGACGCTCGAGGAGGCGTCGGTCGCCAAGCTGGAACGTGTGTGTGCACGGCTTGAGCTCGGACCGGCCGATCACGTCCTGGAGATCGGCACCGGCTGGGGCGGCTTCGCCGTCCACGCCGCCGCCACCCGCGGCTGCCGGGTGACGACGACCACGATCTCCCGCGAGCAGCACGACTACGCGGTCGACAAGGTGCGGGGTGCCGGCCTGGAGCGCCAGGTGACGGTGCTCATGCGCGACTACCGCGACCTGCGAGGGACATACGACAAGCTTGTGTCGATCGAGATGATCGAGGCGGTCGGCTGGCAGCAGATCGGCCGCTTCTTCGCTCGGTGCGCCGGCCTCCTCAGCACCCACGGCGCGATGCTGCTGCAGGCGATCACGATCGACGACCGCGCCTACCAGGTCGAGAAGGCCTCGCGGTCGTTCATCAAGGAGTACATCTTCCCCGGCGGGTGTCTGCCGTCGATGGAGGTGATCATGCGCCAGCTCGCCCGCCGCACCGACCTGCAGCCTGTCGGCCTCGAGGACATCACCGCCAGCTACGTCGAGACTCTCCGCCGGTGGCGCCACAACTTCACGGCCAACGGCCGCGCGCTCGAGCGCCTCGGCTACGACGAGCGCTTCCAGCGGCTCTGGACGCTGTACCTCGCCTACTGCGAGGCGGGCTTTGCCGAGCGCCGCATCTGCGACGTGCAGCTCCTGCTGGCCAAGCCGCGGTGGGCGGCCAAGGCGGGTGCGGAGGTGCACAGCGCCGAGATCGCCGCCACGGGGTAGCCCGGCCGCCGACCCGACCCGACCCGACCCGACGCGACCCGAGCGGGGCGTTTCGTGGTCTGAGCCGCGGGCGAGCTCCTGCGACCCGGGCGAAACGGCATGGGCTTTGGAAGAGGGGAAGGGTGAGCGTGGTCGGCCGTCCGCCGGGCCGGGTGGGCATGCATGACGCGACAAATCTCAATCTGCCTGACAGATTTGGCACAGGACGCGGGCTCAGCCCTCATTTTGCGCACGAGGATCCGAGCGGCTCCTGATTTGGCGCATCCTGCACGCTGAAAACCGGTGCAACAAACCGAGAGGAGTGACAACGCCGTCACGGACGTAACAAAAGACGCCTCGACCCGGCGCAGCCGCCCATCCCACCCCCTTTTCCCAGCCCATGCCGTTTCGCCCGCGTCGCAGGAGCTCGCCCACCGCCCAGACCACCCACGCCCCGCTCGGGTCGGGTCGGATCGGGTCGGGGCGGGAGCCTGGGGGCTCAGTGGCGCTCAGCCGTCCTTCGCCTGGCGCCGTTCGGATCAGTCCGGGCCGGGAAGTGGGTCGTCCCGGGGCGCCTCGGCCTCGATGACGCGCTGGGCGATGGCAAAGGCCGCGTTGGCCGCCGGCACGCCGGCGTAGATCGCGGTGTGGAGGAGGACCTCGCCGATCTCGCCGGGGCTCAGCCCGTTGCGCAGGGCGCCGCGGACGTGCATCTCGATCTCGTTCTCACGGCCGAGCGCCGTCAGGACCGAGAGCGTGACCGCGCTGCGGGTGCGCCGGTCGAGCCCCTCGCGCGTCCAGACGCTCCCCCACGCATACCGCGTGAGGAACTCCTGGAACGCCGCCGTGAACTCGGTCGTGCGGTCGATCGCCCGGTCGACGTGGGCGTCGCCGAGCACGTCGCGGCGAACCTTCATCCCCGACTCGTACGGGTCGCTCATATGGCTCTCTCCAGATGCTCGCTGATCAGGCGGGTGATCTCGGCGGCACGCTCGACGCTGAGCAGGTGCGCCCCGGGGTCCAGCACGTCCAGCCGCGCCTGCGGGACGGCATCGGCGATCGCCTTGCTGTGCTCCGGAGGGGTGGCGGGATCCTGCGCGCCCACGACCACGAGGGTCGCCGCTGTGATCTGAGGCAGACCGTCGCGCTGGTCCATGGCGGCGATCGCCTCACAGCAGGCGGCGTAGCCTTCTGGCGCGATCGAGCCGATCATCTCCCGGTAGTGAGCGACGACCTCCGGCCGGCGCTCGGCGTAGGCCGGGGTGAACCAGCGGGCGACCACTGCGTCAGCGACCGCCGCCGGCGTGCCCGCGCGGCGGACCGTGGCGGCCCGCTCATGCCAGCCCTCGGCCGGGGGCAGGTACGCCGAGGTGGCGATCAGGATCAGCGCCCGCACCCGGTGCGGCGCATTGATGGCCAGCCACTGCCCCACCATCCCGCCGATCGAGACCCCGGCGCAGGAGATGGACTCGAGCCCCAACCGGTCCATCAGCGCCAACACGTCCTGCCCCAGGTCGTCGATCGAGTACGGTCCTGGCGGCGCCGGAGACTCACCGTGGCCGCGCAGGTCGACACGGATGACGCGGTGGTCGTGAGCGAGCACGGGAAGCTGTGGGTCCCACATCCTCAGCGTTGCTCCGAGCGAGCCGGCCAACAGCAGCGGGTGACCGTCCTCCGGGCCGTCGATGGCGTGGTTCAGCTGCACGGTGCTCATCGCTCCTCCTCGCTCTTGCTCATCGTCCAGTGTGCCGCCAGCGCCCGCTCCACCAGCTCCTCGGCCCCGTCCGGACGCGGCGCCTGGGCAGCCGGAGAGGTGGCCAGATTCACCCGCATCCGGTCCGGGTCGATCTGCAGCTGCTCCAGCAGCTTGCGGGCCCACGCCGCGGCCGAGGCGGTCAGCCTCAGCAGGTCGGTGTGGATGCCCCACTCCGCCTGCCACCCCCCGGCGGCCCGCTCATGCTCCTGCTCCATGCAGGCCAGCGCCCCCGCGACGAGTCCGGGCGTCCGCTTGACGCAGGCGAGGACCGAGACCGCGGCGACCGGGTTGCGCTTGTGAGCGATCGCGCTCGAGCCGCCCTCGGGGTGAGCGGGGTCCGAATCCCCACCCTCTCGTGCCTCGCCGACCTCCTGCTGGGCCAGGAGCGTGACGTCGCGTGCGATCTTGCCGAGGACCCCGGCCATCGCACCGAGCGCCGCGGCGAGCGCGACCGGCCGAAGCCGGATCGCCTGCCACGGCAGCACCGGCTCGGCCAGCTCCAGGTCAGCGGCCACGCGCGCTGCGATCGCCGGCCCGCGCGCGCCCACCGCGCCACCCATCTGGACCGCCAGCTCATGATCTCTGACGTGGCGCAGTCGCCCGCGGCCCTCATCGAGCGCGACGAGCCAGCCCGCGGCGCGCAGGCCAAATGTCGCCGGCAGCGCCTGCTGCAGCAGCGTCCGGCCGATCATCGGCGAGGCGCGGTGCGCTGCCGCCAGGCGCGCCGTCGCGTCCGCCGCCCGGCGGAGGTCGTCGAGCAGCGGCTCGAGCGCGCGCCGGGCGATGAGCATCAGCGCCGTGTCCACCACGTCCTGGCTGGTGGCACCGACGTGCACGTACGTGCACGCGGTCTCCGGTACGGCGACTCGCAGCGCTGCCACCAGTCCCACAACCGGAGTCGCGTGCCGGGCCGTCTCGCGTCCCAGTTCCTCGATGTCGAAGCCGGCTGCTCGGCACGCGGCGACAATCGACCGCGCCGCCCCCGGCGGAATCAGACCCTCGGCGGCGTTGGCCCGGGCCAGCGCCGCCTCGACATCGAGCATCGCCTGCACCCAGGCGCGGTCGCTCAGCTGCGCGGCCGCCTCGCCGCGGCCGTAGATGCCATCGAACAGCCCGAAGTCAGACGGCAAAGAAGATCGTCTCGCCCGGTCCTTGGAGGCGAATGTCGAAGCGGTAGCCGCCGTGCGCCGGGATCGCGATCAGCGTCTCGCGGCGCTCGGCGGGAACACGCGCGAGCACCGGGTCCTCGGCGTTGGCCTGCTCCTCGTCGCCGAAGTAGATCCGCGTGACGACACGGTGCAGCATGCCCCGCGCGAACAGGCTCACGTCGATGTGCGGCGCCTGCAGGACGCCCCCCGGCTCCTTCACCCGGCCGGGCTTGACGGTGACGATCTCGAACGTGCCGTCGCCATCCTCCACGCCATACCGGGCAAAGCCGCGAAAGCCCTCCATCTCCGAGGCACCCCCGTGGCCGTGCATGTCGGCGAAGCGTCCGTCCGGGCCCGGCTGCCAGGTCTCGATCAGGTGGTCCGGGACGGGCGCCCCCGCCCCGTCGTAGACGGTGCCGCTGATCGTGAACGCGCCGGGGGCGCCGTCGGCGACGGCATGGGGTCCCTCCGGCCAGGGGAGGCCGATCGCGAAGTACGGCCCCACCGTCTGAGATGGGGTCGTCGCGAAGATCACAGCGCCTCCTCGAACGGGGTCGCCGCCGGCCCCCGCAGGTAGATGTCGAACTCGTATGCCTGCGCCCAATTCGGCTCCGTGCCGTGGATCGAGAAGCGGGAGACCATCCGTTCGCGCGCCCGCTCGTCCCGGACCGAGTTGAAGATGGGGTCATACGGGAAGAAGGGGTCGTGAGGGAAGTACATCTGGGTCACCAGCCGCTGGGTGAAGGCGCGCCCCATGAGCGAGAAGTGGATGTGGGCCGGGCGCCACGCGTTGTAGTGGTTGCCCCAGGGGTAGGGCCCGGGCTTGATGGTGAGAAACCGGTAGCGCCCCTCGCCGTCGGTGACGCAACGCCCCGCTCCGGAGAAGTTGGGATCCAACGGCGCCGGCCAGTTGTCTAAACGGTGGAGATAGCGCCCGGCGGCGTTCGCCTGCCACACCTCCACCAGCGTGTTGCGCAGCGGCTTGCCCTCGGTGTCGAAGACGCGTCCGGAGACGGTGATCCGCTCGCCGATCGGCTCCCCCTCGTGCTGCCTCGTCAGGTCGGCGTCATCCGGCGACACGCGTTCGTCGCCCAGCGCCGGTCCGGTGATCTCGGTGATCGTCTGCGGCAGGTAGACGAGTGGCTGCTCAGGGTGGCGCAGCGACGTGGACTTGTACGGAGGGTAATCGAGCGGCGGGTGGGCGTCTGCCGGCTCACGCAGGTAGTTCCCCGGCGTGTCGACGACCGGCGCGTAGATCCGCTCTGTGGTCTCCTCGGCGCTCATCTGGCTCATCCCCTCGTTGTCATCGGCTCAGCAACTCACGCAGCGCCGACAGCTCCGCGGGGGTCGGCGGCGGGGTGCGCTGCGGCTCATCATCGACGTGGAGAGCCCAGCCGGTGGCCTCGCGCACGTCCTCCACCTCCACCCCCGGATGGACATGGGTCAGCGTGAGTTCGCGGCTGTCCGGATCCGGCTCCAGTACGCCCAGATCGGTCACCACGGCCGTCGGCCCGCGCCCGCGGAAGCCGAGGCGCTCGCGGTCGCCGGGGCCGTCGCCGTAGCCGACCGTGGTCCGGAAATCGAGTCGGTCGACGAACGTCCGTCTCGTGTGTGGGGCGATGACGACGACCTCCTGGCAGCACGCCGCGATCTCCGGAGCGCCGCCCGCCCCGGGCAGCCGCGTCTTCGGATGCTCGTAGTCACCGATCACCGTCGAGTTCAGGTTGCCGAACCGATCGACCTGGGCCGCTCCGAGGAACGCGACCTGCACCCGGCCAGGGCCGATCCAGTAGTTGAACATCTCCGGCACCGACACCACGGCATCGGCGGTCTCGGCGAGCTCGCCGTCCCCGATCGAGAGGGGGATGTGAAACGGCTTCGCGCCGATCGTGCCGGACTCGTAGACGAGCACGAGCCGGGGGTTGTGGACCATGCGCGCCAGGATCGCGGCCGTGCTCGGACGCCCGACGCCGATGAACACCGACCGGACGTGCTCCAGGCGGCGGGCGGCGACGACGGTCTGCACCTCGCCGGACGTAGCTGGTTCGGTGGTCGTGGCCATCTAGGGCGCCTTTACCGTGTTGAGGACATGTGTCTGCATCCAGCTCTCGAAGTCGTCGCGGTCTCGGCTCAATTTGTCCCAGAAGCGATAGAAGTCGTTGTCGCGCGCGGTGATCCCGAGGCTGTACGAGGGCCTCGAGCCGCCCGGTGCGTGGGCCACGGCATCGATCACCCAGCTCGGGATGACGACGCCGCCCGGCTGCGGGGTCAGGGCCTCGACGATCCGCTCGACCGTGACGAGCGCGCGATCGGCGCTCAGCACCGCCTCCTTCTGCACGCCCGGGATGCCCCACAGCTGCACGTTGCCCTCGCGGTCGGCCTCCTGTGCGTGAACGATCGCCACGTCCGGGCGCAGCGCCGGCACCGCCACCAGCTCCTCGCCGGTGAACGGGCACGTGATCGGCTCCACCCGGGTGACCGGCGCGAGGTCGGTCCCCACGTAGCCGCGCATCACGGCGAACGGGAGCCGCGCGGCTCCGGCGGCGTAGCGGTTGGCCATCCCGGCGTGGCTGTGCTCCTCCAGCTCGATCGGATGCGGCCACCCGTTCTCGACGGCGTCGCGGAAGCGGTGCAGCGAACCGACGCCCGGATTGCCGCCGTAGGAGAACACCAGCTTGTGCGCTGCCCCCATGCCGATCATCTGGTCATACAGGATGTCCGGCGTCATCCGGATCAGCTCCAGCTCACGGCGGCCCTGGCGCAGGATCTCGTGCCCGGCGGCGAACGGGATCAGGTGCGTGAACCCCTCGAGCGCGACCGAGTCACCGTCGTGGACGGTCCCGGCGATCCCCTCCTCGAGCGTGGTCAGCTCAGCCATGCAGCACCGAGCCAATCCCCACGCGCCCGGCCCGGGCGAGCGGCAGCCCCACGTAGTTCTCAGCCAGCGACGTGGCGGCGGCGGCCGAGCTGGTGACGTACTCGAGCTGGGACCGCTGCAGCCGGCGGCCGTAGGCGTCGTCCTGAGGGTCGGAATGCATCATCGTGGTCATCCACCACGAGAAATGCTGCGCGCGCCACACCCGCGCCAGGCACCGCTCGGAGTACTCGTCAAGCCCCGTCTCCGATCCCCTGCGCAGGTACTCGACGAGCACCTGCGCCAGCACCGTGACGTCGGCGATGGCGAGGTTGAGGCCCTTGGCGCCGGTGGGCGGGACGATGTGCGCCGCGTCGCCCGCGAGCAGCAGCGAGCGGTGGCGCATCGGCGCGGCGACGAAGCTCCGCATCGGCGTGATGGATCTCTCCAACACCGGACCCTCGGCGAGCGTCCAGCCGTCGCTGGCCAGCCGGGCGTGCAGCTCTTCCCAGATCCGCTCGTCAGACCAGTTGGCGATGTCCTCGTCCGGCTCAACCTGAAGGTAGAGGCGACTGAGCGTCGGCGACCGCATGCTGTGGAGGGCGAAGCCGCGCTCGCTGTAGGCGTAGATCAGCTCGCCGGTCGACGGCGCGACATCAGCGAGGATCCCCAGCCAGGCGTACGGATACTCGCGCTGCCAGACGTCGAGGTGGCCGTCGGGCATCGCTGCGCGGCAGATGCCGTGGAAGCCGTCGCAGCCGGCGATGATGTCGCAGCGCAGCTCGTGGCCGGAGCCGTCGTGGGTGTAGCGAACGACCGGCTCGTCGTGCTCGAGGCCGTCGACCGCCACGCCATCGCACTCGAACAGCAGCGGCGCGCCGCTCTCACTCCGCGCGCCGATCAGGTCCTTGACCACCTCGGTCTGCCCGTAGATCATCACCGACCGCCCGTTGGTCAGCTCGTTGATCGGGATGTGGTGCAGGGTGTTGTCGAAGCACAGGTAGATGCCGCCGTGCAGCAGCCCCTCGCGGTCCATGCGCTCGCCCACGCCCGCCTCCCGCAACACGTCGACCGTCCCCTGCTCCAGCACCCCGGCTCGGATTCGCGCCTCGACGTACGACCGGCTGCGCGCCTCGAGGATCACCGCCTCGATGCCCTGGCGGTGAAGGAGCTGACCCAGCAGCAGACCGGCTGGCCCGGCTCCGATGATCGCGACCTGGGTTCGCTCCGCCATCACTGCCTCCGGACTATAAGGGGTGCGCATTGCGCCCGAATGCTCGCAGTGCGAACACGGCGGCCCCCGGATGAGGGGTGCCCCTGGGGCCGGGCCGGCAGACCCGAGCGGCCCGGCCTGACCCAACCCGACCCGAGCGGGGCGTTGGTGGTCTGGGCCGTGGGCGAGCGCAGGTGACCCGGGCGAAACGGCATGGGCTTTGGAACAGGGGAAGGGCGAGCGTGGTCGGCCGTCCGCGGGGCCGGGCGGGCATGGATGACGCGACAAACCTCAACCTGCCCGGAAGATTTGGCACCGGACGCAGGCTCAGCCCTCATTTTGCGCACGAGGATCCGAGGGATTCCTGATTTTGGCGCACGGCGCACGCTGAAAACCGGTGCAACAACCCGGAGGGTGACCAAACCGTCACGGACGTCACGAAAGAAGCTCAAACCCGGCGCAGCCGCCCGCCCCACCCCCTTTCCCAAGCTCATGCCTGTCTCGCCCGGGTCACCTGTGCTCGCCCACGGCTCAGACCACGAAACGCCCCGCTCGGGTCGGGCCGGGCCGGGCCGGGCCGGGGCTCAGCGGCCAGGCAGGTGGTAGATGTCGATCGTGCTCGAGCTGGCGCTGGTGTGATAGTTGCCGGTGGGCTCGATGATGCGGCCACCGACGACGATGGGGCTGTTCCAGTGACCGGAGCCGGCCGGCAGCGAGCGGAGCAGCGCTCCGGTCAGCGGGCGGCGGATGTTGATGCTGCCGCCGGGGTCGTAGACGTACAGCAGACCGCCGGCGATGACCGGACTCGTTCCAGCGGTGCCGTTCTGCCAGACGACGGTCAGGCGGGGATGCGCGGTGTCGACGAGCTCGTAGGCCGCCGTGCCCGCACCGGTGGCTGCGAAGAGGTAGTCGTGACCGCCGCTTGACCAGGCGGCCGGCTGGGGTACGACCTCACTTCCGCCGGGAGCCGAGACCTCGCCGAGCTCGCCGCCGAGGCGCGGCCCGGCGCCGCCGGTGGTGCCGTCGAGGCGATCGAGGTCGAGGAGGTGGAGCTTGCCGTCCTTCCCGCCCTGGACGACCAGACGGCGGCCGTGAAAGACCGGCAGCAACGCCGGCGACGAGCTCCCGAGGTCGGTATCGGTGGCCGATAGCTGGGCCTGGTTGGGCGGGGTCCAGTTGTGCAGCACGCCGGAGGCGTCCGCGGTGAGCTCCAGCACGCTGTCACCCCAGCTGGCGCGGCCGTCGAACGGTCCGTTCCCCGTCGCAACGAGGATCCGGCCGCTCCCGGGCTCCAGCACGGCGCCGGGCCGCCCCCAGATCGCGTTGCCGCCGCGGTTGGTCGTGACGCTGCACGAGCTGGCCCGGATCAGCGCGTGGCGGTTCGAGCACTCGGTGTTCCATACGTGGGCGACCCGGCCGGTGCCGCGGTTGAGCAGGACGACGTGTCCGTCGTAGGGCGGAGCGTCGCCGTAGTAGCCACCGGTCACCGCCACCAGCCACGGCCCGGAGATGGTCAACGCGGAGGCGATCTTCTCATGCGCCGGATCGAAGGTGATCGACCGCGACCACACCTGCCGCCCGGTTGCCACCGACAGCTTGTGGATGACGCCGTTGGGGCTGGCGCTGTAGATATAGGCGCGGTCCGGGTCGGCGACGGGGGACGCCGTCGTCACCTGGGGGTTGCCGGGCGTGCTGTCGACGCCGGCCGGGTCGAACTCCCACAGCCGGCGCCCCGTGCCCGCGTCGAACCCGATCGTCTTGCCGTAGCTCGTGGTGACCGCGACCAGGTCGTACGGCCCGCGGCCCACACGAACCCCGTGCAGCTCGATTGCCGCCGAATCGGCGATGCCGTCGATGCGGATGGTCCGCAGGCTCAGGCGGGCGACGTTCGCCGGAGTGATTCCGGTATCCGAGGGTCCCACGCCTGTCGCCTGGGCGTTGTCGCCGAACAGTCGCCAATCGCCCGAGGGCACCCGGGCGGCACTGGTCACGGCTCCCGCTGCCGAGAAGCCAGCTCCGGACGTCGAGCTCTCCGCCCCGGTGGTCCCATTCGTCCGGGTCCCCTGCCCCCCACAGGCCGCGAGGGCCGCGGCACAGATCGTCGTCAGCAGGGTGCGGATGATCAGGCGGCGTCTCACCGCCGCGAGCTGGCCGTCCCGGACCTCGGGAAACGGCCGCCGCCGGACCGACCGGCGCCGGCGACCGTGTCAGTGGCCATCGTCACCATGGCACGGAGGGCCGTATCCGCCGGGACCGGGTCCTCCCCGCCCCTCGGCCCCGTAAGGCGAGGCGTTGCCATGGCCCCCTCCATCTCCCTCGCCGTCATCGCCGCCGAAGCCCTCGTCGCCGCCGGACGCGCCCTGACCCTGACCCCGACCGGCCTCCTGCGCCGCGGCTGCAGCCGCGCTGGCGGCGGCACTGACGGCCTGGCGGACGGTATTGACGACGGTCGAGCCGTTCGGGACGCCGGTGAGCGTTACGGGGAGGCTGACGATCGGCTTGCCGGTGCTCGGTGTCCCGGCGGTCGCGGGTGTGCCGCTCGGGGGGCTGCCGGATGCCGGTGTCCCGGCGGAAACTGGGGGTGGGGTTGAGCCGGGCGCCGGGCCAGCGACCGGGATCGGCTGCCCGGCGGCGGGCGCTCCAGTCGACGCAGGCGGAGCCGGACTGGGCGCGGGCGCGGGCGTGCCAGCGTGGGTCGGAGCCTTGCCGCCGCCGCTCCCCTTGCCGCCGCCGCTCCCCTTATTGCCGCCTCCGGTTCCGGAGCCACCCCGTCCGCCGGAGCCGCCCCCTGAACCGCCCGAGCGCCCGCCCACATGGTGCCCCGTACCACCGGAGCCGGACCCGCTGCCCGTCGTCGTCGTCCGTCGCCCGCCGGAGCCGCTAACGGTGCCTCCGCCGGCCCCGCCGGAGGCGGCGACGCGTAACCGGACAGCCCGCGCGGCGCTGCCGGCGACCGCGATCGATGAGGCCAGACGATCGATCGACCTCTCCGGAACGGGCCGCGAGACAGGGCCGACGGTACGACCCCCATCGCCTCCGCCGGGGACCCCGGGACCGGTGAACACCTGGCCGAGAGCGCCGATCTGCCGGAGGTTCCCCCCGGAGAGCAGGGCCAGTGAGACGACGATCGCCGCCGGAATCAGCAACGCCGCCAGCGAGGCCCCAAGAATCTGTCGCCTCCAGGAATGGGCCAGCTTCATGGGCCGCCATGGTAGTCGTCAGGGGTCTGCGAGCAAACCAGTTGTGCACTTTTCTGTGCGCTTTTGTCGCCGCGGCGGTTCACGCCGCTACGATCCGCCCGCAACGGGGGACCCGCGCGTGTTACCGAACAACTCATGAGCCGCTTCTCGATCGCTCGCTCGCTGCGCCTTGCGCTCGTGGGGCTGGCTGTCGCGCTTGCGATCGTAGCGGCCGTCGGCATCGCGAGCCTGTACAGCGCGCGCCAGCGCTACGAGGACGTGCTCGTGCACAGCGCAGATCTCGCCACGGCGGTCGCCAACCTGACGAGCGCAGGGGTCGTACAGGTTGAGATTCAGCGCGACGCCACCGGTCCGGCGGCGCCCGCAGCCCGCGACCAGGCGGCGAGCGCGTTCGCGCGGGCGGCTCGGTCGGCGACCTCGCTCGCGGCGTCGGATCCGCCGAGCGCTCGTCTCGTCGCTCGGCAGATCGCCCTCGAGCGAGCGGCCGGCGCGCTCGCGGCAAGCGGGAGCCCGGCATCGGCCGGCTCCGGCGGCGGGCCCCTGGCGCAGGCCGGCACGCTGGCCGATCAGCTTCAGGCGCGCCAGCGGGTCCGCCAGGCGCTAGCCAACCAGCACGACCGCACCCAATCGCGTACCGCGATCATCGTCGTCGTCGCCGCCGGCACGCTGGCCCTGATCGCCGCCTTGGCGCTCATCACCGCGCTCGTACGCTCGATGCGCCAGCCACTCGATGAGCTGGTCAGCGCCACCGGCGAGCTGGCGTCCGGCCGCCTGCAGCGGCGCGTCGAGCCCTCCGGCCCGCGGGAGCTGCGCGAGCTGGGCCTCGCGTTCAACGCGATGGCCGACGATCTGGCGCAGGCCCAGCGCCAGATCGAGGACGAGCGGGGACGCCTTGCGGTGACGATCGAGAGCCTCGGCGACGGCCTGATCGTGACGCGGTCGAGCTCCACCGAGATCGCCACGGTCAACCCGCGCGCGACCGAGCTGCTGCCGGCGCTGGGCCCCGGCGGCCACGTCGACAGCCCGGGAAGCCCGCTGCCGGAGCTCGAGGACGCGTTGGAGCGGGAGGTCGTCATCGATCACGCCGGGCGAGTCCTCGCGGTGACGGCGGGGCGGCTCGGCGGGGCGGCGGGCGGCGTCGTCTGGACGGTTCGCGATGTCACCGAGCGCGCTCAGCTGGAGCGGGCGAAGAGCGAGTTCGTCGCGACCGCGTCGCATGAGCTACGCAGCCCACTCACCTCGATCAAGGGCTTCGTCGAGCTCCTCGAGCGAAGCCCTGACGGCATGACCGCTCGCCACCGCGAGTTCGTCGACATCATCAAGCGCTCCACCGACCGGCTCGTCGAGCTCGTCAATGATCTGCTCGATGTGGCGCGCATCGAGGCCGACCACGTCGAGATCAACCCGCGGCCGATCGACGTCGGCGAGGCGGTGCGAGAGCTCGCCGAGCTGATGGGCCCGCGGTTCGACGCCAAGCAGCAGTACCTCGGGGTTTACGTGGCCCCCACGCTGCCGCTGGCGATGGCCGACCCCGAGCGCATTCGGCAGGTGATCGGCAACCTCCTGACCAACGCCCACCTCTACACGCCGGAGGGCGGCCGCATCCACATCGGGATCGAGGCGGACCGCGCGTGGGTGAGGATCGTCGTGGCCGACTCCGGCGTTGGGATGTCGCCGGAGGAGGCCGGACGTGCGTTCGAGCGCTTCTACCGGGCCCGTGGCAGCAGTGTCACGACACCCGGCACCGGGCTGGGGCTATCGATCGTCAAGTCACTCGTCGACATGCACCACGGTGAGATCGAGGTCGAAAGCGAGCTCGGCCGCGGCACGACCTTCCACGTCCTGCTTCCGGCAGCGATCGCCTCCCCGGAGCTCTCGGACTCGCTCGACGTCATCCAGGGTCGCAAGGTCCTGATCGTCGACGACGAGCCCGACGTCGCCGAGCTGATCACCGATCAGCTGGCGCCGCTCGACGTCCAATCGAGCATTGCCGCCAGCGGCGAGGAGGCGATCCAGCGCCTGCGCGACGAGCGATTCGACGCAATCACGCTGGACATCCTGATGCCGGGCATGGACGGTCTCGAGGTGCTGCGCCGGATCCGCTCCGATCCCGAGCTTCGCCCCATGCCGATCGTGTTCGTCTCGGTGTTCGCCTCGCGCGGCGAGCTGTCCGGCGAGTGGGTCGTCGAAAAGCCGATTGATGCCGATGAGCTGCGCAACGTCCTCGCTGCCGCCGTCCGGGCCGGACGGTCACGTGTCCTGATCGTCGGACGCGAGGAGCTGCAGCCGTCGCTGGAGCCCGCGCTCGACGAGCTGGGAATCGAACACCACTGGGAGAGCAGCGGCGGCGCGGCCGCCCGCGTGTGCGGTGAGCGGCGCTTCGAAGTCGCTCTGATCGATGTAGGTATACGCAACCCTCAGGCGGTTTTGCAGGCTCTCGACCTGCGGGGACGCCGCCTCAGACGGGCGGTGATCCTATTCTCCGATGGAGCGTCGCCGACGCCGTCGGGAATCGTCAACCTAGGGATGGAGGTAGTGCCGGTGGAGGATGCGGCCCAAGCATTGCTCTGCGCACTACGCGGAACTCCGGAACAAGCGAGCCAAGTTGCCGGTGGAGCTGGGGACCGAGGCTGAGCTGACGCGGGAGATCGCCCGCCTGCGCGCCGAGCTGGCGCGCCGCGAGCGCGAGGCCGCCGACAAGGAGCTCCAGCTGGAGCGGTATGCGGCCGACCTGCGCGAGACGTTCAAGGAGGAGCGGGCGCTGACCCAGCAGCTGACTCGCTCGTACCGCGCGACCGTGCGCGCGCTGTCCAACGCCGTCGAGGCCCGCGACGCCTACACCGGCAAGCACGCGGAGCGAGTCGCCGCTTACGGGATCGAGATTGCGCGTGCCGTCGGCCTCCCCCGTCCGGACGCACCGGAGATGGAGTTCGGCTTTCTGCTGCACGACATCGGCAAGGTGGCGGTGCCCGACGCGATCCTCTACAAGCCGGGGGCGCTGACCACCGAGGAGCGGGCGCTGATGGCGCGCCACCCCGCCATCGGCGCCGAGATCATCGCCGGCATCGAGTTCCTGGCGGGTGCCGCCGAGGTGGTGCGATCACACCACGAGCGGTGGGATGGAATGGGCTACCCGGACGGGCTCGCGGCGGAGCAGATCCCCGTCGCGGCCCGCGTGTTCGCGGTCGCCGACGTGCTCGACGCGCTGACCACCGACCGTCCGTACCGGCCGAGCTTCCCCCTCCATCAGGCACGCGCCATGATCGCGGGCGAGGCCGGCAGCCACTTCGACCCGACGGTGATCGACGCGTTCAACACCATCGACGACACGACGTTTGTCCAGATCGGCAGGGACGTGTGGTGAAGCACGGCGTCCTTGTCGTCGACGACGACCCGTTCATCCGCAAGTTGGTGGCCACCACGCTCGAGGACGTCTCCGAGTTCGAGCTCTACGAAGCCGCCGACGGAGTCCAGGCCGTCGAGATCGCTCAGCGCACCCAGCCGACGATCGTGTTCCTGGACGTCGACATGCCCCGGATGGACGGGATCGCGGCATGCCGGGAGATGCGAGCGAATCCCGCAACCAGCTCGGCGACGATCGTCATCCTGACGGCGGCCCACGGGGATCGCATGGAGGCGCAGGCGGAGGAAGCCGGAGCCGACCTGTTCCTGACCAAGCCGTTCAGCCCGCTGGATCTGCTGCGCCTGGTCGACCGCCTCGGCGGCGAGCGCGACGTCTCAGACGGGCGCTAACCCCTGAGGCCGAAGCTCAGCCGACCTTGATCAGCACGATCGTGTTGACCGCGAACAGCACGGCGAACAGGATCGTCCACCGGTTGAGGTTGCGCTCCACGAGCGAGCCGCCACCGAGCGGTCCGGCGCCGGTGCCGACGCCGAAGGCGCCGGACAGCCCGGCGTCCTTGCCGGAGTGCATGAGGATCAGGAAGATCAGCCCCGCGGACAGGATCACCTGGATCACATCGAGAATCGCGGTCATGCCACCGATGGTACTCAGACGGGCTGCGCGTTGGCCTGCACGTCGTCGAGCCGGTGCAGGATCTCGATCGCCTCGGCGCGGAGCGTGCGATCGATGGCCTCGTAATCCTCGGCCGACAGCTTCCCGGTGTGCAGATCCAGCTCGGCGTCGCGAATCTCGCGGTACTTGGCGTCGCGAGCCGCCTCCAGCTCGGCCACCGTGGCCGCGTCGCGATCAGCGGTGGTCTCCCGTCGCGCGGTGCGCAGGGGAGCCGAGATCACATAGATGGCGCCCGCCAGGATGACGAGCACGATCACGTAGGCGAGCACCGTCCAGCCCTCCTACACGAGCTCGCGCTCTCGCTCCTCCGGTGCCGGGCCCATCGTCAGGGCGTCGGCGGGGGCTGCCGAAGGCGCCGCCACCCGCAGACGCACCCGCGCCCGGGGGGGGACCGGCCACAGGGCAACCAGGCCGCCGAGCGCGGCGACGATCGCACCGATCCACAGCCACATCACCAGCGGCGAGACCTCGATCAGGAACTGCGAGGACCAGGGATGGTTGACGAAGTGCTGGGCGATCTCTCGGATCGCGATGTCCCGGAGGGCGTAGATCGTGTTCAGCTGCCCCGCCTGCTGCGCCGCCGGCAGGCGCTGGGCGGCGATGATCGCTCTTCCCAGCACAACGTCGCCCTTGTCGATCTCGTTGTTGAGCGGGGCGATGTTGGGTGAGATGACCACCCAGAGGTCGCGCAGCGCTCCGGAGTGCAGCCCCACCTGGCTCTCGGTCGAGCCGCTGTTGAAGAAGCGCCCGATCGGATGCATGGGGTCAAGCGACGGGTACAAGCCGTAGCTGGTGCGAAGTGTCGTGACCGGACGGCCGCCCTTCGTCACCGCCAGCACGGCGCCGAACGAGATCTTCTCCGCTGTCGCGCTGGCCGTGGCGCGCACGTATTTGAACGTGTAGCCGTCCGTGCGGACGCTCTGTCCCGGCTTCAGCGTGGCGGTCCGCTGGTGCTGGAAACTGGTTGACGCCGCCACGCCGATGAGGGCGACCGCGACGCCGGCATGAACGATGTAGCCGCCGTAGCGCCGCCGGTTGCGGGCGATCAGCCCCACCAGCGCTCTCGGCACGGACGCGGAGGTCATCGCGCGGCGGGCCCGGACGCCCCGGAAGAACTCCTGAACGACGCTGGTGAGCACGAACGCCCCGAACCCGAACATCAGGTAGGCCGCCAGATGCTGACCGACGCCGGAGACAAACCGCAGCGCAATGAGCACCGCCACGGCGACGGTGACCGGCACGGCGAAGCTGCGCCGCAGCTTGGCCAGCGTCACGCGGCGCCAGGCGATGATGGGCCCGATGCCGGACAGCAGCACCACGATCAGCGCCAGCGGGACGACGAATGGGCGGAACGCCGGCGGACCCACCGACACCTGGGTGCCGGTGATCGCCTCGGAGATGAGTGGGAAGAACGTGACCCAGAACACGACCGCGGCAAGCGCGATCAGAACGAGGTTCTGGAACAGAAACACCGCCTCGCGCGAGAACAGCGAGTCCAGTTGCGCGTCCGATCTCAGGCTCTGGTGACGCAGGATGACCAGATAGAGCGAGCCGATGACCATCACACAGATCAGCGCGACGAACGAGATGTTCAGCGTTGGATCGCTGACAAATGCATGGATCGAGCTGAGGATCCCGGAGCGCACGAGGAACGTGCCGATGATGGCGAGCGTGCCGCTCGTCAGGATCAGCGACACGTTCCAGACCTTCAGCATCCCCCGCTTCTCCTGGATCATCACCGAGTGGATGAACGCGGTGACCGCCAGCCAGGGCATCAGGGCGGCGTTCTCGACCGGGTCCCAGGCCCAGTAGCCGCCCCAGCCCAGCTCGGTGTAGGACCACCGCGCGCCCAGCAGGATGCCGACGCCGAGGCACAGCCATGCGGCCAGGGCGAAGCGGCGCGTGACCTGGATCCACTCGGCGTTCAGGCGACCGCTGATCAACGCACCGACGCCGAACGCGAACGGGACGAGCATCAGCGTGTACCCGGAGTACAGCATCGGCGGGTGGACCATCATCGTCGTGTGCCGCAGCAGCGGGTCCAGCCCGGCACCCTCCGACGGCGGCGTCGAGGTCGTGTCGAACGGGTTGGCGAACAGCGTCGTCAGCCCGGCGAAGAAGAAGGCCATGCCGAACAGCACCGCCTGGGCGTACGGAACGACCTCGCGGACCCGCCTGCGCGTGAGGAAGAGCGCGAGGCTCGACCAGCATGAGAGGAGCATCACCCACAACAGCAGTGATCCCTGCTGGGTGGCCCAGATCGCCGCTGCCCGGTAGAGCGTGGGGGTCGTCGTGCTCGAGCCGCTGGCGACGACGTTGTACGAGAAGTCCGAGGTGATGAACGCGACGTCGAGGATCACAAAGGCGATGACCGCCATTGCGGCCAGCGCGTACATCGCCCGCCGGGCGGAGTCCACGAACTCGCGGCGGCCGCTCCGCGCCCCGTAGATCGAGGCGATCGCGCCGTAGACGGCGGTGATCATCGCCAGGACCAGCAGTGTCCGGCCAACGACGGCCATCAGTGAGAGGCGACTCCGGCCATCAGTAGGAACCCGAGGCGGCCTGGTACTTGGACGGGCACTTTGTCGTCAGGGAGTTGGTCTGGCCGATCCACCCGGTGGGGCCGCCTTTCTGCACGTCGACGAGCACGGGGCGGCCCTGGGCGAACGGATCCGGGATCTCGCCGGTATAACGGACCGGGACCGACACGTGGAGCTTGGGGTCGCGCACCCGGAAGTACAGGAACTGCCCCTCGCGGCGCACGGAGTTATCGAGGACCGTTCCGGCCAGGATGTACGTCGCTCCCGCCCGGCCGCGCTTGAGCAGTTGCGAGGCGGTCAGTTCGTCGCGGCCGGCGGCGAAGCTCGTGTAGATCAGCGCGGACGCCAACAGCAGGGCGGCCGTGAGGGCGACGGTGAGACGGATGGCGCGCTTGCGGCTCGGATCCATGCGGCGCCCCATTTTCACATACCGGCCTGCCGCCGTACCCGGGCCCCCCGAAGCCGGCCATCGGGAAAGGTCCGTCGGCGGACCTTTATTAACGTCCCGTTAATGGCCAGGAGTGTTTGGGTCGCTAGCGAAACCTTTCCGACGTGTTGGCGTTTGCTGATATGACAGTGCTTGCCAGAAGCAAATCCGGCGCCGGCAGGATCCGGCGCCACCGCGAAGGGCGACCGAGGCGCGTCGCAGAGCGGGTACAGACTCCGAACACGACTCCGGAACCGGCCGTGACGAATCAGACGACCGATGCTGCTCGGCGGCGGCGTGAAGCCGGCGTACCGCAGGATCACGCCGTCTACTCATGCCAGTGTGGATTCGTGTTCGAGGCACCCGTCTTGACGTCGGTCGACTGCCCTCACTGCGGCGGCGCCCAGGCCTGGTAGCGCATCCGTTCCGGGGGGCCTCGCCCGCGCGACGCGCGGGAGCGGCAGCGTGATCTGCGGTGCGGACGCGTGACCCGGGCCGGCGGGGTGTGACCCGCGCCGCCGGCACGCGCGGTCCCTGAGCTCCCCGCCTGTGCTGAGCTCCCGCCTGTGCGAGCATCGCCGGATGGCGACCCCCAACATCTTCAGCGCCGGCTTCGAGTACGACGACGGCGATCCGGAGGGCTACCGCAGCGGAGTGGCTGCGGTCGGCCGGCAGGCCGGCGGGAAGCTCAACGTCGTCAAGGCATTCGAGCTCCCGCCCGGCCAGAGCATCTGCCCGTACCACTATGAATACGAGGAGGAATGGCTCCTCATCCTGGAGGGAGCAGCCCAGCTGCGCACGCCGGACGGCGAGCGCGCTCTGCACCGCGGCGACCTCGTCTGCTTCCCACCGGGCCCAGCCGGGGCTCACAAGGTCACGAATCGCGAGCAGGCGACCGTGCGGGTGCTGATGTTCTCAAGCGCGCGCGAACCGGCCGTGGCCGTATATCCGGACAGCGACAAGGTCGGCGTGTGGCCGGGCAACGAGGCCGACGAGGTGATGCTGCGACGCGCCGACGGTCGGGTCGACTACTTCGACGGCGAGCGCTGAGGCCGGCCGGCGCCCCGGACCTCCCCGGGTGAGACGCCGGCCGCCTCGCACACCCGGTCAGACGCCGGCGAGCTCACGCACCTGGGTCAGGCGCAGGTGGTTCCCGGACGGGTCGCGGAACCCGGCGTCGATGCCGTACGGACGGTCCTCAGGCTCCTCGACGAACTCCACCCCGCGCGAGCGCAGCTCCTCGAAGCTCTTCCGGCAGTCGTCGGTCGTCAGGAACGCCGTGCCGGCGACGCCCTTGGCCATCACCGCGTTGATCAGGTCGACGGTCTCCGGCTCGAACGCCGGCGGGCCTGGGATCGCCATCAGCACGATCCCCACGTCGTCCTGGCCGGGAGGTCCGACGACGAGCCAGCGGAAGTTGCCAAGCTCGGCCACCGTGACGTCCGTCTTGACCTCCATGCCGACCTTCTCGGTGTAGAACTGCAGCGCTTCGTCCTGATCCCGGCACCACAGCTGCATGCTGGCGAGTCTGATCATCTGCTCCTCCTGGAAACGGGTGTTGGTTGTTGATCCCACGCCCGTCACGCTAATCGCCGGTCGGAATGGTGTCTTCTCCAAATGTGCTGTTCGCGGGGCGCGGCTTTGGGCGTCCGTAGGCGCGCAGAATGCAACTGGGAACGACCGCGAGATGCGCAGCCGGCGGAAACGTGCTCCGGTAGGCGGTCGGCGACAACCCAAACGTGCGGGTGAAGCTGGTCGTGAACGAGCCGAGGCTCTGGAGCCCGACGCTGAAGCAGATCTCCGCCACAGACCGGTCGGTCGTCCTCAGCAGGGTCGCCGCACGCTCGAGGCGACGGGTCAGCAGGTATGCGTGGGGCGACTCGCCAAACGCCCGCCGGAACTCGCGGCTGAAGTGGGAGCGCGACAGGCCGGCGGCAGCCGCGAGGTCGTCGACCCCGAGCGGATCGGCGTACCGGGCGTCGGCCAGATCCTTGGCGCGCAGCAGGTGACGGGCCGTCGGCGAGAAGACCACGCGGTTAGCCTACGACTGCCATGAAGCTGACGCACACCCAGCCGCACGGCACACCGGCTCGCGAGTCGCTGGCGGCGTGCCTGGCCACGGTGCTCGAGCTCGACCCGCGGGAGCTACCCGCGCTTGATCCCGACGAGGACCCGGCAGCGATCGGACTGGTGTCGCGCTGGCTGGGAGGGATGGCCCTGGGCATGGCTCGAGTCGCCGAGCCGGCGGCCTTCTCATGGGCCGGCCCCTGGATCGCCCGCCTCGCGCCACATGAATCGCACCCCACCGATCCCGCCCACCCCAGCCGGTTCGTCGTCATGTACGGCGTGCCGTCCGGAGTCGTATGGGACCCCGCCGGCGACGGCCAGCTCCAAGACGAGCGCATCGTCGAGGGATACCTCGTCGCGGCCGCCGACATCGCACTGGCCCGGCCGGCGCTTCCGGCGGCGCCGACCGCAAGCGGGCGGGTGGAGGGGATCTGGGTGGCGGCGGCGGCCGGGGAGCCGGCTCGTGAGCTCGATGCCGCCCGCGCGATGCCCGGACGTGGGCTCGAGGGCGACCGCTACGTCGTCGGCGCCGGAACCTTCCCGTCCGGGCCGCCCGGCAGCGCGCTGACGCTGATCGAGGCCGAGGTCTGCGAGTCCTTCGATCCCCCGCTCGGCCCGGACGACCACCGGCGCAACATCGTCACCCGGGGCCTCGCGCTCAACGACCTGCTCGGCCACGAGTTCGCCCTCGGCGAGGTCCGATGCCGCGGGATGCGACTGTGCGAGCCGTGCACGGTCGTCCAGCGCTACGCCGGGCGACCGGTCCTCCGCGAGCTGGTGCACCGCGGAGGCTTGCGCGCCGACATCCTCACCGACGGCGAGATCCACCTCGGCGACGAGGTCCGCGCCGTCGAGGCGGCCGCGGCGCCTCGTCCTGCACACGATTGACCGGCATCTGCGAAAAAGCCTGCTAACTTCGCGGCAGCGGTCGATTCTCGGCCGCGAGGCAGCTCGCTTGGGTCCCGCAGACAGCGGTTCGGGTCAGCCATAGCCTCCCGAACCGTTCGCGGCCCCCTGTTGCCGCCAAGGAGTGATTCATCTTCATGCAGTCTTTCGCCGACCTCGGTGTGTCGAGCACCGTGGTCACAGCCCTCGCCCGGCAGGATGTCCGCGAGCCCTTCGCCGTACAGCGCCTGGTCATCGCCGACATCCTCGAGGGGCGAGATGTCCTGGCCCGTTCTCCCACTGGCTCGGGCAAGACCCTGGCCTTCGGAATCCCGTTGGTCGATCGGATCAAGTCCGACGGCCCCCGCCCGGCGGCCCTGATCCTCGCCCCGACTCGCGAGCTCGCCACCCAGATCGCCGCCGATATCCGCGGCATCGCCCACGCTCGGGCACTCTCGGTGACGGCCGTCTACGGCGGCGTCGGGCTGGTCAAGCAGGCCAAGGAGGCCGCCCGGTCCCACATCCTGGTGGCCACGCCCGGCCGGCTCGAGGACCTTCTGGCGCGCGGCGCGTTCAGCCTGCGCAACATCCAGATGCTCGTGCTGGACGAAGCCGACCGAATGCTAGACATGGGCTTCCTGCCCCCGGTCGACCGGATCGTGCGGGCGTGTCCGCGAGATCGC
The DNA here is from genome assembly GCA_035551695.1 of Solirubrobacteraceae bacterium. Classification (GTDB taxonomy): domain Bacteria; phylum Actinomycetota; class Thermoleophilia; order Solirubrobacterales; family Solirubrobacteraceae; genus Palsa-465. The sequence continues at coordinate 87,920 of DASZMU010000004.1, forward strand.
CAGACCCTGTTCTTCTCGGCCACCCTGGACGGCGAGGCCGGCGTCACGGCGCAGCGCTACACCACCGACCCGGCGCGCCACGAGCACGGCCCCTCGGCGCGGCGCGCCGCCGCGGAGGTCGAGCACCGATTCGTCTCGCTGGCCGGCCGCGACCGGGTCGAGGCGCTCATCGGTGAACTCGAGGCCGAGCGCGACCTGGCGCTCGTCTTCGTCCGCACCAAGCGCGGCGCCGACCGCCTGGTCAAGCGCCTGGGCGCCCGCGGCCTCACCGCAGTCGCGATGCACGGCAACAAGTCCCAGCGCCAGCGAGAGGTGGCGCTCGCGCAGTTCGAGTCCGGCAAGATCGACACGCTCGTCGCCACCGACGTCGCCGCCCGCGGGATCGACGTCTCCGGCATCTCGCACGTGATCAACTTCGATCCCCCGCACGACCATGAGACCTACGTCCACCGGGTCGGGCGGACCGGGCGCGCTGGGCGCACGGGCGTGGGCGTCACGCTCGTCGACCACCACGAGCGGCGCGACCTCGGCTTGATGGCCGATCGACTCGGGATCGCGCATGATCTCGGCTCGGGGGGTCGGGAGCACAAGCGACCGGCGCCCCCCGCCGCCGCTCACCGGCCAAGCGGCCGGCGCCGGCGCCAGCGCCCCCGCCGGCACGCTTCCGCTCGGGCTTAGCCGACCGGTCAGACGGCCCGGTCAGACGGCCGGGAGCACGAGCACCGATGGGTGCTCGGCGTCATGGAGCACCTCGATGTCCACGGGCCGCATCGAGTCGGCGGTCGCGGCGGCCGGATCCTCCCCGGTTCCGGGGTTCCGGGCATAGCGCGGGTGGGCGCCGGAGGAGACCTGGAGCCTGATCCGGTGGCCGGCGGCGAACCGGTGCCCCATCGGCCAGAGGTTGAACGTGACGCGCCACGCGCCGTCCCCGCCCTGCTCGTACCGCCCCGGCGCCACGCTCGTCAGCGCATCGCACACGTTGCGTGACACGCCGGCGGCGTCGACGTCGCAGACGCGGGCGAACGCGTCGAAATACGGACGGCTGGCTCGCAGCCACAGCTTCACGGCAACGTGACCGATCGCCTCGAAGTCGGTCTCCAGCACCGGACCGGTGTACACCGTGACGTCCGGGCGAGCCTCCAGCGGAGCGTTGTCGGCGACCGGCTCGCGCGACAGCAGCACCGGGCCTCCGAGCGACGGGGTCGGCTCGCCTGGGTCGTAGCGGTAGCGCTCCCCTTCCCCCCCGGAGGACCGTGGCGGATCGTCGTGGAGTGAGCGCCCCTCGGCCAGGTACAGGCGGCGCTCGCGCACGCCGGGCGGCGGCCACGACGAGAGGTCACGCCAGCCGCCGCCTGACCGCTCGCCCGTGACCATGATCCGGACCGCGCTGCGGCGCACGAGCCGGTCGTCGTCGAGCAGATGGGCACGGAGCCAGGCAAGGCCCTCGCGCTCGGCAGCGCCCACCAACTGCGGGGCCGTGTGACTCCACGGGCCGATCAGCAGCTGGGGCCCCCGCCCGGCGGCCTGCAGGGCCTCGAAGTCCTCGAGCATCCACGGCAGCAGGATGTCGTACCAGCCGCCCACCAACTGCACCGGCGCCCTGATGGCGGCAACCGAGGACGAGAAGTCACGCCGGGTCCAGTACGGGTCGTCCCGGCCCGACCTGGCAAATGCCTCGCGGTACCAAGGGACCGCGGCTCCGGTGGCGCGCTCGTCGAGGTCGGCGAGCGGCAGCTGCCGCAGTTGGGTCGGCAGGCCCCGGAGCGCGCGCCCCATGGCGAGCAGGCCGAACCGCCGTTCCTGACCGGCGATGATGACCATCCACGAGGCGACGTTCTCCAGTGAGAGGCTATCGCCGGCGTACGTCTGGCCGTGGAACTGCGAGGCGCTGACGTGGACCGACATCGCGGCCAGGTCCTCCCCCGCATCCGCGGCAATGGCCCACTGGACGAACCCCAGGTAGCTCGGGCCGATCGTGCCCAGGCGCCCCGCATGCCACGGCTGGGCGTGCAGCCAGCGCACCGTCGCCAGACCGTCCTCATGCTCGTCGAACGGGCTGAAGTCGCCCCCTGAGCCGAAGGTGCCGCGCACGCTCTGGATGACCACTTGCAGGCCCCGCTCGGCCAGCAGCCGGCCAAACAGCATTCCGACCAGCTGCCGCCGACCGTACGGCGAGCGGACCAGAACGGTCGGCTGGGCGTGCTCAACCGCCGCGCGGGCGACCCACCTGTCGGCGAGCAGAACGGCTCCGTCGTCCATCTCCGCCGGCACGTCGCGCTGGCAGACGACGTCCAGCGTCTGCGGCCGCGGTAGGCGCATGCGGCGAGCGAGGATCTGGCTGACGAGGGTCACCGGCGAGATCGTAGTGGCGGCCAACCGGGACCCCGGGCATGGGCCAGCGGTGATAATGCCCGCATGCCGGACGAGGCACCACTGCTCCAGTCCCGCGGCGGCCTGGTGCCGGAGACGGGCGGCTGGTTCGTCGTCAACGCGACCGAGGCCCGCTGGCTCAGCGGCGAGTTCGGTGCCTACACGCGGTTCGAGGGCGAGACGCCGTTCCCGTCGGTGGGAGTGAACATCGGAGTCCTGCAGCCGGGCCAGCCGTCGTGCTACTACCACGCCGAGAACGAGCAGGAGGACTTCCTCGTGCTCGCCGGGGCGTGCCTGCTCCTGATCGAGGGCGAGGAGCGGCAGCTGAGGGCGTGGGACTTCGTGCACTGCCCGCCGTGGACAGAGCACGTGTTCGTCGGCGCCGGCGACGGCCCGTGCGCGATCCTGGCGGTCGGCACGCGGCTGAGCGACGAGGTCGTCTACCCGGTGTCTGAGCTGGCCAGCCGCCACCGCGCCGGTGTCCTGCGCCGGACGCGTGATCCAGCCGAGGCGTACACCGGCCTTGCCGACGACGTCGCTACGCCGTATCAGCCCGGATGGCTGCCCGAGGAACGATGACCGACCTCGGCGGTCAAACGGTTCTCATCACCGGGGCCAACACCGGGATCGGGCTCGCCACCGGCCGCGCACTCGCCGCGCGGGGTGCCAGCATCCTCCTCGCCTGCCGGTCGGAGGCCAAGGCGCGGGCCGTCATCGAGCAGATCACGACGCAGACCGGGAACGACAAGCTCACATACCTCCCCCTCGACCTCGCCGACCTGAACTCGGTGCGGGAGTGCGCCCAGACGTTTCTCTCCACGGACCGGCCGCTGCACGTGCTCATCAACAACGCCGGCCTTGCCGGCCGGCGGGGGCTGACTCCCAGCGGCTTCGAGCTGGCGTTCGGGACCAACCATGTCGGCCCGTTCCTGTTGACGGCGCTCCTCGTGGACCGGCTCGCGCGGAGCGCTCCCGCACGCATCGTCAACGTCGCATCCGACGCTCACTACTCGGCCCACGGAATCGACTTCGAAGCCGTGCGCCGCTCGACACGCTCCCGCACCGGCATGCCCGAGTACGGCGTGTCCAAGCTCGCGAATGTCCTACACGCGCAGGAGCTGGCTCGTCGCCTGACGGGAACCGGCGTCACGACATACGCGCTCCATCCCGGCGTCGTCGCCTCCGACATCTGGCGCCGAGTCCCGTGGCCGATCCGGCCGCTGATCAAGCTGAGGATGGGCTCCACCGAGGACGGGGCCCGGACGACCCTGTACTGCGCGACCGCACCGGAGGTGGCAGGTGACAGCGGCGCCTATTACGTCGATTGCCACCAAAAGGCGCCCGCGGCCGTGGCGACCCCGGAGCTGGCCGCCGAGCTGTGGGAGCGCAGCACCGCGTGGACGAACGGGGGCTGAACCAGAGCCAGCCTGGATGCCCCGCGAACGGGGCCCCGTCGTCGCCGGCTATCCGGAGCCGTCGCCGTCCGGGAGACGCCAGCCGGGGCCGCACGGCAGCTTCAGCGCGGCCTCCGGTCCCCAGGACCCCGGCGCGTACGGCTGGACCTCCGGCGGATCGTCGAGGACCGGGGCGCAGACCTCCCAGAGCCGCTCGATCTGCTCGGCGCGGGTGAACAGCAGCCGCTCCTGGAGCATCACGTCGTGCAGGAGTCGCTCGTACGCCTCCAGCCCGTCGGCGCAGCCGAATGCCTTGTCGACATCCAGGCTGAGGGCTGCCCGTCCCAGATCGATCACCGGCCCCGGGATCTTCGCCTGGACCTCGATCTTGATCTTCGGGTCGTCGGAGAGCTCGAACACCAGCTCGCTCGGACGCACGACCTTGCGCGGATCCTGGTTGGGGAAGATCCGCAGCGGCGCCTCGGTCAAGCCGATCGTGACCGTCCGCCGCCCGGCGGCCAGCGACTTGCCGGTGCGCAGGTAGAACGGCACGCCGCTCCAGCGCCAGGTGTCGACGTAGACCTCGAGCGCTGCGAACGTCTCGACCCGTGAGTCCTCCGCCACGTCCTTTTCCTCGCGGTACCCGTCGTACTGTCCGAAGACGACCCGGTCGCGGTCCAGGGGGCGAATCGAGTCGAACAGCTTGGTCCGTTCCAGGTGCAGCGCATCGGCGTCGATCCGCGTCGGCGGCTCGAGCGCGACGATTCCCAGAATCTGCAGCAGGTGGGTGACGACCATGTCCCGGAAGGCACCGGTCTCCTCATAGAAGCTCGCCCGGCCCTGGATATCGAGGGCCTCGGGGACGTCGATCTGGATGTAGGTGATGTGGTCACGGTTCCAGATCGGCTCGAACATGCCGTTGGCGAAGCGCAGCGCGAGGATGTTCTGCGCCGCCTCCTTGCCCAGGAAGTGGTCGATGCGGTAGATCGACTCCTCGTCGAGGACGTCATGCAGAGCCGCGTTGAGCTCGCGGGCGCTGTCGACGTCATGGCCGAACGGCTTCTCGACCACGAGCGAGCAGTGGTCGGCGATGCCGGTGCGGCCGAGCATCGCCACCATGTCGCCCATCGCTCCCGGGGGGACGGACAGGTAGACGAGGCGCTCGCCCTCCGCGCCGACCTCACGCTCGGCGTCGACGATCGCCCGCGCCAGGTCCTCCCCATCGTCGGCGTTCGACTCGACGAAGCTGAGACGGGATGCGAACTCGCCCCAGTGCTCATCGAGCTCGCCTCGCCCATGCTCCTGCAGCGCCTCGTTGACCATCTGGCGGAACTCCTCGTCACTGCCGGGCGAGTGCCGGCCGGAGCCGATGATCCGGAAATCCTGGGGCATGAGGCCCTCGCGGAACAGGTGGAAGAAACCGGGGAAGAGCTTGCGCCGGGCGAGGTCTCCCGTGGCCCCGAACAGGACGAGGACGCGGTTGGAGGGCTGTTGATTGGGAATCTGCCCTGCCATCGGCGCCTACCCTACCCCTCGGGCCGCATCCTCAAGGACGGCCCAAGGACCATTGGCGGCCAGCCTCCGGCCCCCGGCCGCGGCGGAGAAACGTTGTAACCGTGTGTGCACCGCGTGTGTCCGGAGTTGCGACCGCTTTCCCACGGCGTGCCGAGTTCGATACTGAGTCCATGATTGGGGCATCGATGCCACGAGGACCGCGTGGGCGGTGGCGCTGGGCGCCGGCCGTGGTGGCCGCGGCCGCTCTGATCATCGCGTTGGTGCTCACGACCTCTGGCTCCGCCGAGCTGTTCGGATCTCCGGCCGGCACGCGAACCCGACCGGCTCGACCTCGGCCCCTCCCGGCGCCGGCCCGGGTGACGATCGCTGCCCACGCGTCGACGGTGCCCGTGCCGCCCTCGTTCCTGGGGTTCTCGACGGAATACTGGGCGCTGCCGCCGTGGGCGTCGCAGATGCCGCTGCTCGAGCGCGTCCTGACGCTCGTGCACGTTGCGGGCGGCGGCCCCACGATCCTCCGCGTCGGCGGCGATTCGGCCGACCACTCATTCTGGGAGCCGCACGAGCTTCACCTGCCGCGGTGGGCGTTCACGATCGAGCCGGCCTGGCTGGCCCAGGCGCGCCGGCTGGTCACCCAACTCGGCGTGCGGCTCATCCTCGATCTGAACCTGATCACCGACTCCCCCGCTCAGGCGACCGAATGGGCGCAGGCCGCGGAGTCGGCACTTCCGAGCGGCAGCATCATCGCGTTCGAGGTGGGCAACGAGCCGGACATCTACAGCCGCCACGCCTGGCTGACGATCACGGCCGGCAAGCAATACCTCGGCCGTGCGCTCCCGAGCGCCTTGACGCCTGCCGATTATGTGCACGACTTCCACGCCTATGCCCGCGCCCTCGCCCAGGTCGCGCCGCACGTCATGCTCGCCGGTCCCGCACTGGCGCGGCCGACCGCCCACGCCGGATGGGTTGGGACGCTGATCTCCGGCGCCCGGCGCTCGTTGGGATTCGTGACCGTCCACCGGTACCCGCTGTCCGGGTGCGTCCACCGGCTCTCGGACATCTACCCCACGGTCGGCCGGCTCCTCAGCCCACAGCTCTCCGAGGGGATGGCCTCCGCCCTGCGCCCCGTCATCGACACGGCCCATGACGCCGGACTGCCCGTCCGGATGACCGAGCTGAACTCGGTCAACTGCGGCGGTCGCGCCGGGGTCAGCGACACGTTCGCCACCGCTCTCTGGGCGCCGGATGCGCTGTTTGCCCTCCTGCACGCGGGCGTCGACGGGGTCAACCTCCACGTTCGTGCCGACACGATCAATGCTCCCTTCGCCCTCACCGCGGGGGGGCTCGACGCACGGCCGCTGCTGTACGGGTTGATCTTCTTCGCCCGCGCACTCGGGCCGCGGGCACAGCTCGTGATGCCGGTGACCCAGGCTCGGCGCTCGCTCAACCTCGAGGCCTACGGGGTGCGCACGGGAACGAACACCCTCAACGTTGTCCTGATCGACAAGGGCCGGCGTTCGATCCGCGTTGCGCTCCGGCTACCGGCGACCGGCGACGCGAACGTCCAGCGCCTGACCGCGCCGTCGGCGGCCTCCCGCTCCGGGGTCACCCTCGGTGGTCGCTGGCTGACCCGCGACGGGCGGTGGCGGGGGCTTGGGATCCACCAGGTGGTGACGCGGCGAAACGGGATCTATACCGTCGAGCTCCGGCACGCGTCGGCGGCCCTGGTGACCGTGCCCGCGGCCCCGGGCGCCCTCGGCGCGCCCACGGTGCCCCCGGCCCCCGGCGCCAGGCCGGTGCGGGAGGCAGCCACGTCCGTGCCGCTTCGGCCGGCGCGACGCGGGGCCTCAGCGGCGGCTGGATGATCTGCGGAGGCAACGGCGCCGTGCCCCCACGAGCGGCGCCCGGTCGCGCACCCGGGAAACCACTCGCCTAACTGTGCCCGGCGACGGCGTGCGGCTGGTACGGCTCCTCCAGGCTCGTGATCTCCTCTTGCGTGAGCGACAGCTCCGCGGCCGCCAGCGCGTCCTCGAGATGCTCCAGCTTCGTGGCCCCCACGATCGGCGCCGTCACCCCGGGCTTGTGCAGCAGCCACGCGAGCGCCACCTGAGCGGTCGATACCCCGCGCTCCGCGGCGACCTCATCGGCGCGCTCGACGACGTCGAAATCGACCGCCGGCGTGTACAGGGTGTCGGCGAACGCGTCGGTCTGGGCCCGCCTCGTCTTGCGCTCGCCTGAGCGGGTCCGGTTACCGGTCAGCATTCCCCGGGCCAGCGGACTCCACGGGAGCACGCCGACCCCCTGATCGATGCACTGCGGGATCATCTCCCGCTCCTCCTCGCGATAGATCAGGTTGTAGTGATCCTGCATCGAGACGAACCGCGTCGCACCGTCGGCGTCCGCCGCAGCCTGCGCCTTGGCGAACTGCCACGCGAACATGCTGCTGGCCCCGATGTAGCGGGCCTTGCCCACCTTGACCACGTCGTGCAGCGCGTCCATCGTCTCCTCGACCGGCGTCCGGTGGTCAAAGCGGTGGATCTGGTACAGGTCGACGTACTCGAGATCCAGGCGCCGCAGCGACGCGTCGATCGACGCCATGATGTGCTTGCGTGACAGGCCCTGCCCGTTCTCGCCGGGCATCGTCTTGCCGTGGACCTTCGTCGCGACGACGTACTCCTCGCGCATCCCGAACAGCTTCTTGAGCAGGCGGCCGGTCAGGACTTCGCTCTGGCCGCCGTTGTAGACGTCGGCGGTATCGAAGAAGTCGATGCCGCCCTCGACGGCACGCCGCACGATCGGCTCAGCGCCGGCTTCGTCCAGAGTCCACTCGCGGCTCTCGTGCTTGCCGTAGCTCATCATGCCGAGGCATACCCTCGACACGCGCAGTCCCGTCCGGCCCAGGTTGACGTGTTCCATCCGTGTTTTTCCCTTGGTTCGCGGAGTTCGATCGAGCCCGTCGACCCCCGGGAGGCCTGGCTCTTCGCTCTCACTCATAGCAGTCGACAATCGACGGTCGCCCATGCCGTCCGTGGAGCACCCTGCCGTGCCGTACTCAACTTCCGGCCTCGTGGAGCCGACTACGTGAGGTGAACCCTCCCTCGAACTCAGGAGCCCCATGTCGATTTCGCCAGTTGGCGGCGCCCCCGTCCAACCCGCGACGGCGCAACCGATCGCCACCGGCCTGACGGGCGCCGGCCAGCAAATCGGCGCGCAACCGGTGTCGAGCACCGATACCGCCGCCCAGGACTGGGAGGCGGCGCTGCTTGCGGCGATCGGCGACGACCCGTCCACGGCCTCGGCAAGCACCACTGATCCGGCGCAGGCCGCCCTGGCCGGCGCCTCGCCGGCGACGAGCTCCGGCGCTCCCACGACAGCCGCCGCCGGCACCTCCACCAGCACCGGCCTGCTGCTCGCGCTGCTCGGCGGCAGCCCATCGGCGAACAGCAACCCGCTCGTGACGTCACTCTCCGCCGGTCAGGGCTCCGGCACCGACCCCGTGAGCACACCGGGCACCGGGGGCCTCGCCTGAGCGCCGTCTACTGGAAGATCTCGGTCGTGCAGTCCCCGCCCGGGAGGTGGATCTCGTGGGGCCGGGCCCCGTCGGCCTGCTCGTGGAAGTCGACGAAGAAGTCCGGATCCAGCGCATAGCTGCCGTCGGCCTGGCGATCGAGCTTGGTCAGCCACCCCTGAAGCCCGGGGTAGAACTGGTTGTCCCAGCTCGAGTACAGCGAGTTTGAGACATAGACCCGCTCCCCGTCGAGGGAGTTCTGCAGCATCTGCGGTCCGCCGTTCAGCGGGCTTTGCGCCTTGGGATGGCCGCCGTCGCGCCCGAGCAGGCCGCCGAGCCACACCTGGGAGCGCAGCTCCGGCCGCGTCGGGTCGGACACGTCGTAGTGACGCAGATCGCCGTGCAGCCAGTTGGACAGGAACAGGTCCCGGTCGTCGAGCGACAGCACCAGGTCGGTGATCAGCCCGGGGACGCCGCCTTCGAGCGGCCATCCCTCGAGTTCCTCGTTGGGGACGTCGATGACCTTCTCCGCCGACCAACTGCCGTTGCTCTTGTGAAAGCGGATGATGTTGCTCGACAGGGTCGCGCCGACAAACCCCTGCACGGCGTCAGGATCGTGCTGCCAGCGGATCTCCAGCGGGATGAGGCCGTCGTCGCCCAGGTCCACCGTCTGGACGTTCGCCCGCCGCTCGAGATCCCAGAAGTGCAGCCGGCGCCCGTACTTCCCGGCGGCGACATCGGCCGGGTTGAAGCCGTCCTGGAACGTGTTCGGAGCTCCCCATTCGCTCGAGACGAGCGTGTTCTGGCGTGGCTGGTACCAGAAGTCGTACATGAACTGCAGACCGTTCGGTTCGCGCTCCCAGCGCTCGGCGACCGTGAAGTCACGGGCATCGAGGACGGCGAATCCTCCGGGTGCGTTGCCGTCGGCGTCGCCGAGCATCGAGATCGTCACGATGTCACCGGGCATGCAGTGCACGGTGTGCGGCGCGCTCAGCCCCAGCTTCTCCTTGATCTCGTCGCCCTCGATCACGTTCTTGATCCGCGGCGTGCGCGGATCGGAGATGTCGAGCATGTGGATCCGCGAGGAGCGGAATCCGGGCACGATCAGGGTGTCGCGACTCAGCTGCGAGTGGCACGCCGAGGAGCAGGCGTTCCAGCCGAAGTGATGCAGCTCGTCGCCGACGTTCGGCATCTCGGTCCGATGCACAATCCGGCCGTAGCTGGATGACGATGGATCGACATCCACGACGGCGATGAAGTCCGGGCGGTCGATCCCCGTCCCTTCATAGAGCGAGGCGACGTAGACGAACTGCTCAGGCGGTTGCTCGCGCGCCGCCTCTGGGGAGGCGTAGCCGGGGCCGGCGTGCTCGTGGCTCGAGTGGTCCTCGATGGTCATGCTCCTGACTCCTTCCCTCGGACGCCGTCGGCTCCGGTCGCGGCCTGTGAGCCGACCCGGCTGGTCAAGTCGTGGGCAAACGGCAGCGGACTAACTCTACAGGAGTCCCGGGCCGCAATCCCACCGAATCAGTTGACAAGGCCGTTACGGCAGGAAGAGCATGCCTGACGGAGCGAATGCCGGACCGCCGACCGAGATCTTGGTGATGGCACCGGTGCGCGGGTTCAGCTCGCCGAGGTAATTCGCCGGAAACCCGGGGCCCGGGCATGTGCTCGGGGCGTTGTTCTGGCCACACGGCGTCGTCGCCACGAGCACCTCTCCCCGCCGGAAGGGGCCGGTGACCTTGTTGATCGTCCCGCTGCCGTCGGTCGCGTAGAGAGCACCTGTCGAACCCGTCGCCCACGCCGTGTCGTCGACCGCGCGGCTCAGCTTGAGCACGGACAGGCTCTGGTGCCGACCGCCGGCGTTACCGACGAAGATCTGCTCCAGATCGCCCTGGCTGGTGAGCATGAAATCACCGGCGAAGCGCGACGCGAACGCCGGCACGACCTCGTTGGAGTCCGGGTCGGTGAGCGCCAGACGGACGCGCTTGCCGGAGCCGGGGATGTTCGCGCTCGTGGCCGTGGCCTCGTCGGAGAACAGGCCGTGGCGGGTCGCGACGCGAGCGTGGCCGTTGAACGTCAGCCGGTAGACCGCCGGGTAGCTCGCCTGGGGCGCCGGCTTGCCCACCGTGCCCGGCGCCGAGCCGCTGACCAGCACCTGGCCCTGATAGATCGACAGCGCGTCGGTGCCCCCGTTGGACGGCACCGCCCGGTTGTAGCGGTAGTGCACGGCGTTCCCGGACGGGGCAATCAGATAGAGACTGGAGTTGGCGTCCTCGTTGACGGTCGCGATCACCTGGCCGAGACCCGGATCGGCCGTCAGGCCGTCGCACTTTCCGACGATGTCCCACTGCTTGAGCTTTCGGCCGCTGAGGCTGAACTCGACGATCGTGCTGTCGCGGTTGCCTGTCGGGCTCGCCTGCCCCTGCGGCCCCACGCCGTTCGCGAAGCCGACGTAGATCCGCCCGCCGAGAGCGGTGATGTCGTCCGGCTTGCTGACCGTCTCGAGTCCCTTCGCCGTCCGGTGCGAGATGCCGCTCGCGGAGGCGAAGACGCGGTTGCGGAACCCGTGGCTTGCGGCGCTGTGCGCGTTCGTGGTCGCGCTCGCCACGGCGGCGAGCAGGAGACCGTCCAATCTGTGACCGCTCTCGGCGCGAGAATCGCGTTGGCAAGCGGTCGCCGGGATAGCCTCCGGACCAACCCCGCACCCGAGCCCGGAGAATCTGATGAGCACGACGACACGCACGCCCATGCTCCGCGAACGACCCGCCTGGAAGGCCCTCACGCGGCACTACGAGCAGATCCGGCCGCGTCATCTCCGCGACCTGTTCGCCGAGGACGAGACCCGCGGGGAGCGCCTCGTCGCCGAAGGTGCCGGCCTCTACCTCGACTACTCGAAGAACCGGATCACGGACGAGACCGTGAAGCTCCTCGTCGAATTGGCGCAGGAGTCGGCCCTACGCGAACGGACCGAGGCGATGTTTCGCGGCGATCGCATCAATGTCTCGGAGAACCGATCCGTCCTCCACGTCGCGTTGCGGATGCCGAAGGGAAGCTCGCTCGTCGTCGACGGAGTCAACGTGGTTGAGCAGGTGCACGAGGTCCTCGACCGGATGAGCGCGTTCACGCAGCGCGTCCGCTCCGGTGACTGGACCGGGTACACCGGGCGACGGATCCGGAACGTCGTCAACATCGGCATCGGCGGCTCCGACCTCGGACCGGTCATGGCCTACGAGGCGCTCCGGCACTACAGCAACCGCGACATGGTCTTCCGATTCGTCTCGAACGTCGATTCCACCGACTTTGTGGAGGCCACGCGGGACCTCAATCCCGAGGAGACGCTGTTCGTCGTCTCCTCCAAGACGTTCACGACACTCGAGACGATGACGAACGCCCGGTCGGCCCGCGAGTGGACGCTGGCGACGCTCCGAGACGAGGCCGCGATCGCCAAGCACTTCGTCGCCGTGTCCACGAACGCCGACAAGGTGGCGGAGTTTGGGATCGACACCAAGAACATGTTCGGCTTCTGGGAGTGGGTCGGCGGCCGGTACTCGATGGACTCGGCCATCGGCCTGTCGACGATGCTGGCGATCGGCCCGGACCGCTTCCACGAGATGCTCGCCGGCTTCCATGAGATGGACGAGCACTTCCGTACGACGCCGTTTGAACGAAACCTGCCCGTCCTGATGGCCCTGCTCGGCGTCTGGTACGGGGACTTCTTCGGCGCCCAGACCGTCGGCGTCATGCCGTATGAGCAGTATCTGAAGCGATTCCCCGCCTACCTCCAGCAGCTGACGATGGAGTCCAACGGCAAGCACGTGTCGCTCGACGGCCGTCCCGTCGACTACGAGACGGGCGCCATCTACTGGGGCGAGCCCGGCACCAACGGCCAGCACAGCTTCTACCAGCTCCTCCACCAGGGGACGAAGCTGGTCCCCATCGATCTCATCGGCTTCGGCAAGTCGCTCAACCCCCTGCGCGACCACCATGACGTGCTCATGTCCAACGTCTTCGCCCAGGCGGAGGCGCTGGCCTTCGGCCGCACCGAGGAGGAGGTCCGCGCCGAGGGCACGCCGGACCCCGTCGTCCCCCACCGGGTGATGGAGGGCAACCGTCCCTCCAACGTGATCCTCGCCGAGCGCCTGACCCCGCACGTGCTCGGCACCCTCGTCGCGCTCTACGAGCACCTCGTGTTCACGCAGGGGGTCATCTGGAACATCGACTCCTTCGACCAGTGGGGCGTCGAACTGGGGAAGGCGCTCGCGCAGCGGATCATCCCGGAGCTCAAGAGCGAGACCGAGCCGGAGCTCCACCACGACAGCTCGACGAACGCGCTCATCCGCCGGTACCGGAAGGCGCGCTGAGGGACATCGCCGGCCCCACGGCGCACCTGGTCGCATGGGCCATCCTCGCGATTTCCGCCCGGTGCCGTCCGAGGCTGGGCGTCTAATCGGACGTATCTTCCGGTTTGCCGCCCAGGTCCCGTCGCCGGGCGAGACCTCGGTTTCTCAATTTCCGAGCAGGTCACCCATCCCTCGTCGCTGCCGCCCGCCGCGCCCGGAGCTGCGGCGACCATGAGAGGATGCGCAGCATGAGCGGACCGAGCCGCGTTGCGATCGTCACCGGGGCGGGATCCGGCATCGGCCGAGAGGTGTCACACGCGCTGCTGAGAACCGGGTGGCGGGTGGCACTGGCCGGCCGGCGGGAGGAGCCGCTGGGCGAGACGCTGGCGGAGGCGCCGGAGCCGCATATCGCGCTCACGAAGGCCACCGATGTGACACGGGACGCCGACGTTCGGTCGCTGTTCGCACGCGTGCTCGACGAGTGGGGCCGCGTCGACCTCCTGTTCAACAACGCGGGCCTGTTCGGTTCCGCCGCGCCATTTGAAGAGCTTGATCCGGCCGACTGGCGCACGATCATCGACACCAACCTGACCGGGAGCTTCCTGTGCGCGCGGGAGGCGTTCGCCGCGATGAAGGACCAGCGCCCGCAGGGCGGCCGCATCATCAACAACGGCTCGGTCTCGGCCCAGGTTCCCCGGCCGCATGCCGCCGCCTACACCGCCTCCAAGCATGGGATCACCGGTCTGACCAGGGCGATCTCGCTCGAGGGACGGCGGTTCGGAATCGCCTGCGGTCAGATCGACGTGGGGAACGCCGAGACCGAGCTGACGGCCGGCATCGCCCGGGGCGCGCTCCAGCCTGATGGCTCGCGCCGCCCGGAGCCCACGATGGACGTGCGCCACGCGGCGCAGGCGGTCCTCCACATGGCAGAGCTCCCGCTGGACGCCAACGTCCAGTTCATGACGATCGTGGCCACGAACATGCCCCTGGTGGGCCGGGGCTGACGGCCTGCGGACCGCCGCGCTCGACGACCCGGTCCTCCAGGCGGCGGTCCGTGGGTCGACTCCGGGGTCAGCCCCGGCCGGTAAGCTTCTCAGCGACATGGTGCGCGCACACCGGCGCTCGGCGCTTCGAGGGCTCGCGCAGGCCGCCCTCCTCCCACCCGCAGCGCTTGCGGTGCACGAGCTTCGCTATCTGCTCGCGTTTGGCCCCCACGCCGGCCTCGAGCTCCAGCGCCAGGGCCATTCCTACCTGCACTCCGTCGTCCCGTGGATCGGCGTCGTCGTCAGCCTCGTCGCCGGTGGCTTCCTGCGCGCTCTCGGACGGGCCTTCTCCGGGCGGACGTCGGTCACCCGGCCTACGTCGGTGACTCGGCTGACGATCTCCTTCGCCGCTCTGTGGCTCGCCTGCACCGCCTGCCTGGTGATCATCTACATCGGCCAGGAGTCCCTGGAGGGGATGTTCGCCACGGGCCATCCGGCGGGCTGGCTGGGCGTGTTCGGATACGGCGGCTGGTGGTCGATTCCGGCTGCAGCCTGCATCGGCCTCGTCCTAGCGGCCGTGTTCCACGGGGCCGACTGGGCGCTCGGCGAGGTCTCTCGACGGTATGGCGCGTCGCGCCCCACGCCGCGCCGCCACGTCAGCCCGGCGGTCCGTCCACCACTTCGCGCGTTCCCCAAGCCGGCTCCGGTGGCCGGCGGATGGTCAGGCCGCGGGCCGCCCGCGTCGGTCTGACCCCTCCGTCCGCCGACCGAAAAGGAGTCCAATGAGTACGAGTACCGCCGAAGCCGGCGGCACGCTCGCAACCGAACGCGATGCAGTGCTGCCGCGTCTCCGCCTCTATTTCGCATCCGATACGCGCCGGGCGCTCCAGACGGCCCTGGGCCTGCTCTGGCTGCTCGACGGCGCCCTGCAATTTCAGTCCTTCATGTACTCGAAGGGCTTCATCGACATGCTCACGCAGATGATCTCCGGCCAGCCCGCCTGGCTGGCGAGCAGCATGCACTGGGCGTCCAACATCGCCGCGAGCAACCTGACGCTGTTCAACACGCTGTTCGCGCTGACGCAGGTCGCCATCGGCCTCGGCCTGCTCTACCGCCGCACCGTCAAGCCGACACTCGTCGTCTCGTTTGCCTGGGCAATCGTGGTGTGGTGGTTCGGCGAGGCATTCGGGATGCTGTTCATGAACATGGCGAACCCGCTGACCGGCGCTCCGGGAGCGGTCAGCCTGTATGCGATCGTGGGGTTGCTCGTCTGGCCCAACGACCGGCCGGGCGGGTTGCTCGGCTCGCGCGGGGCCAAGACCGCCTGGGCAGCGCTGTGGCTCGTGATGGCCTGGCTGTGGCTGCTCGGCGCCAACAGCAGCGCCGGCACCAGCCACGATGCCATCAACGCCGCCCCGTCCGGGATGAGCTGGCTCAGCACTGTGCAGAACTGGGTCGCCAACGGGGCTCAGGGCAACGGCGAGGTGATCGCGCTCGTCCTGGCGCTCGTCTCGGCGGTGATCGGAATCGGCGTGGCGGTCGGCTGGCGGGTGCGTCCTCTCATCCTGCTGGCGATCGTGCTGAACCTCGCCTACTGGGTCCTCGGCCAGGGCTTCGGCGGGATCTTCATGGGGAACGCCACGGATCCGAACGCCGGCCTGCCCTTCGTCCTGCTGGCGCTGGCGGTGGCAGCCGCGATCCCTCGGGGACCCTCCCTAACTGTTTCAGGAGATGTGAGATGAGCAACCGGACACCTTTTGTTCACGCAGCAGGGAGGGTGTTGCTCGCCTGCCTGACCGTGGCCGCCGTCGCCGGCTGCGCCAGCGCCGACAAGACCCCGACGAGCTCGTCGTCCTCCGCGGCGGCCGCGAGCTCCAGCATGAGCGGGATGAGCATGGGCGGCAGCTCGACCGGCGCCGGCGCCTCGGTGGACGGGATCAAGCCGGTCCCCACGCAGACGCTCGCCACCGCCACCTGGCAGGGGATGAAGGTGCAGGCGCGGGCGATGACCGCCGTCCCCTTCGTCATCTACGACGGGACCTCGGAGCGCATGGTCAAGCCGGGAAAGAACACCGCCTTCCACCTGATGGTCGACCTCAACGACTCCCGCACCGGCGTCGCCATCCCGTACGCCGGCGTGTGGGCGACGATCAAGCGCGGCGGCAAGCTCGTCTACGACGAGCGGCTGTGGCCGATGATCTCGGAGTACATGGGCCCGCACTACGGCAACGACGTCTCGCTGCCGGGTAAGGGCACCTACCAGCTCAGCATGCTGATCAGCCCGCCGGTGTCAGCGCGGCACGTCGAGTACCAGAACGTCTGGCTGCATCCCCATCGCGTCACCACCAGCTTCACCTGGCGCGGGGCGGCATGAGCGAGCGCGTCCGTAACCTCACCCGGCGGCGGTTCTTCCTCGGCGCCGCCGGTGTCGCTGCCGGGGGGGCGGCGGCGGGCATCGCCGTCGCCGCGACCGGCAGCTCTGGCACGACGTCGGTGGAGGTCCCCCGCGTCGCTCTGAGCCCGCTCGCGACAGGTCTGCCGGCGCGCCAGCACGCGTGGACGGCCACGCTGGCCCGCGACGGCGACGGCAATCCGGTCGCGCCGCGCTTTGACCGCCTGCTGTTCTTCGACGTCGAGGGCAGCCCGACCCCGGCGTACGCCCGCCTCCTCGAGGCGTCGCTGCGAACGCTTGAGCACCGGTACCCGTGGGGCCCCGGCGGCCTGTTGTTCACCGCGGGATGGGGACCGGACTACTTCGAGCGGGTGCTGCACGTCGCCTCTCCCATCCCCCGGGCGACATCAATGTCGCTGTTCGAGCAGCCGTCGATCGACGACTACCACCTGTGCCTGCATCTGGCCGGCGACGACGAGCGCCGGCTGGCCGACGTCGAGGCGGCGCTCGTGCACGGTGCCCCGTTGCCGGGCGCCACCGGGCCGTTGAAGATCACCGACGTCCTGCGCTGGCGCGAGACCCGGACCGGGTTCGTCGGCGCCGGCTTGCCGGCGGCCCACCAGGACACGGGCGGGATCCCCGCCGGCCGCCCGGTCGCCAGGTCGGCACCGCTGTTCATGGGCTTCAAGTCCAACTACAAGCACAACCAGGCGACGGAGGACGCGGTCACGATCCCGGGCGGATCGTTCGCCGACGGTACGACCATGGCCGTCAGCTACATGCGCCTGCGGCTGGACAGCTGGTACGGCGACCTCTCGGAGAAAGAGCGGGTGGCGCGGATGTACGCCCCCCAGGTCACGCCCCAGCAGGCGAACGCCTTCACCACCGACGCCGCCAGCGATCCGAACCGGCTCGGCGAGGCGATCAACCGGTACGGGGTGATCGGCCACGCGCAGACATCGGCCCGCGCCCGTCGCAACGGCAAGCCGCTGATCGCCCGCCGCGACTTCAACACCGTCGACGGCGGCCAAGCCGGACTGCACTTCGTCTGCATCCAACGATCGATCGAGGACTTCGTCACCACACGCAAGGCGATGAACGCGACGACGGCCCAGCTGCAGAACCCATCGATCACCGACACCGTCAACAACGGCATCAACGAGTTCATGTTCGTGCTCAAGCGCGCGACCTACATCCTCCCGCCGCGCTCGGAGCGATCGTTTCCGCTGCTGCCGGGGCGCAGCCGCGCCCTCGTCTGAGCTGACCGCCGCGGTTTCCCAATCGGACGCAGGGGTAGTGATGCTGCTGTGGCGAGGATCTTGGGCGCGGCGTTCCTGTTCGCGGGCGCGTTCTACCTGCTGCTGATCGATACGACCACCTCTCCTGAGCTCTACGCGGGAGCGGGTGCCGCCCTGCTCGCGGCGCTGGCCTGCGCGACCGCGTGGCGCAACGGGCTGCGCGGGGTGAGCCCCCGCCCACGCTGGCTCATGCGCAGCTTCCGGGCGGTCGCCCAGGTGCCCGCAGACATCTTCTGGGTGTCGCTCGCGGCTCTGCAGCAGCTGGTCGCGCCACGCAGCGTGCGTGGGGAGTTGCGCGCCACCCCGTTTCATTACGGTGACGCCGACGACGGGCGCGACATGGCGCGGCGGGCACTCGCGGAGGCGGTCGGATCGCTCAGCCCCAACACGATTGTCATCGGCGTCGACGAGGAGCGCAACCTCATCCTCGGCCACCAGTTACGTCGCAGCGGCGGCGCCGATGGGGTCGACGTGCTGGGGCTGGGATGAACGAGTGGGAGATCGCGGCCGCCGTGCTCGGTGCGGGTCTGATCCCGTGCCTGGCGGTGTGCGTGCTGACCGACGTCGCGAGCGGAGTGGTGGCGCTGGAGCTGGGCAGCGTGCTGTTGACCACGATCCTGATGCTGCTGTCGGAAGGTTTTCAGCGGCAGCCGTTCATCGACCTCGCCGCGACGTTCGCGTTCGTGTCACTCGTCGGCGCGCTCGCCTTCGTCCGCATGCTGGAGCGTGACCTGTGAGCGTGCGCTCCGTCGTCACGACCGTGCTGCTGATCGCCGGCTGCTCGCTCGAGGTGCTGGCCGTGCTCGGACTGGTCGTCATGCGCGACGTGTACGACCGCCTGCACTACGTCGGCCTGGCCGGCTACGGCGCGCTGCTCGTCGCGTGCGGGATCGTGGTGCGCGAATCGTTCTCGCTCATCGGCGACAAGGCCCTGGCCACGGGCGCGGTGCTCGTGCTGTTCGGTTCGGTCCTCGTCCACGGCACGGCCCGGAGCCTGCGTGCCCGTCAGCGCGGTGACTGGCGCGCCGACATTGAGGAGCACCGCGAGGAGCCGGCGGGACGATGACCGTCCTGCAGATCGTCGCGCTCGCCGCCGTCGCTCTCGGCGGCGGCGCGGTCGCGCTCACGTCGGACCCGCTGCGCCAGACCCTCGTCCTCGGCATCTTCGGCCTGACGCTCGTGTTCCTGTTCTTCGCCTTCCAGGCGCCGGATGTCGCCCTGTCGGAGATCGTCGTGGGGACGATCGGCCTGCCGCTCATCGTCGTGGCGACGCTGCGCAAGATCGCCGAGCAGGAACGCACGCGCCCCTCGGACGAGGACGCGGAGTGAGCCGCCGGGCACGCCTGACGCTGTTCGCGATCGCCGGGCCGGGCCTCGCGGCCGTGCTCATCATCGGGTTCCGCGGCCTGCCCGCGTTCGGCGACTACCACGATGTCTACGGCCTCGTGGTGAACGGCGTCGAGCTCAGCATGCGACACGCCACGGACTACGTGACCGCGCTGAACTTCGACGTGCGCGCGTTCGACACCCTGGGCGAGGAGTACATCCTGTTCGCCTCCGTCCTGGGCGTGACCCTGCTGCTGCGGGTCATGCGCGGCGAGGATGAGGAGTACCGCGCCGCTGAGCACGGCATGTCCGGCTCCAGCGACGCGGTGCGGCTGGCGGCGCTCCTGCTGATCCCGTCGCTGATCGCGCTAGGCGTGTACCTCGTGATCCACGGCGCGCTCACCCCGGGCGGTGGCTTTCAGGGCGGCATCGTCCTCGCCGCTGCCCCCGCCGCGATCCTGATCGCCGGGCGATACCTCGAGCTCAAGGTCCTCTGCCCCACGCGGGCGATCGAGGCCGCGGAGGGCATCGGCGCCCTCGGCTATTGCCTGCTCGGCCTCGGCGGGCTCATCTTTGCCTCTGTCTACTTCAAGAACTTCCTGCCCGCCGGCAATCCCGGGCAGCTGCTGTCCGCCGGGTTCATGCCGCTCAACAGCATCGCCGTCGGCCTCGAGGTGATGGGAGCATTCCTGATCGTGTGGACGGCGTTTCTCGATCAGGCGCTGCTCGTGCGCAGGCGTACAGGCGAGGCGACGTGAGCTTTCTCCCGTACGCCGTCGCCGCCTGGCTGTTCGGCGTTGGGCTGTGGGGTGTCGTCTCCAGCCGGCACATGGTCAGGACGATCATCAGCCTGGCCGTCGTGCAGTCGGCGACGTATGTGCTGCTGCTCGCCATCGGCTACCGATCCGGCGGCCAGGCACCGATCGCCGCCGACATCCCGCCCGTGGCCAAGCTCGTCGATCCCACCGTCCAGGTGCTCGTGCTCACCGATGTGGTGATCGAGGCCACGGTGTCCGCCCTGCTGCTGGCTCTTGTCATCCAGGCGCACAAGCGCTTCGGCAGCGTCGATCCCTCGGATCTGCGTCCGTTGCGCGACTGACCGGGCCGGCGCTTCCATGGTGCCTCATGTGACTGCGCTGCCGGTCGTCGTGCCGTTCATCACCGCGGCCGTGCTCGTGATCCTGCGCCCGCTCAGCCGGAGGTGGGTCAACGACGCGGTCAGCATCGCCGGCGTGACGACGGTCATCGTCCTCTGCGCGATCCTGCTCGAGCGCTCGGCGCGCCGGCCCTTCGCCTACTGGATGGGCGGCTTCAAGCCCGTCCACGACGTGACCATCGGGATCTCGCTCTCCCTCGACCCGCTCGGCGCGGGGTTGGCGCTGTTCTCCGCGGTGCTCGTCCTCGCCTCCCTGGCGTACTCGGCGCACTACTTCGATGCCGTCGACGGACTGTTCCACGCGCTGATGCTCCTGTTCGGCGCGGCGATGGTGGGCTTCAGCCTGACGGGCGACCTGTTCAACCTGATCGTCTTCTTTGAGCTCATGGGTGCGGCCGCCTATGCCCTGACCGGGTATCTGATCGAGGAGCGGGCCCCGATCCAGGGGGCGATCAACTTCGCCATCACCAACAGCATCGCCGGCTACGCGATGTTCATCGGCGTGGCGCTTCTGTACGCGCGCACCGGAGCGCTCAACATGGCCCAGATCGGCCTCGCGCTCGACCGACACGGCGCCGACCCGCTCGTCGTGGTGGCGATGGTGCTGCTGTTCATCGGCTTTCTGACCAAGGCGGCAGCGGTTCCGGTCCACTTCTGGCTGGCCGACGCCCACGCGGTCGCGCCCGTGCCCGTCTGCGTCCTGTTCTCCGGGGTGATGATCGAGCTCGGCGTCTACGCCGTCGCCCGGCTGTACTGGGTCATCTTCGCTGGGCCCATGCATCCCCACATGGCGGCGCTTCGCGCGATCCTCGTCGCCGTGGGGGTCGTCACGGCGCTGCTCGGTGCGCTCATGTGCTTCCAGCAGCGCCACATCAAGCGCCTGCTCGCATTCTCGAGCATCGCCCACATCGGCGTCTTCATCTGCGGCATCGGGTTGCTCAGCGCCCGCGCGCTCGCCGGCGTCGCCGTCTACGTCGTCGGCCAGGGCCTGACCAAGGGCGCGCTCTTCATGACCACCGGCGTGCTCCTCCACCGCTTCAAGACGGTCGACGAGTACGAACTGCATGGTCGCGGTCGCGAGATCCCGGTCGTCGGCGTGCTGCTGGCCATCGGCGGCCTCATGCTCGCCGCGCTGCCGCCGTTCACGCTGTTCGCGGGCAAGTCGCTGCTCGAGGATTCGGCGGCGAGCGCCGGCTACGGCTGGCTGATCGTGGTGTTCGTCATCGCCTCGGTCGCCACCGGGGCCGCGATCCTCCGTGTCACCGGCCGCGTCTTCCTCGGCTGTGGTCCCGCCGACGCTCCGGGCGCCGGTCAGGCGCGGGCGGCGCGCGTGACCGAGGAGGAGATGCAGGACCGGCCTGATCACACGCCGCCGATGATGGTCGTCGTCCCGGTGCTGCTGCTCGTCCTGACCGTCGCGGTGGCCTTGATTCCCGGGGCGGTGCCCGCCGTCGAGGAGGCCGCGGCGCGGTTCACCGACCACGCCGCCTATGCCCGGTGGGTCCTGGCCGGCCAGGCCGTGCACTGGCCGGCGGTGGCGCCGAGTCACATCTCGGCGGCAGACGTTCTGTACAGCGCCGGCTCGGTGCTGGGCGCGGTTGTGCTGGCCGCCTTCGGCCTGTTCGGCCGCCCGCTTCGACGGCGCGTCCCCGCGGCGATCGGCGTCCCGTGGCTGCGGGCCCTGCACACGCTCCGCGACCTGCACTCCGGCCACATCGGCGACTACATCGCCTGGTGGACGGCGGGCACCAGCCTCCTGGGGGCGATATGCCTACTCACCCTGGCGTGAACGGGCCTCTCAGACGGCGGGCGACCGCCCTCGGCGTGGCGTGCGCGGCGCTCGTCGTCAGCGCGTGCGGCGCGCCGCCGCCCCAGGCCCCGGTCGCCCAGGCGAGCATCATCTCCGGTGCGCTGACGACGATCGCCGCGTCCTGTGGCGAGGCCTATCGCCTGGAGGCATTCACCCCCCACCCGGACCTGAGCGCCCTGGAGTCGATGGCCGGCGCCAGCGCCGGCAAGCTCGCCAGGATCTCCTCCCGGCATCCGGGCTGGATCTACCAGGGGGCGACGCTGGCGAAGATCGACACGCTGTCGGTTCAGTACCTGCGTGGCTGCTCCCTCACCCGCGCCGCGCGGACGCTGGAGCGCGTCACGAAGGGGTGACCGCCGGGTCAGTCCGCCGGATGCAACACGTCGGCGCGCATCGGCTGGATGAAGCAGCGCTCGCCCGGCGCGTCTCCCGCCGTCCCCATCTGGCTGAACGCCGCTGTGATCTCCGCCTCTCGCGCCGCGAACATCGCTGCCCGGTCAGGATCGACGCTCACAAGCCGCTTCAGGAACGCTTCCACGTCGGCCAGGCAGAAGCTCACCTCGTACTCGAGCGTCGCACCCCGGCGCAGTCCGGCCTGACCGGCATCGGCGACCGACCGCTGAGCTGCCGCCCGGACCTCGAGCTCGTCCTCGACGAGGCTCGTCAGAGCGAAGAAGTCGCCCTCCGGGAGCGGCTCGGAGACGTACACGATGCCGTCGCGGCGCAGCACGCGGCGCGCCTCGCGCAGCGCCGGGAGCATGCCGGCGATCGATACGTGGTGCAGCGAACGCATGAAAACGGCGACGTCGATGGATCCGTCAGGCAGCGGAAGCTCCTCGGCGCGGCCGACGAGGTACCGGCCGTTGCCCTCGCCGTCGGCAGCCAGCGCGGGGGCCAGCTGCTCCGCCGAGATCTCGATCCCGGTCACGCGGGCCCCGCGCGCCGCGAGCGCGCGCACGAGGGCGCCCCCTCCACAGCCGATGTCGACGACGTCCTTACCCGCC
This sequence comes from Solirubrobacteraceae bacterium, assembly GCA_035551695.1. Lineage (GTDB taxonomy): Bacteria > Actinomycetota > Thermoleophilia > Solirubrobacterales > Solirubrobacteraceae > Palsa-465. Next base: position 111,013 of record DASZMU010000004.1, read on the forward strand.
GGCTGCACCAGCCGGTCCAGGATCTCCAGATCTGTGCCAGCCTCGCGGACCACGACGCAGAGATCGTAGGGTGCGTGGTCGCAGGCTGCCGCGCGACAGTTGCACGATGATCAGCGTCAGGGCGATCGGCACCGTCGCCGGAAGGAGGACCCCGGGCGAGAGCAGCGAGTCATACGCGATCACCAGGCCGGCGAGCACGAGCGCGCCGAGTCGCTGCGATCGTCCGCCGGCGAGATAGGTCCCGAGCAGCGCCGCCAGGAACAGGTCCGGGTAACCGATCGTCGTCCCCCCCACGCGCGCGCCCGTGAAGCTGGGGCCGTGGAACGTGCTCGCCGCCGCGGCGAGCACGACCGTCTGGTGATAGCCGGGACCGAACGCCAGCAGCGCGATGTCGGCCGCCGACATCGCCACGACTCCGGCCAGGAGCCACCGGGGCGGGATCAGGCGCTGGAGCGCGGCTCCGATCGTGAGGCAGGCGAGCGCGGTCACGACAGCAGCCCCCAATTGGCCGGGGCGACCCGTGGCGAGCAGCGCCAGCCCAGCGGCCGCCGCGGCGATCGGCAGGAGCAGCTTGCGCGCACGTACAACCGCGAGGACCGCCACCAGCGCGAGCAGCGGCGTCGTCACCGCGGAGGCGAGCAGCGCCGTCGATGCCGACCGCGGAAGCACGATCAGCCCAAACGTTCCAACGATGATGGAGCCGGGGAGCAGCGCGGTCCACAGCGGCGAGCGCAGACGGCCGAGACGCCGGAACGGCTCTGCCTGCGGCACGAGGACGAGCCCGGCCTCGAGGGTCGCTGCGGGGACCCCGGCGAGGGCGCTGTGGAGGCTCAACGCGAGTGACAAGCTGATCCTTGACGTCGAAGGGCGTGCCAGAACGATGCGCCCGGCGGCGAGGAGGCCGTGCGTCAGCGCGAAAGCGATCCAGCGTTCCGTTGCTGATGAAGCGAGCGCCGAATCCCGGTGGATCGGCACGACTCGCCGTCCCCTCTCTGCTTCCCCACCGTGCCGCTGGTAAACCCCCCAGCCGAGTGCATTCACTGCCCGGCCACGACGTTCGCTCACCGCCGGTCCGCGCCCCGGGAGCACGCGGAGCTCTGAGTGGCATACCGGATAATGCCCGCGTGCTGATCCGAGATGCCGACGCGGAGGACTGGGGGTCGATCTGGCCGTTCTTTCGCGAGATCGTTGCCGCGGGCGAGACGTATGCCTACGACCCGGGCATGCCACGGGCCGAAGCCGAGCGTGTCTGGATGGTCGCGCCGCCCGGGCGCACGGTCGTGGCCGTCGACGCGGCCGGCACGGTGCTGGGAAGCGCCACGATGTACCCCAACCGCGCCGGCCCGGGATCCCACGTGGCCTCGGCCAGCTTCATGGTCGACCCTCGCCACCCCCGCCGGGGAACCGGCCGTGCCCTCGGCGAGCACATGCTGGAGTGGGCGCGGGGGGCCGGCTTCAGGGCGGTGCAGTTCAACGCTGTGGTCGAGACCAACGTCGCCGCCGTCTCCCTCTGGCGCTCCCTGGGCTTCTCCGTGATCGGAACCGTTCCCGAGGCGTTCCGGCACCCCGCCCACGGCTACGTGGGGCTGCACATCATGCACCGGTTCCTGTAGACGGGCGTGTCTCGACTCGGTGCGCGGCCACCCTCATGCCGCGCCCGGTTTGTGTCGATGACGAAATATTCGTCTGCTAATGTTTAGGTACCAAATGACTTCCTCCACCAGCACATCCTCCCCCGCCTCCGCCCAGGTCCCGCGGATCGAGCCGCACGTGATGCGCGTCGCGACCGTGGTCATCCTCGGGGCGATCATGTCCGTCCTGGACACGACGATCGTCAACGTCGCGCTGCACGATCTGTCGCTCGACCTCCACGCCACGCTCGGCGGCATCCAGTGGGTCATCACGGGCTATCTGCTCTCCCTCGCCGCCGTGATCCCCGTCACCGGCTGGGCGGTCCGCCGGTACAGCGCCCGGCGTCTGTACCTGATCGCGCTCGTCGTCTTCACCCTCGGCTCCGGGCTGTGCGCACTGGCCTCCACCAGCGGCGAGCTGATCGCCTTCCGCGTCCTCCAGGGGATCGGCGGTGGGATGCTCACCCCCATCGGCCAGATGATCCTGGTCAAGGCGGCCGGGCCCCGCAACCTCCCCAAGGTCATGAGCCTGATCGGCGTGCCGATCGTGCTGGCGCCCGTCTTCGGACCCACGCTCGGCGGCCTGCTGCTGCAGAGCGTCGGCTGGGAGTGGATCTTCCTGATCAACGTGCCGATCGGCGCGCTCGCGCTGGTGCTCGCGTACCGGCTGCTCCCTCACGATGAGGCGGGGTCGACGCAGGCCGGCCGGCTGGACGTCCTCGGCCTCGTGTTGGCCGCCGCCGGCGTCGTGGGAGTGACGTACGGCCTGTCCGAGAGTGAGTCCGCGGGGAGCCTCATCTCGTCGTCGGTCTTGCTCCCGGTCCTCGGCGGCCTCGTGCTGCTCGCCCTCTTCGTGGCTCGCTCGCGGCGCATCGAGCGCCCCCTTCTGGACCTCAAGCTGTTCGCCAATCCAGCGTTCCGGGCCGCCTCGGTCGTCACGTTCTGCCTCGGCGCGGCACTGTTTGGCGCGATGATCCTCATGCCCCTGTACTTTCAGACGATCCGTGGAGAGGACGCCATCAGCACCGGCCTGCTGCTGATCCCGCAGGGCATCGGCGGCGGCATCGGAATGGTCCTCTCCGGACGCCTGACCGACCGTCTTGGGGCTGGTCGAACCTCGCTGATCGGTGGGCTGATCCTCGTCGTCGGAACCATCCCGTTCGTCACGGTCACCGCCGGCACGCCGTTCGTGCTGATCGGCGCGGCGATGACGGTCCGCGGCATCGGCGTCGGCCTCGCGATCATGCCGGCGATGACCGCGGCCTTCTCGGTCCTGTCCAAGGATCAGGTCAACGACGCCAGCCCGCAGCTGACGGTCCTCCAGCGCGTCGGTGGGTCGCTCGGCACGGCGATCATCGCGGTCGTCCTCCAGGGCCAGACCGCGCACGCCAAGACGGCCGCAGCCGCGGCATCCGGCTTCGGTCACACGTACTGGTGGGTGATGGGCGTCACGCTCCTGGCCCTGGTTCCGACGCTGCTGCTGGCGCGCATCGAGCAGCGGGCCAAGGCGCGAGGCGAGGCCTCGGTCATGACACCGGCCGACGAGCCGATGCTCGAGGCGGCATGACCGGTCTCCTCCATACGGATGCCGACAGCGCTTCGGCCGCACAGGAGCCGCGGGTGGCCATCGAGGACCTGCGAAAGACGCTGTCGGCGATGTCCGCGGCCGAGCGGCGGCTCCGCAGCCGGGATCACAGCCGGCCCGGCGAGCTCACCCACGCCCAGATCCGGTCGATCGCCGCGCTGGGGAAGGAGCGCGAGATGACGGTTGGGCAACTGGCCAAGAGCGCCGAGCTCAAGCCGGCGACCGTGACCGTGACGCTTGATCATCTCGAGGCCGCCGGCATCGTCCAGCGGCACCGGAGCACGGAGGATCGCCGCGTCTGCAATGTCTCGCTCACTCCGAAGGGCTGGGAGGTCCTGGAGCGCAAGCTGGGCGAATGGCAGGCGCTGTGGGAGCAGCGGCTCGGGGACGTCTCCGACCAGGACCTGCAGACGGCGATGAGCGTCATCCGCCAGGTGACCGAGATCTACGACTCCGTCACCCCGCCGGACGACGCGACGCACGACGAACCGCGCGGCTAGCTGGGCCGCCGTCCCCACCTCATTCCTGGGCGGTCTGGCCGTGGGCGAGCTCATGCGACCGGGCGAGACCGGCATTGGGCTGGGAAAAGGCCCGCCCTTCCGGGGGGCGCTGTCCCTCGCCGGGTCCGGTCGCCGCCGCCGGGCGTCGGTCCCGCCTCCAAACGCGTTGCGCCGGTTTCCGGCGTGTGGAGTGCGACAAATCAGGAGCCCGCTCCAAGGTCTGTCACCAGATGCACGCATGGCCCCCGCATGTGGGCCAAATCCCACGGTCACGCTTGCCGAAAGGGCCGCGCGACGGCACGAGCCGCCCCCCTGCTCAGACGACCGGGACCGACGCCGGGCTCGCCTGATCTGCGGTCAGCTCCGGCTTGCGCCTGGGGAGCGCGAGCGAACCGGCGAAGGCGACCGCAATCAGCCCCAGCGCCCACCAGAACGTCTGGCCGAAGGCGGCGGCCATCGGTGGCGCCAGATGAGCGCGCACGCTCGGCGGCACCGCGGCCGCCGAGCCGATCGTTCCGTGGCCGCCGAGCTTGCTCGTCAGCGCCGACGCCAGCAGCACCGAGAGCACCGCGGTTCCGATCGACGCCCCGGTCTGCTGCAGGATGTTCAGCGCCGTGCTGGCCCGCGCCACCGCCGCCCCGCGGATCGTCTGCATGGCGCCGGTGAACACCGGCATCATCGTGAAGCCCAGCCCCAGACCGAAGACGAATAGGTCGACGCTGATCAGCCAGTACGACGTATGGGCTCCGATCTGCGTCAGGCCGAGGACGGCGAGGCCGACGGCGACCAGGCCAAACGGGACGATCCTGCCGGTGCCGGTACGGTCCGACAACTGGCCGGCGAGCGGCATCGCGATCATCGAGCCGAAGCCCTGGGGCGCGAGCAGCAGCCCGCTCTGCAGCGCCGACTCGCCGCGGACGACCTGGAAGTACAGCGGGAGCAGCAGAAACGAGCCGAAGACCGAGATCGCCACCAGAACCAGCGTCAGCGACGACGTCGCGAACACCCGGTCGGTGAACAGTCGCAGGTCGATGAGCGGATCCTTGGCGCGAAGGGCGTGCCAGACGAATGCGATCAACAGCACCAGGCCGGCGAGGAGGGGGACGAGCACCTTGGCGGCGCCGAAGCCGCCGGCCGAGTTCGTCTCGGCGAGGCCGTAGATGACGAGCGCCAGACCCGGCGACAGAAGCAGCAGATCCACGAAGTCGAGCCGCTGCTCGTGGGCGGGGACGTCGCGCGGCAGCACCCGGGAGGACAGGAGGAGCGCGACGATCCCAATCGGCACGTTGATGAAGAAGATCCACCGCCAGGAGACATCGGCGACCAGCCAGCCGCCGAGGATCGGACCGAGGATCGGCCCAATCAGCATGGGCACGCCGATGATGCTCATCACGCGGCCGATGCGTTGCGGACCCGCCGCGCGCGTGAGGATCGTCATGCCGGCGGGCATGATCATTCCGCCGCCGAGCCCCTGCAGGACACGGAACACGATGATCGAGGCCGCCGACCAGGCCAGGCCGGACAGCGCCGAGCCGAGCAGGAACAGGGCGATCGAGATCATGTACAGCCGCTTCGTGCCGAAGCGGTCGGCGATCCATCCGCTCAGCGGGATCACCGTCGCCAGCGCCAGCGTGTAGCCCGTTGCCACCCATTGGATCGTGGGAAGGGTGGTGTGGAACTTGGACGCGAGCGTGTTGATCGCGACGTTGACGACGGTCGTGTCGAGGATTGACATGACCGCCCCCAGCACGACGACCGAGGCCACGATCAGTAGGGCACGGTCGATCGGCGGCGCCTCCGCCGCCTGAGGCGCCGATGCCGGAGCGGCAGCGGGATCTGTCTCGGTGGCACTCATCGGTCGGCGACGTTACCAGCCGACCCACCCAAATCCGGACTCGGTGAATCTCCGATCCACCTCCTCGAGGTGTATGAGGTCCGGGCGTGTGGTTACCCGCCCCTCGCAGCAGGCTGTCGCAGGACTCCGGCGTTTGAGTCGCGTCCGGCGATGTGGGTTTGCTCCTGCCGTGTGCGTCGGTGAGGGGAGTGGGGTGGGTAGCGCGGCCGCGACCGCTCACGCCCCCGTCGTTGCTCGTCGTTGCCATCCCATCACCCACAGCGGACGACCCGTCTCCACTGCCCCGGCCCCACCCCGCACCACCCACGTGACCCACCCACCCACACCGTCACCGGACCCACACGTGGTGTCGAGCGCGCCCGTCAGGCCTTCGGCGAGGAGAACCGGCTCACTTGACCCCTTGTGGCGGGCATCGCGGACCCCTCAAGGGCTTTACGACAGCCCGCTCACGCGCTGAGCGAGCAACTCACGCAGCTCGGCGGCGTTGCGCACCGAGTAGTCGCGGTAGCAGTTGTTCATGAGCAGATGGGTCTCGCGCGCCTCCTCCGTGTGCTCGAGGATCGGCCCCGCCAGCTCCCCCAGCTCCTCCCGGGAGTACAGGTAGCGAAAACGTTCGGCCGCCGTCGGTGCGCCGCTGGACCATGTGTTGTCCGCCCGGCCGTGGAAGCGCACGATGAGCAGCTCCGGGTTGGTGACGGCGAACAGCCGCGGCAGGCCAGACACCTTGGGCGCGTCGACCCCGACGAACACCAACCCCTGCTCCTCCAGGAACCCCAGCGTGCGCTCCCGGTCACGCTCCTCAGCCAGCCAGCGCGGCGAGCGGAACTCGACGGCGATGCGATAGTCCGGCAGTCGCTCACGGAGCGCCTCGAGCTCGGCGCGGCTCTCGCGACGCGGGCCGAACCACGGCGGGTACTGAAAAAGGATCGCCCCCAGGCGGCCGGCCTCGTGCAGTGGTCGCAGCGCGTCCCCAAATCGCCGCCACGCCTCGGCCAGCGCATCGGTGCTGAGATGGCTGGCGTAGATGTTGCGCTTCTCCAGGACGTCGGGCGGCAGCTCCTCGCGGATGTCCGCCCACAGGCTCCGCGCCTTCGTGGGGTGCCCGGTCAGGAGCGAATACGCCTTGACGTCGAAGCGAAACCCGGGCGGCGTTCGCTCCGCCCACACGTGCGCCTGGCGCCCGCTCGGAGGTGCGTAGTACGTCGAGTCGATCTCGGTCAGGGGGAAGCGGCTGGCGTAGAAGCGGAGGCGTTCCTCGGCGCTCATCGTCCGCCGGGGATACCAGTCGGCGTCCCGGACCAGCGTCCGGTCGGTCCACGAACAGCTCCCGGTCAGGACGGGATGGCCGTCGACGTCCAGCCACGGGCCGATCGTCGGCCCGCCGCCCATCGGCTGATCATCGGCCGACGCCACGCCGCAGAGATTCCCACACAGCGCCGCTGCGACGTGAAACACTCGGAGCTTCTGCTCCAACTCCCGAGGGGGAACGTCACATGGCAGAGAGCGTCTATCGCGTCACAGAGGTCGTCGGCGTGAGCAGCGAGTCGTGGGAGGCAGCGGCGCGCGTGGCGGTGGAGACCGCCGCCAAGAGCGTTCGTGAGCTGCGCGTCGCCGAGGTCGTGCGACAGGATCTGACGATCCAGGACGGAAGCGTCTTGAACTACCGGATCCGCCTGGGGATCTCGTTCAAGTACGACCCCGAGTAAGTAGCGCGACGACACGTGGGCGAGGGCGGCCCGGGCTGTGCCGTGAGCTTGGCGATGCCGGCGTTGAGGTGGTGGAGGAGGGGCGGACGGTGAGGCGCCGAATCTCACCCGCGACGCGGCCCTTCCAGCCTGGGCGCCCGCCTACGACTCATCCACCTTCTAAGTCGGCACCAACCGCGCCGAGCCTTAGCCAGTTCGCCGCGAGCTGACCGTTTCCTTCCGTCAGCTCCTGCGTCCGGTCAAGGCGATCGTCAGCCCCACGCCGATCATCGCCAGCCCACCGGCTCCGCCGACGAGCTCGAGTCGCCGCGGTGAGCGCGCGAACCATTTGCGGACGGCGCTCGCCGTCACCGCCCACATGCTGTCCGAGCACAGCCCAATCGCGATCGACACGAGCGCCAGGACGAGCATCTGGATCTGCACGTGGCCGCCGGTCCGGTCGACGAACTGCGGCAGCACCGCTCCGAACAGGATCAGCGCCTTTGGGTTGGTCACGCCGACGACGAACCCCTCGCGCGCCGCCGACCGGCCGCGGGGGGCAGCGGCCGCCGCACCGAACGCCGTCGCCAGTCCCTTTCGCCGGCGGATCGCCGCCACCCCCAGCCAGATCAGGTAGACGGCGCCGGCGAGCTTCAGCGCCGTAAAGACCGCCGCCGAGCGCTGCACGACCGCTCCGATCCCGACAGCCACGCACACCGCCACCACGTAGTTGCCCGCCGCATTGCCGCACACCGTCGACAGCGCGGTCCGGCGGCCGTAGGCCAGCGCCCGGCCGATGACGAACACGACGCTCGGTCCCGGGATGACGATCAGCACGAACGACGCGACCGCGTAGCCCAGCAGGTGCCCGGACGAAATCACCCCGCGACTATCGCACGTGGCCGTCGCGGCGTCAGCCCCGGCCGGGCGTACCGGCTCCGACCTGCCACCCGCCCACGCTCGGGAACCGGGGGACTGCGCCGGCCGGTGCTCCGAACTGAGCCGCGATGCGGCCCACGGCCAGAAGCTTGGCGGGCGGCGTCGCGGCGGCAAAGATCCACTCGTCCGCCGGCGCGCTGGCCGTCAGCAACCAGCGATCGCCGGGAGACCAGCTGACCGAGCTCAGCGGGTCGCGGATGCGGAGCACCACCTGCGGAGTCCGGTGCAGGCCCACGCGCGTGGCGTCGAGGACAGCGAGGCTCCCCACGCCGTCCTGCGTCAGCGCAAGCGCGAGCCGGACCCCGCTGTGCGCGAAGGCGGCGCCCGTCACTTCCGCCCCGCGCGCCACCGCAGCGGCGGCGAGCAGCCTGCCCTCAGGGTCGTAGAGGCTCAGTCGTGTCGGCGTGACGACGACGAGGCGCGATCCGCCCGCGGACCAGATCAGCTGCCCGGGCCGGCCGGGTACCCGGATGCGCCACAGCCGAGCGCCGGTATCGGCATCGGCAAGCTCCACGGCTCCGCGGCCATCCACGAACGCGATTCGGTGACTGGACCCTGTGCCGGGCTGCCAGGCCGGAGTGACCGGCGCCGCATCGGCTCGCAGCCGATGGTCACCGCTGCCGTCCCCGGCGATGACCCACAGGGCATGGCCGGCGAGGTACACGATCCGGTAGCCGTCCGGTGACCAGCGAGCGAGCGAGACGGGGCCGGCGGCCGTGACGGTCCACTGCACCACCCCCTGCGGAGCGAGCGCCGCGAGATCGGTCGCGCGCCACGCGATCACGTACAGGCCATGCGGTGACCAGCCGGCGGCGGTGTAGGCGCCGAGGTACGTCCGGTGCCCGTCGGCGCCGACGATCCATGGCCCGCCGGCGGAGTTGACGAGCAATCGCCCCCCACCGGGTAGCCCGGCGAGCTTTGGCCGGGCCCGGGGCGGCGCGGTCTCGCCAATCGCCGCCCGCAGCCAGCGAGCCAGCGAGCCGTGCGGCTGGCCGGCGCCGGCAAGCACGCCGCCGGTCAGCACCAGCACGCAGGCGAGCGCGGGCACGGCCGCTCTCCACCTGGGTCGCACCCGGCGCGCCGGGGTGGTACGGCCGGCGGCGCGCACCGCACCCCATGCCCGCCGCTCCGCGTCGCGGCTCATGTCCGGATCGACCGCCAGCAGGCGTTCGCGCAGATCGTCCTCGGTCATAGCGCCGGCTCGCGCTCCAGTTGTTGAGCCAGCTTGTCCAGCCCCCGCCGCAGGCGAGAGTTGACGGTTCCTCGCGGGACGCCCAGCGCCCTGGCGATCTCTCCCGGAGACAGGTCATCGACATAGCGCATCACGATCACCGCGCGGTGATCCGGAGCGAGCTCTGCGAGGGCCTGGATCAGATCCTCGGTCTGCTCGGCCACGGGACCGGGATCGTCCGGAACGTCCGGCAGCGCACCCCCGCACACCTCGTGCCGCGCCGTCCGCCGCCGCGTCCAGTCGATCGCGCGGTTGACGACGATCCGATGAAGCCAGGGACCGAATGGCCGGCGCCGATCGAACCGGTCCAGCGAGCGCACCGCCGCCAGGAATGCCTCCTGCGCGACGTCCTCGGCCCCGGCGGCATCCAGGCACACCAGATAGGCGGCGCGGTGCGCGGAACGCCAGTGACGCCGAAACAGCGACTCCAGTGCCGCCTCGGATCCCTCCCGGGCCGCGCGGACCAGGGCCGCATCGGAGCGAGCGCTGTCGGTCACCTCCTCCTCACGAGCTGGCCCATCTCCCTGTATACGTGCCGGCGAGGGCAATCGGTCCGTCACATGCATGGCCTTTTTGGGGACTCTGGTCCTCCCGCGGGCCGGATGCAACTCCGGGCGTCTGGGCGCGGGCGCTTGTGGACGTTGATCGGCTGACGAGCCCGGAGTAGGCTGCGCTCAGCGTCGGACGGAGGTCCCCATGTACGCAAGGGTCACGACATTTCCGGGCCTGGCACCGGAGCGCATCAAGGCCACGCTCAAGGAGTTCACGGAGAGACACCTCCCGAAGCTCGAGCAGCAGCCCGGCTATGTCGGAGTCTGGATCGGAGTCGACTACACCGGTGGCCGCGCGATCGCGGTCACCTACTGGGACTCGAGCGAGTCCCTGCACGGCAGCGACATCCTCGCCGCCGAGGTCAGAGCGGCCGCGGTGACGAGGGCCGGCGTGGACCGCAACCGGCCGCCGGTCATCGATCGTTACGAGGTCGTCCTCGACCAGTACCCGGTCAAGGCGTAGCCCCGCAGCCCGTCTACGGGAGCCGGATGTCCCTGGTCGCGGTCGCCGCGTGTCGGTCGGCGTCGGTGAGCTCAGCCCGCCGGACCGGCGTGGCCAGCGACCAGTGGTTGCCGACGGGGCACCGCTGGAACCTCCACGAGCCGAGCCGGAGGGACTTGACCGAGACGGCCGGCAACCAGATCGTCGTGAACAGGTGGCCGCGACGGCACCGGACGATGACATTGCCGCCGAAACCGTAGCCGCGGAGGCGCAGCGGGACGACCTCCGTGAGCAGACCGGTGATGATCAGGAGCGCCCGTCGGATGTCCCTGCGTCGCAGGAGCGCCCGTCGGATGTCCCTGCGTCGCGTCTCGCGCGCGGTGCCGTGCCTGCGCCGCATCGCTTGTCACCGTACCTGCGGCAGGCAGATCGTGGCAAGGGGAGCCCGGTTCCACACATCCTCCAGGTCGGACACCCCGGATTCCGGCTCACTTTGGCCTTCCGTGTCAGGGTGTCATGCCGGTCGGCCTTGCGGCGGTGACCGGCTGCCCTTCGCGCAGTGGATGGGTACGCGCTGGTACCGGTGCAGTGGGCTTTTGATGGCTGACCCCGGGTACGAGTTACCAACGAACTCGGTTCTAGCTAGTCCGGTGGTGGTGGGATGGCAAAAGATGTTCAAGACACTGTGCGCGACGTCTTGCGCGCAATCGAAGGTGTCGGCGGTGGCGGCAATGGGAAGTCGCGCGGCGGGTTGCCCGGGATGAAGGGCGTCGCCGCGGGTGCCGGCGCGGCGGCCCTCGCTCCCTTGGCCGTCAAGGGCGCGGGCCGCCTCGTCAAGGTGCTCAACGTCGACGGTTTGGATGACATCGTGCACGCGCCGCAGCACGCGCTGCAGAATGCGACCGGAAAGCTCGGCAACCACGTCGGCAGCGGCATCGGCGACAAGGTCAGCGAGAAGGTCGACGAGGCCGGCGGCGCGAGTGGGATTCTCAAGGGCACGATCAAGGACGCGCTGCCGTTCGGCGGCGGGGGCGGCGGAGGCAGCAACAAGGGTGGCCCGGAGGGCGTGGGCAAGGGACGAAGAATGCCCGTCCAGCAGAGCATTGACATCGGCATTCCGCTGGAGACGGTCTACAACCAGTTCACCCAATTCGAAACGTGGCCGACGTTCATGCACCGCGTCACCCGCGTCACCCAGGAGGACCCGTGCACGGTGTCCTTCGCCGTGAAGATCTGGGCGAAGACGAAGGAGTTCACCGCCAAGATCGAGACCCAGCGCCCGGATGAGCGGATCAAGTGGCGCGTGAGCCAGGGCATGACGCACGTCGGTGTGGTCACGTTCCACGAAGTCGCCCCGAACCTCACCCGCGTGCTGGTCGACATGGACGTGCAACCGGGCGGGATGCTGGAGAAGACGGCCCGTGGCATGCGTCACGTCAAGCGCGCGGTCCGCGGCGACCTCCACCGCTTCAAGGCGTTCATCGAAATGGCAGAGCATGAGACCGGCGCCTGGCGCGGTGTGATCGAGGACGGCGAGCTCGCCGAGGACCACGATCCGAGCTACGACGAAGAACGCGAGTACGCCGACATCGACGAGCTGCGCGGCGAGGACGACCACGAGGACGAGCAGGACGACGAGGACGAGCAGGACGACCAGGGCCAGGAAGAGGACGAGGAGCAGCCGCGCGCCCGGCGCGGCCGGACTCAGGGGAGTCGGTCACGGCCGAGCAACGGCTCGGACCCCGGTTCCGGTCGCGGACGCAGCTCCGGTCGCGGTCGCAGCGCGGCTGCGAGCAGCTCCGGCGGGCAGTCGCGAAGCAGGAGCTCGCGCACGCGCGACGGTCAGTCGGGCGGATCGTCCCGGAGCCGCGCGACCGCGTCGCGCAGCTCGTCCGGTGGCCAGGGTGGCCGGCGGCAGAGCCGCGCACGCACCAGCAAGAGCGATTAGCGGGAGGAGCTGGCTATGCCCATCGACTTGCGACGGCCGCTCCGGGCGGCCATTGAAGCTGCTCTCGACGAGGCGCTCGCCGATCCGCCGAAGAAGAAGCGACACGGCGGAACGGGGCGCGCGCTGCTGATCGGCGCAGGTCTCTTCACCGCCGGCCGCCTGGTGGTCGGTGGGCGCGGCCGGGACGTGCTCCAGGCGATCCAACAACGGCTGCCGGATGTGGGGCAGGCAGGCGCGGACGACGATCAGCCCCAAGGCGACGAGGACTTCGACGAGCACGGCGACGAGCCGCAGGACGAAGCCGAGGACGACTTCGACGAGGAACCGGAGGACGAAGCCGACGAAGACGTCGACGAGGAGCCGGAGGACGAAGCCGGCGAAGACGTCGACGAGCCCCCGGCCGATGACGAGTCCGCAGGCGGGGACGCGGAGGAAACGCCGCGGCGCCGGACTCGCGGTCGCGCCACAACGAGTGGTCGCACCACAACGCGGAGCCGCCGGTAAGTGTGCAAGTGAATAGTCGTGCAAAAGCCGGGTACCCCTTGAACTGCGTCCACACGTCTTGCGCCGCAGCGGTGGCCCTGAGCACTGAACCCACGGGAGGTAGACATGTCCGCGACTAGTCCGCGGGGAACTTCGAGTCGTTCCAGATCATCCGGAGCTTCGTCGTCCGACGAGTCCGACACACCGAAGGGCCGGTCAAGCAGCGGTCGTTCCACCAGTGGCCGTTCGACCAGCGGCCGCGGCCGCGCGGCGAGCGGTTCCAGCAGCAGCCGCACGAGCAGCGGTTCCAGCAGCGGCCGAGCGAAGAGCGGCTCCGGCAGCGGCCGAGCGAGCAGCGGCTCCAGCAGCGGCGGCACTCGATCCGGCGCGACCAGCGGTCGTTCGTCAGCGGGATCGACGAGCCGACGGCGTTCGTCGTCCGGCGGTCGAACGCGTGCCGCCTCGGCAAGCAGTCCTAGCGGTTCACCGTCGGCATCGGCGGAACGAAAGCGCACGCCGTCCTCTACGTCATCACCGCCTCAGGCCAGCGCCCGGAACGGTCGCGGCGACCCCGGCAAGTCTCACAGCGCGATCCGTGGAGCGATCACGCACGTGGTCCTGCCGATGGCCAGCGCTGCGGCCGGTGTCGCCGGTGGAGTGGTCCTGGGTCGCACGGCGCTCCAGCGGAACCGCAAGATCCTGGGGATTCCCGTGCCCGGGAGCAAGGTCGACCTCAGTGACATGAGCAAGCAGATCGGCGAGGCCGGCCGCCAGTTCGGCAAGCTCGCCGGCGAGGTCCGAGCGGCCCGGGAGAAGGCCGAGAAGATCAGCAAGGCGCTCAGCTGAGAGCTCATCAGGTATGGCTCAGACAGCCACACGCAGACGCACGTCCGCCCCGAGCAACGGCAACTCGCCCGTGAAGCGGGGAGCCGACGCTCGGCCGCGGGTGGCAACCGCGTGGCGCGTCGCGCTACGACGTATGCGCTGAAGAAGCTCGCTCACCGGATGCTGCAGAGCAGCGCGGACAGCCTGCGCCTGGCGGCGGAGAGCGGTGCCGACAGCGTGCGCGTGGCCGCGGTCAAGGTTGCCGGGGAGGGTCGTGAGGTACTCCAGCGGGCGGCGTCACCACGGCTCCCCATTCAATGCGCGGTGGACATCGCGGTTCCGGTCCGAGTTGCCTGGGACCAGTGGATGCGCCTCCACGAGATTCCGGAGGGTGTGGACCGCGTCAAGGAGATCGAGCGCGACGGCGACGAATTATTCGGAACGATCGACAGGCCCGGTCACCCGGACTGGCGCGCCGAGATCCTCGACGAGCGTGACGAGCAGAGTTTCGCCTGGCATTCGTTGGAGGGCTCGGACTGCGCCGGTCTGATCACGTTCCACCGTCTGAGCGACAGGCTCACGCGCGTCGAGCTCAACCTCGACGTACTGCCGACCAGTGCCGCCGAAGCGATCACGCTCGGCACACACCTCGCCAACCGGCGGGCGGCATTCGAACTGCGCCGCTTCAAGGCCACGCTCGAACTGATCAACCCAGATCTCTACGAGTAGACCGCTACGGCGGAGTAGTAAGCGTGCCGCGAACCACAGCGGCCGATCCAGAACCCCAACAAGGAGGTAGGAGCAATGGCAACGATGGCATCGCAGCGCCCCGGCACCGGCTACGTACAGCGCTCGAACTCAGCGGGCCTCGCCGAGGTCCTGGATCTGATCCTGGACAAGGGCCTGGTCATCGACGTGTTCCTGCGCGTCTCCCTCGTGGGCATCGAACTCCTCACGGTCGACGCGAGAATCGTGATCGCCAGCGTCGACACCTACCTGCGCTTCGCGGAGGCCGTGAACCGACTGGACCTCGGCAACTCGAGCGGCCAGGGGCTCCCGGAACTCATGGAGAACATCACCGAGGACGGCGCCTCGAGCAAGACGAAGGGTGTGCTGCAGGGAGCCAAAGAGTCTCTGTTCGGCTCCGACGATGACGGCGACGACGACAAGGAGGACAGCGGGAGCAGCAGCAGGAGCTCGCGCTCCGGTCAGCGCTCCCGGCCGCGTCAGCGTTCATCCACGCGCGGCCGCTCGAGCTCGAGCTAACGAAGAGATCCACCATCGTGACCTCAGAGTCGGCCAAATACGTCTACGGAGTCATCTCGGCGAGAGCCGATCCGCCCGCGGGTCCGGGTATCGGCGGCGCCGGGCTGGAGCTGATCCGGGCGGAGGACCTCGCCGCGCTCGTCAGCGACATCGACGGCGGTGAGATCGCGCTGGGGCGCGAGGCGATGACCACCCACGCGCGCGTCCTCGAACAGGCACTGACCGCGGGCACCGTCCTCCCCATGCGGTTCGGGGTCGTCATGACCGACGAGGACGCTGTGCGCGCGGACTTGCTCGACGCGCACGGTGCCCAGCTGCGCTCGCAGCTGGAGGACCTGACGGGCAAGGTCGAGCTCAAGCTGCGCGCGACCTACGAGGAGGAGCGCCTCATGCGCGAGGTGATGGCGCAGGATCCGGAGATCCTCCGTCTGCGCGACTCGCTGCGCGGCGTGCCCGAGGACGCAACCTACTATGCCCGCATCCAGCTGGGCGAACTCGTCGCGGCGGGGGTGGAGCGCGCGCGCCACGCGGACTCCGATGCGATCCTCGGCGCGCTCGTGCCCCTGTCCGTTGCGGTCGAGGCGAGCGAGCCCGCTCACGAGCGCATCGCGGCCGACGCGTCGTTCCTCGTCGAGCGGAAGCGCATCGCGGAGTTCGACGATGAGATGGACCGGATCGGACGTGTACAGGCAGGACGCCTGAGACTGAAGTTGACCGGCCCGTTGCCGCCGCACTCGTTCGTCCGGCTCGCCGCGACCGAGGCCTAGAGCTATGGGTCTGTTCACCGGACTGCTGACGCTGCCGCTCGCGCCCGTGAGGGGGGTGGTCTGGTGGCCGAACAGGTCACCGACGAGGTGGAGCGGCAGCTGTACGACGAGGACCGGATCCGCGCGGAGCTTCTGCAGCTGGAGCTGGAGTTCGACGATGGACTGATCGACGACGAGGAACGCACGATCCGCGAGGACGAGCTCCTGGAGCGCATGGCAGTGGCACAGGCCCGCCGGCAATTCTCGGAGACCAACGGCTGGGAGGACACACGCAGCCAGACGGACGAGGATTAGACATGGCGGGCATGGACCCAGTTCCGACGCGCCAGGGCGCCCGCTTCCCGCAGGGCTACGGGCGTGCCGATATGCAGCCGCGTGATAGCGGGCCGGCCAACCTGGCCGACATCCTCGAGCGCGTCCTCGACAAGGGGATCGTGATCGCCGGGGACATCCAGATCAATCTGGTCGACATCAAGCTGTTGACCATCAAGCTCCGCCTGCTCATCGCGTCGGTGGACCGGGCGCGGGAAATGGGAATCAACTGGTGGGAGTCCGACCCCACCCTGTCGCGCAGTGCGGAGGATCTGGAGAACGAAAACCGTCAGCTGCGAGAGCGGCTGGAGCGACTCGAGCGGGCGATCGGCGTCGGAGACGGCGACGACGAGGAGAAGAGCGGGAAGAAGCGCAATGCCCGGGGATGACGAGCTGCGGAGCGAACTCGGCCGTCTGCTCGCGGAACCATGGTGGTGAAGTGAACGGGCTGATCGCGAGCGCGCGCGAGGAGGCCATCGCCCGGGTTCGGTCGCTGCTGGTGCAGGCCTACACGGACGTCCTGCTCGAGCAGGTTCACGACGAGCTTGCCTCGGCACGGCGCTCTCGCAACCGCGCCGATCGCCCGCGGCGTGCCGACGCTCCCGTCCAGGCGCCCAGGCCCGGGATGGAGTCCTCCACGCCAGACGCGCCCGCGCCGTCCGCCGGCGACCTCGGCTGGTACGCATACTGCGTCATCGACGACGATCACGAGGGGGTGCCGAACGGTCTGCCGGGCATTGACCCGCAGCAGCCGGTCACCGCCGTGCGCCATGGGGAGCTCGGCGCAGTCGTCAGCCGGGTCCCACTCGCCGAGTTCGGCGAGGAGGAGCTGCGTGAGCACCTGTCCGACATGGGATGGCTGGAGCGAACGGCGCGGCGTCACGAACACGTGCTCGAGGCGATCGCCCGCGGCGGTACGCCGATCCCCATGCGACTCTGTTCGATCTACCGCGACGAGATCGGCGTGCGCGAGATGCTGGGGCGCGAGAGCGTGGCGCTGCGGCAGGCGCTGGCCCATCTTCGCGGCAAGGCCGAATGGGGCGTCAAGGCCTTTGCCGACATCGACGCCGTCGAGCCGGAATCGCCGCCGGAGCCGGCCGCGTCGGGACGCGGTGGCGGAGCCGCCTACATGCACAACCGGCTAACCGAACGCCGCCGGCGCGAGGACGCATGGGTGCGGCTGGAGGATGCGTGCGAGGCGCTACACGCCGCGTTGTGCGCGGTTGCGGTGGAGGGTGTGACGTCGGCGCCGCAGCGCCAGGAGGTCAGCGGCCGGGACGTGCCGATGATCGTCAACGCCTCGTACCTGGTGGCCGACGCCGCCGCCGACGGATTCCATCGGGAGCTTGATCGCCTCCGCGATGAGCTCGCGCCGCTGGGAGTCGACGTCCAGTCGACAGGCCCCTGGCCTGCGTACAACTTCGTCCCCGGCGCGATCGGCGCGGCATGGTGACGTCGGCCGGCTACAGCTCACCGGTCCGGACCGCCGCCGCGCGCGACATCGCCGTCATCGACCTACTCGACCGGCTGTTGCAGGGCGGCATCACGATTCACGGGGACATCATGCTGTCCGTCGCCGGCATCGATCTCGTCGAGCTCGACCTGAGGGTGTTGGTGGCGGCGGTCGACAAGGCGGCGGGCCGATGACGCTGCTCCTGTACGCGATCGCCGACGCTGAGCACGCGCTGCCGCCCGGTCTGTCAGGCCTGGATGACCGCCCACTGCGCTCGGTGGCCCACGGGAGGCTCTCGGCCGTCGTCGGCGAGTGCAACGACGCGCCGACGGTCACACCGGCCGCGCTGGTGCGCTTCGAGCAGACCGTCGAGGAGCTGATGGGCGACGGGACGGTGCTCCCGGCTCGGTTCGGCACGATCCTGTCTGACGAGGCTGCCGTCGAGCAGCTGCTCTCCTCCCGGCACGATCAGCTCGCCGACGCGCTCCGGCGCGTCACCGGAGCAGTTGAGCTGGCGGTGCGGGCGGCCTGGCTGGACGATGTCGCCGGACCGAGCCGGCCCCCTGGCCCCCACGCGGGCGCTGAGTACCTGTTGGGGCGCCTCGAGCGCCGGCGGCGAGCCGAACAGCTCGCCGCTGTGATCGACGCCGCCGTCGGCGATCTCGCGCGCGAGAGGGCATGCCGCATCCTCGCGCGCCCAGAGAGCCCGGTCACAGCCGCCTATCTCGTCTCATTCCCCCGCGTTGACGAGTTCCTCGCCAGATGTCACAACCTCGAGGCGACGATCCCGGATGCAAGCCTGGTCTGCACGGGACCGTGGCCGCCGTACAGCTTCGTGACGCGGGAGCAGACATGACGACGCGCATCGCCGCCGATCCGGAGAACGTGGAGAAGGGCCTCATCCAACTCGTCTTGACGATCGTCGAGCTGCTCCGGCAGTTGATGGAGCGCCAGGCGCTGCATCGCATCGAGGGCGGCAGCCTCAGCGAAGAGGAAGTCGAGCGGCTGGGCCGGACGTTCCTGGCGCTGTCGGAACGGATGGACGAGCTCAAGGAGGAATTCGGGCTCGATGACAAGGACCTCAACCTCAACCTGGGTCCCTTAGGGGACCTGCTCTAAACCCCAGGAGGAACAGATGGCGAGTGAGCAGCAGCGGTACTACGACTTCCTGATGGAGCGCGTTCGCACCGACAGATACCCCAGCCTTCACCTGCTGGACCGGGTCGAGGCGGCCTGATGGCGTCGTGACGGCCGTCATCGCCTACCACCTGCTGCGTTCCGGCGACTAGTGCGGGGCGCCGTCCTCGTCGCGTAACGGCTCTGCGCTCTGAACGAAGCGCGCCATCGCGGCCGGCGTCCTCAGCCGCGCCGGCGCCGGATCGGCCGCCGCCCGCGCCGAGATCCGGGCAAGGTCGAGGTGGGACGCGGAGGCCACGACGACGGTGTTCCCGCCCCGCCCAGCCAGCGACCATACACGCGAATAGTTGACCGCCAGTCCCGCCGCGACGCCTCGGGTCAGACGCGCCGACCGGTTGTCGACGACGTTGACCATCGCCAGAGGGGCGACACGGCTGACGTCGGCCAGGGCCTCGACGGTGACCAGGCGCCTGGGCACGGACGCGTCCACATACGCGTCGATGACGACCGCGTCCCAGGTCGAATCGCCCTGCGCGGCAAGGAACTCCCGCCCGTCGGCCTCACGGACCCGCAGACCCCGTGTCCGCCGGAGCCCGAGATGCTCGCGGGCGACCTCGAGCACGCCGGCATCGATCTCGCACACCTCCTGGCGGCCACCCGGATCCTCGGCCGCGAGCGCCCGCGCCAGCGCGCAGGCTCCTCCTCCCACGTGGATGACACGGCGGGCGTGCGCCGCCCGCAGGACGATCCGCGTCCACCTCAGGTAGTCGAACTCCAGGTGGGACGGATCGGCGAGATCGACGTACGAGGCATCCATCTCACCCTGACGCAGCAGCCGTCCCGAAGGCCGCGCCGGGTCGCGTTCAACGATCAGGTCACCGCGTTGCTCGATGATCGTGGGGACGGCGCGCAGGCGGGGCATTCGTCGGCGTCAGTCCTCCTGGAAGCTGGAACGATCCTCCGGACTCGCCCAGCGCCTGCCGCCGATCCGTGATCCCGCCGATGCCGAGCCCTCGCGCAGGCGCCCCAGCGCCCGGCGGCGCAGCACGTTGAACGAGAACAGCATCCAGGCGACGCCGGCGCACACCAGGACGACCTGGACCCACGTCGAGGCTCCCGCGAGCGCATCGCCGAAGAAGTAGTACTCGAGCGCGTTGGTGATCGCCCAGACGAGCGCGGCGGCCGCGCTGATCGGCAGGAACCGGCCGAACGGCATGCCGCTGGAGCCGGCGAGCAAGCCGGTGACGTTGCGCACCCCGCTGATGAACCGGCCGACGAACAGCCACGTGCCACCGTGCTCCGCGAACTCGCTGCGCAGCCGCTGGACGCGCGCGGGGCTCCGGCGGACTCGGCGTGCGAGCCACAGCAGCAACGTCTGCCCTCTCCAGCGACCGAGGGCATAACCGGCGCTCGTTCCGGCCGGAGCGCCGAGCGCCTGCAGGCCGACGGCGACGAACACCAATCCCAATCCGTACTCGTGGACGAGGTGGGTCAACGCGTGCGAGCTCACCCGGGACAGTTTCGCGCACGCCGTCGTAGCCACCGGATCCTTTCGACGTGCCCTGTCTCTTTGTCCCGACCGCTGAGCCGGATCAGAGGCGACGGGCGCGGCCCAGCGCGTGCGGCGCGGTCGGAGTGGCGACCCCCGCCGGGCCCATCCACAGCCGGCGGCGGTTCTCGATCTCGAAGCCCGCCGCCGCGATCGCAGCCGGGGTGTCACGGGCAGCATGGCACCCACCGAAGGCCCTCGGCCAGAACAGCCGGTCGACCATGCGCTGCACCCGGGCGAGCCCCGGCCGGTCCGACAGGACGTGCTCGTAGAACCGCAGTTCCCCACCGGCGCGCAGGACGCGTCGCAGTTCCGCCAGCGCCCGGGGCTGGTCAGGGACGCTGCAGAGCACGAGACTGGCGACCGCGCCGTCAAATGATGCGTCCGGGACCGGCAGCTCGTCGGCGACCCCGTCGACGACCTCGATGCGCACGCCGGCACGCTTCGCCGCCGCCCGCGCCTGCTCGCGCATGTGCGGCTCAGGCTCAACCGCCACCACCTCCTCGACGGTCGCCGGGTAATGCGGGAAGTTGCTTCCCGCACCGGGCCCCAGCTCGAGCACACGTCCGGTGAGGCCCTGGAGCAGTTCCCGGCGGTGCCGTTGCACCTCCTGGGGCTCGTGGCGGCTCAGCAACGACCACAGGCGCGCGAACACAGGGTGATGAACCGACGGTTCTGCCATCGATGCGATTGTCGCTCCGAGGAGCCGCGGCGTGCTCCGATCCACGCTCCAAGCGTGGGGTCGTCACGGGCAGGTCATCGACGCCGCCGGCACGCCTCCCGTCTCGAATGCACAGGTAGTAGGCTGGCGCGACCTTAAATCATGGCCTTCGACCTCGTCATCGACGTCGAGAACACGCCGGGGGCGCTGGCGAGCGTCGCCGCTGCCGTCAGCGACGCCGGCGTCAACCTCGCCGCCGCGACGTGCATCGGCTCCGGCGAGCGGGCCGAGCTGCACATCCTCGTGCCCCATCCGGAGGCCGCCAAGCATTCGCTGGCGATCTCGCACGTGGCCGTCACCCGGGAGCGCGAGGTCGTCGTCGTCGACGTCGAGGACCGCCCCGGCGTCCTCGCCGACCTCACGCGCAGGATCGCGTCGGCCGGCGTCAACCTCGATCTCGTGTACGTGGCAACGCGCAACCGCGTGGTGTTCGGAGCGGATGACTTCGCCGCTCTGCGCGCCGCCGTCAGCGTCGGCGCCACCGGGCAGCCGAAGGTCGCCTGAGGGAGCCCCACCTACGGCTCGCGTTCAGCCGTCCAACTCCACAACAGAACGCCGGGGCGGACCGCCGCCGCGACGACGCTCGCCAGCAGCCAGCCGTCGGCGACGAGCGTCTGCTTGGATGGCGGTCGATGCGAGGTCAGCTCCCACGATGAACCCGGGGGATCGCCCCGACCCACTGGGCATGCCGGCAGCCGAGATGCGCCGGCTCGGCTACTGGGTCGTCGACCGCGTGGTCGAGCATTACGAGAGCGGGGTCGACGGGCCGTCGATCCGGACCGGGGACGCCGCCGAGCTGCGAAGCGTCCTCGGTGGTCCCGTTCCCCAGGAGCCGGGCGATCCTCGCGCCGCGCTCGAGACGCTCGTCGACGTCGTGCTGTCCCAGATGCAGCACGGCGATCATCCGCGCTACTTCGCCCGGGTGCCCGGACCGTCATCGTTCGCCGGGGTGCTGGGGGAGTGGTTGGGCACCGGCTTCAACGCGCTGGCAAGCAGCTGGGGCGGAGGCTCCGGTCCGGCGACGGTCGAGCTGATCGTCCTTGACTGGATCCGGACGCTGCTCGGCATGCCCGCCGGGACGGAGGGGGTCATCCTGAGCGGCGGGTCGCTTTCGAACATGACGGCGCTGGCCGCGGCCCGCGAGGCGCTCGGGCCGGGGGTGGCGTACCTGTCCGATCAGACGCACGCCTCCGTCGGTCGCGGGCTCGAGGCGCTCGGCTTCCCTCCGGACCAGATCCGGATGCTGCAGACGGACGAGCGGTTCCGGCTGACGGCCGAGGTGCTCGCTGAGGCGATCCGCCGGGACCGTGACCGGGGCGAGCGCCCGGCGTTCGTCATCGCTACCGCGGGGACGACGAACACCGGCGCAGTCGACGAGCTTGAAGCCATCGCCGACGTCTGCGTGTCGGAGGGCCTGTGGTTTCACGTCGACGGCGCCTACGGGGCGCCGGCGGCCTTCTGTGACGCCGGCAGGGCGGCGCTCGCCGGCCTCGAGCGGGCCGACTCGTTGGCGCTCGACCCTCACAAGTGGCTATTCACACCCTACGACGCCGGCATTCTGCTCGTCCGCCACCCGGGCACACTCGAACGCGCGTTCAGCATGCGCCCGGAATATCTCGCCGATGTCCGGTCGCAGTCCGGCGATGTTCGGTCGGAGTCCGGCGAGGTGAGCTTCGGCGACCGCAGCCTCGAGCTTTCCCGCCGTCCTCGCGCACTCAAGCTCTGGATGATGTTTCGCACGTATGGCGCCCGGCGGATCAGCGACGCGATCGAGCGCGGGATCACGCTCGCCGAGCGTGCCCAGGCGATGATCGAGGCCGATCCCACCTGGGAGTGCGTGACCCCCGCGCAGCTCGGGATCGTGACGTTCACCCGTCCCGGATGGGATGCCCAGGAGCACGCGTCCCGCGTAGCCGCGCTGACGGCCGACGGCTTCGCAACGCTCACCAGCACGATGCTCAGAGGCCGGCCGGTGCTGCGCCTGTGCACGATCAACCCCCGGACAACCGAAGCCGACATCGCTGGGACCTTGGCTCGCTTGGCGGCCTGAGACGTAGCGGTGCGAGGATGTCCTGATGGAGGCAGACGTCCGGATCACGTCCGCTCGGCTGATGGCTCCGGCCGCGTCGATCGAGCCTCTCCACCGCTTCTACGGCGGATCCCTGGGGTTTGCCCTCCGCTCTCGCGACGCCGGGATCAGGCTGGACGTCGGCAGGGGGAGCTTGGAGTTCGTCGCCGCTGCCGGGCCCGACCGCCCCTTCTACCACTTCGCGCTGCTGGTCCCGGGCAATCGCTATGAGGCGGCGCGTACCTGGGTCGAGCGCTCGGCCCGCCTGCTGAGCAGGCCGGGTCAGACGACCACGACGTTCAGGTTCGACGCGTGGGACGCGAACGCGTGCTACTTCGACGACCCCGCCGGGAACATCGTCGAACTGATCGCCCACCGGGGCATTGCCGAGACCCCCTCCCCCTCCGTCGAGTTTCAGGCTGCTGAGCTCGCCGGCATCTCCGAGCTGGGGATGGTCGTTGGAGATCCAACGGCGGCCGCGCAGACCCTGTCGTCAGCCGGACTTGACCTGTGGTCCGGAGGGTTCGAGGGAGATGACGCGCTCGCGTTCATCGGCGGGCAGGCCCACACGCTCATCCTATGTCGACCCGGGCGGCCGTGGATGCCGACGCAGCGGCCCGCGGAGCGTCACGCGACGAGCGCAACGCTTCGTCTCGCCGCCGGCACCACGGTGACCGTCAGCCTTGCCGGCGGGACGCTGTCGGCCGACGACTGACGAGGCGGGCCGCCTCCTCCTGCTGGCGGCCCTGCACTAGAGCCCGAGGTTTGTGACCCGCACACGGATCGTCGTGCGCTTGGCCTTCGCGTCCCTGACCACGAGCGCCAGCGGCAGGCTCCTGAGCCTGCCCGCTCGCGCCCTCGCCCGCAGCGCCGCGCTCTCCGCCAACGCCGCGTCCTTGACCGTGACCCACATCGAGGACACCGCGCGGAGCACGACGATCACCAGATGACCGTGCGAGATCGACAACGACCTGATCCTCGCCCCGGACACCGACACACCGGACACCCTCCCCCCACGACCGACGAACCGCAACCCCGCCGGCAACTCGACCGTCACCGCCGCCACCTTCGCCCCCCGCCGAGCCGCCGACACACGGAACCTCAACGACAAATGACCTGTCCGCAACCCGGAGACACTGCCCCGGCTGATGTTCGCGTCGCCGACGGTGACGCCAGAGGACGTCGAGCCACTGCGCCCACCCGCCCCGCCGGCGCCGCTCGTGCCGCCCGGCTGACAACCCGCCACGGTGAACCTCGACGGGGCGCGCACGGTCTTGTCGCCATTCTGATCGGTCAGGGTCGCGTTCGCCGTGCCCGTCGGGGTCTGGCAGGTCGACAGGAACAACCCCTCCGCGCCTCCATTGAGCGACACGCCGAGATTTGTCAGCGGGATGTCCGGCAGGCCCGTGAACGTCGCCGAGTTGTTGATGAGGTCGACCGAGCCCGTGAGCGTCAGCGGGAACGGCGAGGGGAACACGAGCGTCAGCGCGAGCCCGGCTGACGAGCCGGTGAGGTAGGCCTGTCCGGTCAGCGCCTTGGGATAGAGCGGCGAGATGGCGGTGGCAGAGCCGACCGTGTGGCAGTTGCCCGTGGCCAGGTTGAGGCACAGCGCCTTGATCGATTCGAGGTTGGGTGCGAGTGTCGACGCGGGAAACGCCAGCGAGACGCTCCTGGAGGGGGCCTCGTCGGCGGACTGGGTGACGGTGGTGACGAGCTTGACCTGGCGGTCGCCGCTGTCCCGGGTCGCGCTCGCCTTGAAGACGGGCGAGAAGGGCAGTGCCGCACAACCGGTGACCGGGAGCGGAGCGGTCACCGTGTGAACGGTCCCATCGCTATAGGAGTTGACCGCGGCGCTCACGACGGCCGGGGTCGACGGACATGTCGCCGGGTAGCGCAGACCGTCGAACGTGCTGTTGATCTCCGTGAGCGAGATCTGCGCTGTGTTGATCGTTCCGACCAGCGGCAAGGTGACCGGAAGCTGGTCAGGCAGCACCAGCGCCAGGGTGACCCCCACGCCGGCCGGATCGCCCGTCGGTCGGATCCGGATGCCGCCGGTGGATCCGATCTGCTCCCCCAGTCCCTCCACCGCCAGCCCGGCGAGATCACCCGGCGCCGGGGGCGGCACGAGATAGAAGGTGACGGGGACGGACAGCGGCAGGGGCAGGTTGAGGATGCCCGGAATCGGGTCCGCGGTGGCTGTGACGGTGCCAGTGCCCACCTTGCAGGCGGTGCCGGAGACGTTCGCCGTCTTCAAGCATGCCCCGCCGTTCATCGACGCGTTGGCCAGCAACCCCGGCGGCAGGTTGATTGAAAGGTTGTGGGGCGAGTCGGTGCCGGTGTTGGTGAATTTGAGGTCGAGGCCGAGGTTGGTCGTCGAACCGGCGGTCCTTCCCGCGCTCTGATTGAGGCTCAGCGTCGGAGAGATCGACGCGCCGGCAGCCGGCGCAAGCGCCGCAAGTCCGGCCAGGATGGCGATCAGGGTGACGGCGCGGCGGCACGTTGCTTGACTCATGTTCGAGCGCTCCTCCTAGAGCCCGAGGTTTGTGACCCGCACACGGATCGTCGTGCGCTTGCCCTTCGCGTCCCTGACCACGACCGTCAGCGGCAGGCTCTTGAGCTTGCCCGCCCGCGCCCTGGCCCGCAGCGCCGCGCTCTCCGCCAACGCCGCGCTCTTCACCGTGACCCGCATCGAGGACACCGCGCGCCGCACGACGATCACCAGATGACCGTGCGAGATCGACAACGACCTGATCCTCGCCCCGGACACCGACACACCGGACACCCTTCCCCCACGACCGACGAACCGCAACCCCGCCGGCAACTCGACCGTCACCGCCGCCACCTTCGCCCCCCGCCGAGCCGCCGACACACGGAACCTCAACGACACGTGACCGGTCCGCAACCCGGACGAACCGGCGTTGGACAGCTGCGGGCGAGTCGTACTGCCGGAGCCGCCCGTGCTCGATGAGCAGCCGGCCACGGTGAACTTGGCCGCGACCTTGGCGGACTTGTCGCCGTTCTGGTCGGTCAGCGCTGCCGTCGCCGTGCCGGACGGCGTCCCGCACGTCGCCTCGAACAGCCCGTAGTTCCCGGAGTTCAGCGTCACTGCGAGATCGGTCAGCGGGATATCCGGCAAACCCGTAAATGTCGTCGTATTCGACGTCAGGTCGACCGAGCCGGTGAGCGTGAGCGGAAAGGGCGACGGGAAGATGAGCGTCAGCGACAGCCCCGTGAACGAGCCGGTCAGGTACGCCTCGCCGGTCAGCGCCTTGGGGTACAGCGGCGAGATGGCCGTGGCCGAGCCGACCGGCGTGCACGTGCCGCTCGCGAGATTGGGGCACAGAAGCTTGACCGCTGCCACGTTGGGGGGCAGCACCGCAACGGGAAGGCCGAGCGCCACCGACCGGCTCGGCGACTCGGCGGCCGACTGGGTGATGTCGGTCGTCAGCTTGACCTGCTTGTCGGTGCTGTCGCGGGTCGCGACGACTGCGAAGGACGGCGAGAACGGCAACGACGAGCAGCCGGTGACCGACAGCGGAGCCGCAGCGGTGTGGACCGTCGCGTCGTTGTAGGAGTTGACGGCGATGCTGAAGGACTGCGGCGTGCTGGGACACGTGGCGGGATAGCGCAGACCGTCGAAGGTGCTGTTGATCTCGGTGATCGAGATCGGCACTCCGTACAGCGCGTTGGGCAACACGAACGCGATCGTGACCCCGACCCCGGCCGGGTCACCGGACGGCCGAACCCTGACGTCGGCGGTTGAGCCGATCTGCGTGCCGTTGCTGTTGACGGCCAGCCCGGCGAGATCACCGGGGCCCGGCGGCGGGACGAGGTCAAACGTGACCGCGGTCGGAACCGGGATGGTGCCGTAAGCGTCGGCGGTCACGGTGCCGCTGCCGACCTGGCACGCGCTGTCGGTGAGGTCGGCAGTCTGCAGGCACGCCCCTCCATCAACCGACGCGTTCGCAAGTAGACCGGGCGGCAGGTTGAGCGTCAGATGGTCAGGCGAATCGCCGCCGGCCGGAGCGAACTTCAGGTCCACCCCGAGGTTGTGGGTCCCGCCCGCCGCCGTACCGGCACTCTGGTTGAGAGTGGCCGTCGGCGTGATCGAGGCCCACGCGGCGGGGACGAGGGCCAGGGTCGCGGCGAACACGAGCGGGCCCAGCAGGACGTTCCGACTCACTCCTCGCCACATGTCCTCTCTCCTTCGTCGCCGCGAGGTCAGGGCCCCGCGGAGCGATCGTCCGTGAGCACTCGACAATCCTCCATGACAATACCCCTAATTCTGTTTCAGTGGCCTGCTCGTCGCGCCACAGCGGATCACAGCCGCCGGGCGAAGAAGCCGGCCTCGCCGCTACCGAGCGTCGTCGCCGGCGGTTCGCCGTGCAGGTACTCGGCGGCGATCGCACCCCAGTCGGCGCCGGCACGAAGTTGCGTCAGGACGATCGAAACGACGCCGTGCATCCGTCGGATGAGCACGGCTCCCGCCGGCACTGTGAACTGGTTGATCTGCTCGCGGATGTCGGCGCGACGGTCCCCGTCGGCCGGCTCCTGCGGACGACCCCGCCGGGACCGATCGGCGGAGAGCCGACGCCGGCCGGGAACGGCGTACCACTGCGTCGCGCCGCGCATCATCCGCAGCGCCAGGTCCGCATCGACGATGTCGGCCCGCTCTGCCGGCAGGTAGCCGGCGGCAATCAACGCCGCCTTGAGTTCCGCGGCATCCTTGCCACGGACCGCCCGGGCAATCGCGGCCTCGGCGGCCGTCCGCTCGAGCCCAACGTCGCGCATCAGGCCGTAATCGACAAACGCGACGCGGCCGTCCGGACGCAGGAGGTAGTTGCCGGGGTGGGGATCTCCCAGCGCGATGTGGTCGCGGTACAGCAGTCCGAAGAAGAACCGGAACACGATCTCGCCATACCGGTCGCGCTCCCCCTCCCCCCGCGCGCGCACGTCGTCGAACCGCTCGCCCTCGACGTACTCGGTCACGAGGACGCGGCGTGTCGAGAGAGCCGTGTAGACGCGGGGCACGGAGATGAACGGATGGCCGCGCAGCCGCCGCTCGATGCGACGCTGGTTCTGCGCCTCCAGCTCATAGTCCAGCTCCTCGCCGACCCGGTCGCGCAGCTCTGAGAACAGCGCCTTGGCGTCCACTCCGGGGGCGAGGCGCTTGACCAGCGGCACGAGCAGCGTGGCGTTGCGGAGATCCGTCTCAACCGCCTCCGCGACTCCCGGATATTGGACCTTCACCACCACCTCGTCACCGTCGACGGTGACGGCACGGTGAACCTGCCCAATCGAGGCGGCAGCGAACGCGCGCTCCTCGAACTCCGCAAAGACACGGCTGAGCGGTCCGCCGAACTCCCGGCGCATCAACCGCTCGAGCTGGGCAAACCGGACCGGCGGGACGGCGTCCCGGAGCGAGGCCAGCTTGGACTCCAACGCTTCACGCTGCTCGGCCGGAAGCTCGTCGAGCTCGATCATCGAGATCATCTGGCCGACCTTCATCGCCGCCCCCCGCATCCGGCCGAGCTGCTCGACGAGCTCGTTGACCAGCGCGGCAGTCCGCTCGTTCTGCGCCGCTTCCGCCCGCTCGGGGCTGCGAAGCCGGTTCGCCGTCCGCATGCTCGCCCACCGCAGACCCTGCCCGGTCACCAACCCGCCGACGCGGGCGGTCCGCCCCAGCCGCCCGGACGGCAGTCGGCCCGCATCCGGCGCCGGATCTTCTGTTCGGCCTGTCATCGATTCAGCCTAGTGCACCGTTCCGAACCAGCGGCCGGCGTCAACGGCGCCGGGATGCCCGAACCGGCGCTAGAACCAGGTCGCGGTCCAGGGCGCCAGCGGGGTTGAGAACATCAGGTCGACGAGGCCGAGCGCCCCAGCCGTGCGTTCCGTCGCCTGGCCGGCGAGCAGCAGTTCCCGGAGGCGGAAGCCGCCGAGGTAGATCGACGCCAGCGCCGGTTGGGTGATCTCGAGGTCTGCGGGGCGATCCGTCGGTTCGCACGCGACCTCGTCGCCATCGGCGGTGAGCCGGAAACGGCCCGCGGCAAACCGGTTGACGTCCTCGTCGATCACCTCGAGTACGACCTCGCCGGGCACCGCATAACGCCGTGCGGCGAGCGCCGCCGGCACGTCGAGCAGCCGCAGCCACAGGAAGTCCACGTGCCGCGTCATGACCAGCGCGCGGGCGTCGTCCAGCAACCAGCGCACGGGCTCGTCCACCCGCCGGTTCGACAGGCTGACCTCGTCGATGCCGTCGATGCCGCTCAGATACGCCCACAGGTCGCGGTACGCGGCGTCGCTGGCGGTGACGAGGTCCCAGACCTCGACCGTGCCAAACGGCGGAACGAGACCAAACGAACCGGTCGCCCTCCAGGCGAGCAGACCGTCGGGCCCGCCATCACCATCGTGGATGAGCCAGTTGTGGGGCAGACCGTCCGACGGTGCGTACCCGGCGCGTCCGAGGACGCGGTTCCACCAGAACGCGTCTCGGTCGATCTGGCCCGCCTGCGCCCGGCGAGCCGCGGCGAACACGTCCGCTGCCACGACGCCGAAGTCCTCGCGATCGACGTGCCTGACGCGTGCCGGATCTCCGGGGCACGTCGCCCCGGGACGGGACCGGCGAAGGACGTAGTCCGCCGAAACGGTTGCCGGCGCGTAGCCGAAGCGACCGTAGATCGGCCATTCGGCCGCGATCAGGATGCTGAGAGCATTTCCGCGTTCGCGCGCGGCATTCAGCGACCCATCGAGCATGCGGCTCATCAGCCCCGTGCGGCGGTGCGTGGCCGACACGGTGACGGCCGTGACGGCGTCCACGGGCACGTCACGGGTGCGGTCGCCCCTGCCGGGCACGGTCAGCGACCGCTCCTCGGTGCGCAGCGTCGCCACCCATCGGCCTCCGGCACGCACACCCCAAGCTCGCGCCGGATTCCAGCCGCGCGTCAGCAGGTCGATGCGGCGAGCGGTCGGCGGTCCGTCCGGATCGCCAAGGAATGTCGCGGTCATCGCACGCGCCCAGCCGGGCACCTCCTCGACCGGGATCGGATGGACAAGCTCTGGGACGGAGGCCGGCATCTCGGTCATGATCGCGGCCGGAGCGGCGGACCGGTAGCGTTTGAGTCATGTCCGCCGGCTGGCCGGCCCTCTCCTATGAGCAGTGGAGCGCGACGTGCGACACGGTGCACGCCCACACCCAGGTCCTCGGCAAGCTGGCGGTGGCCCTCGCCCCGCCCGAGCCGCAGCTTCAGCACACCGCGCTCCGGTTGACGGCACGGGGATGGGAGACAGCTCCGCTGCGCGCGCCGGACGGGTCAGGCGCGTTCGCCGTCGCTCTCGACCTGCGTACGCACGAGGCGATCGTCGAGCACACCGACGGGAACGAGGCCCGGGTCGCGCTCGGGCCGGACCGGCCCGTCGGAGCCGTCACGCGAGAGGTGCTGATGGCGGTCGCGCGTTTGGCGGGCGCGGTCGAGATCGACCCGAGGCCCCAGGAGGTGCCGTGGACCGTGCCGCTGGATGAGGACGAGGAACACGCGCGCTATGACCCTCACCAGGTCGAGGCGTACTTTGCCGCGGCGACCCGGGCGGCGCTCGTGCTCGCGACCTTCCGCGCCCCGTATCGTGGGCGCTCGACGCCGGTCAACGCCTGGTGGGGCTCGTTCGATCTCGCGGTGAACCTGTTCTCAGGCCTCCCGGCAGACCCGCCGTCGGACGACTTCATCATGCGCAACGCGATGGATGCGCAGGAGGTCGCCGTGGGCTGGTGGCCCGGAGACCCCCGGTACGAGAGGGCCGCGTTCTACGCCTACGCACACCCCGCACCCAGCGATTTCGCGGCGGCCACCCTCGCTCCGCCCGCTGCGCGCTGGGATCCATCGCTCGGCGAGTACGTGCTCGACTGGGCGGACATTCGCTCAGCGCCAGACCCGCACGCGCTCGCGCTGGAGTTCGCTCGCTCCGCCCTGCGCCATGCCTGCGCCGTGTGCGAGTGGGACCCAGCTCTCGCGTCCAGCGCGGAGGGAACGCCGCCGCCCGTCGCCTGACTCGGTGACCCGCAACCGAACGTTCCCCGCGGCTGCGACTTCCTAGGCGTCCCTCGCCGCTGGTGGTACGGTGCCTGGAGTGGCGTCTGCCTTATACGGCGAGTCTCGCCGGTGACGGAGGGAGCAGTGATGTCGGTTGGGCGCTCGCGTCCCCCAGTATCGATCGCACGCGAGCGAGCTGAGCGCGAGCGGCAGGTAAAGCTCGACAACATCCGCGAGCAGGTACGGAGTGGGTCACTGGTCATTCGGAAGATGACCAGCGAGGAGCGTCTGCGTTATCCGGTTCGCCCCGTCGCGCCGAAGCGCCCGCGGTTCAGATGAGCTCACGCGGGCGAGAGGGGCTGATCGCACGGATCACGCACATCCGTCGGACCCTGCCGGCTCCTGCCGCCGCGCCGAGCGCCGCGCCCTTGGCCGGGAGTGTTGAACGGATCGATGCCCTGCAGGCGCGGATCGTCGACCTGGAGAACATGGTGCAGGGGCTGCAGGACTCCGTCTACCGCGAGTCGCAGCGGCAGGAGAAGCGAATCACTGAGCTGGAAGCCCGTCTCGACCCGGCCACCTTGGCCATCGCCTTGAGCAAGGACGCTCGCGAGCGGGGGCTGTAGAGCTACTGGTCCTGCGCAGGCTGGATGACGACCGGGCTCTCCGGCTGCGGCGGTGGAGCGTTGCGACGCGCCTCCTTCTTGGCCTGCTTGAGCATGCGGCGTTCGCGCAGCCGGCTCTCACGAGTGAGCTTTGCCATCGTGGTCTTCTTCTTGCCGCGTGACGACATACAGTCTCCTTGGATTGAAGCGTTGTGCATTCGCAGCAAGCCCATGACCTGTTGAGGGCCGCGGCACGTATGGGGTCCGGTCGGACGATGCGAGAGCGGCGAGGACGCAGGGGCCCCCGCCGCTGTCAGTGCTCAGGCTTAGACGGGCAGCACGTTCGCCGCGGCGGGACCCTTGGGGCCCTGCTCGGCGTCATAGCTGACCTTCGCACCTTCGGCGAGCGACTTGTAGCCGTCGCCCTGGATTGCTGAATGGTGAACGAACAGGTCCTTGCCGGCGTCATCAGGCGTGATGAAGCCAAAGCCCTTCTCGTCGCTGAACCACTTCACGGTTCCTGTTGGCATGTGTTGCCTTCCTCCGGGTTGCGTGCGCTGCGAAACACGGAGGGCGCTGACAAGCAACGAACTGGCGAAACGCTGGGCGCTACGGTAACGGCCGAGCGGGCGCCCGACCCTTTCCCACCATAGCGCAATCGGATCGAACCGCGCAACGGCGGTGCGGCGGGCCGCGGCCCGGGGAGCGATGTTGACCTGCAGCGCACGAGTGCTACGGTCGGAGAACGGGTGCGCCGCGCCCGGGAGGTCGTACTCGCCGACGCAGTCCAACCTCCTCGCATGCCCAGCGCCGGCGACGGAAGGAGTTGGATGTTCGCCGTTTCGCCGACCTGCCGCGGTGGGCGGGCCACTCCGCCTGAACACGCATGACCGCGGACGCCAGCCCTTCAACGCCGTCGTTCTTCGTCCCTGACTGCCAGGGAGCGTCTGCCGAGGACGTGTACCAGAAGCTGCGCAAGCAGACCGAACTGCGAATGGGACGGCCGCCCAGCCGACGCCGGATCGCGGAGATCTGGACCCGCCGCGGCAACGTCGATTGTGTTACCACGGTAGGAGCGCCGGATCCGATCTCGGGAGACATCGTCACCGCGATCTTCGACATGGGTCCCCACCAACCGTTCGTAGTCTGCCGGCGTAATCCCACCACCCCTCACGATCAATCCTGTGAGGTGCTGGGCTGCAACGCGTACTCGATCTCCGAGTTCTCATCGTGACATCGGTGCATCGGGCCGAGCGATGGGTGAGGGTGAATCACGATCACTGAGCTCACGCTCGTCGGCGGCGAGCGCCTGCGAATCGAAGGAGACGTCCAGATGGTCGAGGCTGCCATCCTCTCCGCCGCCCGCGGATCCATCATGGAACTCGCCTGGCTGACCGAGGCACACACCGGCGAACGCATCGGGATCAACCCGGACCAGGTGCTGATGCTCCGCACCCTGCACGGCACGGGCACCGGTCAGCCGTAAGCCCACGCTTCGCACGGCGGGGGCGCGGATGCAAGCATTTGAGAGGTGTTCAGAACCGCGCGGTGGCTGAGGTTGTCGGTGCTGTTGGCGGTCATGCTCGCGTTCGCCGACGCGTCGATCGTGGTACTGGCGCTGCCGCAGATCATCGACCGTCTGCACACCTCGATCTCGCACGTCGCCTGGGTCATCGTCGCGTACAACCTCTCGCTGATCGCCGGCGCGGCGGCGGTGGTGCTGTTCGCGTCACGGCTGCGATCACAGAGGACGCTCGTCGCCGGCCTGACCGTATTCGGTCTGGCGTCCCTCGCCGCAGGCTCCGCCAACGCGCTGGGAGTACTGATCGTTGCACGTTGTGCGCAGGGCGCCGGCGGAGCTCTGCTGCTGTGCGCCTCACTGCCACTGTTCGGCGAGACCACGGGTACGGAGAAGTCGACGCTGGCCGGCTGGGCCGCGGCCGCCGCACTCGGTGCGGCGATCGGACCCGCCATCGGCGGCATCCTCACCCAGCTATTTGACTGGCGCGCGATCTTCTTCGCGCAGGCGCCGGTTGCCGCGGTGGCGGCATGGGCGGTTTCCGTGGCGTCCCCGGCAGCACCGCGCCAGCCGTCCCGGACAGAGCACGAAGCCGGGGCGAACGCCGGCTTCACCCGCCCGGGGCGCCGGACCTGGGTTGGTCCGCTCGGTGCGAGCCTGGCGCTGGCACTCATCTCCGCCGCCTTGATCGGCGCTCTCTTTCTCATAACGGTCCTGGTGATCAACGTGTGGCTGCTGACTCCCCTCGCCACGGCAGCGATCGTCAGCATCATCCCCGTGTTCACAGCGCTCGCGGAGCGTGGCGCCCGCGGCCGCGCGTCCGTGCTCCTGACCGCTGGTGGCGCGGTCACGCTCGCCGCCGGGCTCGCCGGCCTGGCGCTGGTCTCCCACCGCCAGTTGGGTTGGGTGCTGATCGCGCTCGGCCTGTGTGGCACAGGTCTGGGGCTGACCGTCCCGGCGCTGACGACGGCCTCACTGCGCAGCCCCGGCCTCCTCCTGCGCCGAGCCGCACGAACCGTCGTGGCGCATGACGGCGGACTTGTCCTCGGCCTGTTGATCCTCACGCCCGTGTTCGTCAACAGCCTCAGCGCCGCACCGAAACGGGCGATCCCACCGATCGCGACAGACGTCCTCACCGCGCCGATACCGATCCTCCTCAAGGTGCAGGTGGGGGCCGGGCTCATTGCCGCCGACAAGCATGCATCTCAAGGCCGGTTGCCTGACATCGGCCCGGCCTTCGCCCGGGCCGCCGCGTCCGCCAGCGGCCCCACCGCAGCGCACCTCGCGGCGCTGCGGCGGCAGGTGCAAGGCGTGATCGAGCGCGCCGCCACCCGCAGCTTCAGACAGCCGCTCCTCTACTGCGCGCTGTTTGCGCTCCTGGCCATCCCCGCGCTGGCCCTCAGCCGATGGCCGATCACCCGGCCCTCCCTCCCCCCCACCACCTGATCTTCGGCGCCCTGAACGCACATGGCGGTCACCATCCGGCAGCGGCGCCGGCCCGGGCTCGTGGATCGGTCGCGCCCCGCAGGACGTCGTCGCGGACATCGATCAATTGGGCGTGCCCAAACTCGCTGGAGAAGGCGCCCTCGCGGGTGACCTCGTGACCCATCGCCGGGAGCCCGTCCGCCCACGAGCTCGGAGCGTGGGCCTCCAGCCGCACGGTCACGTTGCCCCGCGACCGCCAGGTCGAGAACCCGTCGTGGGCGGTCGCGGCCTCGCTGCACGGCGGCGGTGCGAGCACGAAGCGCGCGGCGTGGATGGCGTCACCCGGTGACTGACCAGCGCGGATGAGGCGCGTCAGCAGCTGCACGAGGATCTGTGGCTGGCTGTCACCGCCCATCGTCCCCAGAACCGCCCGCAACTCGCCGCCGACTCCGGTGACGAGCGTCGGCGACAGGGTGTGGGGCGGGCGGCGGCCCGGCCGGTACTCGGCAGGATGACCGGGGTCGAGGCTGAAGCCCCGGCCCCGGTTGTGGAGGAAGATGCCGACGCCCGGCACGATGAGGCGGGATCCCCACGTCCCGGCGTTGGACTGAAGGAGGCTGACGCCCTGCCGATCGGCATCGACGGCACAGACCGCGATGGTGTCGCCGTGGGTGACGGGCACGGGCAGCGCCGACGCCATGGCTGGGTCGATCGCCGCCCGCCGGGGCGCCAGGCGCTCGGGCGCGAGCAGCCCCGCACCGTCGGCGTCTTCGTGCAGGACCTCGAGTCGGTCGTAGCCAGCCTGACGAGCCGCCTCGATGAGCAGGTGCGCCCACTCTCGATCCTCCGGATCTTGAAGGTCGAACTCGCCGGCGATCCATGCCGTGGAGAGCGTCAGGTATCCCTGGGAGTTGGGGGGCGCGGTCCACAGGCGGTGTCCCCACGCATCGAGCGAGATCGCGCCCACCCAGTCAGCCTGAGAACGCACGAGGTCGGCTTCGGTGAATTCACCGCCACCGAGTGCCACGAGCCGGTCGCCGAACTCGCCGCCGTAGAACGCGTCCCGTCCGCCGGCCGCGATCGCCCCCAGTGTTCGCGCGACCCCGGCTCGCCGGATCATCGTGCCCGTCCTCACTCCCCCGGTGACCCGATAGTCCCCCGCGCCGTCGAGGGGAGCCACCGCCTCGGCCGCGCTCGCCAGTTCCGGAGACGCCGGAAAGCCGTCATCGGCGTACCGGCGCGCCGCCTCGAGCACGTGGGCAAGCGCCAAGCGACCGAAACGGTCGTGCAGCGTCAGCCAGCCATCGACGCACCCGGGCACGGTCACCGCGGCCACCTCGCCGTCGGGCACCTGACTCAGGCCGCGCGCCCGCAAGGCGTCCGGATCAGCACCGGAGCCGGCTCGGCCGGACGCGTTCAGGGCGACCGGCGACTCGTCGCGGCCCGGGTGGACCACCGCCCACAGATCACCGCCCATCCCGCACATGTGCTGGCTGGTGACCGCGAGCACCGCGCTGGCGGCGACCGCGGCATCGACCGCGGAGCCGCCGTGACGCAGGAGCTCGACGCCCGCCCCGGCCGCCAGGTGATCGATGGCGCACACCATGCCGTTGCGGGCGACGCGAACCGGCGCCGGTGAGATGACGAGACGATCAGCCATGCGAGCGACAGGTTGTTGGGATCAAGACCGGCGCGGGAGCCTGGGCTAACTCGCGACCACCGAGAATACCGGCGGCAACCGCGTCGCGACCGTCGTCCAGGTCGCGCCGGCGTCGCCGGAGCCGAACACATCGCCGGACGTGGCGCCGAAGTAGAGCTGGAGAAGCTCGCCGTGTGCGGCGCGGCTGAACGCCTGCCGCAGCACCGTCAGGTAGGCGTGCTCCGGCGGCAACCCCTCGCCCCGGGCTGCCCAACTCGAGCCCCCGTCCCGGGTCTCGTAGACGCGCACCCGGCCGCCGGGCATGACCCGATCCATATCGGCGACGAGTGGGATCACGTAGGCGCTGTCGGGATCGGCGGGGTCGATCGACAGCGGGAAGCCGAAGTCAGACGGCAGCCCGCCGCCACCGATGTCGGTCCAGCTGCTGCCTCCGTCGTCCGAGCGGTAGACGCCCCCGTGGAACTGCATGAACATCCGCTCAGGCCGCGTCGGTGCCCGCTCGACATGGTGCACACAGCGGCCCGCATTCTGATCCTTGAGCGCCTCCTCCGGCAGGTACCGCGGGTTGAGCCCCTCGTTGCCCCGCCGCCACGTACGTCCGCCATCCTCGGTCAGCCAGATCCCCGCGGCCGACACGGCGACCGCCAGCCTGTCGGGATCTCCCGGCCACGGGCAGATCGAGTGCAGGCAGAGCCCGCCGCCGCCCGGCTGCCATTGCGGGCGCGACGGCTGCTCCCAGAGGCCGGCGTTGATCTCCCAGCTCGCGCCGCCGTCTCGGCTCTCGAAGAGGACCCCGGGATCTCCTCCCGCGTAGAGGGCGCCGTCCGTCTCTCCGCAGGCGATGACCCAGATCCGCTCGAGCGCCTGATCACCACCCTCGGGCAGGGCGACGCCGCCGGCCTGCTCCCACTCCACACCCGCGGCGTCGTCGCTGTAGTAGATCTTTGGGCCGTAGAACGGCGACGTCACGGTCGCAAGCAGGCGCCCGCTCCCGGGATCGCGCATCGCAAAGTCCACCGGCTGGCCCGCAAACGCGCGGGTCCTGATCTCAAAGCCCTGAGCCGGCTCGCCCTCGAGCAAGAACAGGCCCTTCTTCGTTCCCACCACGAGTTCCGTCAATCCCTCTCACCCTCCTGTTATCGAAGCAGCTCGATCACCGTCGCCCCTGGACTGGGGAGAATCACAGGTTCAACCACCAGAAGCTATAGACCACGGCATTTCGCCTTTCTCATCGGCCGCGGCCGATATGCGCGTTCCCTTGGCCGATCGACGCTGGCACGTCGGCCAGGTCTGCCCAAATTGGAGCCGGGACACGATTGGAGCATGGGGCCACCCAACAGCGACGACCCGCTTGCCGCGCGCTTCGAGGTGCCGGTGTCAGGCGGCATGCTGCACGTCGCCCGCGCCGGGCCGCCCGTGGCCGAAGCCGGGTGCGTGGTGCTGGCCGTGCACGGCGTGACCGCGTCGCTGATGACGTGGCGATCGGTCGCACGCGAGCTGGACGGTCGCATCTGCCTGCTGGCACCGGACTGCCGCGGTCGCGGGCGCAGCGCGGCGCTGCCGGGTCCGTACGGGATGGGGGCCCACGTGGCCGACCTGGTCGCGGTGCTCGACTACGTGGGGGCGCCGCCTGCGGTTTTGGTAGGGCACTCGATGGGGGCCTACCTGGTGGAGCGCATCGCCGCTGAATACCCGGAGCGCGCTGCAGCCGTCGTGCTGCTCGACGCGGGCCTGCCGTTCCCGCGCCCTGACGATCCGCGTGCGATGCTCGAGTCCGCGGTCTCCAGCGCCGTGCTACGTCTCGCGATCACCTTCCCGTCGGCCGAACAGTATGTCCGCGGGTGGCGAGCTCACCCCGCGTTCACCGATGCGTGGGACGAGGACGTCGAGGCCTACGCTCGCTACGACCTGGTTGAGGACGGGCGGGCAGTGCGCTGTGGCGCCTCGGCCGCGGCCGTGCGGACCGACAGCAACGAGATGGTGCTCGACAACGTGACGCGGACCGCCCTCGAGCGAGTGCGGGCCCCGGTGCAGCTGCTTCGGGCCGAGCGCGGCCTCTTTGACGCCGAGCCGCTCATCCCGGCGGACGCCTTGCACACCTTCGCCGCGGGCCATCCGTCGGTCCGGGTGGAGGAGGTGGCGGACGTCAACCACTACACCCTGGTCATGGGCCACAGCCCTGGACCGCGCCGGGTCGCCGCCGCCATCGAAGCGTCCTGCAAAGCCTGCCAGTCCGGCCAAAACGGTCGGAAAACAGTGATTTAAGACCGCCTCAGCCCGCAGAAACAATGGGTTCACAGTTGTTTAGCAGCACGGTTGCAGCGATTCGGTTATATGGTCGATAACGGAAGAAAGACAAAAAGGAGCAACGATGACTTCCGCAACGAAGCCTGAGGCCGACCAGTCCGAGGTCGCCGATCATCTCGCCAAGCTGATTCAACGACGTGGCGAGCTACTGCCGGCAGCTGACGATGCTCACGTTCTCAGCGAACTGACGAGCATCGAGCAGCGGATCCACGCGGCCAGGACGGGCACACTCGCCCACGACCTGGCGGCCTGATCCGCCAAGGACGGTCAGACCCGCCTCCCAACCCCAGCGGGGTGCGGAGGCGGGTTCTTCGCACCTCTCTCAGCAACCGACGCCCGGACGAGTTCCGCCGGGCGCGACGCACGAGATCCGGATGCGCGGCCCGCGACGCGCCCGGATGCCGAAGGTGTAGCGCTTGCCGATCCAGCCGGGCCGCGAGATCATGACCGTAATCGTCGTTCCAGGTAGCAGGAGGCGCTGCTCAAAACCGCGCCTCAGGTTGAGGCTCGGATCCGCTGAGCACGAGCGCTTGCCCTTTCCCCCACACCGGCTCTGAGCCCGGACCGCGGTGGCGTGCCTCACGTAGGGGCATCCTTGGCCAACGCACTTGACGAGCACGGTCGAGCCGGCGGGCGCACCGTTGACGACGAGCGTCAGGATTTTGGTGTAGGAAGGTGTGTACGCGAAGCTCCACTGCATCGTCGACGAGATCGTCCCGCGAACTGCCGGAACGACACGTACTGCGTGTGCCGACGAGATGGAGCCTGTGAAGTTGTCGTCGCCGCTGTAGCTGGCGGTGATGCTGTGCGTACCCGCCATTGTGAAGGTGGCGGTGCACGTCGCGCCTCCGTTCACCAACCCCTGACCGAGACACGAGGCGATCGGTTGATCGCCGTCGAGGAATTCGATCGTTCCTGACGGCTGGATCGGCCCGGGCCCACTTGACGCGGGCGTGACCGTGGCCGTCAGAGTCGTGCTCGCCCCCGGGCGCACAGACTTTGACGTGGTGAGGGAGATCACGCTCGCGTCCTGACCGACCTGCAGCGAATCCGTCGCGCTCCTGGAGCCGGCCACGGTTGAACCGGGGTCTGGTGTAAAGACGGCGCGGAGCACCGCCGTGCTGGCGCCAAACGACGTCTGGCAGACCACCGTCACGCTCTGGCCCGTCGGCGAAACTGACATGCCGTCGCACCCTTGGATCGTGTCGCCGCGATTCTTGAACGTGATCGTGCCCGACGGTGCCTCGGTGCTGACGCTGGATGCCACGGTCGCGACCAAGGTCACGGTCTCGTTCGCAACCGGAGCGTCTGGGGACGCGGATAGCACCGTGGTACTTCCCGCGTTGGGTGGATGCGGGGGCGGCGGCTGCGGAGGCGGCGGCTGTGGAGGCGGCGGCTGCGGAGGCGGAGGAGGTTCCGGCGGCTTCGGCGGCTTCGGCGGCTTCTTCACCGGTATCGGCGCCACGAGAGTTCGCACCGAGGCGTGGGTGCGCCCAGCCGCCTCCGCAACACCGTGAAGCACGCCCCAGATCAGGACCGCCGATAAAGCCGCCAGCAGAGTGAGGCAGCGAGCCGAGACGGCCGTGACGGAGCAACGCGATGCACCCCGCTCAATCCAATTTCCGGCCCGTCCCAGAGTAAAGCCCCAAAGCGCCGAGAACCAAGTAAAGCCTCACGAATCGTACTCGCTTCCGCGTCTGTTTTGGGACGTGGTACCGCGGGTCCCGCTCACGTCTCCCCGCGATCCCGGCGCTCGGGAATTGCTCCGAGTTAGCTCGCGGAGGAGGATCTATCAGCAGCCGTCGCCCCCGGGCGCCGGAGCGACATCGGGCGTGGCGTGGTGAGAGGCCTTGGCGTAGACCTTCCGGGCGGTCTGGGCCAGCAGGGAGCTGTATGAAGTGGAGTCGACGCAACCGCCCTGATTCAAACCGCCGATCACCCCGACGATCCGGGCGCCGCGCGCGCTCTGAACCAGCCAGGGCCCCCCACTCGTGCCGCCCACGTAGCCCCTGCAGTCAAACGACGGGAACGCATCCGTGAAGTACACCGACGTCCGGCAGCTGATAGCAGCGTTGTCGCTCCCCGCTGGATACCCCAGCACCGTGATCGCCTCGCCGGCGCGCGGTTTCCCACCGAGCAGGAACCCCCCTGTGACCTGCTCGATCTCTTTCAGGCGGCCGTTGATCGGCTGCGGCGCCACCGTGAGAAACGCGAAGTCGGTTTGGGGATCTTGTGACTTCAGCCAGCCCAGCGCGAGGTGCGACGCGGTAACGGTCCAACGTCCGTACGGCGAACTGCCGTTGTGAAAACCGGGGGCGAACACCATTCCCACCCCGCTCCCGGACACGCAGTGGGCGGCAGTGAGCACGACGTCGCCGTTGGGGCTGTCGACGACACTCGCCGTGCAGCCGTGCTGGGTGGTCGTCGCGTTCGCGAACAACGGGCCGACCTCAGACACGCCGCTGGTCGTGTGCGACACCGGAATCCGCCGGCCCCGCGCCGTATGCGCCCTCCCCGACGCCCGTAGATGGATGGCCAGCGCGACCGCGGGCAGGCCAAGCGCCAGCGCAGCCATCACCGCAGGTATGGCCAGTTTCCCGGGGGACATTGGCAGCGAGCGTAGGAGCCCGGTCATAAAGTGTTCGTCAGGATCACCTGCCGCCAAGCCGGCGGAACGTTCACACGGCACTGCAGCGACTCATAGAACCGACGTACCGGCGCAACCTGTCCCACATACCGTGCGACGCCGACGAGCTGGAGCCCTACGTTCAGGGAGTGCGCTTCTTGCTCTACAGCAGTCGCGGCCTTGTCGACGCCGATCTTCCCGGCGAGGCGGCGCTGCGCGAGCGGCTGCGGCAGATGGCCGGTCAGCCCGGCGGGTTGTCCGGCGTGTATGTGCTCGTCTTCGACACCGGGACCGACCGCTACCTGGGCCGGTGCGACATCGTCGTCGACGACGGCGAGCCGGTGCTCGTCGGCCCAGCCGTCGGCTGCTAGCTGTCTCAGCGGCGTGACCGGCATCGGTATCCGATGGCCGCCCCCGGCAAACGCGGGACCTTGCGGCTGACATGGCTACTCGTCGGGGTTTCGCTGCATCGGTTCCCCGAGGACGATGCCGCCATCGTTG
This sequence comes from Solirubrobacteraceae bacterium, assembly GCA_035551695.1. Classification (GTDB taxonomy): domain Bacteria; phylum Actinomycetota; class Thermoleophilia; order Solirubrobacterales; family Solirubrobacteraceae; genus Palsa-465. Next base: position 152,628 of record DASZMU010000004.1, read on the forward strand.
ATTATGAATTCACGTACCGCGGGGTCATGGTGGCTGGCGCGGGTTTTGAGCACCGCGATGGTGTGGATCAGGTGTGCGCGATGACGGTGGAGCTGAAGCTGGACCACGTTGTCGGAGAGGTTCGAGATGCCGTAGTCGGAGACCGCCGGTGAGCCGCCGTGCATCGTCTCGAGCGTGAGCATGAGGCTTACGCCGCGGATCGCGCAGCGCTGCAGCAGGGTGTAGGTGTATTCGCGGAAGCGCAGTTCGTCGGTGGTCGCGAGCCGCAGGTCGCCGAGGCTGTCGACGAGGACGCGGCTCGCGCCGGTCCGCTCGATTAACTCGAGCAGGTCGTAGAACCATTCCTCGAGGTAGATGTCGATCGGCGACCGGTACATCAGCTCGACGTTGGGTTGCTCCAGTGACCAGCCGAAGCCGCCGGCCATGCGCTCGAGCTGGATGGGGTTCTCCTGCAGCGTGGCGATGACGCCAGTCTCGCCGAGCTCTGCGCCCTTGAAGATGAAATGCAGCCCCAGCAGGGTCTTGCCGCCTCCGGATGGGCCGGCGATGAGGGTGGAGGCGCCCCCCCAGTAGCCCCGGTCGAGCATCGCGTCGAGCGCGGCGACACCGGAGGAGAGCCGCGCCTGGTCGGCGGTGTAACCGGTTGGCTCCTGCGCCGCGCCGAGGCGGGGGAAGAGGCGGAGCCCGTCGAGGCCGATGCGGTAGGTGTGCTGCCCGGAGCGAAAGTCACTGCCACGGAGCTTGAGGACCTGGAAGAGGCCCATCTCGCGCGAGCCCTCACGCAGCGTGGTGAGCGACAGGATCGCGTCGGCGACGGCGAACTCGGGTGAGCGGCCGAGCTCCGACTCGGCGTACTCGCCGATCCAGAAGCAGTTGGCTGGGAAGGCGCTCAGGTGGCCGGCGAGCTCGTGCAGGGCGCGACGGTAGCTCTCCCGGTTCTCGGCGAAGGCCTCGAGCGCCTTGAAGCTGTCAATCACCAGCAGCCCGGGACGGCGCTCCCTGAGCAGGCTCGCGACACGGTCCACGACTGCCTGCAGGCCGTTCGCGGCCAGTGCGTAGCCGAGGTCCTCGTAGATGACCCGGCTGCCGATCGCCTCGGGTTCGAAGAACGACAGAGTCTGTCCGTAGCGGATCAGCTTCTCGAGCGGCTCGGAGACGGTCGAGAGGTAGAGCCCTGGCCGCTCCTCGGTCGCGTTGTGGAACAGGTATTGCTCAGCGAGGATGGTCTTGCCGGTCCCGGGTTGACCGACGATCAGGTTGATCGCGTCGGCGGGCAGTCCGCCCCCAAGGATGGCGTCCAGTCGTGGCTGTCCGCTCGAGAGCCGGTCGCTCACGGCCCGCCCCCGCGGACGAGCACGCTCTGGCCGAGCAGGTCCTTGACCGCAGAAACGAGTTGCAGCGGGTCAAGCGGCTTTTGCAGGAAGGCGTCCGCGCCCGCGTCGAAGGCCTGCTCGCGGGCGTCGAGGCTTGAGATCGCGAGCACGGGGACCGGCGCGAGCTGCTTGAGACTGGTGCACAGCTCGGCGCCCGCGCCCCCAGAGATCAGTAGTTCGACGATCGCAAGCGCGGGAGGACGCTCCCGGAACCGGCGCTCGGCTTCCTCGGCGCTCAATGCCAGCTCGACGACGTACCCCTCTGTGCGCAGGAAGTACTCGCTCAGCTCGGCGCCGTATGGGTCACGTTCGGCTAGCAGTACGAGCAATTCCGGGGAGGGCCGCCGGCACCACCGCCACGATCGAGCTCGACGGCGAATGGGACCTGGCCGCACGCGAAGAGACGCGTCAGGTCATCGCTACGGAGCTGGCGGGCCACCCCAAACAGCTTGTGCTCGACCTCAGCCGGGTCACCTTCATCGACTCGAGCGCGCTCCACGTCCTGATCGATCTCAATCAATACGTGGCGTGGATGGACGTCCAGCTTCTGATCGTTCCCGGCCCCAAGAACGTGCAACGAGTCTTTGAGATCTGCGGCCTCGCCGACCGTCTCCCGTTCACCAATCCGCGTGACCTCCCGCGAGAACCGGCAGTGCAAGCCTCGCGCGGCGGAACGTAGCGGGCCCCTCCCCCTCCCCCACACGCGCCGGCCGCCGGGCCAGAACCCCGGCGACCGGCGTATCGCTCTGTCCAGGTCGAGCCGAACTGCCATCGAGCACCGTCGAAAGGCCACCGACGGATCGCCCAAAGATCGCCTCTGATCATGCATACTCTGGCTTGGTGCATCGCGCAGTCGCCTTGTCGGGACTGATTGGTGCCGTTTCAGCGGCCACGGCGCTGGGAGCGCCCGCCGGTACGGTGTCACTTTCCCTGAGCCCCAGCAAGGCGGGTCGCCACTCGACTGTGCATTTGCTGGCTCAAGGTCCGTTTCCCGGTGTCTCAGGTGGTGCAACGTCGGTCGTGGTCGACGCCGCCCGCGGGTTCAAGGCCGATCCGCGCGCGGTCTCGGCGCTGTGCACCGCCGCTCAGGCCTCTGCGCGAGCGTGCCCCGCCGCAAGCCAGATCGGCCACGGCGACATCAAGACGCACGTGACTACCTCGATCGGCGCGGGCAGCGGCGACTACGACATCGCGACCACGAGCTACCTCGCGCCGAAGCAGCAGCCGGGTGACCTCGCGGGAGTCGTGTTGTTGGCCACCACGCAGACAGCTGCCGGGCCGCAGTCCTTCGACACCACCGGTCGTCTGCTCAGGCCGGCGTCGGGTCCCTATGGCGTCGAGCTGCGGTTTGACAACCTGCCGACGGTGGCGTCTCCGATCCCCGGCGTCACGCTCACCGTCACCGTCAACTCGATCGAGCTGTTTGCGGGCGCGTCCCGGAGGGTGACGACCGGTACCGGTAAGCACCGGAAGACGACGCCCTACTCGCTGTTTACGAACCCACCCAGATGCCGCGGCAGCTGGACGGGCCAGTTCACGGCCGTGTTCGCTACCGGGACGCTCACCCGGAGGCTGACGACTGCGTGCACCAAGAAGTGAGCCCGGACGGCGTCCAGGTCCAGATTTACGCGCGGGTTGAGTGCGGATGACGGCGCGAACCTGGTCACGCCCGCAGGTCGGCTGCTTTCAGAGCGAGCGATAGCACCAGTAGGTCGTCAGGGTCGTATGGATCTCTTCCGCACACCTCCCTGATTCGCTGGAGCCGGTAGACGACCGTATTGGGGTTGACGAAAAGGGCTGCGGCGCTCTTGGTGATGTTCAGACGCGTGCCCACGTAGGTGCGAAGCGTCTTGATGAGCGACGCCTTGCGCGACGCGTCGTAGTTGATGAGGGGCTGCAGCGTCTCCTTGAGGATGCGCTGCGCCGAGACGCTCGAGTGCACCATGCAGTCGACCAGCACGTCCTCTATCCCGACGGCGCGCCCACGGATTCCTGCGGCCTCTGCGATCTTGACCGCCTCCATCGCCTCGACGAACGCCATCGCTATCGCCGGCCGCCCTTTGTGCCAGCCGCTGATCCCAATGCTCACGCCCACGCCGAGGTCCCTCGCGAGCGCCTCGCAGTGACTCCTCACCGTCGTGAGATCGGCGGCTCCCGTCGCCGGGAAGGCGATGATCAGGTCGCCATTGCGCAGGCCGATGAGGAGCGAGCCGGTCGCGGGCCGCATTCGGTTGCGCGTCTCTTCGACGATGTGGTCGAGGGTTCTGCGGATGTACGGCGGCTGGTCGCGTGCCGCCACGGGCTGCATGTTCTCGCCGCGGACGACGATGACAACGTAGCTCCCGGCAAGCTGCAGACGCAGCCTCCGTGCCAGTCGTAGCGTGTGGTCGGCGTCGCCCTTGCCGGTGAGCAGCGCGTCGAGCAGGTCGCATCGCAGCAGGCCGCGCCCGGCGATCTCATCCAAAAACCCGCCCGTGCCGGCAGTCGCGAGGCGGTCGGCGAGATCCGAGATTCGGCCGGCGAGCTCGAGCGCCGCCTCCCGCTCACGCGGGGCGTCCGTCTGCGCCAGGGTCAACGCCACCGCCCAACACGCCCTGCCCCACACGCGCCCCGCGCGTAGGAAGGACTCCAGCGAGACGCCCTGATGCGCTCGCTGCGCGGCGACTTCCCGCGACCGCTGGACATGATCCTCCGGGACGGGCTGGCCGCTCTCCAGACTCGCCACCAGGGCATCCACGTTCTCAACCGCGATACAGAACTCCTCGTCGAGGACGCACCGGTCGAGTGGGTCCCCGTGCTCGACGGTCTCTTGGCGCAAGCACTCGACGACGCGCTGCGCCACTTCCTCCTTGTGCCCAGCGAGCCGTTGGGCGAGAGCGCGGATCGCCCGCTCGTGCGCGAGATCCGGCGCCGACGACAGCGGCGTGACGTTAGCGCTCATCTACTGACGTGACCGACTACGAGCCCATGACGGGTCTCGAGGTCCACGTCCAGCTGAACGCCCGGATCTCAACCACCTCGTCGTTCGCCGTCATGACTTCCCGCAGCAAGCGCGCGGCCGCCTCGCGCGGACTCTCCCCAGGCCAAACCTCGCCCTCATCGATATGGAATCGCAGCCGTACGTCGAGCGCATGGCGCATCAGTTCCCACCGAGCGTTGCTCGCCGGCGCGAGCCGCCGCGGATCGCGCCGGGCTCGACCATCGCGTCGGTGAAGTGCCTACGCGGGGCTGCATTAATCAATGGATTGGCTCCTTGGCTTGGGACATGAGCGGGACCGCCGACGGCTCGGTGTCGATCCGTCACGTCCGAACTATCGCCCGTCCGGCCAGTCTATGGGACAAGACCCTCGGTTCAGTTCGGCCTCGACCAAGGGACAGGTGGGTCCGGGACCGGCCCTCATCGCTCCTATAGACTGGACGGGTGTCCCGGTCGAAGTCCGCGTTGACGACCGCCGGCCAGGCCCCCTGGGCCGACCAGCTCGGAGTGCGCCTGCTCAAGATCCGGACTGAGCGCCGGCTCTCCCTGGCGACTGTCGCCGAGTCGACCGGGATCTCCACGTCCTTTCTCTCCCTCTTGGAGAAGGGCCGAACCGACGTGAGCCTCGGACGCCTTCTGCCGCTGTTGGAGTTCTACGGACTCGGCGCGGCTGATGTCCTCTCGATCGAGGAATCCCAAAACGAGATGGTCGTCCGTGCGGGGGACGCGCCGCTGCTCTTCTCCCTTGGCAAGGGCATGGACATGTTCCTCGCAGCGCCGGACCGGAGCCGCCCATTTCTGCCGTTGGTCGCTGTTTACCAGCCCGGCGCGAAGATGCGCGACTGGTCCTCGCACGACGGCGATGAGTTCATGTACCTACTCGAGGGCCAGCTGTGTGTGGAGTTTCGCGGCGGCGAAACGGTCGTCCTGAACCCCGGCGACACGATCTTCTTCTCAAGTCAGCGCGCCCACCGAGTAGCCACGCTTGGCGACCGAGAGACGCGCGTGCTCATCGTCACCACCGAGCGCATTCCCGTCTAGAAGCTTGGGACGCCCACAGACCGGGCCTAGACGGGCGACGCTCGCTGGCTGGTGAGGAGATCGCGGACGGCGTACGAAAGGTGATCTTGAAGCCGGAGGATCAGGCGCTTGCGCGCCGCGACCTCGCCAGGCTCAGCCCCTTCTCGCTCGAGCCGGCGTAGCTCGGCAACCTGCCCGCGGAGGTGGGCGATGAGCCTGTCGAGGGTCCGTTCGTCGGTCATGTGCCGACCTCGTACGCGGGCTCCAGCGTCGGTACCGGGCTTGGAGTCGGCTCGGCCTCGATCGCCACCCGCGGAAGGCGCCGCTCGAGCCAGCGCGGGAGCATCCAGGTGGCCCGGCCGAGCAACTCGAGGACGGCCGGCAGCAGCAGCATCCTGATCACGACGGCATCGAGGAACACCGCGCTCGCCATCGCGAGCCCGAACATCTCGAGCACCCGGTTGCCGCTGATCGCGAACGCGCCGAAGACCGCGACCATCACCGCCGCCGCCGCCGTGATCACGCGGCCCGTCCGAGCGAGTCCTTCCGTCACGGCAGCGCTGGCATCCCGGCGCGCGGTCCACTCCTCGTGGACGCGTGAGATGAGGAACACCTCGTAGTCCATCGACAGGCCGAACACAATCGCGAACGCGAGCACCGGGATGAAGGCGTCGATCGGTCCGCGCTGGGCGCCGAACAGGCCGGCGAGCCAGCCGCGCTCGAACACCGCCTGCACGACGCCGAGCGAAGCTCCGATCGAGAGCAGGTTCATGAGCGCCGCCTGAACCGGGATCACGAGCGAGCGGAAGACGAGCACGAGCAGCAGCGCCGCAACCGCGATGACGACGCCGATGAACACCGGCAGCTTACTCGAGAGGACGTGTGAGAAATCGACCTGTGACGCCGTTGCCCCGCCGACGTACACACGTGCGCCGGTGCTCTGTTCGACGCGTGGGATCACGCTGTCGCGCAGCCGCGTGACGAGGCTCGATGTCTGGGCACTCTGCGGCGACGTCGTTGGGTACGCAGCGATCGCGGCCGCGGTTCCGGTCGCGTTAACCCGCGGCGCGGCGACCCTGGCGACGCCCCGAGTCGCGCTCACCGCACCGGTCAGTTGCGTGAGAGCCGCGGCATCGTGAGCATTCGGAAGCGCCACGGCCACTTCGAGCGGCCCGTTGAAGCCAGGGCCAAAGCCCTTGGCGAGGAGGTCGTAGGCCTGGCGCGTCGTCTGGCCGGCGGGGTCATTGCCGGCATCACTCGAGGCCAGCCGCAGACCGAGGGCCGGCGCCGCGAACGCGAGCATGACCGCGGTGGCGGCGATCGCGGTCAACGCCGGGCGCCGCTGCACCTGACGGACCCACCGCAACCAGAAGCCGGGCGCGTCGCCGGCCGTCTCCTGAGCCGAGCGCCCTCCACGGCCGTCACCGATGCGCCGCCCGGCGAAGCTGAGCAGCGCGGGGAGCAGCGTGAGCGACGCGCTGAGGACCAGCACCACGCCGATCGCCGCCGCCACGGCCGCGCCGTTGAGCACGCTCACGCCCAGCGCGAACATGCCCAGGAGAGCGATAACGACGGTCGCCCCGGCGAACACCACTGCGCGGCCCGATGTGTTCATCGCCGCCTCGACGGCCTGCTCGACATTTCCCCCGTTTCTGCGGTAGTTCTCGCGGAAGCGTGTGACGATGAACAGCGCGTAGTCGACGCCGACCCCTAGGCCGATCATCAACGCGAGCTCTGAGGCAAAGTCCGGCATCGCCACCAGGTGACTGGCCAGCGTGATCACCCCCACGCCCGCACCGAGACCGACGAGCGCCGTAGCAATCGGCAGGCCCATGGCGCTGAAGGACCCGAAGCTGACCAGAAGGATCAGGATCGCGGCGGCGATGCCGACGATCGTCGCGAACCCGAGCGAGGCCTGCTGGGCCTGCTCGATCGCTTGGCCGCCGAGCTCAACCTGGAGGGCCGCTGACCGTGCAGACTCTGCCGTCGTGATGACCCGGTCGACCGCGGCGGTGGGCAGAGCATCGGCACGCTTGTCGAAGCTCACGGTGGCGAACGCGATCGTGCCGTCACGCGAAATGCTGTGTGCTCCCGTCGCGTAGGGGCTCACCACGCCGGTGACGTGCGGGAGACGAGCGACGCGCTCGAGCGTGGTGCCAATCGACTTGCGGTCAGCCGCATTCTGGAGCGTGCCGGTCCTCGCGCGGAAGACGATCTGATCCGTGTCGCCGGCCTGGGCCGGGAAGCGGCTCTTGAGCAGATCCACGGCGTGCTGCGAACCCGTGCCAGGAAGCGTGAAGTTGCTGGCGTTCTTCTTCCCGACGGAGCTCGACACCGCGAAGATCCCGACGGCGGCGGCAATCCAGATGACCACGACGACACGGCGGTGGGCCATGGTCCAGCGAGCGATTCTGAGCATTGGACGGTTCCGCTTTCACTAGTAGCAACTCTGCAAGCCGTGCATTTATATACGAGCTGCAGCGACGAGTCAACACACATTGCAAAATTTCCCGGTGTGCAGCTTGGCTGCTAAACTTGTGTTAAATGAGGCTGACCGAAACCGACGGCGCGAGACCTGGACTCAGGGAACGCAAGAAGCAGCAGACACGCGAGAAGATCGAGCGCGTCGCGCTGCAGCTGTTCGGCGAGCGCGGCTACGACGAGACGACGCTCGCCGAGATCGCCGAGGCGGCCGACGTCGCACCCCGCACGATCTTCGCCTACTTCCAGAGCAAGGAAGACATTCTCTTCTGCGATGAGCCGTTGCTGTATGACCGGCTCGAGCGGACGCTCACACAACGGCCGCCGGGAGCAACGACGGTCGACGCGCTGCGCGAGTTCGTCTCCTCGATCAGCGCAGCGGATGAGCAGACGAAGCTCCGCAAGCGGATCATCGGCGCAAACGAGGGACTGCGCCGGCGCGAACGCGCCCACTCGGCCCCGCTGGAGCGACTGGTCGCTGAATCGATCTCGAGAGACCTGGGCACAGACCCCGACGACGACGACGTCCGCCCCCTCCTGATTGCCGCCTCTGTGACCGCCGCCTTCAACGCGGTCCGCGACCGCCTCCAGGCAGCCTCCGCAGAGCCGATCTCCCACGAGGAGGCGCTGGGGATTCTCGACCAGGTCCTCGAGTTCCTACGCGGCGGGCTCGAAGCGCTCCAGCGAAACCGGTAGGCGGCTGGCATAGGTGAGTCCCGCCCACGCCGGCCTCACTCCTTGTTCTCGAACACGAGCCGATAGTGGTCCAGCAGCTCGCGTTCGAAGCAGACCTGGTTGGCGCTGACGCCAGACGTGAAGGCGAGGCGGAAGTCGGCACTGATGAGCCAGTGCGGCAGCAGCTGGAGTTTGAGCAGCGCCTTTCTGATGCTCGGCGCGCCGATCCGTGTATTCCATCGGCGGATCGTCTCGATGTAGTCCAGACGGCCACTGATACTCGACAACAGCCGGAAGTGCGGCTCGGCGCATCTGATGAGCTGCTCCTGACCGAACGGCAGCCACGAGCCGGGAAACTGGCGTCCGAGCAGCGCGATGTACCACTCGTCCGAGTCCCGAGGCGGCAGTCGTCTGAGCGCGTCGATGTCGATCCGCTCCGCCGGGATCATGTTCCGACCGAACACCATCGTCTGCAGGTAGAAGCGCCCGCCGGCGGGAAGCATGCTCGAAACCCGACCGAACAGGTCGCGGTAGATCTCCTCCTGATGTCCCGCCTGGTAGTCGTCCGGAGAGCAGAAATGCTCAAATGCGCCGAGGCTCGCCACGGCGTCAAAGCCGCCGAAGCGCTGCCGGCTGATCTCGCGCGCGTCCTCGAGGTAGACCTCGAGGCCGTGGCGGCGGCACGCCGCGAGTTGCGCCGAGGACAGGGTCACCCCCACCCCGACGCCGCCCCGAGCATGAACGTAGGCCAGCAAAGGACCCCAGCCACAGCCAAGGTCCAGCAGCCGGCGTCCTGGCCCGATCCCAACCTGCGCCGCCACATAGTCGTGCTTGCGCCGCTGCGCGTTCTCAAGGCTCAGCGAAAAATCCCCGTCGAATTTCGCTCCGCTGAAATCAGCTAGCTCACCCAAGCTGAGCCGGATGATCCGATCGGTCAGCGAATAGGTGAAGTCAGCGTCGCGGCGATCCGCCATCTCCCTCCCCAACATACGACCTCCGCGCTGCCCAGCCACCACAAACGACTGAGTCCTCTCGAGCGCTCCCTGGACACGCCCGTGGATCTCAGACCAGTCGATGATGCACGACGCGCGTGCGCGGCGAAATCTCATAGGTCCATCGGCCAAACGGTGACGATCCACCGGCGTCACCCCCGCGATCTGCACTGTCGGCACGAATGCGATCCACGTACTCGCGGGAGCGCAGCGATGTCAGTTCCTCGTCGCTCGCCGGCCGCGGAGCGATGGGGATCCGCGCGTCATGCCACGCGAAGCGCTCATGCCATACCCAGCCTGTCTTTGTGGCCATGCTCGACCTCCGATGCGCCGTCTCAGCAATCGTCGTCGTCTTAGCCGTCAAGCACAGCGCGATCGCGGTCGCGCGAGCTCTGCGATCAGCCGATGCAGAACCTTTCGATTGCTGGGGAGCGAGAAGTGGTTGACGCCCGGGTTGTCCGTCAGGCTGAACCGATAGCACCGCATCGCTTTCCAGGCACGGATCGCGGTGTTGGTGATGTCCTCCTGATTGACGTCGCCGTCTTTTGTGAGTAGCCGGGTCTTGGTCGTGACCACCTGGCCCACCGCCAAATTCGGCAGCACGGCGCCGACGACGGTGGCGATGCCAGACCCCCTCTCCGCGGACACGTCCACGTCAGGGAAGTCTGCCGCGTCCCTGAACTTCACGAACCCGATGTAATAGTTCGCGATTTGCAGCGCGTCGGGCAAGTGCGCGTCGGTGAACAGCCGTCGGTAGTCGGCCGGCGAGTACTTGACCCCGGTGGCGGCATCCTCGACCACCACCTCACGCCGCCCAAAGATGGCGGGGTCGCCCGAGCTCATGTAACTCGCGGGCGAGCTGAGGAACATGCGGGCGCTGCTGACCGCGTTTGCATGGCTCGCGGGATAGCTGAAGTTCTCGATGTTCAGTCCCGTGAACATGATCGAGTAGACGCTGCCCTGTCCCGGGAAGTTACCGGCAATCGGCGTAAAGCCGTGGACGTATTTCTGCCGCCATGCCCGGGTGGTGTGCGTCAGTAGGTATTGCGCGTAGAGCGGCCCGTTGGAATGCCCCACGAGCTGCACGGGCCGGTCGCCGTTGGCGCGGTAGGTCGTCTCGATCAGCGCCACCGTCCGGCGAAGGAATCCACCGAGGTCCGGCGTGAGCCGGGCGTCGTAACCAGCCACCCGGATGTTCCGGTCGGCTGTGTAACCGTCCGCCTCGAGCGCCGTGTAGAGCGGCCGGTAGAAGGGCGCGCTCGCGGTCTCCCCGTAATCGATGATCTTGACTGCCACGCCGCGCTGATTCGAAAACCGCTGTGGCATCGGCAGGCGCGGGTTGGGGTCGTAGTGCAACGTCATCAGCTCATCTCGGCACACCTGAGAAAAAACCGTGCTCGGATGTGGGTTCTGATACCAGTCCTGGAAGCTGCCCGACCGGGGGCAGCCCGGCGCCGCCATCTGGTCCCGCACGACTACCTCAAGTTTTGTGAAGTGGAACGCCGGAAACAGCACCACCGGAGTCAGGGCTCTGGCCCGAGCGGGCGCCGCCGATGACGAAGATGACACCAGGCCAATCAGTAGCGCCAGGGCGACGACAGTCCCGATGACGCCCAGCCGCCCGGGGCGCCGCGTCACCAAAGGCCCATCGCGATACGTCTGCCAAGCCGACCGCATAACCCTCCCAAGGCGGATCCTAACGACCTGTGGCCCTTCTTGATGGCGTAGCGTAACTCAACGTGGCGCGATCGACGCCATGACTTCAATCGCAGCCGTAGTCGAGCGCGTGCTGCATCAGTTCATGGGGGCGTTGACGGTGCCGGACGCCGCAGACCTGGAGGTAATGACGAGGGTGCTGCCGTTGAAGACGTCTCCGCTGAGCGTCGGGCCGGTGACCACGGAAGACGGCGTGGATGCGTGAAGCGTCGCGGCGCTCGCTTCGGCGACCGGCAGGGTGATCGCCAAGGCGATGAGGAGCCGGTCGCCAGAGCGGCCGGTCTGCGGATCAGGCTGCGGCGTTGGGGTGTGCGTTGCGTGCGCATTGAAACTCCTGGGATCGAGCTCTTGTGGGTGGGGCGTGCCTCCATGCTGCGCTCGGTCGTCGACGTGTTCCACTTCTCTTGAGCAGCGATCAATTGGACGGGAATTCATCGCGGCCTGATCCGTGGTTCCGAGCAGCCCATCGCCAGACTCCCAGTCCGCTCCCGCGGACGGGCGCCAATGCGCCGCGTCCGCGGGTTGCTGTCATCACGCGTTAGACGGCGGTGCGTCCTCCGTCGACCGCGAGGATGGCGCCGTTGACGTAGGTGGCGTCGTCTGAGGCGAGAAACACGATCGTGCGGGCGATCTCGTCCGCGTCTGCCGGACGACCCAGTGGGAGCGTTGCCGCCAGCTGGTCCAGTCCGTCACCCATCCCGTCGGTTCCGGGCGTCCGGGTCGGGCCCGGCGCGATGGCGTTCACACGAACACCTCGTGGGCCGTACTCGGCCGCCCAGGCCTTGGTGAGCAGTTCGACGGCGGCCTTTGACGCGCCGTAAGCGGCCGCGCCCGGCAGACCGAAGCTGGCGGCCATGGTCGAGACGTTGATCACCGCGCCGCTGCCGCGGGCCGCCATCGCCGGGGCCAGCGCCGCAGTGAGCTCGAATGGCGCCGCGATGTTGACGTGCAGGACATCGTCGATCTGCTCGCTGGTCGTCTCATGCGTGGCAGCGAACGGAAAGACGCCGGCGTTGTTGACCAGCACGTCGACCGCGCCGGCCGCCTCGGCCAGCGTGCGGGCTGCGCCCGGGGCGCGCAGGTCTGCCGCGATGAAGCGCGCGTGGCCGCCCGCGTCCTCGATCGCTCCAACCACCTCCTCACCTCGCTCCCGGTCACGGCCGGTCACGATCACCTCCGCGCCCACGGCGGCGAACCGCTCCGCGGCGGCGCGACCGATGCCCGAGGTTCCTCCAGTGACCAGCACCGTCTTGTCCTTCAAACCCATGTCAGCTCCTCGTATGTCTAGATGGACCACATGGTCCATGTAAAGCGAGTCTAGCAACGAACCTGGACTGTGGCGTCCATGTTCCCGCTACACTGGTATCCATGAGCAAGCAGCCGAGGACAGCGCCGGGACGAGCGACGCGCGAGCGTATCCTGCAGGCCGCAACCGAGCTCGTCGCCGAACGCGGAGTCGCGGGCACCTCGTTGGATGATGTGCGCCACAGGGCGCACGCCTCCAAGAGTCAGGTCTACCTCTACTTCGCCGATCGCGACGACCTGATGCGCGCCGTGTCGGAGGCGACCTGCGACGCCGTGATGCAGGTTCAGTCCGATGTGCTCGCAGGGTTCGACTCGCTCGATGGGATCGAGCGCTACCTCGACACGATGGTCAGCCTTCAGGAACAGCGCGATGCGCGCGGCGGCTGCCCCATCGGCTCCCTGGCCGGCCAACTGGCCGAGCACGACGAGGGCGCCCGCCTCGCCCTGGCCGCCGGCTTCGATCGCTGGGAAGAGGGCCTGCGCGCGGGGTTGCAGGCCCTGGCCGCCCGCGGGGAGCTGCGACCGGATGCCGATCCGGCGCTCCTGGCCAGGCAGACGCTTGCCGTCTTGCAGGGCGGGTTGCTTCTCACCCAGGTACGCCGCGACCCCGCCCAGCTACGCGCCGCGGCCGACGGCGTCGTTGCCCTGGTTCGCGCGCAGCTCAAGCCGTGATCACGACCCGCCGTCAGGCACCGGGTCGATCATCCCGGCTGGCTCCGTGGCTCTCACGCCGTCATGATCGCCGCGCCGAGGGTGCTCGGGGTGGGGCAGTACGACCTCCGCGGCGTCGGCAGGCGTGACGTCGGGGTACAGCACGCGGAGGGCGGCGATCGCGACCGCCCCGCCGACGATCTGCGCCACGACATAGGCCGGTACCGACGCCGGGGCGATCCCGGCGAAGGCGTTGGAGAACATCCGCCCGATGCTGATCGCCGGGTTGGCAAAGCTGGTGGAGCTGGTGAAGAAGTAGGCGGCGCCGATGTAGGCTCCGACCGCCGCCGCCGCTGACGCGCCTCGCCGGGTCCGGGCCAGGGAGAAGATGACCAGCAGCAGGCCGAGCGTCGCGATCACCTCGGAAAGCAGGTGGGCCGGGCTGGCGCGGTGCTTGGTCGAGATGCTCACCGCCGCGAGCGCGAACATGCCGTTGGCGGTGACCGCTCCGATGATGCAGCCGCAGATCTGGGTGGGGATGTAGGCGGCCGTGTCGCGCCGGCTGAGCCCGCCGAAGCTCGCGTCGACCAGGGACACCGCCGGGTTGAAATGCGCCCCGGACACCGGTCCGAACATGAGGATGATCGCGAACAGGCCGGCGGCGGTCGCGGCCGCGTTCTCAAACAGCTGCAAGCCGACGTCGCCGGGGGAGAGTCGCTGGGCGGCAATCCCGGAGCCGATGACGATCGCCGCCAGAAACGCCGACCCGAGTAGCTCTGCGACCAAGCGACGGGCCAAAGGCGCCGTCGGGCTAGGCGACAGCGGCGCGGTCGAGCTCATTGACCAGCTCCTGCACCCGCGCCGCAATGTCGTCTCGCGTCGCTCGGACCTCGTCCAGCGGCCGGCCTTTTGGGTCGGGGAGCTCCCAATCGATGTAGCGCTTGCCGGGAATGAACGGGCAGGCGTCACCGCATCCCATGGTCACGACGACGTCGGCCTGCTCGGCCAGCCCGGGAGAGAGTCGTTGCGGTCGCCGGTCGGCGAGGTCGATTCCGAGCTCGCGCATCACCTCGACCACGGGTGGGTGCACGCGTCCGTTCGGGTCGGCGTCGCTGCCCGCCGACAGCGCCCGATGGCGGTCCTGGGCTACCTGGTCGAACAGCGCGGCGCTCATCTGGGACCGCCCGGCGTTGTGCAGGCAGACAAACAGAACGGTCGCCATCAGCATCCGCCCGCGGCCCGCTTGCGGGCGCGGATGATGGCCGAGGTCGCCTGCTCGTGGACGCGGTGGGTCTCGCGGATCTCGACATCGACCAACCCGACGGCGGCCAACCCCTCGCGGAACTCCGCTTCGGTCAACGCGCCGGCGATGCACCCGGTGTACGCCTCCATGTCGGCGCGCGTCGCCTCGTCCATGTCCGGACTCGCGATCACGTCGGAGACCGCGAACCGGCCACCGGGCTTGAGCACCCGCGCGACCTCAGCGAATACCCGCGCCTTGTCGCCTGACAGGTTCAGCACGCAGTTGGACACGATCACGTCAACTGAGCCGTCAGCCAGCGGAATGTCCTCGATGTAGCCCTTGACGAACTCCACGTTCTCGACCCCGGCCTCCGCGGCGTTGGCGCGTGCGAGCTCGAGCATCTCGTCCGTCATGTCCAGGCCGATCCCCCGGCCCGTCGGTCCGACACGCTGGGCACTGATCAGCACATCGGCGCCCGCGCCGGAACCGAGGTCAAGCACCGTCTCGCCCGCGTGCAGATCAGCCACTGCGGTCGGGACCCCGCAGCCCAACGACGCGGCGACGGCCGTCGCAGTCGCCCCCTCCCTCTCGGCATCCTCGTACAAGGCTGCGCCGAATGCCCCGGACCGATCGGCGTCGGTCAGCACCACCGGCTCACAGCACGACGATCCCGGCTCCGCGACCGTTCGCGCCGCGACCGCATACTCCGCGTACTTCTCACGCACCATCTCGCGAATATCCTCGCCGGCCACAGACGCGGCATCGGTCTGCTGGCCGGCAGAGCAACCGCACCCGCCTGACGCGGTCGCCTCGGCCCCACAGCAGTCAGCTTTGTCTGACGGCTCGCAACACGTGGTTTGCGCCTCGGCCGAGCAACAGGTCGACGTCGTGGCCGGCTCGGAGGTGGTCAGCTCAGCCATGCGGTCAGCTCCTCGAAGGCGTTGGCAGAAACGGAGTAGTAGGCCCACTTGTGACGACGCTCGACCTCGACCAGTCCGGCGTCGACGAGCTTCCTCATGTGATGAGCCAACAGCGATTGATTGATGCCGAACAGCGGAATGAGCTCGCACTGGCAGACCTGGGTCTCGCTGCGCCGCAGCACATCGAGGATCCGCACCCGCAGCGGCTCAGCCACAGCCTTCGCCACCACCGCGATCCGCTCGGCGGGAAGAGTCGGGTCCAGACCGACCGACGGTGCACAGCAATCTGAGGCGGTGGGACCGGCAGGAAGAACGGAGAGAGATGAAGTCTCGGTCATATCAACGGTTGTATCTTTGACGTCCGCACGGACCGTAGCACGGTCCGGCAGTCACATCAATGAACCTTGATGGGAGCCGGGTCTAGTCGGTCGCTCGGAAGCAGCCGTGGATGTGGTCGTTGACCACGCCGACGTTCTGCATGAACGCATACACGCTCGTGGGTCCCACGAAGCGGTATCCCTGTGACTTCAACTGTTTGGCGAACTGATCCGCGGGCGCTGTCGACGCGGGGAGGTCTGCGATGGACCGCGGAGCACGCTTACGGGTGCTCTCATACGACGTCGCGAGCGCCGCGAGGCTTGGCGATGCGGACTTCATCGCACGCGCGTTGTCAATCGTGGCCTGGATCTTGGCACGGTTACGGATGATCGAGGGGTCCTGCAGCAGCCGGTCGACGTCTCGCTCCGTCATCGCCGCGACCTGCGCGATGTCGAAGTCGTGGAAGGCCCTGCGAAACGCGTCCCGCTTGCCGAACACGATCGACCAGCTGAGCCCGGCCTCGAACACACCCAGGGTCAGCGCCTCGAACAGCGCTGACTCTTCGTGGGTGCGCCTGCCCCAGACCTCATCGTGGTAGCGGCCGAGCGCGGTATCACCAGCTCCGGCCCAGGCACAGCGTCGCTTGCCGTCGTAGCCGATGATCACGTCGGCGGGGGCCATTACCCGCCGGCGCCTTGCGGCGGGGCGGCAGCCGCCATCTCCGCTCGGGCCGCCGCTGCCAGGTCCGCCCCGGTGTTGGCATGCCCTGAGACTCCCCACCCGCCCTCGGGCGACTCTGTCAGCAGCACCCACGTTCGCTCCACGAGCCCGGGGTCGCCCGCCGCTGCCGCAATAGTCTCGGTCAGCTCCTTGACGACCCCGAGCTGCTGGTCACGGTCCAGCACCCCGACCGGCGTCAGGACCTGCACCCGTACGTAGTTGCTCTCGCCGTTGACGTTCGCGATCGACTCGGCGGGAAGCTCGTGGACGAATGCCGCGGTGTTGTTGCGAAACAGCGCCAGGTCGGGGACCCTTTCCCAGCGCATCACCGCCGCTGCAAGGTCTTGGGCGAGCGCGTGCTTGTCGGCGAACGTGCCGGTCGTGGCGTAGACGTCGATCATCGGCATGGGCGTCTCTCCTCTCGGCGTTCAGGCCTGACCCGCTCCCGCGAGGTCGTCATGGGTTGATCCGCTGCCCGCGGTGGCGGCTGCGGCATCGATCAGCTTCACGACCTCGTCTGGGTGGGTGACCATCGCGAGGTGGCCCGAGGGGACCTCGACCGTGGTTGCTCCCATGCGTTGCGCGAACATGCGCTCGGCGTCTGGCGGGATCGCCTCGTCGTTGGTGGCGACCAGGTACCACGAGGGGTGCGACTTCCAGGCGGGGACCCCCATGACGTCCTCGAAGGTGCTCATTGAGAGGCCCTGCTGAACCGCGTGCAGAACCCTTGCCTTGACCGGGTCGACGTCTGCTGCGAAGTGGTTCACGAAGTCATCCTCGGGGATCCACGCGAAGCCCTGCTCATCGACGATCAGATGCGCCAGCGAGGGCGTCGGCGGCCCGCCTCCGAGGAGTGCGCCGAGGGATTCACCCTCGTCGAGTGCGAATGCCGCGACGTAGACCAGCCCGGCCACGTTGGGCGCGTCATTGCCGAGCGCGGTCATTATCTGGCCCCCGTAGGAGTGGCCGGCGACGACGGTCGGTCCAGCCTGCCGCTGGAGAACGTGTCGCAGCCGCGCGACATCATCCGCCAGCGACGTCTCCGGGAACTGCGGGGCGCTGACGCTGTAGCCCTCGGCTTGCAGCGCCTGTATGACGGCCCTCCAGCTGGACCCGTCCGCCCAGGCGCCGTGGACGAGCACGACGTTCGGCAGCTCGCTCATCTGAGCTCTCCTTTGGTTGAGCGTGTGTCCCGGCGGGGCAGCCGGGGCGAAGTCGGCCCTGATCGTGGCTGGTCACGCCCGCGATCGCTTCAGTCAACCGACTGCTCTTTCTCAGTCGTCGGCGACCGAGTCGAGCACGTCGCGCAGCTGCGCTCTGGCGGTGATCCCGAGCTTGGGGAAGATCCGGTACAGGTGCGAACCGACCGTGCGGTGCGAGAGGAACAGGCGTTCGCCGATCTCCCGGTTCGAGAGTCCCGCGGCGGCGAGCTGAGCGATCTGGAGCTCCTGTGGCGTCAGGTGGTCGCGCGCGTCGGCGGTGCGAGGTCCGATCTTCTCGCCCGTGGCACGGAGCTCCTGTCGCGCGCGCTCGCTCCAGCGCGTCGCGCCCAATGCATCGAACAGGTCGATCGCCTCGCGTAGCGGCGCGCGCGATTCAGCGCTACGTCGCTGCCTGCGCATCCAGCGGCCGAACGAGAACAACGTTCGTGCTCGAAAGAAGGGGTATCCGGTCAGGTTCTTACCAAGCGCCGCCACGAATAGGGACTCGGCTTCGCCGTCAGGCGCGGTGAGCGGCCTTGCACAGGTCAGCGCGTTACGCAGGATCGGAGGCGCGCTTTGCTCCGCTATCGCCTCGAGCTCGCACATCACAGCGGCCACCCGTTCGGCGTTCTCGCTGCGGCGTCCGGCCTCGACCAGGTCGAGCAGCGCGGGCCAGCGCATGAAACGATGAAAGGTCGGGGCATTCTCGTCGAACACCGGCCACAGATGACCGAAGGCCTCCTCGTGGCGGCCCTCACCGATGGCCCATGCGCCGCGAGCCAGGTGCGCCGGAGCGAGCAGCGGGGCGGCTTTCATCGCCACGAGCGTCCGCTCCGGTGGCGCGAGCATCGCTTCGACGTCCTCGCCGCCCCGCAGGGCGGTCGCGAGGGCCGCGATCAGCTCGCCGGTCAGGCCGAACTGCGGCTGGCGGCTGTCGCGTGCCCAGCGGGCTGCTTCGGCGCCGGCCGCCATAGCCGCGCCCCAGTCGCCAGCGTATGTAGCGGCCCACGCATAGTGGACAAGCGCTTGCGTCAGCATCCCAAGCTGCCCCCGTTCTCGTAGCCGCTCGACCGCCCGGGCCAGGAAACGCGAGGCCATCGGGAAGTCTCCTGCCTTTTCGGCTGCGATCCCGCTGTACATCGACGCGACCGGGTCTGCGCCCTCGTGCGACCTGATCCGAGAGAGGCGTTTCAGGACCGACGGCCCGGTCAGCTCCGGATGAGCCAGTGCGATAACCGCGAGGAGGCGTGGATCGTCGTCCGCGACCCCCACGCTGTCTGCCGCGTCGACGATGTACCGACGGGTCCTGGGTTGAGCTCGCGTCCACCAGCACCGGTGCGCGATCGGCACCAGCGAGCGCAGCGCCATGTCGGAATCTCCGCCCTCGAGCATCTGCCGGGCGATCCGGACGAACGTCTTCGCGACCCCGGTCTCGACCCACACGTCCCCGCTGATCATCTGCTGTAGCCAGGCCAAGCGAGCCGCCTCGAGCGACCCGATCTCGAGCGCTTGCGCCTGGGTGAGCAGGCGGCGGACCACGTCGACCAGGCCCAGCTCGAACGCGAGCTCGGCGGCTTGGACCAGCCGCTCGCCCTTCCTGCGGGGATCGGCGGTGAGGAGAGCTGCCCGCTCGAGCGCCGCGGCCGCGACCGTCACGGCGCCGCGGCGCCTGGCACGGTGGGCGTGTTCGTCGAGTGCAGCGGCGACCTCCTCGTCGTGGCCGATGGCTGACATTCCCCGGTGCCACAGCTGCCGCTCGGGATCGACGACGACCTCGGCCAACGCGCCGTACATGGCAAGGACTCGCGCCGGGCTCGAGGCCTGCTGCACGGCCGAGCGGATCAACGGATGGTGAAACTGCACACTCGTGTCGACGACGTCCACGAGACAGGCCGCGACTGCCGGGTCCAGTGCGGACAGCTCGATCGCGCCCTCATGAACCAGCGCGGCGGACTGCAGCACCTCCTCTAAAGACGCGCGGGTGTCGAGCGCCGCGGCAAGCAACAGGACCCTCGTCTCCTCGGGGACGTCATCCAGCCTGGAAGCGAACGCCCGCTCCAAGCGGCCGGTCAAGCTCGTCGGTGGCGGAGACACCCGGTCCCTGGCATCGGTCGCCCCGAGGAGCGTGCGCCCCAGCTCAACGAGCGCGAGCGGGTTACCCCCCGCCTCGGCGAGCACGCGAGCCCGCGCCACGGGGTGAAGCTCTGACGCGCTGCGATCCAGCAGCTCAGCCGCCGCCGATGCGCTCAGCCGCTCCAGCTGCATGGTCGGCAGGCCAGCCTCCTCAAGCGACGTCGCATACCCCTCGCGAACCGCCGCCACGAGCACGACCGCCCCACCCTCGAGGCGTCGCGCGATGAACGTGAGCACCCCAAGGCTCGACCGGTCAAGCCAGTGCGCGTCGTCGACGATCAGCGCCAGCGGGCCATCGTCGGCTGCATCCCAAACCAGCTCATACGCCGCGAGCGCAACCAAGAACGGATCCGGCTGAACCTCGTCGCCGATTCCAAACGCCGACTCGAGCGCCCGCCGCTGCGGAGCCCGCAGCGAATCCATGCGAGGGGCGATCGGACGAACCAGCTGATGCAACCCGGCGAACGCAAACTCGGCCTCGGATTCAACCCCCACTGTCGTCAGCGCGCGTGCTCCCAGCTCGCTCGCGCGAGTCCGGACGCAGTCAAGTAGCGCGGACTTTCCGATGCCCGCTTCGCCCTGGATGACGAGTGCCCCGCCGCCGTCCCGAAGATGACCGAGGACGGCGTCAACACGCTCGATCTCGACCTCGCGCCCGACCAGCTCGGAGCTGGCGACCGTCCAGCCCGTCTCGATCATCAGCCGAGCATAAGCCAACCCACGACTGCCCGTTCACAGAAGTGTCGGTCGGCGACGGGAGGGGCGGTCCGTCAGCGCCCGCGAACGTGACCCGCGGCCAGCCGCCCGAACTCGAAGGCCGCAGTTCCCGTCGTTACAACCGGGTCCTGCGCGGCGAACCCGCGCAGCGCCTGCTCGTCGCCCGTCTCGACAACTGCGAGGCCGTACGAGTCCTCGTCGGTGAGGACGGGTCCGAATATGACCATGTCGCCACGCTCAAGGTACGGCTGCCAGTGGGCAGCGTGGCTGTTCATGATCTCCCGCTCCGAGTCGGTCAAGGTCTGGGCGAAGTTCGCGCGCGGAGCAATCAGGCGCAGGACGAAGGTGGGCATGCGGTGGACTCTACGGCAGCTTGGCAGGCGTGTCTGACTCGACGGCTGTCGCCGGACGGTCAGGTGCGGGACACACGCCGCGCAGTCACGAGGCACGCGACGGTACTCGAGCGGATCGGCCGGCCGAGTCGCTGGTGAAGGACGGCGTTCTCGGCGGCGACGGCGTCGCGCTGCCGGGGTGACAGCCGCTTCCAGAAGGACATGGTGCCCAGCAGGGCGGTGAGCTCCTCGGCCGTGTGCTCGAGAAATATCGGTACCGCGGCGACCTGTGTGTCCTCGAACAACGCTGAGGCATGCCTGCGCGCGATGTCATAGCTTCCGAGCCATGCCCATACCTCCGACACGTTCTCGCGACGCGCCGCGACGCCCGCAAGGGTGCCGTCGAGGTCGCGATAGGTAGGCCAGTCGGCAGCGGCCTCGGGCGCGAACGTTGTCATGGCGGCGCGCAGGGCCTGCTGATCGTCGGCGCTGCGTGACTCCTCTAACCCGAAGTAGGAGACGAGCGCCAGGGTCCCACCGTCGGCCAGCGCGCCGGCGGCCTTGCGCCAGCTCACATCCGGATCGATCCAGTGGATCGCCGACGCCGAGAACACGGCCGAGTAGTGCGCGGGCGCTAGCGACGCGTCCTCCAGACGCGCGTTGATGAACTGCACGTCGCCGACCTCACCCAGCCGATCACGTGCCCGCGCGATCAGCTGCCGGCCAGGTTCGACCGCGGTGACCTGCAGGCCCCGGGCGAGCAGGCAGCGCGTCAGCTGGCCAGTGCCGCACCCGATCTCGAGCACCCGTGCGCCCGGCCCGACGCCCGCCACCTCACAGGCCCGGTCGACGAGCGCGTCCGGGTAGGTCGGACGGTGACGGTCATACTCGGTGGCGACCTCGTTGAAGACCGTGCCGTAGCTGCGGACGTAGGGCCGGCTCAGCATCGCCCTAAGGTAGATCACAGCGAGGACGAGCCGCTCACGGCGCCGACGCCGGCGCCGGCCGGCATGGTCCGACAGAGAGCCCGCGACGTCTAGATGGCGGTACGGCCGCCGTCGGCGGCCAGGGTGGCGCCTGTGATGTAGCTCGCCTTGTCCGAGGCCAGGAACGCGACGAACCCGGCGATCTCAGCGGGTTCTGCGGCGCGCTTGGCGGCGGTCGTGGCGCCGAGGGTGTCGAACAGGTCCCGCCCCTCAGGGCGCGTGTATACCGGGCCCGCGGCGACCGTGTTCACGCGGACGCCGGACGCGCTGTACTCGGCAGCCCATGAGCGCGTCAGCGCGGCAACGGCCGCCTTGGTCGCGCCGTAGGCGGCTCCGCCGGCGAGCCCGATCGTCCCGGCCATGCTGCCGATGTTGATGATCGAGCCCCGGCCGCGCGCGGCCATGCCGGGCGCAAACGCTGCGACCAGGTAGTAGGGCGCGCGAACGTTGGCGGCGAACATCGCGTCGAAGTCGTCGATCCCGATTTCCGGCGTGGCGCCCCAGATGGAAAAGCCGGCGTTGTTGACGAGGATGTCGACGTCGCCGACCTCGTCGGCCAGCTCGGCGAGCCGCTCCGGATCGCCCAGGTCGGCCTGAACGAACTCGGCCCGGCCACCGGCGTTGCGAATGCTGGTCACGATTCCGGCGCCGCGCTCAGCGTCACGGCCCAGCACGAGCACCTCGGCGCCGTCGCCGCCAAGCGCCGTGGCGATTGCCGCTCCGATGCCTGCGGTCGCGCCGGTGACGAGCGCCCGTCGGCCGAGGAGGGGCCGGTCGGATGAAGTGATCCCGGTGTCTGTGGCGGTCATCGCTTGCCTTTCGTACAGAACGGTCTAGGTGATTAGACGGCAACAATACCAGACAGACCGGTCTGTTTGCAAGCCGGACCCACTGGTGATCTTCGGCTAATGAGCAAAGCGGGCGGCGATGAGGATCTCGACGAGGTCGGCGAAGCGGTGCAGATCGCAGCCGGTGCGCTCGGCGATCTTGCCCAGCCGGTAGTGGGCGGTGTTGACGTGGATGTGCAGTCGTTCGGCGGCGCGGCGGGCGTTGAGATCGGAGGCCACATACTCCCTGAGGGTGGCGATGAGCACGCCGCCCTGCCGGGCGTCGTCGTTGACGAACTCCTGGATCGGACCGGGGATCAGGCGGCTCGCGGTTGGGTCGCTCCGCAACGTCAGGTAGTCGAATGCGCTCATCCCGGTGAGCGCGACGACCCCGGGCGCTGAGTCCAGGGACGCCCGCGCGAGATCCGCCTCGCGATACGCGTTGGTGATCTGGTCAAGCCCGCTGACCACCGTGCTCACGCCGATCGCCAGCGACAGGCCACCGTCCTCGAGCCGGCGCTGGGCCCGCTTCAGGCGGTCCTGCAATCCATCGACGCCTCGATCCGGAGCCCGGGCCACCAGGTCGATCTTGCCGTGCCGCACCACCGTCAGCGGGGCGAGCACCCCGCCGACGGCGCGCGCGAGCGCAGTGGCCGCGCTGCGAAGGAGCGACTCATCGTCCGGAGCCGGGATGGCGGCGGCCGAGACCACGAGGCACGAGGCCCCGGGTTCCAACCCGGCTGCCCGCGCCGCGTCCATGCGGGGGCCGGCTACCACCGGTATACCCGCGACGAGGTCCTCGAGCAGGTCGCGACGGATCCGCTCGCCGGTGGCCGCCAGCTGCTCCTCGGCCTCGATGTAGACCTCGGCGGCATGGGTGGTGGCCACCTCGAAATAGCGCGGCAAGTGTGACGCGAACACCAGAGCCGCGCGACGGGAGTCGTCGTCGTGCGCCGAGGCAAGCGCCGCCTCCCACAGGACACGCTCACCGACGTAGAAGGCGTTGACGAACTCCGCGATCGGGATGCGGCCGACGCGCCGGGCGGCGTGGCCACGTACGAACAGGAGCTCCTCGCGGCTGACCGGCCGTGCCTCGCTGAACGTGCTCAGGCTGATGCGCAGGTGCGACAACACGTGGGCCCTTACGTCGTCGCGCAGCGCCGGCGTTGCGTTGCGGTAGGCCGGGATCTCGGCGACGATGAGCTGCGTCGCCGCGTCGGCGAGGTCATCGAGGCGCGCGTCAAGCGTGTCCCGCAACGCGGAGATCGCCTCGGCTGGCGCGTCGGGAACGGCGCCGTCTGAGCTCTGCGGGGTCTGCGCCCGGGTCACGGTCACTGGGGGCCCTCTCCGGCGGATTGTATGCCGCTCACAAAGGCCGGCCTCGAAGTTGGTTGCGCACAACCGATGTGCCACGGAGGCCGCGGCGGGACGCTGTACCCGCAGCGTGACCCCACACAACGAGCACCGGGACGGAAAAGCGATGAGCGAGAACCTTGCCCTCAACCTGACTGACAGCGCGCGGCGCGCCACCCAGCTGCCGGCCGTGCGCCTCGACGACACGGTGCTGTCGTACGGCGGCCTCGACGATCTCACGGCTCAGCTCGCCGGCCTCCTCCGCGCACACGGCGTGGAGCCAGGAGACCGCGTCGGGATCATGCTTCCCAACGTGCCGCAGTTCGCCGTCGCCTACTACGGCGTCCTGCGCGCAGGCGGGATCGTGGTGCCGATGAACATGCTGCTCAAGCGGCGCGAGGTCGCCTTCTACCTGGGCGACCCGGACGCGCGGGTCGTGCTTGCCTGGCACGAGTTCGCCGACGAGGCGAGAGCCGGGGCCCAGGAGGCCGGCGCCGAGTGCATCATCGTGCGCCCCGGCGAGTTCGAGCAGTTGCTGGCCGCCGCCACCCCGGTGCGCGATGTCGCCGCCAAGGTCGGCAGCGACACCGCCGTGATCCTCTACACGTCGGGGACGACCGGCCGGCCCAAGGGGGCAGAGCTCACGCACGCCAACCTCAGGCGCAACGTCGAGGCCATGACCGGCATCTTCTCTCTCGGTCCCGACGACGTGCTTCTCGGAGCGCTGCCGCTGTTTCACGCGTTCGGGCAGACATGCGGGCTCAACGCCGCGATCGCGGCCGGCGCCTGCCTGTCGCTCATCGCGCGCTTTGACCCCGGGACCGCGCTGGAGATCATCGAGCGCGACCGGGTCAACGTGTTCGAGGGCGTTCCCACGATGTACTCGGCTCTGCTCGCCCACCCGGACGCCGGTGCCTACGACGTGAGCTCCCTGCGGCTGTGCGTGTCGGGCGGCGCGGCCCTCCCGGTGGAGGTACTGCGCGGCTTTGAGATGACCTTCGGGTGCATCGTGCTCGAGGGCTACGGGCTCTCGGAGACCTCGCCGGTTGCGTCGTTCAACCATCCCGGCCGCGACCGCAAGCCGGGTTCGATCGGGACCCCCATCGAGGGCGTGGAGATGAAGCTCGTGGACGAGAATGGCGAGGACGCCGCGCCCGGCGAGGTCGGCGAGATCGCCATCCGCGGGCACAACGTCATGAAGTCCTACTGGCAGCGCCCGGACGCGACGGCGGAGGCGATCTCCGCCGACGGGTGGTTTCGCAGCGGCGACCTGGCGCGGGCCGACGACGACGGCTATTACTTCATCGTCGATCGCAAGAAGGAGCTGATCATCCGCGGCGGCTACAACGTCTATCCGCGGGAGATCGAGGAGGTTCTCTACGAGCACCCGACGGTGCACGAGTGCGCCGTAATCGGGATCCCTCACGCGTCGCTCGGCGAGGAGGTCGGCGCGGCGGTGGCGCTGAAGCCGGGCGCGGGCGCGACGCCCGAGGAGTTGCGGGCGTTCGTCAAGAACCAGGTGGCAGCGTACAAGTACCCGCGCCAGGTCTGGCTCGTCGACTCCCTGCCCAAAGGCCCAACGGGCAAGATCCTCAAGCGCGAGATCGCGCCGCCGCCGGAGCACACTGCGACCGAGAGGAGGGCGTGATGGCCACCGACGTCAGGCAGCAGGCCCATCGAAGTGGGGAGGCAATCCGCTCCGGGCTGGACGTGATGCTCGCCGATGCCGTCACGAGCACGCCCCGCTTCTTCGCCCCCGGACCGGCGGTTAAGGTCGCCGCCGGGCTCGCCCGCCGTCCCCGAGGTTTCGCACGGCGAGCCGCGGGATTGACCACGGAGCTCGCGCGGGCGGCCACCGGCCGCTCGCAGCTCGCCCCGGCCGGCGGGGACCGCCGGTTCACCGACCCCGCCTGGCAGGAGAACTGGCTGCTCCGTGAGCTTCTCCAGGCCTACCTCGCCGTCGGCGAGACGCTCGACGGCCTCATCGACGACTCCGGCGTTGATTGGCGCGCCGAGCGCCAGGCGCGCCTGGCCGCCGGGAACGTGATGGACGCGCTGGCGCCCACCAACTTCCCGTGGTCGAACCCCGCCGTGCTGCGGGAGATCGTCAACACCGGCGGAGCCAACCTGGCCAAGGGACTGCGGCGGTTGGCGCGCGACCTGTCCACACCGCCGCGGCTACCGGCGACCGTCGACACGAGTCGGTTCGAGGTCGGCGGCAACCTGGCCGTCAGCCCGGGCTCGGTAGTCCTGCGCAACGAGGTGCTCGAGCTCATTCACTACCAGCCGAAGACCGACCAGGTGCGCGAGACGCCGCTGCTGGTCATCCCCCCCACGATCAACAAGTACTACATCCTCGACCTGGCGCCCGACCGTAGCCTCATCGAATACCTCGTGGCCCGGGGCCAGCAGGTGTTCGCGATCTCGTGGCGCAACCCCGAGCAGGAGCAGGGGCACTTCGACCTGGACACCTACGCCCGGGCGATCGGCGAGGCGCGCGACGCAGTCGCGGCGATCTCTCAGGCCGCTGCCGTGCACGTCGCGGCCGCGTGCTCGGGCGGGATCGTCACCGCGGGCCTGGTTGGGCACCTCGCCGCGTCCGGGCACCTGGGGGAGGTCGCCAGCCTCACGCTCATGGTGTGCGCGCTGGACAACGCCCAGGCGGGAACGGTCTCGGCGCTCGCCACCCGCGACCTCGCCGCCGCGGCCGTCGCCGAGTCCGCGCGCAAGGGCTACGTCGACGGCCAAGCGCTGGCCGGCGTATTCACCTGGCTGCGCCCTAACGACCTCGTCTGGTCCTACGTCGTCAACAACTACCTGCTGGGCAAGGAGCCGCCGGCGTTCGACATCCTGTACTGGAACCAGGACACGGTGCGGATGGCGGCAGGCCTGCACCGGGACTTCATCCACATCGGACTGGAGAACTCCTTCACCCGGCCACGGGCGCTCGAGGTGCTGGGCACGCCGGTCGACATGTCGGCGGTCAACGTCGACGTCTACGCCGTCGCCGGCCTCAGCGACCACATCGTGCCGTGGGAGAATGCCTACCGCAGCATTCAGCTGTTCGGGGGCCGGCGGCGGTTCGTACTGGCCGGCAGTGGCCACATCCAGGCGCTCGTCAACCCGCCGGCGGGCGACGGGACCGAGACCCGAGCCAGCTACCGCGTCGGCGAGGACGTCTCGCTCGACTCGGAAGCGTTCGCGGCCCAGATGCCGAAGCTCGCCGGAAGCTGGTGGCCGGACTGGGACGCGTGGCTGACCGCACGCTCCGGGGCGATGCGCCGGGCGCCGCGGACCCTCGGAAACCGGCGCTTTCGCGCCCAGGCCAAGGCACCGGGGAGCTATGTACTCGCCGGCTGAGGGTCCGGGTCAGCAGGGCGATGGCCGCTGGTGGGGCCGGCCCCTGGCCGAGACCCGCTGGCAGCTCGAGCTCGCGAGACTCCTCGTCGACCCCGTGCTGCGGGGTCACGGCGTGGCGCGCGGCGACGGCCGCCCGGTGGTGCTGCTGCCGGGCTTCCTCGCCGGCGACCAGACCCTGGTCGTGCTCGCAGGATGGCTGTGGCGCATCGGCTACCGCCCCGCCATCTGCGGTTTCGTCGCCAACGTACAGTGCTCGGACCGCGCCGTCGAGCGAGTGGAGCGACGCGTGGAGCAGCTACACCGGCGCCACGGGCGACGCGTCGCTCTGATCGGTCACAGCCGTGGCGGGCATTACGCCCGCGCACTGGGCAGCCGGCGCCCGGACCTGGTGTCCCACGCGGTGTCCATGGGCGCCGGACTGCGGGAGATGCTGGCGGTCAGCTACCCGACCGGCGCCGCCGTGGCCGCCGCTCGCCGCGCCCAGCAGCGGACCGGCGGAGCCCGCTCGCCGCGGTGCCTGACCGAAGCCTGCGACTGCACGTTCGCCCAGGACTTCGTCCGGCCGTTCCCGGCCGACCGGGTGCGCCTGACCAGCATCTACTCGCGCGGCGACGGCGTCGTGCGGTGGCAGGCGGCGCTCGCTCCCGACGCCGACTGCGTCGAGGTTACGGGCAGCCATGTCGGTCTCATCTTCAACCGCAAGACCTACCGAGCCATCTCCGCCGCGCTGGCCGCGCCGGAGCTGACCACCCGCCACCCCATCCCCACGAGCGACTGACTCACGAGAGGATCGATTGCCATGTCGAGCACCGCCACGCCAATCCCGCCGCTGTTCGAAAACCTCGGACACGCGCTGTCCACCGATTACTTCTTCTTGCGCGAGCAGCTCACCGAGGACGAGCTGGCGGTGCTCCGCCGTGTGCGGCGGTTCGTCGACGACGAGGTGCTGCCGGTGGTCGGCGGCTACTGGGAGCGCGCCGAGCTTCCATGGCCCCTCATCCACCGGCTCGGCGAGCTGGGCATCGTCGGCGAGGAGATCGCCGGCTACGGATGCCCCGGCCTCAGCCCGATCGCGTGCGGGCTGATGCACATGGAGCTCAACCGGGGCGATGGAAGCCTGGGGACGCTGCTCGGTGTGCAGTCAGGCCTCGCCATGAAGTCGATCGCGCTGCTCGGCTCCGAGGAGCAGAAGCAGCGGTGGTTGCCTCAGATGGCTCGGCTGCAGAAGCTCGGCGCCTTCGCGCTGACCGAGCCTGATCACGGATCTGATTCCGTGGCGCTCGAGAGCACCGCGCGCCGCGACGGCGACCGGTTCGTGCTCAACGGGACCAAGCGCTGGATCGGCAACGGCAGCATCGCCGACGCCGTCGTCGTTTGGGCCCGAGGCGAGGACGGGCAGGTCCAGGGGTTCCTGGTGGAGAAGGGCACACCCGGCTACGACGCCAGGGTGATCGAGGGCAAGGGCTCGCTGCGCGCGGTGTGGCAGGCTCACATCGAGCTGACCGACGTGGTCGTGCCGGCGGAGAACCGTCTGCCCGGCGCCCGGACGTTCAAGGACACCGCTCGCGTGTTGGCGGGAACGCGGAGCACTTGCGCGTGGGCGGCGCTCGGCCATGCTGTCGGCGCCTATGAGACCGCCCTGACGTATGCAAAACGGCGGACGCAGTTCGGCAAACCGCTGGTGAGCTTCCAGATCATCCAGGACCGGCTCGTCAGGATGCTCGCCGAGGTGACCGCGATGCAGCTCTACTGCCTGCAGATCGGGCGCCTGGCCGAACGCGGACACCTCACCGACACCATCGCGGGCCTGGCCAAGCTCAACAACACCCGCAAGGCCCGCCAGGTGTGCGCCGAGGCCCGCGACATGCTCGGCGGGAACGGGATCCTACTGGAGAACCATGTCATTAGGCACATGGCCGACATCGAGGCCATCCACACCTATGAGGGCACTGAGACCATGCAAACACTCATCGTGGGGCGCGACATCACCGGCGTCGGAGCGTTCGCCTAGCCTCCGCGCACCAAGGAGGTAGCGCGACTCACCCCCACAATTACCTACACGCGTCCGTGACCGATCCACCTCCCTTCGGCCGATTTAACGACACTTATACCAGTGCTCTCTTGTGAAAAGAGGCCCACCATCCGGCCAACGTTCCTGTCAAGAGCAACGTACGTCAGCAATGAGCACGGTTGTGGCGATATCGCTCAAAACAGGAAAGTTTCAGAGCCGGGCGGTGGCCAGCCGCTTGGCCTGCGCGGGCGCGCAGGCGGCGAGCGTCAAGTTCTGCGTTGCGAGCGAGATCTGCTGGCGTAGGTTCGTGGTCGGCGTGACGCCGGACGCAGATCCTGAGACGAAGCGGGCGTCTGGCCGAACGTGCTTGGACACGTTCAGCAGAGTGTCGACGTCACGCCGGAGCGCAGAGGGGTCGGGACCGGCCGTGAACCCAGTCGCGACAGATTGGCATTGATAAACGATGTCAGAAACCGCGGCCCCGATCGCGACGACGTCTTGCTGAGTCGGGGCGGTTTTGGTGTTGCTGCCACAACCGGCGATGCTCATACAGCCGCAGGCTATGAGCCCGGCGATCCAACTGAGCTGCGTGAGTCGTGAAGCCCGATGTGCACCTGTACCGATCGCCTCTCGGGTGCCAGTTAGTTTGTCCATTGGTGAAAGTGTTGCATGGCTTCTGGTGGCCTGGTAGGGTCGCGACGGCTGCGCACTGCGAACGGTGTGCATATGGGAACCGGGGTACATTAACTCTGGAACAAGGGGATGGGTCGTGCGCGCGACCCGGTGGAAACGCAGCAGTTGACGCTCCGTGACGGAAGACCGTCGAGCCTCACCCGAGGTGGTCTTTTCGCTCCCGGCTTCGACACCCACGTCGTCGGCCGCATGACCTGGCAGGTGCTGGGCCAGCGAGTCGATGCCTACAGCCGCCTAGAGAGGAAGGTTGCTTTTCGATGCTACGACTTCGGACAGCGCTCACGACGTTTGCGGTCGCGCTGGGCTGCGTCTTCTGGTCACAGGTTGGTTCGGCGCTTGCGTATGACCCCATCACCCCGCTTGATCAGGGGCAGACGATCACGCTGAATGGCCATAATCTCACCATCAACAAGCTGGTCGCCATCGCGCGCTACGGCGCGAAGGTGCAGCTGTCACCGGACGCCCGGCAGCGGTCGCTGAATGCCTACTATCTCCTGCTAGAGGGATCCCGCGAGGGAATCCCGGTCTATTTCTTCAACCGCGGTACCGGCGCGGGCCGGCAGACCGTCGAGTTCGCGGGCGATCCCCTATCGACGACGCCGATCCCGGCTGGCCAGGCTGGGGCGCCGGATAACCGGGACTTTATCGCCCAGCGGGAGCTGAGCGCGTTCCAGTCAGGCCCCAGCCAGGGCATCGGACCAGCGGTCAATGACGAGGAAATCGTTCGCGCGATGATGGCCGAGCGCGTCAGCACCATGTCGTACGAGGCCGCGACTCCGCAGGCGACGCAAATGCTGATCGACATGCTCAACCGCGACGTGACACCTGTCGTCGAGTCCCGTGGATCCCCAGGCGAGGGCGACCTTCCGCAGATGGAGAACGTCATGGGCACGATGGTCGGTGAAGGCGACGCCTACTACCACGGCGCGCTGATGCCGGCCGGCGAGGCACTGGCAAAAGCAGGCCTGCTGCCGCTTCAGCAGCAGCCGGCGCAGTATGAGGCGCCCGTGGCCCCGTTCGGCGCCGACGACGCCGCCTTGGAGAGCACGAACGCGTACTCAGTCGGGCAGGCGGCCCTGCTGGCCTACGACGCCCGAGACAGGCTCAACTGGCAGGACCTGGTCACGGCCGAAAACCTCGACGGCATGAACAGCAGTATCACCCCGGAGAGCACACCCGTGCAGCAGAGCCGGCCGTTTACGTGGCTCAACTACGACGCGGGCAAGACCCTGAAGGAGCTCAACGGAAGCTACCTCTTCAATCTCGACCAGGTGTCGAGCACCGGCGTCCCGTTCCGGATCATCCAGGACCCGGAGAGTCTGCGCGCCATCACTCAGCGGACGGGCTCGGCGTGGGAGGCGTGGAACACCCTGGTCACCGACGTGACGACGCAGATGAACTCCTCCGACCACAACCCGGCCGTGACACCCGGCTACTCCCCGAGGTCGGCGCCTGAGCTAAGCACGCCGTGGTTCATGCAGTACTACGTCCGCGGCGGGCCCGACGATGCCGCGTGCAAGGGCGGCGGGGTTGGTCCGGCCACGGGCTGCCAACATGGCTACATCATGTCGAACGCAAACTGGGACCCGTACCCCATCGACAACGATGTGGAGGCGCTCACCAATGCGCTGGTCAACGTGGCCGTCAATGATGCACTGATTCCTGACCGGTTCGAGAACCTCCTGCCGGCCAACGGCGGATTCACTGTGATCTCGGGGCCGACCGATCCGAGCCTCGGAAGCTTTGCCGTGACAAACGGTGGGCTCGCGCCGAGGGGCACCGATTACACAATCGCATCACTCTTCTATGAGATCCTCGCCGAGCAGAACCCAGTACCCCCTACCGGTCTGAGCATCATCTCAACAGTGGAGGATCTCCAAGCTGCGAGCACCGAGAAGGTGGCCCGGGCTCGCCTGGTGGTCGATGATCTCAGCCAGCTGCTCGGGCAGGACATGATGACCGCCACCTACTGGATGGACACCCGTCAACTCCAGGGCGAGGCGTTGGCCGCCACGCCCGGGAGCGGGGTAACGGGACCGCGCAACATGGGCACGGCCGCGACGGCGGCCTGGAAGGCGTTCCGACAGGTGGTGCCGTGGCAGGTGCTGCCCCCCAACACACGACCCAACGTGCCGCCCGGTGAGCTGGCGTACGCCTTCATGCAGGCCAACCCGGCCACGTGCTTCTTCCCCAATGACGGGCCCGAGGCCTACGCCGCCTGCCCCGGGCAAGCGGTCCAGATGGCTGGCGTCAGGACGACGCGGTTCCTGAAGAAGTCCAAGCGGGCCGGCGGGTTGCGCAACCTGCTGCTCGTGGAGGCGCAGATCAGGCATAAGTAGTCCGGGCCGCCTGGACAACGACGCAGGGCTGCGGGGCCCCGGCTTGTGCTGGGGCCCCGCACATTGCCGCAGACCGACCTCGACGACTGGCCACCGGGGGGATGCGAACCTGCGCTGCCGGTCTCAGCCTCTCGAGTGAGGTGGCTCACCAAGCCGCCGCCGACAACCCTCGGTGATTCTGATGGTCAGGACGGGCACTGCAGGAAACGCAGCTCTCGCACCTGGCCGCCGGAGGTGCGACCAACCAAGCGATCGCCGCCCAACTGTTCATCAGCCCCTGCACTGTCGATTACCACCTACGCAAGGCGTTCCGCAAGCTCGGGGTGAAATCCCGCACCCACTTCGCTGCGCCGGGCGTGTTCAAGATGCGCTTCGCGGACTCGCTCCAGTACGACCCTAACCCGGATGCTGCCCAGCGCGAGCAGGTGCTGGAAGCGGCGGCGGCGTGTCCGGTGCAGGCCATCCATGTGGCTGAGTCCCGGCACCTTAACGGCGCCCCAGGGGCGTGTCTCGCCACGCCCGGCGGCACGCAAGGCCACCGCGCGTCGCGATGGTGTGACACCGGCGTTCAAACGCGGCGGCCGGGTTGTCATCGTCGGTGCGTCGCTCGCCGGCATGGCCGCGGCGTCTGCGCTACGACGGGAGGGGTTCGGCGGGCCGCTGGTGCTGATCGGGGACGAGCCCCACGAGACCTATGACCGGCCACCGCTGTCCAAGCACGTCCTGACCGGGTGGGTGTCGGCCGAGCGCACAACGCTTCCGGCGCCCGCGGACGTCGACGCCGACGCGCGGCTGGGCACGCGAGCGGTGCGTTTGGACCTCGCCGCCAAGCGCGTTCACCTTGCCGATGGGCACACCGTCGAGTTCGACCGGCTACTGATCGCAACCGGCACGCGCGCACGCCGGTGGCCGAACCCGGCCGAGGCGGCATTGGACGGGGTGATGGTGCTCCGTACCAGCGACGACGCCGCCTTGCTGCGCCGGCGGCTGGCGGCCGGCCCACGACGGGTCGTGGTCATCGGAGGCGGATTCACCGGTTCCGAGATCGCTTCCGACTGCCGCGAGCTCGGGCTGCCGGTGACGGTTGCCGAGCGCGGTCCGGTGCCACTTTTCGGAGCACTGGGCGGGGTGATCGGAGAGGCCGCCGCGCAACTGCAGCGCGACCATGGTGTCGATCTGCGCTGCGGGGTCACCGTCACCCGCCTTGAGGGTGACGCGCGTGGCCGGCTGCGGCGCGCGCACCTGTCCGACGGGTCGATGCTGGAGGTCGACGTGGCCGTCGCGGCACTCGGCGCCGTGCGCGAGGTCGGCTGGCTCCGCGACGCCGGGCTGGCCGCCACGCCCGCGGGCGTGATCTGCGATGGGGGCTGCCGCGCCGTCGACGTGAACGGCTTAGTCCGCGACGACGTCTTTGTGGCCGGCGACGTCGCCTGTTTCCCGCACCCGCTCTACGACTACCGGTTCCTGTCGCTCGAGCACTGGGGCAACGCGCTCGCCCAGGCCAGGGTCGCGGCGCACAACATGGTCTGCGACCCGACCCACCGCTGGGCGCATCTGGATGTGCCGCTCTTCTGGTCCTCGCAGTTCGGAACGAGCATCAAGGCCGTCGGCGTCGCGTCGTTCGCCGACGAGGTCGCCATCGCCCAGGGATCGGTCGCCGAGCGCCGGTTCGTCGCCGTGTTCGGACACCACGGGCGCATCATCGCGGCCGTCGGGTTCGACCAGGCTAAGTGGCTCGAGTTCTACGCGCGGATGATCGACGTCGGCGCACCCTTCCCGCCTAACTTCCGCACCGTCGATCCGCCCGCCGCCAGGGATCCGGTTCCGGCGGAGATGCCCCATCGGGACATGGGAAGCGCTGGGGCCAGGGTCGTCCTCACCGGCGAGCACCCCTACGAGCGTCGTGCGAAGTGGGTGCGAGGCCGCGGATGAGCCGACCTGTCCCGAGGACGAGAGGAGGCACCGTCATGGCACACGCCACGAGCATCTTCGAGCAGATCCTCGATCCTGCCAATCGCGCCGACCCGTACCCACTGTACGCCGAGCTGCGCGAGGCCCCTGTGCAGCGGGAGGCCGATGGCAGATGGGTCGTCAGCACCTACACGGAGGTCGAGCAGTTGCTGCACGACCCGCGAGTCAGTTCCGATGCTCGTCTCCAGCTCGCCGATGACACGCCTGCCGGTGACCCGGCGCCAGAAGCGGCCCTCCCGACGCTGCCTCAAGGCTTTATCCGTCTCGACCCGCCTGAGCACGATCGGCTCCGGGAGCTCGCCACGCGACCCTTCGGACCGCCCCGCAGCCCCGGGCGCGTCGAGGGCTTACGGCCGTGGCTCCTCGAGACCACCACGGCCTTGATCGACCGGCTCGCGGGCAAGCGGCAGGTCAGCTGGGCGCCTACCTGAACAGCGTCGCTGACGCCCACCTGCGCAACCCCGGCGACGACCTGCTCTCCGAGCTGCTGAGCGGCGGGGATCGCGACGAGCACATGACCAGGGAGGAGCTGCTGAGCACCGCGGTCCTGCTGTTGATCGCCGGTCATGAGACGACCGTCAACCTCATCGCCAACGGGATGCTCACCCTACTGCGCCACCACGAGGTCCTTGCGCGGCTGCGGAGCGAGCCCGACCTGATCATCAAGCTTGTCGAGGAGCTGCTGCGCTACGAGCCGCCCGTGCACTTCCTGCAGAGCCGCACCGCCCTGGCCGACATCGACATCGCCGACACCACCATCCCCGCAGGGGCGCCCATCACGCTTGTTCTCGCCGCCGCCAATCGAGACCCCGACCGCTTCTCCGACCCCGACCGGTTCGACCCTGACCGCCTCGACAACCAGCACCTCGGCTTCGGCAGCGGCATCCACTACTGCTACGGGGCCCCACTCGCACGGGCCGAGACGCAGATCGCGCTGACCGAGCTTGCCCGCCGCCTCATCAAGCCCCGCCTGGTCGCGGAGCCACCGCCTTATCGAGCCAGCCCAATCCTGCGCGGCCCCCGCCGCCTCATCATCGAGATCGACGACGTCGGCCCTCCGCGCTCGTGAGCGGATTCTGGGTCAAGGGCCAGGAAAGAGAAGGCCCGGACATCAGTGTCCGGACCTTCCTCTTCCCCTGCGGCGGAGCGTCACGGGGGCGCTGACGCTCTGGGGAAGCCGCTACGCCTTCGGCTGCGCGGGACCGATGTAGAGGCTCCGCTCGCACGGACGTGAGCGTGGCGTCTCCGGGCCGCGCTCGCATCTCCCGGTGGGGAGTGCGAGTGGCCAGTCGCGGCTGGCACACCTGACGGCGCCGTTAGCGGTATCGGATGGCGGTGAGGGCGCGCTCGAGCTCGCTGCGCGAGTGAATGTCGAGCTTGACGAAGATCTTGCGCAGGTGGTATTTGACTGTTCCCGGGCTGATGAACAGCCGGGCGCCGATCTCCGGGTTGGAGAGGCCGTTGCCGGCGAGCGTGGCGATCTGCCCCTCCTGCGCGGTGAGGTCGTCCCGGGTCTCGACCGTACGTTTGCGGGCGGTCTCTGGCCAGGCGCAATCGCGGGCGGCATCATGTTGGCCGAGGCCGTTGTAGAGCATCGCCCGCGCGGAGCCCGCGAAGGTCACCCACCTCCCTGGTCGGCCCGCGGCCGCCTCCAGCACGGCGGCCTCGGTCAGCTCAGAGACCTGTGCCTCACGACCCCGCCAGGCCGCGAGCATGATCTCGGCGAATCCGTAGGGAGGGTTACCGCTGGCGTCTGCGATCAGCCGGTTTTCTTCGATGAGCGCGGCCGCCTGGCCCAGCTCACCGCCTAAAAGTTGGATGACGGCAAGGGAGTTGACCGCGAACTGCAGCTGCACCAGCGCGCCGGTATCGCGGGCGAACTGAACGTGGCGGGTAAGCAGCTCATGCCAGGCGTCGGCGTCCCACACCTCGAGGGCGATCATGCCCGGCCTGATCAGGCCCATGAGGTCGAACCAGCGGACGGCTTCCTCAGCGCGCGCCTTCAGGTCAAAGAACATCCTGAGCGCCCCGGTCAGCGCCGGCGCCGCCGCCGCATACCCCTCGGTCAGGCGCAGCGCCAGTGCATCGAGCAGAACGTCGGGCGCCCGCGGAGGTTCGCGACCGGGGGGCGCGGCACGCGCGGCCTCGGCCGCATCGAGCATGGCGGCGTCGTCACCCGCGACGCCGGCCCAGATCGCGGCCATGAGCGCCTCCAGGTGCGTCTCGCGCGCCAGCTCGACGTTGAGCGGGTCGAGGCGCCTGGCCGTGCGCCTTGCCCTGGCCGCCGCGAGCAGACGGTCCGCGCGCCGACCGGGCTCAGGAGTCAGCATCGCCGCCCGCTCGAGAAACGCGCCTGCCGCCGCGAACCCGCCGCGTGCCTGGCCGCGGCCGGCGCAACGTTCGAGCTCCTCCGCCACCTCTTCATCGGGGACCTGCGCGGCCTCCGCCAGATGCCAGGCGTGCGCCTCGGGATCAAGCCTCGGGTCGATGGCCTCCGCCAGGGCACGGTGGAGGTCGTGCCGCTCCCCCAGGGAGGCTGTGCCGTACGCTGCCGAGCGCGCCAGAGGATGGCAGAAGCACACACCTGAGGCGCCGAACGCCACCAGTCCGGCCTCGACCGCAGGCGCCGCGGCCTCCGGCCCTATGCCGAGTCGCAC
The DNA here is from genome assembly GCA_035551695.1 of Solirubrobacteraceae bacterium. Classification (GTDB taxonomy): domain Bacteria; phylum Actinomycetota; class Thermoleophilia; order Solirubrobacterales; family Solirubrobacteraceae; genus Palsa-465. The sequence goes on from DASZMU010000004.1 coordinate 189,600, forward strand.
GGCGGCTCGCCACAGCGGCGACGGCTCGCCGGCGGGATCGGTCGCGGCGAGGCGCATCAGCCGCCGCGTGTCAGGCGGAAGCCCACCGATCCGCCGCCGGAAGCTCTCCTCGATCCTCCCCTCCAGCGGCACCGCACCGGACAGGCCGAAACCGCCCGCCAACCCCGGCGGCAGCACGCTGCGCGGGTTCAGCAGCGCCAGAGGGTTACCCCGCGCCTCCCTGATGACCCGGTTGCGGACCGGCGGGTCCAAGGGTGCGGTGAGCGCCGACTCCAGCAGCGCCTGCGCGTCCCCCGCCGACAGCCCCTCGACCACCAGCTCTGGCAGCCCCGCCAGCTCATCGCTTCCCCCACTGAGGGCAAACACCAACCCCACCGACTCCGCCTCCAGGCGGCGCGTGACGAACGCGAGCACCTGCGCCGACGCGCGATCGAGCCATTGCACATCATCCACCGTGCCGATCAGCGGCCGCTCCTCGGCCACGTGTGACAACAGACCCAGCACCGCCAGGG
>DASZMU010000005.1:0-9786 GCA_035551695.1 Solirubrobacteraceae bacterium
ACCTCGGCGTAGGGCATGCGGCGACCGCTGTCGTGGCCGCGGCGTCGGCGCCGTACGCGCTGATCCCGATCGCGATGGGGGTGGTGATCCTCGGCGAGCGCCCCACGCGACCCCAGTGGATCGGCGTCGCCCTGGTGGTCGCCGGCGTGATCACCCTGGGCGCGGTCACCTGAGTCGGCGACCGCTCATGCGGCAGCGGCCGAGCGACACGAGCACCAGGTCTTTCGAGGCCTAAGCAGTCTCGACGCGGGGGCCGCGCACTTGGTTGCCGGCCCCCTCCGGCCACGGCACGCCCCGCTGGGACTCGGCGATCTCGTCGAGCTGGGCCAGGATCTCGTCGGCCGCCGGCACCGTCGTGCCGGCGGCGCGGTCGACATGGAGCAACATGTGCTCGCCGGTGGCGATCACAACATCGTCCTCGGCGCGCATCAGCTGGTGGAACAGATGCAGGCGCTTGCCGTCATGACCGAGCAGGCGGGTGGCGACGACGAGCCGATCCCCGGACCCGGCCTCGCCGAGGTGGCGGATGTGGGTCTCGACCGTGTAGTACGAGCGCCCGCTGTCGATGTACGGACCGAGGACGCCGATGCGGCGCAGGAACGCGTCGGTCGTATCGGCCAGAACCTCGAGGTAGCGGCTCTCGGTCATGTGGCCGTTGTAGTCGATCCAGGCCGGGGCGACGAGCACCTGGTGGAGGCGGAGCCGGCCGTCCTCGAGCGGCGGCAGGACGGCCTCGCCGCCCGCGCGCTCGTAGAGCGCGCGCTCGGTCAGCGCCAGCACCTCGCCCGCTCCGAACCCCGTGCCCGCCAGGCCCCGCAGAACCGCGACCAGGCAGTCATCGCGCAGCCGCTCCAGATCCGCCACCGATTCTCCATTTGCCTGCGCGTCTGACTGCTCCACGATCTTGTCCATCAGAGCCTCGTCGAGATCCGGCACGTCGGTCAGCTTCGTCCACGGGAGCTGCAGCGCCGGGCCGAACTGGGCCATGAAGTGGCGCATGCCCGCCGCGCCGCCGGCGAGGCGGTAGGTGAGGAAGGTGCCCATCGCCGCCCAGCGCAGGCCGGCACCGAACCGGATGGCATCGTCGACCTCCTCCACGGTCGCGACGTCGTCGGCGACCAGCCACAGCGCCTCGCGCCACAGCGCCTCCAGCAGCCGGTCGGCGATGAAGCCGTCGATCTCGCGGCGGACGATCAGCGGGCGCATCCCCACCGAGCGGTAGACGCCGGCCGCGCGGCCCACCATCTCCGGCGCGGTCTGGTCCGAGCCGCAGACCTCCACCAGCGGCAGCAGGTACACGGGGTTGAAGGGGTGGCCGACGACGAAGCGCTCCGGATGCGTCATCCCCGTCGCCAGGCGCGAGGGAAGGAGCCCGGAGGTGGAGGTGGCGATGATCGCGTCGCGGGGCGCGGCGCGGCTGGCCTGGGCGAGCAGGTCGGTCTTGAGCGTCTCGCGCTCCGGGGCGCTCTCCTGGACGAGGTCGACCCCCTCGGCGGCCTCCTCGACGGTGTCGACGAGCTCGAGGCGTCCCTCGGACGGCAGCGGGGCCAGCGTCAGCCGGCGCCAGGCGCGGCGAGCGCGCTCCACGGTGGCGTGGGTGGCCTCGGCGGCGGAGGGTGAGGGGTCGAACAGCCGGACGTCGACGCCCGCCAGCAGAAACCGTGCCGCCCAACCACCGCCGATCACGCCGCTGCCGAGCAGCCCGACGGTGCGGGGGTCAGCCACGCTTCATGAGCCCGAGCCGGTCACGGACCTCGGCCGGGCCGAGGACGCGGACATTCATGGCGCGCAGGATCGTCTGCGCCCGCTCGACGAGCTGGCCGTTGGTCGCCTTCTCGCCTGGTCCGAGGTACAGGTTGTCCTCCAGCCCCACCCGCACGTTGCCCCCGGCCAGGACCGCCATCGCCACGTACGGCAGCTGCAGGCGGCCGATCGCGAACGCCGAGAAGACGGCGCCGGGGGGGAGCAGATTCACGAGGTTCAGCAGCGTCCCGGGGTCATCCGGCGCCCCGTAGCGAATCCCCATACACAGCTGGATCAACACGGGGTCGTCGATCAGCCCCTCGGCGATCAGATCCTTGACCATCACCATCTGACCGGTGTCGAAGACCTCGAGCTCCGGGCGGACGCCGAGCTCCTGGACCTCCCGGGCCATCGCCCGGAGCGTCTCCGGCGTGTTCGTCATCACGTAATCGCCGCCGGCGGCGAAGTTCATCGTCCCGCAGTCCAGGGTGCACATCTCCGGGAGCAGCTCGCGGACGTGGGCGAGGCGCTCGTGGGCGCCCACCATGTCGGTCCCCGCGTCGTCCGGCGGGAGCGGTGACTCCGGGCCGCCCAGCACGAGGTCGCCGCCCATCCCGCTCGTCAGGTTGACGACGACGTCGACATCTGCGGCGCGGATCAGCTCCACCGCGCGGCGGTACAGCGCGACGTCGCGTGACCCCTGGCCGGTCGCTGGGTCGCGGACGTGGATGTGCGCCACCGCGGCGCCGGCGCGCGCCGCCTCCAGCGCCGCGTCCGCGATCTGCTCCGGGGTGACCGGGACGTGGGCGCTGCGCGCTGTCGTGTCTCCCGCGCCCGTCACGGCGCAGGTGATGAAGGCCTCGGTGTTCACCGCTGGAGGGCGGCTTCGACCGTCGGCGTGTTGGCCAGGAGCCTGCCGGTGTACTCCGCGCTCGGCGAGGTGAACACGTCGAGCGTCGGCCCGGACTCCACGATCCGCCCCTCGGTCATGACGACGACCCGGTCGGCGATCGTCCGGATCAGCGCCAGGTTGTGGGTGATGAACAGCATGCTGAGGCCGGTCTCCATCCGCAGTTCGCGCAGCAGTTCGACGATCGCCGCCTGCACCGAGACATCGAGTGCCGACGTGACCTCGTCGCAGACGAGCAGAGACGGCTCGGCCGCCAGCGCCCGCGCGATCGCCACCCGCTGGCGCTCGCCGCCGGAGAGCTGATCCGGATACCGGTTTGCCGCCGCGGCCGACAGGGCGACGCGCTCGAGGCACTCGGCCACCCGCCGGCCGGTGTCGCGCCGCGCGCCCGGAAAGAACAGCTGTAGCTGGCGCGCGATCGTCTGCCCAACGGTGCGTCGCGGGTTGAGCGACGCGTACGGGTTCTGGAACACGTATTGGATCTGCTTGCGGGCCTGGGCGGTGCGCCGGCGCGCGCTCTCATTCAGACGATCGGCTCCGAGCTTGATGTCTCCCGTGTAGTCGCTGTGCAGGCCTGCGATGCACCGCGCCAGCGTCGTCTTGCCGGAGCCGGACTCGCCGACCAGGGCCACGCATTCGTTGCGGCGTACGGAGACGTCGATGTCGAACAGCACGTGGTTGGAGCCGTACTGGGCGTTGACGTGCTCGACGGCGATGACCACGTCGCCGGCCTCGGCGGCGGGTGCCAGCTCGCCGGTCGTCGGCAGCTCGGCGAGGGCGTCCTGGGCGCGGTAGCAGTGGACGATGTGGCCGGCCTCGAGCTCCGTCGGCCCGGGAAATTCCTCCCGGCACCGATCCGTCGCGAGGTCGCAGCGCGGATGAAAGAAGCACCCCGCGGGACGATTTCCCGGGAGCGGCGCCCGCCCGGCGATTCCGACGACGGCGCGTCGTCCCTCGAGGTCCGGTACGGCGCGCAGCAGCTTGCGCGTGTACGGATGGCGGGGCTGGGAGAAGATGGCATCCCGCGGGCCGCGCTCGACGATCCGTCCCGCATACATGACCGCGACGTGGTCCGCCAGTTCGGCGACGACCGCGAGGTCATGGCTGACGTAGACCGCGGCCACCTGGTGGCTGCGGCACAGGTCGCGCACCGTCTCGAGCACGCGTGCCTGCGTCGTGACGTCAAGTCCGGTCGTCGGCTCGTCGCAGACGATCACGTGCGGACGGCACGCGAACGCCATCGCGATCGCCACGCGCTGCTGCTGGCCGCCGGACAGCTGGTGGGGATAGCGGCGCAGGAACTCCTCATCGTTGGGCAGCGCCACCTCCTCCAGCGTCTCGCGGATGCGCGCCTGGCGCTGGTCGGCGCTGCTGTCGCCGGCGTGGGCGTCGAGCATCTCCGACAGCTGACGCCCGATCCGCAGCGCCGGGTTGAGCGCCGTGCCCGGATCCTGGGGGATATAGGAGACGGTCCCGCCGCGGAGCTTGCGCAGCTCGCCGGCCGCCATCTTCGCGAGCGGGCGGCCATCGATGAGGATCTCGCCTCCGGTCACCTGGCCGCCCGGGCGGCAGTAGCCCATCAGCGCCATGCCGACCGTCGTCTTGCCGGACCCACTTTCACCAACGATCCCCAGCACCTCGCCGGCCCGGACGTCGAGCACGATCTGATCGACAATGTCGGCGCCGCTGGAGACGAGATCGATCTTCAGCTGGCGTACGGTCACCGCGGTCGTCTGTTCCGCGACGCTCATCCTCACTCCCCTCGGTCCAGGCCGATAGCGGCGCGCGCGTAGCCGTCGGTCAGCAGGTTGGTTCCGATCGTCAACAGCGCGAGCGCCAGCACCGGGAGGAGAACGCCCCACGGCTGCACGGTCACCGCAAGCCGGTTCTCGTTGATCATCAGGCCCCAGTCGGAGGTCGGCGGCTGCAGCCCGTCGCCGATGAAGTTCAGGGCGGCGATCAGCCCGATCGAATAGGTGAGCCGGAGTCCGACTTCGACGAGCAGCGGGCTGGTGACGTTGGGCAGCACCTCGCCGAAGATGATCCGTCTTCGCGGCTCGCCGACGGCCTCCGCCGACTTGATGAAGTCGCGTTCGACGATCTGCTGGGCGGCGCCGCGGATGACCCGGGCCACGCGGGGCGCGGTCGAGATCCCCACGATCAGGATGATCAACGGCACGCTCGGCCCAAACGCGGCAACCAACAGCAGCGCCAGCACGATCTGGGGGAAGGCCATGAACACGTCGGAGATCCGCATCAGGACCTCGTCGATGGCGCGGCCGAAGTAGGCGGCGGTCAGGCCGATGACGAGGCCCAGGCCGACACCGATGATCGTCGACGCCAGCGACATACCGAGGACCGTGCGCCCGCCGTACAGAAACCGGCTCCACACGTCCCGGCCGAGCGAGTCGGCACCGAACAGCAGGCCGTTCTGACCGGCGGGGCTGTTGGGAGCCGACACGAACGCCGTCGGCGGATGGGGCGCGATCAGCGGTCCGAAGACGGCGATCAACACCATCACGACGACGATGGCCAGGCCGATGCGCGACCGCCACTGGCTCATGGTGGCGCGCAGCAGCACGCGCCACTGGCGCTGGCGCATCTCCGGAGGGGCGGCGGCGGCGAGCGCTTCGCCGCTGACGGCTGAGGTGCTCATCGTGCCGCCGTCCTCAGTCGCGGTGTGACCAGGATGGTGATGATGTCGGCCCCCAGGTTCACGACGACGTAGACCGCGGCGATGATCAGCGACAGGGCCTGCACGACCGGAACATCCCGGTTGCCGACCGCATCGACGAGCGCGGCGCCGACCCCCGGGTAGGAGAACACGAACTCCACGACGACCACGCCGCCGGCCATGTAGGCCAACTGCAGGGCCGACACCTGGATCGCCGGGACGATCGCGTTCGGCACGGCGTGGCGCCAGATGACCGTCCGATTGGGCAGCCCCTTGAGCCGGGCCATCGTCACGTACTCAGACTCCAGCACCTCCACCATCGAGGCGCGCATGATCCGGCTGATGTACGGCGTCACCGCGAGGATCAGCGTCAGCGCCGGCAGGATGACCACCTTGGGCACGTTCCAGGCGTGCTCGCCCGGCGGGATGATCGACACCGCCGGCAGCGCGTGGGACAGGTTGGTCGCGAACAGCAGGACGAGCGCGATGCCGATCACGAACTCCGGCAGCGCCGCCAGGCCCAGGGTGCCGACCGACAGCACGTGGTCGGTCGGCTTGTCGCGCCGCACCGCCATGAGGACGCCGAGCGCGATCGACAGCGGCAGGGCAATGATCGCGGAGACGAGCACCAGGAACGCCGAGTTGGCGAGGCGGGCGCTGATGTAGTGAGTGACCGCCTCCTGCGTCGCCGCCGAGATCCCCAGGTTGCCGTGAAGGATGTTCCCCAGCCAGTGCGTGTACTGGGAGAACGCCGACTCGTTGAGGTGCAGCTGCCGGGTCAGCGCGGCCACCCGGGCGGGCGTGGCATTGCGGCCCAGGATGGCGACCGCCGCGTTCCCGGGCAGCGCCTGGGTGGCGGCGAACACCACCACCGACACCAGGAACAGCGTCAGGAGCCCTAGCAGGACCCGTTTGAGGATGAACTTGGCCATGCGCCGGCCTCCCGTCCGTTCGCTGTTTCGCTCAGGCCTTGAAGCCCACGTTCTTGAACCAGTAGTTGCCCAGCGGGAACCCGGACTTTGCCTCCACGAAGCCGGTCAGCTTGGTGCTGTACGCGTCGATCTGGTTCGAGAAGTACGGAATGATGTAACCGCCGTTGTTGTACTCCAACGTCTGGGCCTGGAGCAGGATCTGGTTGCGCTTGGTCTGATCCAGGGTCGCCCGGGCCTCGTTGATGTACTTGATGAACGTCGGGTCTGCCCAGTGCGTTTCGTTGAACGGCGAATTTGGCAGGCTGCCCTGGGCCACCTGCGGCAGGTATTCCCGGGTGGCCCAGAAGTCCTGGGCGAACGGCCACTTGAGGTAGTTGGGGCCGTAGAACGTGCCGCTGTCGAGCTTCTGCAGCTTGACGTTCACGCCGGCTCCGCTCGCCTGCTGGGCGAACACCTCGGCGGCCTGGACGATGCCCTGGAACACGGGCGCCGTCGTCAGCTGGACGCTCAGCCCGGAGTGTCCGGCCTGCTTGAGCAGCGACTTGGCCTGCTCGAGGTCCTGGTGGCGCTGGGGCAGGTTGGAGGCATAGGCGGGATCGAACGGTGAGTACATGTCGTTCGCGATCCGGCCCTGACCGGAGAGCACCTGCTCGACCATCTGCGGGCGGTTGACGATCAGGCGCATCGCCTGGCGGACACGGACGTCGTTGAACGGAGCCACGTCGACGCGCATCGTGAACGGCTGCCACTCGCCCGTCTGCGAGATGAGCACCTTGAGCCCGGACGTGCCCTGCACCTGGGCGATCTGGCCCGAGGGCAGGTTGTCGATGGCCAGGACCTGACCGCCGAGCAGCGCGTTGACCCTCGCGGTGTCGTCGGTGAAGTCGATGATCGTCAGCTGGTCGACGTACGGCTTCCCGGTCTGCCAGTAGTTGGGGAACTTCTTGAAGACGCTCTGCTGACCGGGGGTGAAGCTCTCGTACATGAACGCGCCGGTGCCGACGGGCTTGGCCGGGTTGTAGCCGACCGGGACGATCGCGTTGAAGTACTGGCCGATGTCGTCCGGGAACGTGGCGTTGGCGACCTTCAGCGGGATCCGGATCTGCGAGCTGGAGATCTTCTTGACGTTCTTGATGTCGATGTAGCCGATCGAGGCGGCTCCGACCTTGGGATTCTTGGGGTCCAGGATCCGCTGCAGGGAGAAGATCACGTCGTCGGTCGACACGGTCTTGCCGTTGTGGAACTCAATCCCCGGCCGGAGCTTGACGATCCACGAGTTTGCCTTGCCATGCTCAGGCTCGAGCGACTCGGCGACCATCATCTCCAGCGAGCCGAAGTCCGGCGGGCGAACGGCCAGCGGCTCGTACAGGTTCCAGACGCGCATGATGTCCGTGTCCGCCGTCGGCAGATGGGCGTCGATCGTGTCCTTCGCGCCGCCGCCGGTCGCGCCGACGGCGAGGGCGCCGCCGGCCTTGATCGGCCCGCTGCTGGCGCCGCTGCCGACAGAGCTGGAGGCCGAGCTGCTCGAGGCGCTGCTCGAACCGCCGCAGGCGGCAAGCAGCGCACCCGCGCTCAGTACCGCGCCGCTCCCCAGAGCGCCGCGCAGCACCTGCCGGCGGGTCACGCCGCCGGTGGCATCCTCGCGTGAAAAGTCATTGTCAGTCACCCCAGGCTCCCCTCGTTGTGAACGTCGTAGTGGACAAGGCTCTCGGTGCTCGCCAGACGGTCGGCGTACCGCGTCGCCTCCTGGACGATCAGGTCGACCGTCAGCTCCAGGTGCGCGCGCACGACGTCTGCAGCGGACGGGTCGCGCCTCGCGATCGCGTCGAGCAGCTGCTGATGGTCGGCGACGTAGTCCAACCCGGAGTAGACCGGGTGCCAGTTGAGCAGCATCTGTGACTCGGCGGCCAGCGGCTCGTGCGCGCGGCTCAGGCGCGGGCTGCCCGCGAGCCCCACCATCGCGCGATGGAAGTCGATGTCGGCGGCGATCAGATCCCGGGACGGCGGCTCGCTGCCATCGGCCGAGGAGGCGCTCCGGATCCGCTCCTGGGCGCGGCGCAGCGGCTCGAGGTCCACGCCGTCACCGCGCTCGAGCACCGCTCCCACCGCCGCGGCCTCGATCGCCGACCGCGCCCGGTACACGTCGATGACATCGTCGATGGAGACCGGGCGGACGCGCGCCCCGCGATTGAGCTCGGAGACGACCAGGCCCTCCTGGACGAGGTGACGCAGTGCCTCGCGGATCGCGCTGCGGCCGGTGCCGAACGCCTGCGCGAGCGTCGCCTCCGGGAGCTGCTCGGTGGGCTTGATGCGTCCGGCGAGGATCGCGGCCCGCAACTCGTGCAGCACCTGGTCGGTGGTCGACCGGCGCTCCACGGTTCCAAGGCCCCAGGCGGGTTTCGTCTCCTCCAACTTGTCGACAACCTACCTCCGGTTGTCAACCGTGTCAACAAGACGTGAAAGGACGAGCGCCCGTTCCGGCTCGTCGGTGATGACGGCGGCCACCCATGGCTCGTTGAGGGCGGCGCGCAACAGCCGCCGGTCGTTGACTGTCCACACCCACAGCGCCAGCCCGCGCTCCGCGGCCCAGGGGAACAGGCCCGTCCGGGCCAGGCTGACGTGGGGGGCAAGAAAGCTCGCACCGGTGCGTCGCAGGCGCTGTTCGAGGTCCCGGTGCCGGCGCGGGGCGAGGAGCACGCCGGTCCGGGCATCCGGCGCGTGCTCTCGGACCTGCGCGAGGATGCGGTCGCTGAACGAGGTGACCACGTACTGGTCCGGCGTCAGGTGCCGTCCCACGGCGCTCATCGCCGCCTCCACGTAGCCGTCCTCCTTGAGCTCGATGTCAAGCAGAATCCGCCCGGCCGCACACTGGACCACGTCCTCCAGCAGAGGCGCCTGGCCGACCTTCATGCGCGCCTGGACCTGGTGGTGCTCGAGGCGGTTGACCGTGCGCAGCCGGATCCGGGCGTCGTGGACGAGCACGATCTGACCGTCGACGGTGCGACGGACGTCGATTTCGATCGCGTCGCAGCCGATCGCGATGGCGTCCTCGACCGCCTGCAGGGAGTTCTGCGGGGCGATGCCCCACGCGCCCCGGTGGGCGACGACGAGGGCAGCGGTGTCCGCACCGCGCGGCACGGTGACGGCGGTCGCTCCGTTCCGCATCGGCGCGGAGAGTAGCGCGCACCTCGGCGCGCTCGGTTGCGATCTCCGGCTGAGCGATCACATCTGGGCGAGAAACGTGACGCATGGTTGTGTTGGCCACCCTCGTTCGCCGCGATCCCTATCCTCCGCGAGCCGTGACGCCCAACTCCTTCCTCGTTCTGATGGCCGATCAGCTTGCCGCCTCCTGGCTGCCGATGTATGGCCACCCCCTCGTTCAGACGCCGGCGCTGTCTCAGCTGGCGGCGGACGGGACGGTGTTCGAGAGCGCGTACACGCCGTTCCCGCTGTGCGCGCCGGCGCGGGCTTCGATGCTGACCGGTCGCTTCGCCTCGTCGGTCGGCGTCTACGACAACGCGGCGGAG
>DASZMU010000006.1:0-8482 GCA_035551695.1 Solirubrobacteraceae bacterium
CGCGCCGCCCGTTGGGCCCCGTCTCCTGCTGCCGTCGTTCCCGGGCGACCCGGACGGACTGACGTAGGCGTCCCATCGCGTGGACGGCCGAGTGGTAGGTCCCGCCGGAGAACGTTCCGCCCGCGCGGACGAACCCCTCGACGCTGAGCGGGACACCCTCTGGGAGGTGCTGCACGGTGAACAGCGTTCCGAGGTCATACGGGATCGAGTCAAAGCCACAGGAATGCACCAGCCGCGCGCCGTTGCGCTCGGCGGTCGCGTGATGACGCAGCCACATCAGGTCCACGAACTCGGGCTCGCCGGTCAGGTCCACATAGTCGGTGCCGGCCGCGGCGCACGCCGCGACGACCGGCTCGCCGTAGTTGATGTACGGCCCCACGGTCGTGATCACGACCTTGGTCGACTCTGCCAGCGCGCGCATCGACGCCGGATCGTTGACGTCGGCCTCGATCAGCGGGAGCTCCGCGCTCGGCGGACCCAGCCGGCGGCGAACGTCTTCGAGCTTCTGCCGGCTGCGACCGGCGAGCGCCCAGCGCGTGCCCTCGTCCGCGTGGATCGACAGATATTCGGCGGTCAGCGCACCGGTGAACCCGGTCGCGCCGAACACGACGACGTCGTACTGGCGGTCAGCCATCGCCGGCGACTCGCGGTCAGGCATCGCCGGCGACAGGTCGTATCTCGCGCGCAGCTTCGAGCGCCGCCGGCGGCTCCACCCCGGCTCGTGCCGCGACCCAGCACGCCACCGGCGCGGCCACCCGCTCCGAGGAGTGCGCCGCCTCGCCCGCCAGATCGAGCAGCGTCGCGAATTCGCCGGTCGACGGCGGGGCGGTTCCAAGCCTCGCCGCGTAGGCGTCGATCCACTCTCGGGCGTTCATCGGCGGACCGCGACTCTATCCGCCCTGGCATGATCCGCGCTTCGCAAACGGATGAAAGGCAGGACAGGAATGGCAGTTCTCGACGACAAGGTCGCAATCGTCACGGGGTCAGCGCGTGGGATCGGGCGTGCCACCGCGGAGCTCCTCTCCGAGCACGGCGCGAAGGTCCTGATCAACGATCTCGACGGCGACGTCGCCGAGCAGACGGCATCGGAGATCAATGGCGACACGCTCGTGTTCGCCGGCGACTTGACCAAGCCCGGCGTTCCTGACGAGCTCGTCCAGAAGGTCGTCGACGAGTGGGGCAAGGTCGACATCCTCGTCAACAATGCCGGCTACACGCTGGACGCCCCGATCCACAAGATGAGCGACGAGTGGTTCCAGCGGATGCTCGACATCCACTCGATCGTCCCGTTCCGGATGTGCCGCGCGGTCGCCCCGCACATGCGCGAGCCCGCCAAGAAGGAGAAGGAGGAGGGCGTCGAGGTGTTCAGGAAGATCGTGAATGTGTCTTCGATCTCCGGGACGATGGGCAACGCCGGGCAGGCCAACTACTCGTCGGGCAAGTCGGCCGTGGTCGGCCTGACGAAGACGCTCGCCAAGGAGTGGGGCCAGTTCAAGATCAACGTCAACGCCGTTGCGTTTGGCTACATCGAGACGCGTCTGACCGCCTCCAAGGAGGAGTCGAACGTGATGGAGATCGGCGGCGAGAAGGTCCAGCTCGGTATCCCCGACCAGCTTCGCGGGATGGCTTCGATGCTGATCCCGCTGGGTCGTCCCGGGACTCCTCAGGAGGCCGCCGGCGGCGTATTCTTCCTCGTCTCCCCGTGGGCGAACTTCGTAAGCGGCCAGGTGCTCAACATCACCGGCGGCCAGTGGAGCGGGATGACCAGCTAGCGCTGGCGTCCGAAAGGAGCGCAAGATGACCGGAAAGGCCGACTTCACCAAGGAGGAGTGGGACCTCGTGCTCGAGGGACCGCCGAGCGCGGGCATGATCATCGTGACCGCGCAGCGTGGGGGCACGATTCGCGAGACGATCGCGATCGCAAAGGCATATGCCGAGGCGCGCCAGCACCACGGCCAGAGCGAGCTGCTCGACGAGATCGTCTCCGCCAGGCCGGAGATCGATCACACCCGCTACCACTCGCCCGACGAGCTCAAGCAGGCCGGCCTCCAGCACCTGCGGGACGCCGTCGCGCTGCTCCAGCGCAAGGCGACACCGCAGGAGGCCGATGAGTACAGGCGCTTCGTCGTCACGCTCGCGGAGAAGGTGGCGGCCGCGCACCGGGAGGGTGGGACCAGCGTCTCAGAACCTGAGCGCGCCGCGATCGAGGAGATCGCGGGCGCCCTCGACGGCTAGGGGGTCGGCTCGGAGCCGTGGAACGTGTGCCAGCGCCAGGCCCCGGCGCGGCGCACGATGATCGCGATCGCCCGGTACGCGCCGATGCGCGGTGGCTCCTGATCCAACTCGACGAGCACCTCGCCGGCCGCGTTCACCCACGCGACGTCATCCTCGACATGGACCAGGCGATCGCTCCAGCGGAACGCGACCTTGGCCGGTGACTCCGCGATCGCGCGATGAAGCTCGCCGATCTCCCCCTGCCCCACCGCCCGCTCGTCGATCTGCGAGCCCCACATGACAGCGTCCTCGTCGTCGACGAACAGAGCCGTGGCGGCCGCGGGATCCCGATCCTGGCACAACGCCCTGAAGAGCGAATCGAACGTCTCAAGGACCGCGGTGCGGTCGGCCTCAGACATCGAGCAAGCCTATCCGTGCGTGTGGCGCCGCCGCGGGCGCCGGCGGCCGCGCGAGCGCCGCGGCGGCGGCGGCGGCGGCCGCTGCCAGCCGAGCGCGAGCGTCTGCTCGCCCGCCGGCACCTCCGCCCGGACATGCACCGCGCCGTCGAGACCGCGCGTCCCGCTCACGGCGATCGGCTTGCCCTCGACGCTCGCCGACGCGAGCTGACCCGGAACCGACACGACGACCTCGCCGCCGGCCGGTGAGAACACGTCGAGCTCGACTGCCCTGCCCGTGACCCGGAAGCCGAGCAGCTGCGCGGTCGCCTGCTCGAGCCGCACGCCGGCTCCGAGCTCGTAGCCGACCGGGAGCAGCAGGCTGGTTGAGGCCGGCAGCCGCAGCTGCCCTCTGGACGGCAGGCGCACGCGCCGGCCGGCGACGGAGGTCTCGATCACGGTCGCGATGTCCTCCGGGTACCGGTTGAGCGCGGTGACGGTCGCCGCGCTCCCGCCGTCCGTCGAGAGCACCCGGACCTGCGCGCGCCGATCGAGGCTGCGCGCCACGAGCTCGCGGCCGTGCAGCCTGCCGGCGAGGGTCAGGTGGGCGTGGGTGAGGGGCCGCAGGGGCGGCTGCGAGACGGTGGCGCCGTAAGGCTGCGCCGCCGGCGTCGACGGTTGCTGTGCGGTGCCGAGCTCTACGACCGGGACGGCTTGGGAGCCATCCCAGTAGGCGACCGTCCCGCCGGTCACGACCTCGCCCCCGCGACGGTCGTTGGGGTAGTAGTAGACGATCACGTACTGGGGACTCCCCGCCCCGGAGGCGTCGAGCGTGTCGGGGACCGCGGCGGCCGCCTCGTGGCCGAAGTGCTTCAGCGCCAGTGACCGCGCGGCCGAGCTCGCCTGGCTGCTCGAGCCGACCCGCTGGAGCTCGAGGATCGTTCCCGCCCGGCCGGGGACCGAGTCGGCGGCCGGCCAGCTCCCGAGCAGCCACGCCTCCCCCCTCCCGTGACGACGGCGGTAGCCGCACACCTCCTCGCCGAGGAGCGCGAACGGGCGCGCCCGGCTAGAGAGCGTGAACGTCTGGACACCCCGGAACACCGGGACCGTGACGCCGAGGGCGCGGATCTCCTGCAGATCGGCGGCGTGGAAGTGCAGCTGCCGTTCCGGGTAGAGCTGGTCGGCGAGCAGCGAGCACGGCTCGAGCTTCTCGTCGAGCGTCGGCGGCGACGGCCAGCAGATCAGCCGGCCCCCGGACCGCACGTACGCCACCAGGTTCTCCTGCGCGGCGCGCGGCAGCACGTCCCCTGCGACCAGCCAGATGGTCGGGTATGCCCGGTAGTCCCGCGCCTGCGCGACCTGAGTGTCGAGCAGGTCGAACGCCAGCCCTGCCCCGATCAGCATCGTCGCCAGCGCCGGAACGTCGCGCTCGCCGACGCGCCGGATGTCACGCTCGAACCCGTACTGGTCCGACTGGTAGGGGGCATACAGCTGGTCTGGGCACCACACGATCGCGGTGTCGACCCGGCGCCTCGTCTCGACCAGCCGCTCGCCCGCCGCGTGAATCGTCTTGCCGAGGATCGCGAGCTGGTCGAACCCGGTCTCCGGGACGCCGTCGGTGTAGGTGAACTGCAGGCCGCCTAAGAGTCCCTCCCCGATCAGCAGCGTGTACAGCAGCGAGTCGCCGTTCTGCATCTCGACCGCGAACACGCGCTTGCGGTTGCGCTGGGCGGCGCGGACCGCGGCCGCGCAGAGCTCGTTGAGCGGCAGCGACCACGGCCCGCTGTCGCCGTTGTAGAACTCGGGGTGGAGCACGTCGACGCCGGCGGCCGAGGCCGCGAGCCCGGATGGCGGGGTGAGCTGGAGCTCGAGCTCGTGGTAGATCGGGACGTCGACGCCGGCAGCGCGCAGATCGGCCGCGAGCGTTCCGAGGTACTCGCCGATCTGGCGGGCCTTGAAGTCCTGCCACTGGAACGCCGCGCGCAGGGCGCCCGCGCCGCCTCCGGGGGCCGGGTACGCGGTCGGTGGCGCCTCTCCGGTCTGCGCGCGGTAGCGCGCGACCATCGCCGGGTGATAGTCGGCCTCGAACGGCCCGAACCGGTAGTAGCAGCACGTCTCGTCGTCGACCTGGACCGCCACCACCGGGCCGCCCGCGCTCGCCAGCCACGGCCTGACGAACGCCGCGAACTCGGTCAGCCAGCGGCGGGCCTCGCCCAGGTACACGCCGGAGGCATAGCTGGGGCTCGGGAAGTAGTAGAGCGGGGCGCCGCCGGTGAGGATCGAGCCCGGCGGGGTGTCGAACGGCGCGCCCGGGGTGAGCGGGGTCCCGTCGGGGCCGCACATGTACATCCCGGGGTCGCCTTCATTGAGCAGCCAGTCCGGGAGCCCGCCGTTGCGCCACTCGTCGGAGATGAACGGCCCCGGTCGCAGGATCACCCTGAACCCGTGATGCGCCAGCGTGTGCAGGTACCCGTCGAGATCGGTGTTGGCGATCACCCGCGCCTGCGCACCGCCATGGGAGATCTCGTCGTCAGGGGTCTCGATCTGGTACTCGTCGGCGTGGTCGTTGACGATCACCGGGTGGGTCCTGCCGGTGAAGTCGAGCTGCCCCCGCTGGCTCTCGTGCACGTTCCACGGCACGTAGGCCTGGATCGTCGTATAGCCCGCCTGCAAGCAACGCTCGAGCCGCTGCTCGAGGTGCTGGGGATCCGAGCGGAAGTACTGGAGCTCGCCGCCGAAGGTCAAGAGCGATGCGGTGCTGCCGGACTGGCTCGCGAGCGCATCGATCGCGGTAAGGCCCTGAAGCCCGAGCCCCCCGGCCAGCACCGCGCCGGCCGCCTGACCGGAGCGCACGAGCAGGCGGCGCCGGGTCAGCAGCCGTGCCATGACCTCCATATCCCCCCCGCCGGCGGACACCCCCTGAGTCTCGCAACCCTCTCCCGCCCGCTGCGCAGGTCGGCGCGCCGGCGCGGGACGAAAAACGTATGAGTGCCCGCTCAGCCGGCTTTACCGACGGCGACGTTCCCGTAGCCGTCGGCGACCACGCACAGCTCCAGCGAAGGACACGACCCCACGCTCAGCGGATCGGTGTCCACCTTGGCGAACGTCCATGCCCTCCGCCCACCCGCTGGGCGTGCGGAGGTGATCACATCGCCCTGCTGGTCGAGCGCCGCGCACAGCCCCGCGGGCCCGCAGGAGACCGAGGTGGGACCGGTGGCCGCGACGTGGATCTTCTCCCACCCGGACACGGCGCCGGCCGGGTCTTTGGAGACGATCACGTTCCCGTCGCCGTCGAATCCCACGCACAGCGTCGCCGAGCGGCATGTCACCCCCGACCAACCGCCGCCGGCGGTGCCGAAGTCGGCGAGATGCCATGCCGAACGACCCCCGGCCGGATCTCGCGACACGGCGATGCTCGTCGAGTAGTCGTGGTACTTCACGCACAGAGACGACGACGGGCATGTGATGTATCCGAAGGTCGGCGCGTTGTCGACGCCGGCGAGCGTCCACGTGGAGGCGCCGCCCGCCGGATCGCTCGAGGCGACTACGTTGCCATTCTCGTCGCTGGCCGCACAGAAGGACGTCGATGGGCACGAGATGCTCTCGAGGCCCGGATCGCACCCATCCCCTGGACCGTACTTTCCGCACTCGAACCCCGAGGCGGTGTCCGCCTGGGTGACCGTCCATGCGCTCCCACTCCGAGCCGGGTCGGTCGACACGGCAATGTCGCCCTGGCCCAACGTCGCGGCACACAGCGACGCCGACGCGCAGGAGATCGCCGACGGCGTGTTCGCGCCGGCGACGCGGACTGTCGTCCACCCCGGAGGACCCGAGGCGGGATCGCTCGAGAGCACGACATCGCCCGCCCCGTCGAGTCCGAAGCAGAATGACCTCTGCACGCACGAGACGGAGGAGACTCCGGCGCCTTTCAGATCGAACACGCTCCAAGCCGCCCCGCCCCCGGACGGGTCCGTCGACACGGCGAGGTTCCCGGCATCGTCGTAGGCCACGCATAGGCGCGTCGACGGACAAGACATCCCCAAGATGCGGTTGTAGCCGTGGGCCACCTTGCGCACCAGCCATCTGCTCGGAGGGCCGAGCGGATCGTTGGTGGCCACGGTGTTTCCCGCCCGGTCGACACCTAGGCAGAGCGTTGCCGAGGCGCATGAAACGCCCGCGCCTCCGAAGGCCCCGGCCGAGGCAGGGTCGACCGGGCTCCTGGACCAGGTTCCGGCGCCTCCCGCCGGGTGCTCCGAGACGAGGGCATTCCCGCCCGTGTCGAACGCCACGCACAGTGACACCGACGTACAACTGATCGCGGTGAAGAAGGTCGGGACTGGCTCGACGCGAGCGGGCGTCCACGTGCCAGAACCACCCGCCGGCTGCGTCGAGGTGACGAGGTCCAGGCCCGACGCGATCACGCACAGCTTGGTCGAAGGGCAGGAGATCCCCCCCGCGACTCCCGGGGAGGTAAACGCCGTGTCCTTGACACGAGCAAAACGCCAGCGCGGCCTGGCTCCCGCCGGGTCGCGTGAGGACATCACGCCGCCCGTTCGATCGATCGCAACGCACAGCCTCGTCGAGGGACACGACACCGAAATCAGCCACGGGGTGGTATACGCCGACGGGGTCCTCTCACCCCGGTCGATGCTCCGGAGACGCCACCTCGGCGAGCGGCCCCCGGGATTCGATCCGGTGAGAGCGTCGCCGGCCCTGTCCACGGCCACGCAGAACGCCTCCGTGGGACACGAGATGCCGGTCACTGCGTTGGCGTCGACGGATCGGAGCCGCCACTGGGGCCGGCTGCTCCCGGGATCGTGCGAGGTCAGGACGTTCCCTTGGTCATCGACCGCCGCGCAGAACGACACCGATGGGCACGACACGGCTTGGAGCTCCGCGGGGCCGGAGCTGCCCTCCGCGCGATCAGCCCGCACGGTCCTCCAATCGGGCGCCGTCGCAGCCGGCCGCCTCGAGGTGAGGACACGCCCGCCGCTCTCGATGACCACGCACAGAGCGCTCGCCGGGCACGACACCCCCAGGAGCGGGAGTGAATTGTGGAACGGACGGTGATTGTCGACGAGCACCGGTGAGCTCCACGCCAGCGGGGCCGCCTTCGCGGGGCCGAGCCCTCCCGCAGTCATCATGAAGCCGACAACCAGCGCCAGCCTCAACGGCTTCATTGGACCGATCCATGGCACGTGTGCTTGAACGGGACGGCGAAGTGAGAGTTGCGCGCGAAAACGCGAGCGCGCGTGCGGACTCGCGACGAATGAGCCCGATGAGCTTCGTGGCCCGGGCCAGCGCTCTCTAGACCGGTCCAGGCGCGAACCAGAGCAGCCGGAACGCGAGCGTCGACTCGACGAGCGAGCCGTCGATCGAGAGACCGTTGCGGAGCGCCTCGTGCGCGATCCGCAAGCCGCTCAGGGTCGGCGTCCGGCGCGGCTCCGCGATGGTCTCATGCCACGGGCGACGCCGGGGCCGGGTACGGCCGCGAGGCGAAGAACTCGGCCTCGATCCGCCCGAGCTCGGTCGCGGGCTCCTCGCCGAGGAGCCATTCACGCGCGACATCGAGCCATGTGCCGGTCGCCTTTAGCTGCCCGAGCAGGCCGATCAGCAGCATCACCGCCCGCATCATCACGAAGTGCTCGGCGGGCAGCCTCAGCGACTCGAACTGGCCCGTGCTTCGCATCTTCGTGTACGCGCGCATCATCCCCCCGGTCGCGGATCCGTCTACGGTGACCGAGCGATCGACGAGCAGCCAGCCGAAGATCGCCTGGTAGCTCTCGAGGAACGGCTGCGCGAGCGCCGGGTCCGGCGGCAGCGCGCCGAGGCCCGAGATCACGTCGAACAGCGCCTGCGCATCGCCCTCGTAG
>DASZMU010000007.1:0-54997 GCA_035551695.1 Solirubrobacteraceae bacterium
CAGCCGCCGTCGCCGAGTCCAACCGCTGGGCCGTTCTCGCGCTGTTGGGAGTGGCGCAACTGATGGTCGTGCTCGACGCGACGATCGTGAACATCGCGCTGCCCTCCGCTCAGCGCGCTCTGCACTTCTCGACCGACAACCGCCAGTGGGTCATCACCGCCTACGCCCTCAGCTTCGGAAGCCTTCTGCTGGTGGGCGGCAAGCTCGGTGACCTGTTCGGGCGCAAGTGGACGTTCATCGGCGGGCTGATTGGGTTCTCCATCGCGTCGGCGATCGGCGGCCTCGCGCAATCCTTCGGCATGCTCGTGGGGGCGAGGGCGTTGCAGGGCGCGTTCGGAGCGCTGCTTGCCCCCTCGGCCCTGGGCCTGCTGACCGTCACCTTCCAGGGCTCCCGCGACCGAGCCAAGGCGTTCGGCATCTTCAGCGCCATCGCCGGCGGGGGCGCCTCGTTCGGACTCCTGCTCGGCGGCGCGCTGACCCAGGCCATCTCCTGGCGCTGGTGCCTGTATGTCAATCTGGCGATCGCGGTGCCGACGGCGATCATGGCGCTGCGGCTGTTGCGCAACCAGAGCCGGCCGGAACGGCCCCGGATCGACCTCCCGGGCGTCGTCGTGGCCTCCGCCGGTCTGTTCGCGCTGGTCTACGGCTTCTCCAACGCCGAGACCAGTTCGTGGTCAGACCCGCGGACGATCGTGGCGCTGAGCGCCAGCGCCATCCTGCTGACGGCGTTTGTCGCCGTCGAGCGGCGGGTGAAGGCCCCGCTGCTGCCGTTGCACATCGTCTCCGACAGGGCACGCGGCGGTGCGTACGCGTCGATCGCGCTGGCCGGCTCGGCGGTGTTCGCCGTGTTCCTGTTCCTCACGTACTACATGCAGCAGAACCTCGGCTTCTCCCCGCTGACGACCGGCCTGGGCTTCCTGCCCATGACCGCCATGATCGTGCTGACCGCGACGACTGTGCAGACCAGGGTGCTGCACCGGACCGGCGCGAAGCCGCTCGTCCTTGGCGGCATGACCGTCGGGCTCATCGCCATGATCCTGCTGACGCGCCTGACCCCCCACGGGGGCTACGTCGGCCAGGTCCTGCCGGGGCTGCTGCTCACCGGCCTGGCGATGGGCTGCATCTTCGCCCCCGCCTTCTCGACGGCGACGCTCGGGGTCAGGAGCACCGACGCCGGTATCGCCTCGGCGATGGTCAACACCTCCCAGCAGGTCGGCGGCTCGGTCGGCACCGCCCTGCTGAGCACCATCTTCGCGAGCTCGGCCGCCGGTTACGCGTCGGCCCACACCAGTGTGGCCGGGCTGGCGGCCGCCGCTTCGATCCACGGGTACACCACGGCCTTTGAATGGGCGGCAGGGTTGTTCGGCCTCGGCCTGCTCGTCGCCGTGCTCATCCTGCCCTCAGACGGCGCCGCTCGTGCCCGCCGTGCCAACGCTCCATCCACCTCCGACCTCGCGCTCAGTCCCGAGGCCGCGTGACGAGGAACCGCTCAAGCGGCCGTTAGCCAGGTCCAACCACGTCACCCGGAGCAGCGTCGTTGACCGCCACCAGGATACCGTTCCATGAGCACACGGAGGGGCCGGGACCGTCCGATCCCGCCGACCGGCCGCCGGCGATCGACCACTCGGCGCTGCGCCGGCGACTGGTCACCCTCGGGCTGCTTGTCCTGTGCGTGATCGGCGCTCTGCTCGCCGTCCCGGATCTGCGGCCGGTGGCGCGCGAGATCGACGCCATGAGCCCGCTGCTGGTCGCCGCGGCCATCGTCCTCGAGCTTGCTTCGTGCGCGAGCTTTATCGTGATCTTCCGGCTGTTCTTCCGATCGCTCCCCACGGTTGCGGCACACGAGTTGGGGTGGGCGCAGCAGGGCGCCGGGGCCCTGCTGCCGGGTGGCGGCCTCGGCTCGCTGGCCGTCGGCGGGTGGCTGCTTCACCTCGCCGGGATGCCGACCAGGCAGATCGTGCAGCGCTCCAGCGGGCTCTTCTTCCTGACGAGTGCCATCAATGTGCTGAGTCTCGGCGCCGCCGGGCTGGTGCTGTTGCTCGGGCTCGCCGACGGGCCTCACGACGTGCTGCGCGGCGGGTTACCGATCATCGCCGCCGCCGGTGTGAGCGCCCTGGTGCTCGGTCTAGCGCGCCTCAGGCGCCACAGGTCCGGCGAGCAGCCCCAGGGCTGGATCGATGACATCACCGTCGGGATCCCGGCGGCCCGGCACGCCCTGGCCCGGCCCAGCTGGCGTCTACTCGGGGCTGTCGGCTACCTGCTGTTCGACATCGCCGTGCTGTGGACGGCGTTCGCCGCCGTCGGTCCGCTGCCGCCGCTGGCGCCGCTGGTGATCGCGTACCTCGTGGGCTACCTTGCCAACGCCGTCCCCATCCCCGGGGGCATCGGGGTCCTCGACGGCGGCCTGGTCGGGGCGCTCACCCTCTACGGGCTGCCCGTAACCCACGCGGCCGCCGCCGTGCTCGTCTACCACGCGATCGCGTTCTGGGCGCCGACGCTCGGGGGGACACTTGCCTACCTTCGACTCCGGCGCCGCCTTGACCACCGCGGCCAAGTGCACTAGGCGGCCGCACGCAGCGACTCGAGCTCTCGACACCTGGCCAGTGCCGCCAGCGCCTGGCGTTCCAGCTTGCGGACCGCATGCGTGGATATGCCCAGACGCTCCCCGGTCTCGCTGATCGGCGTCGGGTCGTTCCCGTTGATCCCGTACCGGAGCTTCAGTACCTCCCGCTCCTGCTCGTCCAGCTGATCGAGGGCGGTGCGGAGCGTTTCGTCGCGCAGGGCGATATCGACCTCCTCCTCGGGACCGGCCGTCTCGCTTGGGAGCACAGCACCCAAGGTCGTCCCCTCGGCCTCGCCGATGGGCCGGTCGAGGCTGGTCACCACGCGGGGGGCGCTTCGCACATTTCGAACGTCGCGCAGCTTGAGCCCGGCCGCCTCTGCGATCTCGGTGTCGGTCGGCTCGCGGCCGAGCTTCGCCATCAGGTCCCGCTCCACCTTTCCGATCTTGCGCTCGCGCTGGCCCACCTCCACCGGGATCCGGATCGTGCGTGCTCGGTTTGCGATCGCCCGTTGGATCGACTCCCTGATCCAGAGGACGGCATAGGTCGAGAACTTGAACCCCTTGCTGTGGTCGAACTTCTCGACCGCGCGGATCAAGCCCAGGATTCCCTCCTGAATCAGATCGAGCAGCGGCAGGCCGAGGCCCTCGTACCTGCGGGCGTTGGAGATCACGAGCCGTAGATTCGAATTGATCATGCGCTCCCTCGCCTGCATGTCGCCCCGCTCGATGCGCTTCGCAAGCTCCACCTCCTCCTCCCGGGTCAGCAGAGGGTGGCGTCGGACCTCCCGCATGAACAACGACAGCGCATCCGTCGTCTGGTTCGCCAGGTCGTCGTCAACGTAGCTCGTGGACGGCGCCGAACGTCCGCAATCGTCGCGCACCTCGAAGCCCCGCGCTTCGAGCATGTCCTGCAGCGACTGGGCATCCTCTTCATCGAGGTCACGCTCTTCGATGAGGTCGCTCAGCTCGGACGCCTCGACGCACCTCTCAGGCCGGGACTCGGCCCGCTTGGCAAGGACAGTGGCCAGGGCGCCGAGTGGATCCGTCTGACTGGCCGTGTCTCCTGCGTCTGATCGACGACCCATTGCGCTCGCGCCGACCGGGCGCTACCTACCCCGCCGCGTGAGACGGAGGCACAGGCGACCCGCCTCGCCAACGGGCGGAGAACCCAGAGCCGGCGCCCATCCCGGTCGGTGCGGTCAGCAGATCGCCCAGCGCCCCGAGCACGAGCAGCAAGCCGCCGGACAGCGTGATGAAGGGTCCGCCTTCGAGCTGGGTCGTCGCCGGTACGACAGTCCGCACGAGGGGAACGCCGAGGCTTGGGATGTCGAAGCAGCGCACGATGGCGTAGACGACGAGGGCAAAGCCGATGAGCACGATGACGACGTTCGCCAGCGGCCGCGACACAAAGCCGGCGAGCAGCATCGCCGCGAAGGCGCCGACGATGATCAGGATCGGCGCAAGTGTGGTGAAGCCCCACAACGTTGCCGTCACGGCGAAGATGTGGACGATTCCCGCCACGGGGAGCACGACTTCAAATGAGTACCACGGCAGGACAGTTGCGAACAGAGCCATGGCGGCCCCAATCGTGACGGTGATGCGAAGAGTGCTTCTGGAGTCGTCGGTCATGGTTTTCGCAGTAGATCGAAGGCCGCTCGGTTCAATGGAGGCGTCCCCCAAGCCTGCCCCTGCCTGTAGCGCCCCGCCGTGTGTGCGCGCTCAACCCGCGGTCAGCAGAAGGCCTCGAACGCGCTGTTCGACCTCGCGGCGGGCAGCATCGCCGTCCACGTCGGTTGGGAGCTCGATCACCGCGCCGTCCTCGAATCTGGTGATCACGCGCGGGTCGATGGAGCTGCTGCGGGCAACCGCCGCCGTGTTCTCCAGCCCTGAGCTCGCCTTTCCAATAGGCGTACACACGGAGGAGGAAAGCCACCGTGACCCGTACCGTAGGATCGGCACCGTGGTCCTGCCGCCCGGCCCGCGTGCTCCCGCCGTCTGGCAGACGGTCGCGTGGATGACGCGACCCGGAGCGTTCCTTCGGCAGGTGCACCGCCGGTTCGGCGACCCCGCGACGATTCGCACCTATTGGACGCCGGAGCCCATGGTGCTGTTCTCGCACCCGGACGCGGTGCGCGAGGTGTTCCGGCTGGATCCAGCGATCGCGCCGGCGGGGCGGAGCTGGGAGTTTCTGCGCCCGTTCGCGGGCCCGCACTCGATCCTGCTCCTCGATGGCGACGAGCATCTGCGTGAGCGGCGGCTGTTGCAGACGCCCTTCCATGGCGACCGGATGCGCCAGTTCACGCCGCTCGTCGCCCAGCTCGCCGAGCGAGAGCTCGCGGGGTGGCGCGGGCGGGTGGTCGCGCTCGAGCGGATGCGCCTCCTCACGCTGGAGATCATCCTGCGCGTGATCTTTGGCGCCCGCAATGACACCGAGGTGGCCGAGTTGCGCGACGCCATCGACGACACGCTCGCGGGCGTCCGGTCCCTGCCGCGGGTGCTCTCGATGGTCCTCGTCCCCCGCGACCTCGGTCCGCGCAGCCCGTGGGGGCGGTTCCGGGTGGCCGTCGAGCGTTTCGACGCGCTGCTGCTGGACCTCCTGGCGCGCCACCGGGCCGCGCCGGACGAGGACTCGGTGCTCGCCCTGCTGCTCCAGCAACGCGACGAGCACGGCGCTCCGCCCACCGATCAGCATCTCCGTGACCAGCTCGTTGCCCTCCTGGTCGGCGGACATGACAGCTCGGCGGCGTCGCTGGCATGGGGGTTTGAGCTGCTCGCTCGCACCCCCAGGGTCCACGCCCGCCTGCGCGAGGGTGACCCGGCGTACCTCGACGCCACCGTCAAGGAGGTCCTGCGTGCGCGCCCCGCGCTCACGATCGCGCCACGCCTGCTGCTGGAGCCTGTCCGGATCGCGGGCCGGACGATCCCGGCCGGCGTTCAGGTGGCGGCGTGTCTGTGGCTGGCCATGCGCCGGCGCGATCTGTGGGGCGACGCCGACGCGTTCCGGCCTGAACGATGGCTCCAGCGGCCGCAGCCGAACTCCCTGGCGTGGATTCCGTACGGCGGCGGTGTGCGCCGCTGCGCCGGCGCTCCATTTGCCGAGATGGAGTTGCGCGAGGTGCTCCGGGCGGCATCCAGGCTGACGCTCCGCCCGTTCCGTCCCGCCCCTGAGCGGGCGCGGCGCAGCATGCTGGTGCTTGTCCCGGACCGCGGTGGCGACGTGCTCGTCGGCTGACCCGGTGGGATCGATCTGCTGACGCGGAAGGAGCGCTACCGGCCGATCGCGCCGGAGCCGGAGGATGCGGCCTGGCGTGCCTGCGCCTCGTACGGGTTGTGGGCGTAGCCGAAGCGCAGATAGGACAGGGGCATACGGACGGGGTGGTGCTGCATCTGCCAGACGTGGCAGAGCTCGTGGCACACGAGCTCCGGGTCGTCGAGCAGCGCCGGGGAGCGCAGCAGGATCAGGTTCCACATCGTGTAGCCGTCGAACCGCCGGAACCACGGCAGGCGGAACAGCCATCCGACGCACCGGATCTGCACCGCGTCGATGTCAACGGGGTGGGGATAGAGGGAGAGGCCGTCGAGGCGGCTCTTGGCCCGGGTCAATGCCTGCGCCGACGCTGGACTGACCGCTCGAAGCACGGTGTGAGTGTGACAAGCATCGAGGCATCGGCAGGGGGTTAACCGGACCTGACGATCCGGGGGCTCGCAGCAGGACGGACGCCCGCGCGCCCCAGCGACGCACGCCCGCGGCGTCGCCAGTCTCCGTCACATGACAACCTCATCTCTCCCACCCCAAGCCGGACCGCCTCCGTCGGGACGGCTTGCCGGCTTCGTGCGCGCGGCCGCGCGCCGCGCGGCGCGCCGGCCGCGGCTCACCGTCGGTCTCTGGCTCGCGTTCATCATCGGCTGCGCCGTCTCCGGATCGCTCGTCGGCATGCAGACCCTCTCCAACGCCGGTTCCGGCGTCGGCGAGTCGGCCCAGGCCGACGCCCGCCTCGCCCGGGCTGGGCTCCAGAACCCGGCAACCGAGAACGTGCTGGTGCGCTCCCCCAGCGCCCAGCGCACCGCCGTTGCGGTCGCCTCGCTCACGGCACAGGTCCGGGCCCTGCCAAGCGTCCACTCCGTGGAGAGTCCGCCAGGCACGCCCTCGTTGTCCCGCGGCGGGGGCCGGACCCAGCTCGTTGTCGTGACGCTTCGCGGCAGCCCCGGTGACGCCGGGACCACTGTCGTGCCACTCGAGCATGCCGTGGCCCACGTGGCAGCCCGGACGCCGGGCGTCGGCTTCCTCGAGGCTGGGGACGGTTCCGGCACGCGCGCCGCCAACCGGCTCGTGGCGCAGGGTCTGCGTCAGGCGGAGCTGATCTCGCTTCCGCTCAGCCTGCTGATCCTCGTGCTCGCCTTCGGAGCGGTTGTGGCCGCCTGCGTGCCGCTGCTGCTCGGCGCCACGTCGGTCGCAGCGGCCCTCGGCGCGCTCGGTCTCGTGTCTCAGATCGCGCCGAACGGATCGTCGACCGCCCCGGTCGTCGTTCTGATCGGCCTCGCCGTCGGTGTCGATTACTCGCTGTTCTACATCCGGCGCGAGCGGGCCGAGCGCGATGCGGGAGCCGGCGCGGACGCCGCTCTGGACGCGGCATCGGCAACCGTGGGGCGGGCCATCCTCGTCGCCGGCGCCACGGTGACGATCGGGCTCGCGGGACTGCTGTTCACCGGCTTTGGCGTATTCACCTCGATGGCGCTCGGCGCGATCCTGGTTGTGGCGATCGCGGTCGTCGGATCGCTCACCGTGCTCCCGGCCGTGTTGGCCCTGCTCGGCGAGCGGGTCGATCGCGGCCGCCTCTGGCATCGACGTTCCGCCGGCGCCGCGGAGAGTGCTCGGACCGACGGCATGTGGGGGCGGGTCGCCGGCATCGTCACCGCCCACCCCCGCGCGTCGCTCGCGTTGGCGGCGGCGGTCCTGACCAGCCTGGCGGTGCCGATCCTGGGGATCCACACCGGCGAGTCCGGAGACGGCGACATGCCGGCCACGACACCGGTCGTCGTGGCTGATCACGCGATCCGGGCGGCCTTCCCGGGAACGTCGGATACCGCCGAGCTGGTTGTGAGCGGGCGCGGACTGGGAACCGATGCGAGCGAGCGCCGGCTGGCCCAGATCGGTCGTATCGGTGAGCGCCTCGGCGATGGGCGCGGCGCGGTCTCGCTCCGCGTTGCTCGCGACGGGGCCACCGCCCTCGTCTCGATCCCGGTCTCCGCGCGGGGCCTCGCCGCAGGCCGGCGGGACGTCGACCTCCTGCGGCGTCGGCTGGAACCGGTCACCGCTCGGTGGCTGCCCGGAGCGCGCGCGCAGGTAACCGGCGGCGATGCCACGGGACTCGACTTCACCCGCCGCTTGGCGACGGTCACGCCGATCGTCATCGCGCTCGTGCTTGGCCTCGCCTTCCTGTTGCTGGTCGCCACCTTCGGCTCGCCGCTGCTTGCCCTCTCGGTCATGGGCTTGAACGTCCTGTCGGTCGGTGCCGCGTTCGGCGTCCTCGTCGCGGTGTTCCAGCACACGTGGGCTCAATCGCTGCTGGGGTTCACGTCCGACGGCTTGATCACCGACTGGCTGCCCCTGTTCGCGTTCGTCGTCCTCTTCGGTCTGTCGATGGACTACACGGTGCTCGTCCTCGAGCGTGCGCGGGAGGCCCGGCGCACGGGGGCGGGCCCGCGGGCGGCGGCCGCCGAGGCGCTCGGCAGCACGGGCTCGACCGTGACGAGCGCCGCAGTCGTCATGGTGGCGGTGTTCTCCGTGTTCGCGACGTTGCCGCTGCTCGAGTTCAAGCAGCTGGGCGTCGGACTGGCGGCGGCGATCGCCCTCGACGCCACGCTCGTGCGCGGCATTGCGCTTCCGGCCGCACTGACGCTGCTCGGAGACCGCGGGCTCAAGCCCGGCCGCGCCCGCGATCGCGCCTCGAGCTGGGATCATCCAGCTCATGCGGCAGCGCTTGGGGCAGGCTATGAGTGAGCACCGAGACGGCCGGCCGCTGGTCACGACGGCCGAGCTGTACCCGTCGGTTGTGATCGTGGTGCTCACCGTGGTCATCTGGGCACTGACGAGCGCCGGCTACTTCTGGCCGATCTGGCCGACGATCGGACTCGGCTTCCCGCTGGCCGCGACGGCCGCCTCTCGCTGGGCGCGCCGCCGCTGGAGCGGACGGGACCGCGTGCTCGCGGAACTCGGAGCCATCGGCGGCGTCATCTGCATGATGCTCGTCGTGATCTGGTTGATCACCGGCGCCGGCTACTTCTGGCCGGTGTGGGGCATGCTCGGCCTTGCGACCCCGGCGTGTCTGGTCTGGCTCACGCGACGGCCTGGTCAGCGCTCGCTCGAGGTCCGTGTCGACCAGCTCACGCGCAGCCGGAGCGGCGCGCTCGACGTCCAGGCCTCCGAGCTCCGGCGGATCGAGCGGGACCTCCACGACGGCGCCCAGGCCCGGCTCGTCGCGCTGAGCATGAAGCTGGGCCGCGCCGAGGAGCGGGTGGCCGACAACCCGGAGACGGCCGCGCTGCTCCGGCAGGCGCGCGAGGACGCGACAGCGGCGATCGCGGAGCTGCGCGACCTCGCCCGCGGGATCGCTCCGCCCGTCCTGGCCGACCGTGGGCTCGAGGCGGCGGTGCGGTCGCTGGCGGACCGCACCGGCGCGGACATCGTCGTCGACTCGGCGATCGTCCGGCGGCCGCCGCCGGTCGTCGAGACGGCAGCCTATTTCGTCGTGGCGGAGGCATTGACCAATGCCGCGAAGCACGCCCCCGGGTCAGACGTGCGGGTGACGCTGACCGAGCACGCCGGCGAGCTGGTGGTGGAGGTCATCGACTATGGCCCGGGCGGGGCCGTCTCCGGCGGCAGCGGGCTGACGGGGCTGCGCCAGCGCGTCGAGGCGCTCGACGGGCGGCTCGAGGTCATCAGCCCGCCCGGCGTCGGGACGATGATTGAGGCAGTGTTGCCGTGCGGGTGGTGATCGTCGAGGATCACGCGCTCCTGCGCGAGGGGATCATCGCCCTGCTGCAGGAGAACGAGATCCAGGTGGTGGCGCAGGCACAGGATGCGCCCGGTCTGCTGCGGATTGTCGACGGCCACAAGCCGGACCTGGCGATCTGCGATGTACGGCTGCCGCCCACATTCACCGACGAGGGGATCACTGCGGCGTTGGAGGCGCGCCGGCGTCATCCCCGCCTGGCGCTCCTGGTGCTCTCCCAATACGTCGAGCCGGCGTACTCACGGGAGCTGCTGGCAGGCGGCGAGAGCGGGGTCGGCTATCTGCTCAAGGAACGGGTCGGAGAGGTCCGCACGTTTGTCGAGGCGGTGCGGCGGGTGGCGGCCGGCGGCACCGCCCTCGACCGCGAGGTGGTCAGCTCGCTCGTCTCCGAGCGCCGCGCCGCCGCCGATGCGCCGCTGGACCAGCTCACCGCACGCGAGCGCGAGACGCTCGAGTTGATCGCCCAGGGCCGCAGCAATGCCGCGATCGCTCGTGAGATGGTGGTGACGCCCGGCGCCATCGAGAAGCACATCTCCAACATCTTCGGCAAGCTGGGTCTCGCGGCCACCGACGACGACCACCGCCGGGTGCTCGCCGTGCTCACCTACCTGCGCGCGACCGGAGCCTGAGCAGGATCTCGCGGCGGACGTTGCACGGGCCCGCCGCCCGTGGGATAGTGGCCGGGCTAGGTCCGGCTCCGGGACCGGGCCGCGACAGAGAGGAGTCAGGATGGCCGATCGCGTGCTCTTTATCAGCTGGAGCACACCGGTGCGGGGTCGCGAGGAGCGCGGTCTGGAGGTGTTCAACGAGGCGGTTGGGCTGTACGGCCGGATGCAGCAGGAGGGTCGGATCGAGGGGTTCGACGTGGTCCTGCTGGACCCCAACGGCGCTCTGAACGGGTACATCGAGCTCCGGGGCAGCGCGGCGCAGATCACTCAGGTTCGCGCCGACCAGGAGTTCCGGCGGGTGACCGCCGACGCGGCGCTGATCGTCGACGAGCTGCGCATCCTCGACGGGTACTGCAACGAGGGCATCGCCCGGCAGATGGCTCTCTATCAGGAGGCGGTGTCCCGGGTCCCGCAGAAGGTCTGATCCAGCCGCACCTCTGAGCGGGCGCGCGTGCGATCGCGCGCCCGCTCGGCGCTGGACCATGGCGCAGGTGATTCCTCGGACGACCCGGGTAGCTTGGAAGCGCCTCGCGCCCTCGCCATCTCTGTCCCGGGCGCGTGGTCCCCCTCCACGATGGATCACGACGAGCTGAGCAGACACGTGGCGATGGCCTCCGGCCGGATGCCCGGGCAGGCCGACGGTCTCGCCGCCGAGATCGCGGCGACCTGTTGGCCGGGCGGTTCACAGGACCGGATGGAGCGAGTCGCGCTGCAGTGGGTGCGCCGGTGGCGGCCACGAAGCGCAGGGACCGTCTTCCCGGTGTGCTCGTGCCGCAGCGGCCGCTGCCGCGTCTGCAATTAGCCGGTGCGGCGTTTCCGAAAGTCCTTTGATGCAGGGGCGGGATCCGGGGTACGACACCCCTGTGGGAGAACTGCCTGACGAGGTCCTTTCGCTTGACCTGCCGTGTGGCCCGGAGGCGCCCGCGATCGTCCGGACCGAGCTCGCTCGGCACGAGGGGCTTGGCTGGATCATGGGGGACGCCGTCCTCGTCGCCAGCGAACTGGTGACGAACGCCGTGCTCCACTCGGGCTGCGGCCCTGAGCATCTGATCCACATCACGGCCAGCGTCCAGTCCGATTGCCTGACGATCCGGGTCGAGGATCCCGGCCTGGTCGCCGGGTCGGCGTTTCCCCGGTGGATCAGCGAGTTCACCGATGCCGGAGCGGGGCTGATGATCGTCGACCAGTTGGTCGACAGATGGGGAGCGGAGCGTGACGGTGGCTACCGGGTCTGGGCCGAGCTGGCACTCCATCCGGCGCAAGCGTCGGCGGCCGCGTATCCCACTTCGGTCGGCGCGTACCGCCGTGCCCACCGCACAGGCGGCCGCCTCGTCTGACTCCGGACCCGCAGATTCTGTGTTTTTCGCGGGCAGGGGGTAAGGAAGGAGTATGCACGTGTGTTGCCCCACAGGTCACGGCTGCAATGACCATAAGCACCATCAGCCGTGCGTGCTGCAGGTCTTCGAGCTGTCGGCGCCGACGATTTCCGAGGCCGCGACCGCCCTGACTCAGTGGGAGGCCTACCGCAGCGCCGACGTCAACGGAGCCGGCGCCGGCGAGCGGCGGTTCCGCCGGCGCGTCTATGAGCGGGCGCGCGACGAGGCATTGGCGACGGTTGCGATCGAGTACGGAACCCGCGCTGTCGAATCCAGTGCTCGCCACCATCCGGCATCGCGCTTCCGCCGGGCTCACCGCGCCGGGGCGCGACGGGTCCGCGTGTCGCCAGGCGGCGGCGACACCGGCAACGTGTGAGCACGACGAAGTCGTGCGGGCATGCGTCCGGCACGGGTCCCCATGGCGTCCGCGACCGCTCGTTCGGCGTCCACTACCGTTGTCGCCATGAAGATCCTGACGCCGGCGAACCTCCGCCAGCAGGCGGCGGACGTCATCCGTGCCAGCATCGTCGGCGGGGATCTGGAGCCCGGCGAGATCTACTCGGCGCCCGTGCTGGCCGAGCGCCTCGGGGTCTCGGCGACACCGGTGCGGGAGGCGATGCTCGACCTGGCCAAGGACGGTCTCGTGGAGCCGGTCCGAAACCGTGGCTTCCGGATCGCCATCGTTGACGACGAGGCGCTGGACGAGATCTCAGAGCTCCGCCACCTGCTCGAGGTGCCGGCGATGGCGATGGTCATCACGCGCGCCGGCGACGAGGACCTCATGCCCCTGTTCGAGAAGGTCAACGCCATCGAGCGAGCCGCCGAAGCGCGCGACGTCGCCCAGTTCCTGCTCGCCGACCGGGAATTCCACCTGAGCCTGCTGGCGCTCGCCGGCAACGACCGGCTCGTGCGGCTGGTCGGTCAGTTGCGCACCCAGACGCGCCTGATTGGGATCAAGGGCCTGGCGCAATCCGGACAGCTGATGGCGTCGGCGCTCGAGCACCGGCCGATCCTCGAGGCGGTGTGCCGCCGCGACGCTCCGGCGGCCGAGAGGCTGATGCGCCTCCATCTCGACCACACGCGAGAGTCCTGGGCCGGGCGCATCCCCGCCGCTGAGCTCGAACTGCCCGCCGACAGCTGATCCCGTCGGAAAAGTCCACCGCAGCTGCAATGTAAAATGGTACATTGCACCGTGATGCGGCTGCCCGCAAGGCGACCAGCCGAGGCCGGCACGTGGCGCTAGGCGCCTCCTCCTCGGCTGCAGACACCGGCGGCGAGCGCGGACTCGAGACCGGCCCCACTCCCGCGCTCGTGATCGACCGCGACAAGCTGCGCCGCAACATCGACGAGATGGCCGGGCATGCGCGTGGCGCCGGCGTCGCACTCTGGCCCCACGGCAAGACACACAAGTGTGCCGAGATCGCCGAGCTGCAGCGGGCGGGCGGTGCGGCCGGCCTGACCGTCGCCACCCTCGCCGAGGCGGAGTACTTCGCCGGCGCCGGCTTCTCCGACATCCTGCTCGCGTACCCGCCGGTGGGCGATTGGCGCCTGGCGCGGCTCGCGGCCCTCGGTCGCCGGACGCGGCTGCGGGTGGTGCTCGATGACGTCTCCGTGCTCGAGGCGCTCATCGCCGCCTGTCGCGGCGCCGGGGCGCGAATCCCGTACCTGTGGGAGGTCGACTGCGGGGCCGGCCGTCTGGGGACCCGGCCGGGAGCGATGACGGCGGACGCGATCGCGAATGCCCCGATCACCGAGGAATGCCCGTTCGACGGGCTGATGACGTTCGGCGGGCACGCGTACGGCGCCATGAGCGACGCCGAGCTCGAGCGCGCCGCCCAGGACGAGCGCGATGCGCTGGCCGCGTCCGCGGCTGCCCTGGCGGCGCGCGGAACCGCCTGCGCCACGCTCAGCGCCGGAACGACGCCCACCTCCCATCGCCTGTGCGCCGGCTCGCCGATGACGGAGCTGCGGCCGGGCAACTATGTGTTCTACGACGCGACCCAGGTGGCGCTCGGGCTCGTGGGGCCGGAGCGATGTGCGCTCACCGTTCAGGCGACGGTCGTGGGGCGGCCGAGTCCGGAGCGCGTGATTCTCGACGCGGGCTCCAAGGCGCTCGCCGCCGAGCGCCTGACCCCTCGCGCCGAGGGCTTCGGCATCGTCTGCGGCCATCCGCAGCTGCGCGTCGAGCGGCTCTATGAGCAGCACGCGATCGTCGAGAGCGATGGGCCGTGCCGGCTGGCGCTGGGGGAGCGCGTCAGGGTCGTGCCCAACCACGCCTGCGCGGCCACCAATCTTCATCGCCAGGCGCTGATCGTCGAGCAGGACGAGGTCGTCGACCTCTGGCGCATCGGGGCCGCCGGTCCCGGCGGCTGAGACCGCCGGGGCGACAGCGCCCCGGGGGTGAGCCGGCCAGGGTTTCAGAGAAGGTCAAACGGAGGAGGAGCACAGCCACATGGAGCATCGGATCGATCCGCAGCGAATCCACCACTCGTGGGACAACACCCTGGAGCCGACCCTGAGGATCGCCTCCGGCGACACCGTTCACTACGACCTGTTGATGGCCGGGCACGGCCAGGTCCACGAGGGTGACACGTTCGATCAGACGAGCTTCGACTTCGACACGCTCTACAACCTGCTCGGCCCGGTGCACGTCGACGGCGCCCGGCCCGGTGACACGCTGCGCGTCGACATCCTCGAGCTCGTGCCCGGGGATTGGGGCTGGTGCGTCATCCTGCCGGACCTGGGGACGCTCCCGGATCAGTTTTCCGACCCGTACCTGCGCACGTTCGATCTCCGCGGCGGTACGGAGGTCGAGCTCGTCCCGGGCGTGCGCATCCCGTTCTCGCCGTTTCTGGGGACGATGGGCACGCATCCGGACGAGCCTGCGACCGCACCGGCATTCCCGCCACACACGGGCGGCGGCAACATCGACACGCGCCACCTGACACAGGGGTCGACGCTGTGGCTGCCCATCTGGTGTGAAGGTGCCCTCTTCTCCTGCGGCGATCCCCACGCGATGCAGGGCGACGGCGAGGTCTGCGTCGCGGCCCTGGAATGCGACATGCGCGCCACCCTGAGGTTCACGGTCGAGCCGCGCACGATCACCGCCCCGTACTTCCGCACCGCCGGTGCACTGACCCCGCTCGTCGACGCCGCCGGCCACCACGGCGCGATGGGCATCGCACCGGATCTGATGGAAGGCACGCGTAAGGCCGTGGCGGCGATGGTCGGATGGATCGTCGCCGAGCACGGGCTCACGAGAGAGGACGCGTACATGCTCTGCAGCCTCGCCGGCGACCTCAAGATCCTCGAGGTCGTCGACGCCGGCATGTGGAACGTGGGACTCACCCTGCCGCTGTCCGTGTTCGTCGACCAAGGAGCGTGAGCGGTGAGCGAGACCGTTCATCCCCACCATCCGGACGCAGAGGTCGAGAGCGAGCTGCTGCTGGAGGACATGGGCTACGAGGGCCAGCTCCAGCGGGGGCTGAACCTGCTTGGCAACCTCGCGCTGACGCTGTCTGACATCACCCCCACCGCCTCCCTGCTCGTGGTGGGGACCGCGGTCATCGCCACCGCCGGCACCGGATCGCTGTGGGCCTACCTGATTGGGGGCTTCATCGCGGTCAACGTCGCGCTGTGCATGGGGGAGCTCGGATCGATGTTCCCGGTGGCCGGAGGCCTGTACTCGATCGTCACGCGCGTGCTCGGCCGGCCGGCCGGCTTCCTGGCCCTGCTCGACTACATCGGCCAGGCCGTGTTCCTGCCGGCGAGCGTGGCGTTCGGCGTGGGCACGTACATCCACTCCCTGGCGCCAAGCCTGTCGACCAACTGGATCGCGGCGGCGATGATGATCTTCGTCGCTCTGATCGCGTGCTTGGACGTCAAGCTCAACGCGGTGATGATCGCCTTCTTCCTGATGATCGAGATGGCGGTCGTGGTGATGCTCGCGCTGGCGGGCTTCCTCCATCCCCACCAGTCGCTCAGCACGTTCACCAGTCCCCACATGGCCGCGGGCACCAATGGGATCGGTCCCGTGGCCACGAGCGCGATCCTCGCGGCGCTGGCCACGGCGCTGTTCTCCGTCAACGGCTACGACAGCGCAATCAACTTCTCCGAGGAGACCGAGGGGTCGGCGGCGGGCGTCGGCAAGGCGGTGGTGCTGGCGGCGACGATCGGCATCGTCTTCGAGGTCATCCCGTTCATCGGCGTCAGCCTGGGCGCTCAGGACCTGCCGGGGTTTCTGCACTCGGCCACCCCGCTGACCGACGTGGTGCGCTCGTCGTTTGGCCACACGGCGGTCACCATCGTCACCTGGGGCGCGATCCTGGCCATCTTCAACGCATCGCTGGCGATTACCCTTCAGTTCTCCCGGGTCGTTTGGGCCAGCGGCCGCGACCGCGCCTGGCCGGCGCCGATCTCCACCGCGCTCAGCTGGGTTCACCCGCGGTTCCGGATGCCCTGGGTCGCCACGCTGCTCGTCGGCGTCTGTGGCGCCGTGCTGTGCGTCCAGTCGAGCCTGATCAGCGTCGTGACGTTCACGTCGGTGCTGATCATCGTGCTCTACGCGCTCATCGCGATCTCGGCACTCGTCTCTCGGTTCACTCAAAAAGACCTCGAGCGGCCGTTCCGGATGCCGCTGTGGCCCGTGGCGCCGATCATCGCCCTCATTGGAGTGGGGATCGCACTCAGCCAGCAGAAGGGGTCGGACCTGCTGATCGTGGCGGCGATCTTCGTCGGCGGGGCCATCTACTACGTGGCGTTCCTGATGCCGCGCTCGGACCGGTATTGGTCACACCTGACGGTCCCGGAGCACGAGCTCCACGCCCCGGCGGCCGAAGCGGCGGAGTCATGACCGCCGGTCATCGTCACTCAGCTGCTGCTCGCCCTGCAGGTGGGGCAGCGGGGCCTGAAGGGAACTGCTCATGACGACCGATTCTCAGCGCCGGCCCCAGGCTCGCCCGGACTCCGGAGCCCCCGGTGACTGGCTCGCAGTGCTCGACGGCGAGCTGATGCGGACGGCCCAGGCGATGATCCCGGCCACCGACGACGGGCTGATCCGGGGCGACGGCGCCTTTGACGCGTTCCTGGTCAGAGACGGGCGGCCGTTCGCGCGCGCAGCGCACGTCGATCGGCTGGAACGCTCCTGTGCGGCGCTCCAGTTGCCGTTTTCGCGGACCCAGGTGGAGAGCGACATCGACCGGCTGCTGACCGTGGCGCCTCCGGGAGACGCTGTGGTGCGCGTGATCCTCACGCGGGGCGGGCGGCGGCTGTCTCGGCTGGAGGGGTTGGGCGATGCCGATGCGCTCAGCCGCCCGGTTCGCCTGCTTCCCGTCGTCTACGACCCGTCCGTGGTGCTCAACGGCGTCAAGACCCTGTCCTACGCCGCCAACATGCTCGCCTCGCGGCGGGCACTCACCGCCGGCTACGACGACGCGCTGCTCGTCCGGTCTGACGGGACCGTGCTCGAGGGGCCGACCTGCTCCGTCTTCTGGGTCCGCCATGGGCGGCTGCGGACGCCGGCACTCGGGACCGGGATCCTCGCCTCCATCACGCGGAGGGTGATCATGGACAGTCTGAGCGTGGAGGAGGGGGCGTACTCGTTCGAGGAGGTCGTCGCCGCCGAGGAGGCGTTCCTGGCCTCCACCGCCCGGCTGGCGCAGCCGATCGCCGCGATTGGCGAGACCGAGCTTCCGGTCGCTCCCGGAGAGCTGACGCGGCGCGCCCAGGACGTGCTGCAGCGTGCCATCGAGGAGGGGCTCCCGGAGTGATCCCGTGAGGGCCCGAGACCACGGGATCGTCATCGGCGCGGGAACGCCCGGTCCCCGGAACGCCATCACCGACGTCGTCGGCGTGCGCGTCGGTCACCGCACGCTCGTCACGGGGTCCGGGCCGCTGATCGTCGGCCGGGGGCCGGTGCGAACCGGCGTCACCGTCATCCTGGCTCCGGGAGACGTGTGGATCCAGCCGGTCTTCGCCGGCAGCCACCGGCTCAACGGCAACGGCGAGATGACCGGGCTCGAGTGGGTGCGCGAGTCCGGGATGCTGACGACGCCGGTCGCGCTGACCAACACCCACAGCGTCGGCGTCGTGCGCGACGCGCTCCTGGCCGACCGGCTGAGCCGGCCCGAGTCTGCGCTGCCCTCGCCGTGGGCGCTGCCCGTCGTCGCCGAGACCTGGGACGGGGTGCTCAACGACCTCAACGGCTTCCACGTCAGGCCGGAGCATGTGCACGACGCGATCGCCGCCGCCGACGGAGGGGTGGTGCCGGAGGGCGCCGTCGGCGCCGGCACCGGCATGATCTGCCACGGCTTCAAGGGCGGCATCGGCACCGCATCGCGGGCCTGCGCCGACGGCGAGGGCCCGACGGTCGGTGTTCTGGTCCTCGCGAATCACGGGCGGCGCGAGCGGCTCACGGTCAACGGCGTCGCGGTCGCCGGCAGCCTTGCCGACGTCCCGGTTCCCGCCGACCCGCATACCGTCGGCCCAGGCGCGGGCTCGATCATCGTCGTCGTTGCCACCGACGCGCCGCTGCTGCCGCACCAGTGCACCCGCCTGGCCCAAAGGGCCGGGCTCGGCATCGCGCGGACCGGAGGCGCCGGCGAGCATACGAGCGGTGACCTGTTCCTGTGCTTCGCGACGGGCAACCGCGGCATGACCCCGGGTGCCCACGACGACGGTGCGCCGGCGGCCTTCCCGGTGACGATGCTCGCCGACGGCCGCATCACCGACCTGTTCGACGCGGTGATCGAGTCAACCGAGGAGGCGATCGTCAACGCGATGCTGTCGGCGGCGACGACCGAGGGGCGCGACGGGATCATCGCCCACGGGCTGAGCGGCGAGCGGCTGGCTCAGGCGCTCGGCCCGCGCGCGGCCTGACGCCGGACCGCGCGCGCAGGATCGACGGCCGCGCGTGCGGGGGTGTCCCGTCCCTCCAGCATCAGGTCGGCGAGGAGCTCGGCAGTCAGGGGTGCCAGCGTGATTCCGAGGGTGGCGTGCCCGGTGGCGATGTGAACGCCGCGCATGCCGGGAGCCGGGCCGATGTACGGCAGGCCATCCGGGGACAGGGAGCGCATCCCGGCCCAGTCCACGCCGGCGCCCGGGATCGCCCATCCGGGCAGCGCCCAGGCCGCCGCCGCCGTGATCGCCGCGAGGCGCCGGTGAGACAGATCGAGCCCGCGCGCCCCGAGCTCGAGGCCGCCGGAGATGCGCACCGCGTCGTCAAAGGCGCTGATCGCGACCCTCGGTGCCTCCAGGTACAGGGCGCGCCGTGGCTGCGGCGTGTCGCGTGTCTCGGTGCGGGGAAACGTGCGGCTGTAGCCCTTGGCGTTGACGACCGGGAGGTCGACGCCGAGCGGGCGAAGCAGGCGTCGGGCCGCGGCGCCGGTGGCGAGCGCCACCGAGGCGGCGCGGTGCTCGCCGGACGGCGTCCGGACACGCCAGCCGGAGCCGTCGCTACGCAGCGCGCTGACCGGAGAGTGCTCGTGGATCTCCACTCCCCGTTGCCGGAGCAGCGCCTGCACCGCCTGGGTGAACGTCTCCGGCCGGACCCGGCCCTCGCCATCGGCCACCATGCCGCCGAGAACGCCGTCGCCGAGCGTCGGCTCGAGCGAGCGCAGCTCGCCGCGGGAGAGCTCGCGCATCGCGGCCGCGCCCCGCGCCGCTGCCAGGTCCGCCGCGACGCGCCGCAGCGCGGTGAGCTCGCCTGACTCGAACGCCGGATACAGGAGCGGCTCGTCGTGGCGCTCGAACCGGGCGCCACGCTCGCCGAGACGGTCGAAGGCGCGGCCGGCGCCGGACGCCAGGAGCTGCAGCGCGCTCAGCGAGCGCGCGTAGACCGGCCGCCGGCAGCTCCTGAGAAACGACAGCAACCAGCGCAGCATCATCGGCTCCAAGGTCGGACGGATCCACAGCGGGCCGGAGCGCGTCACGAGCCAGCGAACGGATGTCGACAGCACTCCGGGCGCCGGAACGGGGATCGAGAGCGACGGTGTGATCCAGCCGGCGTTGCCGGCCGACGCACCCGCCCCCACCCGGCCGGCTTCCAGGACGACGACCTCCTGGCCGCGAGCCGACAGGGCCTCGGCCACGCACAGCCCCACGGCTCCGCCCCCGGCCACGATCACCCTTGTCACATCACGCGCGCTACCGGCTGTGTCTCCGGCGCCGGCTCGTCGGACACCCCGCCGTAGCTGCTGCTGGGGGCTCGGTTGACCGCGTCGGTGCTCGCGACCCCGCGCATGAGCCCCAGGCCCGCTCCCGCGATGATGATGTCGAGCGTCTGAGCGCCCAGTGACAGGTCCGTCAGCTTGCCTGCGAGCAGATAGAAGCCGCCGGCGTTGGACGAGCTCGCGAGAACGAGGTTCTTGTTGGCCGCGCCGCTCCGCCTCGATGGTGACTGCATCACACGCATGCCCGTCACTACGCTCCTCCTCGCGTGATCGTGCCAGCCCCGGCGGTGACACGTGGACCCCTGAAATCAAACCCGTAGGAAGCCTGCGGCAGAGACGATACGCTCTCCGGCCGCGGGTGTGCTCATGCGCGTTCAGACCGGCTATATCGCCTCCATCTGCCAGACACGCTTCAATTGCTCACGCTACCGCCCGTAAAACCGCACAAAAAATCAACCGGAGGATTGCATTGCCGCTTACACAGACGCAGTTGATCGCCGCCGTTGCCGATCGCACCGATCTCACCAAGGCCGACGCCAAGCGAGTGCTCGCCGCGCTCGACGAGGTCGTGCTCGAGGAGCTGGGGAACGCGCAGAAGGTTCGGATCGGCGGGCTGGTTCAGCTCACCGTTCGCGTCAAGCCCGCGACGAAGAAGCGCAAGGGCCGCAACCCGGCAACAGGTGAGGAGATCGACATTGCCGCCAAGCCGGCGAGTGTCGATCTGCGTGCCAGGCCGCTGGCCAAGGCAAAGGGGGCGCTGCCGTCGGTGCAGAAGGCCCGCCGGCGCCTCGCCGCCGCCTGAGCGAGGACGAGACCTGCCGCTGTCCGGACCGGACAGCGGCTCGTCCGAACCGTCCGTCGCGACGGGGAGGGCCCGGGCGCAGTTCACTCTGGCCGCGAGGGCGTGCCCGCTCGCCTCTGAAGCTCATCCGGTGATAGCGCCCCAATACGCTGACTGAGCATCCACTGCCGGCCGAGCGGATCACGCAACCTCCCGCCGCGCTACGGCACCGGTCGCCAGACGATGAGGCGATGGCCGAGGTCAAGCGCGTCAAGGTCTGCCAGTTCGCGGTTGCGCCGCTGCCACTCGCCGGTTGCGATGTCGGCACGGAGGCGTGCCAGGCCATTCGTAACCGCGGCCGGCGGCAGGCGGGCGAACAGTGCCATCGGGCGGTGAACGTCTGGGTGCAGAAGCGCTTCAGGCCGCTTCCAGAAGGCGTGGACGAACCCGTCCCGGCAGTCGGCCGGGATCGGGACCGGGGCCACGGTCGGCGGCGGCCCGGGCAGGAGCGACGTGACCGCCGCGAGCGGCGCGAACAGGTTGGCCGCGGGCAGGTAGTCACGGGTGAGCCAGTAACGCTGAGCAGTCTCACCGTCGACAGTCAGGATCACGATCCCCCTGCGGCTGACCCGCAGCAGCTCCGCGATCCCCTTCCGTCGGTCTCGCCAGTGAAAGTCGGTGTACAAAGCCATGGCGACGTCGACGCTGGCATCGTCGAGGGGAAGATGCTCGGCCGCCGCAGCCAGGCAGGGGGCGGCGCCGGGTGGCCGCTGGGCGCGCATGCGCTCCGACGGTTCGACTGCCACCACGTGTCGATCGGCCGGCTCGTACGAGCCGGCGCCGGCGCCGACGTTCACCACGCTTGTCGAGTCGGCAAGCGCGGCGTGGACAACGCGCTCGATCCGGGGATCGGCACGCCGCACCCGCGCATAGCCGCCGCCGATTCGCTCGTACACCAGCGTTGCCATCCGCGCGGCAGTCTAGTGCGGCGTTCCGAAAGTCCTTTGATGTTCAGCCGCGTCCAGACGCCGTCAGAGCGCAAAGGAATTTCGAGAACGGTGCACCAGTGCGGGAGCGGTCGCGCGAGGTCGACCTCCGGCCGTCGGCGGCTGCGTATCGTTCCTGAGCTGCGAGCGAGTCGACATGGAGGCGCTCACTTGGAGATAGTTCTGGCCCTGGTCTCGGCGCTCCTCTTCGCGCTGGGCACCGCGCTGCAGCAGAAGGCGGGCTTTGATGCACCCTCGCCCGGGGCCCATTCCGGACTGCTCCTGCGCATGATGCGGCGCCCGGTGTGGGTGGCCGGCATCGCGTGTGACGCGCTCGGGTTCGTGGCGCAGGCCGCGGCCCTCGGAGTCGGCCGCCTCGCCGTGGTGCAACCCCTGCTCGTGACGAGCGTGGTGTTCGCACTCCCCCTCGGGGTCCGGCTCACCGGTCAGCGGGTGCACCGCTCCGACGTGGCGGCGGCGGTTCTCGTCGTCGTCGCCCTGGTCGCCTTTCTCACGATTGCGAGCCCCGCCGGTGGCCGGCCTGAGGCGCCGCTCGACCAGTGGCTCATCGCCATCATCATCTGTGCCGGGGCCTGCGCGCCGCTCGTGTTGCTCGCCCGGAGCGGTCCCACGCCCCGGCGCGCGGCGCTGCTCGGAGCGGCCGCCGGCATCCTGTTTGCGCTGTCGGCGGCCTTGACCAAAGCGGTGGTCGACGAACTGCACAGCGGTCTCGTGCACGTGCTCACCAGCTGGGAGCTGTACGCCCTGGCTGTCGTCGGCTACGTCTCGATGACCCTCAACCAGCTGGCGCTGAACACTGGAGCGCTGGCGGCGACGCTCGCCGCCAGCACGGCGCTGGACCCCATCGCGAGCGTGGCTCTGGGTCTGGCCCTGTTCGACGAGTCACCGCGGGCCGGTGGACTGCGGGTGGTCGGCACGCTCGCGGCGCTGGCGGCAGCGCTCGTGGGGATGGTCGTGCTGGCCCGCGCCGAGGCGCACGTCCCCACCGCGGCGCGGTAGCGGCCGGAGATCGCCGGCGTCCTACTGGCCCATCCCCAGTTGCTCGCCGAGGCCCATCGTCGTGATCACCGCCCGCAGCAGTACCGGCGGATCGCGCAGCTCGAACTCCGGCACGGCCATCGACCATTGCAACCAGAGCGAGATCGCCGAGCTGTCGGCAAAGCTCACGCCGCCGACGTCGACGACCATCCGGGTGGGGCTCTTCGCGAGCGCCGCCTGCACCCGGTCGGCCAGATCTGGCAGGTTGCTGATGTCAAGCTCGCCCGCGATCGAGACGACCGTCTCGCCGGTGGGGTTCTCGACGACGGAGAAGCTGGCCAACGCGCGGTCCGGCGGCTGGGAATCGTCTGCTGATGTCTTGGGAATCTCAGTGATGCGTCTGTTCTAGCGAACCCGGCGGCGCCCGTACCCGCTCCGGGTCGCGGACGCACCCGCGCCGTCCATTAGCCTTGTGCCTGTGGCGGTCGCTCCCGGCCCGGCGAACCAGACGGAACGTGAGGCTCACCCTTGGTACGAGATCGCGTTCACGGATTGGCTGGCGTGCGCGTGCGGCGGCCGCGATGCCCGCGCCGCGCTGGCGATCCGCTCGTCCGGCGATGATCTGCTGACCTCGGTCGCGTTTGCGGCGACGGCCGGGCACGTCCTGGACTACGACGACACGTTCCCGGAGGGCGTCGCGCACGTGAGCGCGGCGTGCGCCCCGGCGGCGCTCGTGCTGGCAGCGCACCTCGGCCGCTCTCTCGGCGAGATGCGCGCGGCCTACGCCGAGGGGTTTGAGGCGATGGCCGCAGTCGCCGCGGCCAGCCATCCGGCCCTGTACGACGCCGGTTGGCATCCGACCGCCGTGTGCGGCCCGGTGGGCGCGGCGGTCGCTGCGGCGCGGCTGCTCGCGCTCCGGCCGGTGGAGCGCGAGAACGCCCTGGCGATCGCGGTTCTGCGAGCAGGTGGCACGCGCGGCGCCTTCGGCTCCGATGGAAAGGCGATCCAGGTCGGACAGGCGGCCGCCGCCGGAGTGCAGGCGGCCCTGCTGGCTCGGGGAGGCGCGGTCGTCGACCGGCGGGCGATCCATGGAACTGTCGGGTTCACCGGCGTCCTCGGCGCTCGGTGGCCGCTGCGCGACGGCGGGCCGCTCGCGATTGAGCGCAACTGGATCAAGCTGCACCCCAGCTGCCTCGGCACGCACGCGCCAATCGACGCCGCCGCCGAGGCTCGCGAGTCCGGCCGTCGGATCGGCACCGAGCGCGTCGAGGTCCGCGTGCATCCCGTCGCGCGCCAGGCGGCTCATCTGGACGCCGTCGAGGATGGGCTGGAGGCCAAGTTCTCCATCCCGTACTGCGTCGCGCACACGCTGCTCAGCGGTCCACCGCACGTACGCGACTTCACGGCGCTCGACGCGGAAACCGTTGAGCGGGCCGCCCAGGTCGGCGTGTGCGTCGATGAGTCGCTGCCGCAGTTCGGCGCGGTTCTCGTGGTCAACGGCGCCGAATTGGCGCGCCGACCGTGTCCCATCGGCGCTCCGGAGCGACCGGCGACCCCCTCGCAGCTGGCCGAGAAGGTGACCGATCTCGCCGGCGATCGCCTGCGGGGGCTCTTCGCCGATCTGGACGCGCCGGCGGCCCTCGCCCTCGACGCCGCGGGCCTCCGCTGCGTGTAGACGAGGTCGCCACCGAGAACCGGGTCGCGACCGGCCGGAAGATCCGGGATGATGTGCCGACCGGGGATGTCGGAGTCGGATCGCAATCCGCTTGATTTTCTGGCGGCGCTCGGCGAGGACGAGCGGGCTGCCTTCCGGGCGGCTGGGCGCGTGAGGCGTTACTCCAAGGGCGAGGCGGTCTTTCACGAGGGCGATGACCCGGGCGGCGTGATCGCAATCCTCAGCGGGCGCGCCAAGGTGTCGGCGGCCGGAGTCGCGGGTCGTGAGGTGGTACTGAGGTTCGCGGCCGCCGGCGAGCTCCTTGGAGAGATGTCCGCGATTGCAGGGCGGCCCCGGA
The DNA here is from genome assembly GCA_035551695.1 of Solirubrobacteraceae bacterium. GTDB lineage: Bacteria > Actinomycetota > Thermoleophilia > Solirubrobacterales > Solirubrobacteraceae > Palsa-465. The sequence continues at coordinate 24,567 of DASZMU010000007.1, forward strand.
CCGCGACGGTCACAGCGCTCGATGAGCTCGAGCTCGTGGCGATGCGGACGGCCGACTTCCGGCGTTTCATCGAGCAGCATCCTCGGGTCGCACCGCTGGTCTTCGATCGTCTCGCCCTGTTGCTGGCGGAGGCGGATCGGCAGCTCGTCGACTTCGCCACTCGCGATGTGACGGCGCGCGTCGCCGGTCGTCTGATCGAGCTCGCCGAGATGAGCGGTGAGCACGATGGGGCAGGAGTGCGGATCACGCTCCCGCTCTCACAGGATGAGCTCGGCGCCTGGGCCGGCGCCTCGCGCGAGGCGGTCGCCCGGTCGCTCCATCTCCTGCGCGAGCTCGGCTGGATCGAGACCAGGCGCCGGGAGATCCGCGTCCTCAACGCCGAGGGCCTGCGCAGCCTCATCTAACGAGTGCGCCGGCGAGATCCAGTCGACACTCGGCCACGAAGGGGTGACCCTCTCACTCCCCGCCCCCGGGCGTCCCATGCCGCCGTTGCCGGCTCCGCCCCCGTGAGGCCTCCTCCAGCTCCGCGGCGCGCCGCTCGTTGAACTCGCGGCTCTCGCGGACGAAGCTCAGAAGCAGTTCGAGCTGCTCCAGGCTGTGGCGCTGGTAGAGGCGCTCGGCATATGCCGCGTGCTCGCTGTAGAAGTCGTTGGTCGCCTGCGCCGCCTCGGTCAGCTCGACGAGCACCCGGCGCCTGTCGCCGGCGTCGCGGACGCGACGCGCATGCCCGGAGCGCTCCAGGCGGTCGAGCGCGGTCGTCATGGCCCCACTGGAGAGGCCGGTCACGTCCGCGAGCCGGCCGGCGGTGACGGCCCCCTCCCGGTCCAGCACGTCGATGATTCTCATGTCGGTCCGGTTCAGGCCGGCGGCATCGGCGACCGCCTGGTCAAAGCGCGCGGTCGCGTTCTGAGACCCGCGGACCTCGGTGAGCAGCTGTTCGAAGATATCGCGTTTTCGTCTTGACACTGAGAATTCTCGATGATAAAGATATATGGTGTTCAAGAGATTCTACCGCGCACCGCGTCGGAGGACGAATGCAAGCAGCGATCGAGGCGTCAGACCTTCGCAAGACATACCCGCCGGGGATCAAGGCGGTCGATGGCGTGAGCCTGTCGGTTCCGTCCGGCACCATCTTTGCGCTGCTCGGACCAAACGGCGCCGGGAAGTCGACGACCGTCCGGCTGCTCTCGACGCTGTCGCGTCCGGATCGCGGCACGGCGCGCATCTGCGGCGTCGACGTCGTCGCGGATCCGGTCCGAGTGCGCCACCTCATCGGCGTCGTCGGGCAGAAGCACGGGGTCGACCCGGAGGCGACCGGACGTGAGAACCTGATCCTTCAGGGGGAGTTCTACGGGATCACCGGACGCGAGTGCCGGGCCCGGGTGGCGGAGACACTCGAGCGCGTGGGGCTCGCGGGCAGCGCCGACCGGTTCGCCAAGACGTATTCCGGGGGCATGCAGCGGCGCCTGGACATCGCCCTCGCCCTGCTGCATCGGCCGCGGGTGCTGTTCCTGGACGAGCCGACCACGGGGCTGGATCCCGAGGCGCGGATCGACCTGTGGGCGGAGATCGAGCGGCTTGCCGCGGTCGAGAACATGACGATCCTGCTCACGACGCATTACATGGAGGAAGCCGACAAGCTCGCGTCGGAGCTGGCGATCATCGACGGCGGACGAGTGGTCGCGCGGGGGACACCCCACGAGCTCAAGAGCGAGCTCGAGGGCGACACGATCCAGATCCAGCTGAACCCTGGCACCAGCACCGCCGCTCGCGACGCCCTGGACCGCCTGCCGGACCTCGCCGAGGTCGCGGTCGACGGCGACATGGTCCGGGCGTCCGCGCGGGACGGTGCGGCAGCCATCCCGGTGGTGCTGGCCGCGCTCGAGGCCGAGGGGGCGGAGGTGGCCTCCGTGACCCTGGCCCGGCCGTCCCTGGACGATGTCTACCTGCGCCACGCGGGAAGAGCCTTTCGTCACACCCACGAGGCCGAGGAGGTGCCGGCATGACCGGGCTGAGGCAGAGCTGGCAGGTCTACCTGCGCGGGGTCCGGGTGCTGCGGCGGCAGCCCGCATACCTGGGAATGACGTTGTTTCAGCCGGTCATCTGGCTGCTCCTGTTCGGCGCGCTGTTCAAGTCCGTTGCGCTCATCCCCGGCTTCCACGGCTCCTACATCAACTTCCTCACGCCGGGCGTGGTCATGATGCTCGCGGTGTTCTCGGCCGGGTGGACCGGGATGGGATTCGTCGAGGACATCAACAGCGGGGTCATGGACCGGATGCTGGCGGCGCCCGTGTGGCGCAGCGCGCTCAACGCCGGAACCGTCGCCTACGGCGCGTTCACGGTCGTCGTGCAGACCGTCCTGATCGTCCTGCTGGCGCTCGCGCTCGGCGCCGACTTCCGGGGCGGGGTCGGCGGTGTCCTGGTGCTGCTCCTCGTGGCGGCGCTGCTCGGCGCCATCTTCGCCTCGCTGTCGAACGCCATCGGGGTGCTCGCGCGGCAGCGCGAGTCGGTCATCGGAGCGGTCACGTTCGTGCAGCTCCCGCTGACGTTCCTGTCCGCCGCCCTGATGGCGCCGGGGCTGCTCCCCGGGTGGATCCGCACCGTTGCGCGGTTCAACCCGGTCAACTGGGCAGTCGAGGCGGCCCGCTCGGCGGCGATGCAGACGACCGACTGGGGGTTGGTCGCCGGACGGATTGGACTTCTGGTGGCGGTGCTGCTCGCGTCGGCGGCCGTGGCCACCCGGGCGTTCGGCCGCTATCAGCGGTCGCTGTAAGATTTCACTACTACCGCCGAACCGCAGACGATCGCATCCTGTGGCGCGGCTATGACGCGGTCTACCGCTTCGGCGGACCGGTCGGACCCGGCCTGGATCAGCGCGAGGCGACGTTCGCCCGCCTCTCCCAGCACTTCTTCACCACCTTTCCCCAGTTGGAGGGGACGCGGTTCTCGCATCGGTGGGGCGGCGCGATCGACACCTGCAGCCGCTTCTCCGTGTTCTTCGGCACCGCCCACCGGCGGCGCGTCGCCTACGCGGCCGGCTATACCGGGCTGGGTGTCGGTGCCGCGCGTCCGGCGCGGCGGTGGCGCTCGACCTTCTCGACGGCCGCGACAGCCCGGCGACGAGGCTGCGCTACGTCCGGCGCAAGCCGGTTGCGTTCCCGGCCGAGCCGTTGCGCTGGGTGGTGATAGAGCTGACGCGCAACCGGTTGGCTGCCGCCGACCGCCCGCAGGGCCGGCGCGGGATGTGGCTGCGCGCGCTGGACCGGCTGGGACTCGGATTCGACAGCTGACAGGTCATCTGACGCCCGCGACGTGCTGGAAGACGATTCCGGCGAAGGCCTCTCCGTCCGCGGCGAGCTGCCGCAGGGTCCGCTCCCACGCGACCGCCTGGGCGGTGGTGACCACGCCGGAATCGACCGCGGCCGGCACCGACCACTCCAGATTCATGAGCGCGGCGATCTGCTCGGGGCTATCGAGGGTGTAATCGGCACCGGTCGCGCGCGTCTCGGTCAGACCGGCCGCCTCGAACATCTCCACCAGGCGGTGGCCGAGCCACTCCTCGCGGTCGCCCGGGCTCGCCATCATGCTCAGCACGTGATCGGTCACGGCCCGGTCCAGGCTCGGCGCGACGAGCCCCCAGCGAAACTCGGTCACCACCACCCGGCCGCCCGGCCGAGTGACGCGGGCCATCTCCGCCAGGGCCGTCTCCGGGGCGGCGACGTGCTGCAGCGTGCGGTCGGCGCGGCAGGCGTGGAACTCTGCGTCGCCGAACGGCAGTCGGTGGGCGTCGCCGACGATCAGCTCGCCCGGCGCCGGCGGCGACACCCGCTCTCGCGGGGACCCATCGCGGGACCTGTCCCGGTCGCGCGCAGCCGCGGTCAGCGCCTCGCTGCGATCGACGCCGACGACGCGACCGTGCGGGCCGACGATCGCCGCGAGGGCCGCGATTTCCCGGCCGGTCCCGCATCCGACGTCCAGGCAGCTGTCCCCTGCTCGCAGGTCGAGCAGACCGAGCGACCGGGATTTCTCACGAACCACCGCGGGAAGCGCCGCCAGCTGGTCCATATAGGCGCCGAGCGCGGCGGGGTCGACCGCGTCGTCGACGTCCCGGTAGGATCGCCAGCGGCTGGACCGGACATTTGGATCCGGCGGGCACACGCGCCTGAGAATATGGTCACGGAACCGCTCATGCCAGCGCCATCCATCTGGGTCTGCCCGACGTGTGGGGCGAACTTCCCTCCCTCAGACTCGGCACCTCTGGGGTGTTTGCTCTGTGAGGACGAGCGTCAGTGGGTCCCGCCGGACGGGCAGAGGTGGGCGACGATGGCCCAACTCGCCGCCGACGGGTACCGCACCGAGGGGCGTGAGGTAGAGCCGGGACTGGTGGGGATCGGGGTCCAGCCGGCGCTCGGGGTGGGGCAGAGGGGGCTGCTCGTCCAGACGTCGGAGGGAAACCTCCTGTGGGATCCGCCGGCGTTCATCGACGAGGCGGCGGTCGCCGTCGTGGACGACCTCGGGGGGTTGTGCGCCGTCAGTGCCAGCCACCCGCACATGTATGGCGCGATCGTGGAGTGGAGCCGCCACCTCAATGCCGAGATCCTCCTGCCGGAGGCCGACGCCGGCTGGTTGATGCGGCCGGAGGCCTCGGTCCGGCGGTGGGAGGGCGAGCTGACCGTGCTGCCGGGTGTGACGCTCGTGCAGTGCGGCGGCCACTTCCAGGGGAGCGCCGTCCTGCACTGGGCGAGGGGCGCCGAGGGGCGCGGCGTGCTTCTGTGCGGCGACACGCTGTTCGTCACGCCCGGCGAGGACCGGGTGTCGTTCGTCTACAGCGCGCCCAATCGCCTGCCGTTGCCGGAGCGCGACGTGCGGGGGGTCGTCGCCGCTCTGGCCGGCTACGACTTCGACCGCATCTACGGCGGCTGGTGGAGCCCGGTCCTGCGCCGCGACGCCAAGCCGGCGCTCGAGCGGTCGGCGCGGCGTTACATCGAACTGCTGCACGGCCAGTGACCGCCGGCCCAGCCGGTAGGCGCCCGCCCGTCCCGGACGAGGATCAGAGGAAGTCGTTGCCCGTCAGCACGTAGACGAACGGGACGATCGGGACGATCGAGGCGATCCCCCACGCGAGCTTGGCCACGAGCCCCATGTCACTCCGGAATACGAGGTCGATCCAGATCAGGATCACCGCCACCGGGTGCAGGATGCAGAGGATGAGTTCGATGATCTTCTTCATGTAGTCAGGTGCTACCCCGCCGGGATCGGTACAAGCCTCGCGGGCTATAGACTCGCTCTCATGAGCTTGGAGGAGCACACGATCGAAGGCGCCGGCGAACGGTGTGAGGAGTGCGGGGCGAAGCTGACCCCGGCCGAGATGCAGTCCGTGCTGGAATCCGGTGGCCCGGTCCTCTGTTCGATTCACGCCGCCGAGGACGAGCCCGGGCTCGTCGCCGACGAGCTCGGCTTCGACGAGGAGTAAGCCGGCCGGAGCCGGCGCTAGCCGAGCTCCTCGAGCAGGTCGGCGACCGAGTCGACGATCCGCGAGGCGCGGAACGGATGGCGCTCGGCGTCGTCCTTGGTGGTCGACCCGGTCAGCACCAGAATCGTCTCCATCCCGGCCTCCAGGCCGGAGACCACGTCGGTGTCCATCCGGTCGCCGACCATCGCCGCGGTCTCGGAGTGGGCATCGATCGCGTTCAGGGCGGAGCGCATCATCAGCGGGTTGGGCTTGCCGACGTAGTACGGGTCGACGCCGGTCGCCCGGCTGATCAGCGCCGCGACCGAACCGGTGGCCGGCGTCGGGCCGTCCACCGAGGGGCCGGTGGCGTCCGGGTTGGTGGCGATGAAGCGTGCTCCGCGCTCGATCAGCCGGATGGCCTGGGTGATGCGCTCGAAGCTGTACGTGCGCGTCTCGCCGAGCACGACGTAGTCGGGCTGCCGTTCGGTCAGCGTGTAGCCGGCGTTGTGCAGGGCCGTCGTCAATCCGGCCTCGCCGATCACGAACGCCGATCCGCCCGGGCGCTGATCCTCCAGGAACCGGGCCGTGGCGAGGGCCGAGGTCCAGATCGCCTCCTCCGGCACGCCGATCCCGCTGGCCCGCAGCCGCGCTGCCAGGTCGCGCCGGGTGTAGATGGAGTTGTTGGTCAGGACCATGAACGGCCTGCCGAGCGCGCGCAACCGCCCGACGAACTCGTCGGCTCCGGGGATGGCCTGCTCCTCGTGCACGAGCACGCCGTCCATGTCCATCAGCCACGCGTGGATCTCGCGATGCGCCATCGGCACCGAATGGTCTCAGTAATCGCCCTCGCTCGCGGCCTGACGTCTCCGGGCGCCGGCCGATCAGCTGGCCGGCTGGGTGAGGTCGTAGACCGTCTGGCCACCGATCGTGACCGACTTGAAGTGCCGCTCGACCCAGGTCGTGATGGCGCTGGTGGTGTTGCCGGCGCCTCCGGGCCGGGCGCCCGTGCCTCCGGACGGGATGTAGTAGTGGATCTCGCCGTGGTCGACGTCCTGCTGGAACGCGGACAGCGACAGGTTGCCACCCTCGTTGTCGAAGCCGCCGATCGCCATCACCGGGTCGCCGCCGGTGGCGAGCTCGAGTGAGGCTGCCGACTGCGACCCGGAGGTCGCCGCCACCCAGCGGTAGCCGGAGGCGTTGGACTCGAGCGCCTGCTTGAGCGCTGCTGTGACCGTCGTCTCTCCCGGTCCGCCGCCGGTCCGTGCGCCCGCAGCACCGGCAGAGCCGCCGCCGGGACGGCCGCCGGGGAAGCCCGCGCCGCCCGGGAAGCCGCCACGGGCGCCGGCGGTGCGGCCGGGGAAGCCGCCGCGAGCGCCGGCGGACCCACCCGGGCCGCCCGGGAACCGGCCCTGGCCACCATCGGCGCCGCCGAACCCGGCGACCGTGGCCGGACCGGCCGCGGGGATCGATCCGGTGTGCGGCGTCGCTACCGTATCCGCCGCGTAGGCAACCGGTCCGGCGAGGCAGGCGATCATGCCGGCGACGATGATCGGCGCCACCAGGCGGCGGCCGAGCGGGCGCCGAGTCGTCGACAGCGCGATCCCCATCACGCACGCGACGCCCGCGGCCACGATCACGGGGCGAAGCCATGGCTCCCACTGCGGCGTGCGGTCAAGCAGCTCCCATGACCACGCGGTGGTGATCGCCACAGCGACCGCCGCGGTCACCCGCGCGGCGACGCCGGCTCGCCGGGCCCACAGCATCCGGCCGCCGATCGCCACGAGCGCCGCGATTGCGGGAGCCAACGCCACCGTGTAGTAGGTGTGGATGATCCCGCTGGACAGGCTGAAGACGAGGCCGCTGACGACCAGCCAGCCGCCCCAGAGCAGCAGGGCCGCTCGCGTCCGGTCGGTCCGGGGGGCCCGGCGGACGGCCACGAGGCCGGCCACGAGTGCGAGCAGAGCGGCCGGCAGCAGCCAGGACGCCTGGCCGCCCATCTCCGTGTCGAACAGCCGCAGCAGGCCGACCGCGCCGCTGAAGTTGTTGCCGCCCCCGCCTGGTCCGTTCGAGCCGAAGATGCGGCCGAGGCCGTTGTAGCCGAAGATCAGGTTGATGATGCTGTTGTCCGGGGACCCATCGACCATGGGACGCGACGCGGTGGGCCAGAGCGCAACGATCGCCACCCACCAGCCGGCGCTGACCACGACCGCCACGCCGCCGGCGAGGGTTTGGAGCACCCGCCGGCGCAGGCCGGTCGGCGCGGCCACGAGGTAGACGAGGGCGAAGGCGGGCAGCACCAGGAACGCCTGCATCATCTTCGCCAGGAACGCCAGGCCGATCATCGTCCCGGCGGCCACCACCCACCTGGTGCCGGCCCGCTCGATCGCTCGCGTCAGGCAGTAGGCGCCGGCGACGAGCAGGAGCGTCAGCAGGGCGTCTGGATTGTTGAAGCGGAACATGAGCGCCGCCGCCGGGGTGGCGGCCAGCACGGCACCGGCGGCCAAGCCGGCCCCCGCCCCGAACCAGCGCTTGACCGTGGCGTGCAGCAGTGCGACCGCGGCGACGCCCTCGAGCGCCTGCGGGACGAGCATGCTCCAGCTGCTGAACCCGAAGATCCGCCCGGACGCCGCCATCACCCAGAGCGATGCCGGCGGCTTGTCGACGGTGATGAAGCTCGATGAGTCAAGCGAGCCGAAGAAGAAGGCCTTCCAGCTCTTCGTCGCGGCCTGGACGGCGGCGGCATAGAAGCTGTTGGCATAGCCGGAGGCACCGAGGTCCCAGACGTACGCGGCGGCGGTCAGCACCAGCAGGGCGCCGAGCGCGAGGCGCGGCCAGTGGGCCGCTATCCACCGCCGGTCGACCTTCGCCTGGGGCGCGCTGCGGGGGCGGGGCGTGTGCGCAGCCCCGGGACGGTGGAGGAGGCCAGTGCTCGTGTTCATGGTGAGCAGGTTCGGAATGTCGTCTAAGACGACCGTTACAAACGGCGAAGGGGAGCCGATGGGCGACGTATGACCGCTGTCACGGATGACGGGTCACGCCGCGGATGATCGCGTCCACATCGCGGTGGGCGGCGCGGACGCCCACGCCCACCAGGTCGAGATCAGCCGTCGCCACCGCGCGCACGGCGGCCCGGTTGTCGCCGTCATTGCCGGTCGCGAACATCTCCGCGGTGTAGATCGCCACCTCCACGTCGCGTCGCTCGGCTCGTTCGCGGAGGGTGCGCAGCCTGACGCCCCCGGCCTCGAAGATGAGGATGGGTTGAACCAGGAGCGGGAGGTAGCGGCGCCCGCCTCCGTCGACGTAGTCCTCGCCGATCGCCGTCGGTCCCGCCTGCGATGTGATTCCGCTCATCAGGAACGCGGTCACGTTCAGCCGCTGCCAGGCGGCGAGATCGTCGCGGACGACCACCGCGACCTTTGTGTCGAACTGTCCGACGGTCACGGGTGCATCCTCGCGCACTGCCGGCCCCGCGTCTTGAACGATCTTGCGCTGTGTTGTCAGTGGGAGGCGCCGCGTGCGTACTGGCCCGGGCTGACTCCGACGAGGCGCTTGAACACCCGCGAGAAGTGGGGTTGGTCGGCGAAGCCGCAGGTCGCCGCCACCGCCGCCACGGGCGTGCCGGCGGCGAGCAGAGCCCGGGCGCGCCGCACCCGTTGCTCGGTCTGGAATGCGTGTGGCGTCAAGCCGGTCTGGGCGCCGAAGCGGCGCACGAGCTCAAACCGGCTGAGTCGGGCCACCTCGGCGAGTTCGGCCAGCGGCACCCGCTGGTCCCAGCGCTGTGCGAGGTGCACGCGCGCGCGCCGGACTGCGGCGTGCTCGCCCCGGTCACGCCGTCGCTGACCCACCGTCGACCGGAGGTGCGGCGCCAGGCCGGCGACCGCGCCGAGCACGGTCTCCTCGACGGCCAGCCCACCTCCGTGCCGGGCCAGCGCGGCGTGCGCGGCGAGCAGCGCCCGGCGCAGGCCGGGATCCTGGAAGACGACCCACCGCGCGCCCCGGGGCGGCGGCCCGTCGTGCTCGGCCCATTCGCACAGGACCGTGGGCTCGACGTAGAGCACCTGATAGACCCATCCCTCCGGGACGGCGGCCATGCCCGTGTGCACCGCCTCGGGCTCGAGCACGAAGAGCTCCCCGGCGGCGGCACGCTGCTGGCGCGCATCGACGGTGAACTGCGCCGCTCCCTCTTGCATGACCGCCACCGTCCAAGCGCTGTGGGAGTGCGGTCGGTAGGCGTGTCGGACGAAGCGCGCGTGCAGCGCCTCTATCCCGTTCAGACCGGGTGGGCGGAAGTACGTCGCCTGCTCGTCCGGCGGCCTATCCGTGGCGCGTGCCGGCGAGCGCCGCTCCGGGAGCATGGTGAAACGGGTGCGGGTCGCCGGCCTCGACGTGGCGGACGAGAGCGCCGGTCTGGCGCGCGATGCGCTGCGGGAGCCCGGACTTCATCCAGCGTGACCTCCACGCCGGCAGGGTTGAGACGATGATCTCATCGAAGTGGGCCGGGCTGTAGACGTCCACGACCGCACAGAGCGGGTCCAGATCGCCCGCGATCGCTCGCACCGACAGGCCCGCCTCACGCAGTCCGGCGGCGAGCCGCTCAGCCTCCCCCTGGGCATCGGCGATGTGCCCCAGTGGCACCACCAATGTGAAGGTCGCCGGACCCTCCTCCAGCCGTGCCCGCAGAGCCTCACTCAGCCCGACTGAGAGGGCCGTCTGGTTGGCAACGACCAGGATGCTGGCTGCTGGGCTCAACGCTGTCTCCTCGCTCTGTCGATGGTATCGCTCCCGCGTTACGTCTCGGTGAGCGTTTGACAGCTTCTGGACGCCGGCGGGCGAAGCGCCCGGCTCTGCGAGACTGGCCGTCGATGACGCGAGTTGCGGTACTTGATGACTACCAGCGGCGGGCCGCCGGCTACGCCGACTGGGGGTCGCTTGGCGACGACGTCGAGGTTGTGTTCTTCCACGAGCCGATCGCTCAGGCCGTGCTCGCCTCGCGCCTGACCGACTTCGACGTGCTCGTCCTCATGCGCGAGCGCACCCGGTTCCCCCGTCCGGTCCTGGAGGCGCTGCCGCGCCTTGAGCTCGTGGTGACGACGGGCATGCACAACGCCGCTGTCGACATCGCCTACCTGGGCGAGCGTGGCGTGATGGTGTGCGGCACTGCCGGCACCGGCGCTGCGCTGGCGGCGGGCGTCCCCAGCACAGCGGAGGTCGCCTGGGCGCTGATCCTGGCGGTCGCCAAGCGCGTCACGCTCGAGGACCGCGCGATGCGCGCCGGCCGGTGGCAGGAGGGGATCCCGGTCACCCTCGCCGGGGCGACGCTCGGGCTCGCCGGTCTCGGCACGCTGGGAGCGGCGATGGCCGGGCCGGCGCGGGCTTTCGGGATGGAGGTGGTGGCGTGGAGCGAGAACCTGACGGATCAGCGCGCGCAGGAGGTCGGCGTCCGCCGCGTCGAGAAGGCGCAGCTGCTGGCCGACGCCGACTTCCTCTCCATCCACCTGGTGCTGAGTGACCGCACCCGGGGCCTGTTCGGCGCGGCCGAGCTGGCGCAGATGAAGCCGACCGCGGTGCTGATCAACACCTCGCGCGGCCCAATCGTGGACGAGGCCGCGCTCGTCGCGGCGCTGCGCGGGCGCACGATCGCCGGCGCCGGGCTCGATGTCTACGACCAGGAGCCGCTGCCGGCCGGTCGCGAGCTGACGACGCTTGACAACGTCGTGCTCCTGCCTCATCTGGGGTACGTGTCGGAGCCGGGGCTCCGGCACATGTACGGCCAGGTCGTCGAGGACATCGCGGCATTCCTGAACCGCGAGCCGATCCGCGAGGTGGCGTGAATGCCGGCGGCATTCCTGAACGGCGCGCCGATCCGCGAGGTGGCGGCAGCGTAATCTGCGCCGCGTGCTCGCCCGCGACGCCTCGATCACCGACCTGTTCATGGAGCTCGTGGCGGTGCCGTCGCCCAGCGGACGCGAGCGGGCGCTCGGCGAGCAGGTCAGAGACTGGCTGGCCGACGCCGGCGTGGCCGCTGAGTTCGACCGGGCCGGGACCGTCAACGGCTCGGATGCCGGGAACCTGATCGCCGTCATTCCGGGATCGGCGGAGGCGCCGGCCTGCCTGTTCGTGGCCCACCTGGACACCGTCGAGTCCGGCGCTCCGGCGGTCACGCCGCACCTGGACCGCGACGGCGCCATCCGCTCGTCCGGCGAGACGATTCTCGGCGCCGACAACAAATCGGCGGTGGCGGCCGTCATGCGCCTGTGCGCCGCCGTCACCCGCCTCCCGGTCGCGCGGCGGCCGACGGTGGTCGCCGCCTTCACCTGCCGCGAGGAGAGCGGCCGGATGGGGGTGAGCCTGCTCGATCTGCCGGTGGCCGTCCAGTGCGCCTTCTGCGTCGACGGCTCGAAGCCGATCGGCACCGTGATCACGCGCGCGCTTGGACAGACGGTCTTCTCGTTCGCCATCCACGGCCGGGCCGCACACGCGGCCGCGCATCCGGAGGCGGGCATCAGCGCGATCCGGGTGGCGTCGGAGATCGTCGCCGAGCTGCCGATCGGCCGCCTGCCGGGCGGCGGGAGCGCCAGCATCGCCGCGATCATCGGCGGCGCGGTGATCGACAGCCTCAGCCCGGAGGCGCTGCGCGACCTCGGAGTCCCGGCCGACGCCGGCGGACGCGCGAGCGTCGATGCCGCGCTCCAGCGCACGCCGACCAATTCCGTGCCGGCGCTGGCGCTCGTCCGCGGCGAGGTCCGCGGCTACTCGGTGGAGGAGATGGAGGACACGGTCCGGACGATCGCCGACACGGTCGCGCGTGTCTGTGCCGCGCACGGGGCGGCCTACGACTGGGCCCGCGATCCGGGGCGGATGATCCCGCCGTTCCCCGCCTCCTCGCGGTCGCGCGCACTCGAGCTCGTGCGGGCGGCGGCCGAGACGGTGCCGGGCGTTCGCTGCGTGGAGGTGGCGGCGCAGGCGACGCTCGAGGCCAACTACCTCGCCGCCGGCACCGACGTCGTTGCCGTCGCCAGCGGGGGCCGTGACCCACACCAGCTCTCGGAGTCGATCACCGTCGGCGAGCTCGAGCAGTTGGAGGCTCTGCTGAGGGGGATCGTCGACGCCGCCGTCGGGGCGCCGCGAGGGAAGGGGTAACCGGTCACCTCGCGGCCACCCGAATCAGGGCAACGCGTCACGGTGCCGGCGGTACCAGTCGACGGTCCGCGTCAGCCCCTCCTCGAGGCTCACCCGCGGCGCCCACCCGGAGAGCCCGCGCAACTTGGCCGAATCCACCCACTGACACGGGATCTCGCCCGGCGGTGTCCCGTTTCCACGCACCTCCGGTGCGACGTCGGCGCCCGCGACCCGGCACGTCAGCTCCACGACCTCCAGCACCGAATACGGACGCTCGCCCCCGGCGTTGAATGCCTCGCCGGCGCCGCGGCCCGCGTACACCAGGTCGCAGATCGCCCGGTAGGCGGCGACGGCATCCTCGACGTACAGAAAGTCCCGCTGGAGCGTGCCGTCGGACCTGATCACCGGGGGGCGGCCGTCGATCGCGGCGAGCGCGGCCTCGGGTACGAGGCGCGACAGATTGAGGTCGCCGCCGCCATAGAGGTTGGCCAACCGCGTCACCGCGACCGGCAGGCCGTAGGTGTGCCAGTAGGACCGCGCGATCATGTCCGTCGCCGCCTTGGACACCTCGTACGGAGACCGCGGCTGCAGCGCGTGCGACTCGCGGTAGGGCAGGTCGTCGTGCATCCCGTAGGCCTTGTCGGACGCGGCGACGATGACGGCTTCGACCCCCACGCGCCGGCACGCCTCGAGCACGATCCAGGTGCCCCGGACGTTCGTCTCGAACGTCGACAGCGGCGACCGGTTGGCGACGCCGACGATCGACTGGGCAGCGAGGTGAAAGACGGTGTCGACCTCGTACTCGGCCAGCACCCGCTCCATGAGCGCGAGGTCGCCGACGTCACCGCGGACGACGTTGACGCTGCGCTCGGTTCCCTCCAGCTCCAACGCGGACGCGACGACGCCGTCGCGCTTGAGCACGGTCACCCGTGCCCCGTGTGCGTCGAGTCCCTTGACGAGCCAGCTGCCCAGGAGGCCGTAGCCGCCGGTGACGAACACCGAGCGGCCGGCGATTGACGTCGGCCCCATCGTCAGGTCTGTGCGGTCGGCGTGGCGCCGTCCGGCGCCGGCGCCGGCGTCTCGACCGACTTCGCCAGGACGCCGGCGGTCGCGTAGATATGCGCGAACGAGCGCGCGTCCGGACCCGTCCACAGCGACGACCCGTGACCGTAGGTGGATCCGAGGCGCCGCCCGGCGTCGAGCAGGCTGTACGGGCTCCGGCATCCGAGTGGGATCACGTTGCCCTTGTGCAGGCGGAGCCGGACCTCGCCGGTGACCCGTTCCTGAGAGCTGTCGAGGAACGCCCGGATGTCGGTCAGCAGCGGGTCGTAGTAGCGGCCCTCGTGGAGCATGTCGCCGAACGTCGTCCCCAGCGACGCCTTGAGCGTCTGCTGGGCGTTGGTGAGGACGAGCCGCTCGAGCTCACGGTGGGCGGCGATGAGGATCATCATCCCGGGAGCCTCGAACCCGAGGCGGCCAACGATCCCCATGATCGTCTGACCGGTGTGGATCCCGCGGCCGACGCCGTGGACGCCGCCGATGCGATTGAGCGCCGCCAGCGTGTCGTATCCCGGTACGCCGATCTCGGTTCCGCTGACATCGACGGCCGGGCCGCCGCTGACCGCGTAGGCGGTCGGCAGGCCGCGCTCGAATGTCAGGATCAGCTCCGCGGGCTCGTCCGGAGCGTCGGCGATCGACCGCGTCGTGGGCCACGCCTCCTCCGGCAGGTAGTCCCAGGAGCCGTACGTCTCCTCCCCGCCGATCGTCGTGCCGAGGATTCCGAAGTTGAACGAATACATCGCGGTGATCTCGCTGACGGGATGGCCGCGCTCCCGCAGGAAGTCGCGCTCCTCCTCGCGCGTGTGCTCCTCGTCCCGGATCAACCCGACGATCTCCAGGTTGGGGGCCAGGGCCTTGGTGACCGCGTCGAAGCGGACGTGGTCGTTGCCGGCCCCGGTCGAGCCGTGGGCGATCGCGTCGGCCCCGCGCTCGAGCGCCACCCGCGTCACCTCCTCGGCCTGGAGCATCCGCTCGACGCCGACGCATGACGGGTACACCCCGTTGCGCAGGTAGTTGGCCTTCAGGATGTACGAGACGAACTGGTGAAACAGCCGCGCCCGTCCGTCGACCACGACGTGCTCGACCGCTCCCAGTGCCTGCGACCGAGTGGCGATGTCACGCAGTTCGTCGGCATCGAAGCCGCCGGTGTTGACCGTGACCGTCGTCACCTGCTCACCGCGATCGACGAGGACGGCGAGACCGTAGGAGGTGTCGAGACCGCCGGAGAAGGCGAGGACGCAGTGGCGGACGCGGCGGGACGACATCAGTTTGCCAACTCCAGGATGGGGACCTGGCCGTCGACCAGGCCGGGGGACAGGATGTAGAAACGACTGACGCCCGCGTCGATCTTGGCCTGCATCTCGCGCTGCACGGCGAGGTCACGGCAGTCCATCCAGGTCGTGGGGCTGCGCTCCTGGTCCGGTTGATGGACCTCGGTTCGGTAGACCATCGTGTGCGGGACCGGGTGAAGGTCGAGCACCGCCGCCATGATCTGCATCGGGCCGAACCGGCGGTGAACGCGCAGCCCCTGATCGGAGAACTGGGCAACGCCGGTCAGCGTCCGCGACCGGTAGATCTCCAGTCCCAGGCCCTTCGCCGTCGTGCCGAGCCCGGAGATCGCCGAGCACAGAGACCAGCCGACCCAGCCGCCGGGGATCGGCGTCGGCGCGGCGCAGTAGCCGGCGACCGGGATCGGCCCCTTGTAGTCCAGGCGCCGGGCCTCGGCGAGCACGGCGGAGAGCACATGCTCGGCGCGTCCGCGAGCGGCGGCGCTCAGCCTGGGCGCGGCGATCGCCGCCGGGACGGCAGCCAGCGGGAGCGTGATGAGCAGGAACGCCGACGGCAGCAGGCCGAGATCGATCATCACCCAATTCTGCAGCGGAATGCCCTTCTCGCCGAAGGCGGTGGCGTTGAGCACGTTGTAGACGCGCATCAGGTCGGCGACCGACCAGTCGGCCTGTTGCGGCCCCAGAAAATCAAGCGCCGCGACCTCCACGCCAAACGGGCGGGTCTCCAGGCGCTCCAGCACCTCGCGGTTGGACGCGACACACAGGCCGTAGCCGTCGGCCTTCAACTCCCGTGCCCGGGCGGCGATATCGGCTTTGGTCAGCCCCAAGCGCGCGACTTTAGCCCAGATACAGAGGGCCGAGGATCCGCCCGCCGTCCGCGGCCGGTTGACACGACCTGCCACTATCTCGGTATGAGCGAATTTGACAACTTCGAGGAACGGCTGCGCGCGATGGCCAACGAGATCAGCCGGTCGGTGCAGCGCATCTCCGAGGCCGACCTGGCGGACCTCGCCGAGCGGTACGGAGTAGATCCCGACCGGGCCCGGACCTTCGCCGATACCGCCAGCCGGTGGCTCGGCGACCGGCTGTCCGGCGGCGAGCCGCTGTTCGGCCAGAGTCCTCCTCCTGATCCCGGGAGCGCACCCGGCCCTGCGCCCGCCGACCCACACCCGGCTCGGACGCCGCACGAGCAGCCCTCGCGTGCCGCAGGTCCCCATCCCCTGGATCTTCCGACCGGCCGGCAGGGCCTGGCGCTGAGCGCGCTGGATTCCGGCCGGTGGACCGTTCGGCCCGGCAGCAATCAACTGTCCGGTACCGGCGATGGACCGACCCCGTCCGGTGCACCGGATGTGGTCAGCGAACTCCGCGCACGTGACTGGATCGCCATCGACGGGACCCTGACGCTGGTGGGCCGCCACGCACTGGCCCGCTGGTGCCGGACCGCAGTTGATCCGGCGCCGCCGCCGCCGGAAGAGGACACTCCGAGCACGTCGTAGCCGCGTCGTGCCGGCGAGGCACGACGACACAGCCGGCCGAGCTCGCTCCGGCCTCAAGATTCGCCCGCCGGCGGTCGATTGACATAACCGCATGACCATTGCGACTGCGGTCGGTCGCATCGACCAGATCCTCACGCTCCAACAGCAGATCCTGAATCCCGCGTCCCTGGCCGCGGGGAGCTCTGCCGCGTCCCCCAGCGGGGGCGCCTCGCTCACCGCCGGCGGCGCCGGTTCAACCTCCGCAACCGATTTCGCCACCGCCCTGGCCGCGGCTCAGGGAATGACCGGAACCACGGCCGGGGTCGGCTCGACCGCGGGCCTGACCGGGGCCGCGGCATCGACCGCGGTGAGCGGCGTGGGGGTGGGCGGGGTTCCACCTTCAGTCCAGGCGATGACCGACCAGGCCAACTCGCTCGTCGGCAAGCCGTACGTGTGGGGGGGCGGTCATTCCGGCTGGGGCCCGCAGGCCGGCTACGACTGCTCTGGCTTCGTCTCGGCCGTTCTCCACGCCGGCGGGTATCTCAGCTCCCCGGCCGACACGGTCACGCTGCCCAGCCAGGCCGGCATCGAGTCCGGCCCCGGCCAGTACGTCACGATCTACGATCGCACCGGCTCCGGGGAGAACGGCCATGTGATCATCAACATCGCCGGCCAGTTCTACGAGTCCGGTGGCGAGACCGGCTCCTGGGGCGGCGGTGGGGGTGTGGAGAAGATCGGCACCCCGTCAGCCGCGTACCTGGCGACGTTCGACGCGGTCCTTCATCCCGCCGGCCTCTGAGATGACGGAGCGACTGGATCTCGTGATCTTCGGCGCCGGCGGAATGGCCCGCGAGCTGGCAGCGTGGGTCGAGACCGCGACGTGGAACTCGAGCACATTCCGTCTCATCGGGTTCATCGACGACCCCAATCCCGGTCGTGTGATCCGCAACCATCCCGTCATGCACCTCTCGGAGATCAGGGAGGAGAAGCCCCGATTCGTCGTGGCGCTCGGCAAGCCTGGGCTTCGCGAGCGGGTGGTGAACGAGGCCGAGTCGGCTGGGCTCCGAGTCGCCCCACCACTGATCCACCCCACGGTCGGCTTCGATCCTGAGGGCGTCAGCATCGGCGACGGGACCGTCATCTGCCCCGGCTCCACCCTGACGACCGATATTGAAATCGGCCGCCACGTGCAGATCAACGTCCAGTGCACCGTGACGCACGACGTTCGGCTCCAGGACTACACGACACTGGCCCCGGGAGTCCATATCTCGGGCAGGGCCGACGTGGGCCGCTCCGCCTTCCTGGGCACCGGAGCCGTGACCGTTGACGGCGAGCCTGACCGCCCCCTCCTCATCGGCGAGAACGCAGTTGTCGGCGCCGGCGCCGTCGTAACCCGGGACGTTCCCGCCAACGCCACCGTCGTCGGCGTGCCGGCCCGGCCGCTGTAGGCATTCTTCGTCCTTCGTCCGCCGGGGGTCGCCCCCTACAGACTGTGCGGCTCGTGCCGATCACGCAGGCGATGCCATCAGAAGGGATGCCCAGCGCCGCCGACTTGCTCGCTGAGGCCGAGAGGCTCTTCGAATGCGGCCGGGTCGATGAGGCGCGCCAAGGGTTCGAGAGCCTGCTCTCCAGTGCCGACGGCGACCCGTGGCTCGAGGCGGAGGTGCTCGGCGACCTTGCCGTCATGGCGACCTACGCCGGCGAGCGCGCTCAAGCGGTCGACCTGGCGTCTCAGGCGCTCGAGCGCTGTCCGGACCATCTCCCGGCACTCGAGGTGCTGGCCTACTGCGAGCCCGCGCGCGGGCTGCGGGCCGGGCCCGCGGACGCAACCAACCGTCCAAAGCGTCTCCTCTACAACGTCAACCATCGGACGCTCGGCCAAGCCGAGGTGCCGATATTCCGGGAGCTCGGCTATGAGGTGTTCATTCCGAAGGTCGTCCCCGGCGACGATCCGGAGTTCCGCAGTCACGAGCTGACATACGAACATGACGCGTCGCTCACTTGCTCGGCTGCGACGCTGGCGGTGCTCAACCACCACGACTTCTACCGGGCCGCCGCCTGGACACCGACGGTGAAGATGATCGTGAATCGGGAGTTCGACGTCGTCGTCGTGGCCTTGAGCGCCTACCTCACGCCGCTCGCCGAGGCGGTCACGAACTTCGCGGGCCTGGTCGTGGCTCGCGCGTTTGGCCGCGAGCATCCGTACCGGTACACGGATCACTTCACCGAGCAGTCGCGACTGTCGCTTCTGTCGGCGATGGAGGACATGGGCGACCGGTTTGTGTTCGGTCAGGGGTACGACAACTTGGCGGAAATCGAGAACGCGCCGTTGCGTACCCGCCGGCACACGATCACGGTGCCACTGCCGGAGCGCATCTTCGAAGCAGGAGACACGTGGACAGGCGACGGGACCGCCGCGATCTTCATCTGTCCCGGCATCCTCGATCACGTCTACTACCGCGAGCGCTACGACGAGATCAAGCGCGACTTTGGGGACCTGCCTCATGCCATCTTCGGCCGCCAGGCGACGCCGGTCGCCGACCCCGACGTGCTGCCGTACCTCACGGACGCGGGCCTGGGCGAGCTGTACGCCCAAGCGCCCGTGTTCGTCTACCCGTCACGGGAGGCGCGCCACGTCCACTATTCACCGATCGAGGCCATGGTCGAAAGCCCGAGCCCTCCTGCGTGGCGACCGGCGGTTGGCGGCAGCGATCAAGGCATCCCAGGCTCCGATCGTCGACAAGCTCTCGGTCGAGCTTGCGGGACGGCAGTGGGCGGACGTTCTCGGCTCCCGCTGCGGATCGTCTTCGCGGCCAGTTGAGCGACCCCGGGCAGCGTCTCAAGTGTCCCTCTGACCCGCCGATAACCCAGTGTGGAACTTCAGCCACGCGAGGACTGCCATGTCATATCGGATTCCATGGGCGAAGCCGTACATCGGCGAAGAGGAGATTGAGGTCGTCACCGCGACACTGCGCGCGGGGCGCCTGTCCATGGGGGCCGAGGTGGCTGCCTTCGAACGCGAGGTCGCGAGTTTCAGCGGGCGCCGGCACGCCACGGCCGTCTCCAACGGGACGGTTGCCCTGGACGTGGCGCTCCAACTTGCCGGCATCGGATCCGGCGATGAGGTCCTCGTGTCCTCGCTGTCCTACATCGCAACTACCAACAGCATCCTGCGGGCTGGCGCCGTGCCGGTCTTCTGCGACGTCGAGCCGGTCACCCTGAACCTTGATCCGGCCGACGCCGGCCGCCGGATCACCCCGCGCACCCGCGGGTTGCTGGCCGCCGACTACTGCGGCTCCTCGCTCCAACACGCGCAGCTGGAAGCCATGTGCGACGCCCACGGTCTGACCATGGTCCTCGATGGGGCCCAGTCGATGGGCACACTGCACGCCGGCCGTCCCGCACTGTCGTACGGAACGATCGCCACCACCAGCTTCCACACCGCCAAGGCGTTCCTGTGCGGTGAGGGTGGGATGGTGCTGTGCGACGATCCAAACCTGGCGGAGCGCTGCCGGCGGCTGCGCGGACAGGGAGAGGTGCCCGGCCGCAAGTACGTCCACGACGTGTTCGCCTCCAACCACCGCATCACCGAGCTCGCCGCCGCCATCGGCCGCGTGCAACTTGGGCGGGCTCCGGAGGTGCTGGCGCGGCGGCGTGAGATCCTCGCCCGCTATGACGCCGCGCTCGCCGCAGAGCCGCTCATCACCCCGGTCGGCCACTTGGCGGGCTCCCAGCCGGCGGGCTTCTCGTACGCGGTGCAGGTGCCCGAGCGCGATCTCGTGGCCACCATGCTGGATGGCGTGGGGATCGAGACGCGCTCGCTGTACCCGCTGCCTGCCTATCGCCAGCCGATGCCCGAGTATGCGCCGTACGCCGAAGAGCAGCGGCCGTGCGCCGAGGCGGCCAGCGCCACCGTTTTGAACCTACCCGTGTTCTTCGAGCTCACGGACGCTGAGATCGACGATGTCGCCGACACCCTCGTGACGGCGGTCGGTGTGGCGACCGCGCAGCCGGTGGCTGTGCAGCCGGTCGCTGCGTAGCGTCCCGCGTTCAGCGGGGCAGCGAGCTCAGCAGCGCCAGGTAATCCCCCGCGACGCCGTCCCAGGTGCGCGCGGCGACGGCGTCGGCGTTGGCGGCGATCGTCTCAGGGTCGGTTGCCTCGCTCCCGTTCCAAATCCGCCACACCGCCTCGGCGACATCCGCGGGGTCGAGCGGATCGAACAGCTCCGCCACCACGCCGACGCGCTCCACCTGCTCGACGATCGGCGGGATGCGCGAGATGGCCACCGGCTTGCGCGCGGTCATCGCCTCGGCCATCGGAAAGCTGCCCGCTTCGTAGAGCGTCGTCTGCACCACCCCGGCGCACTGCTCGTAGATCGCCTGCAGTTCGCGCGCGCTGATGTAGCCGAGCCCAACCAGGTCAGGCCCGTTGTAGCGCTCGGTCGCCGCGCCGCTGGCGATCACGTGCACCGGCCGGCCATCGTGCCGGAGGATGCGCAGCGCCGCGCTGAGCGTCGGATAGTTCTTGTGCAGGTGAAAGCCGTTCGGGCTCAGGAGAAAGCGCTCGGGGAGCGCGAACCGGCGCCGGACCCACTCCAGCTCGGCCGGCGCGGGCGGGATCGGCGGCGGGTCGGCCGCGATCGGGATCACATGGGTCAGCGAGCGCGGCGCCTCGTAGTACCGGTGAAGCTCTTCGCGGATGAAGTGAGACGAGTGCACGACGGCGGTGGCCTGATCGATCCATTGCGGCGTCTGGCGCTCCAGCAGGAGCTTGTCCGCGTCGCTGATCACGTCGAAGTGCTTCCAGTTCAGGTCGTGGAACGTGCAGGCGAGCGGAACGCTCGTGGCCGGCGGGTCGCTCTGGTGCGGCCAGGAGTAGTAGGCGACGCCGGCGCCGGCGATCTCGCGGGCCGCGACCTCGGAGAACTGACCGGCGTCGACGATGTGCACGTCGATGCCGGCCTGGCGCATCGCGTCCACCCCGGGGTCGAACGCGGCATTGAGGTCGAGCTGACACACCAACTTGATGCGCGGCTGCGAGGCGTGAGCGGCCATCCCACCGACGAGCTGGCGCATGAAGCGCTCGCCGCCGCCGCCGCTGGGATTGGGGTTCAGCACGCAGACCTCGAGCCGCTGGCGCATCTCGACCGGTGGGCTCGCAGCGGCGGGGGTGTCGACGCGCGCCGCCGCGGCGGCGGCGGCCGTGGTCCTCGAGGCCTCATCGGGACGCCTGACGGCCTGGTGAAACAGCCCAAGCAACGTGCGGGCGGAGTCCGGGTAGCTCTCACGGAGCACGGCGTCGCGCGCGTTTTGCTCCATCCCGTCACCGCGGCCGCGGCGCAGCGCGCTCGTGAGCGCCTGCGCCACCCGGCGCGCGTCGAACGGGGGCACGTAGAGGTAGGCGTCGGCGCCGATCGCGGACAGGTGGTCACGGACGACAGGAAGCGACGGCGCGACCACCGGCCGACCGGTGGCCAGTGCCTGGCGCAGGGTCCATCCCAGGCCGGTGCCGATGCCGGAGATGAAGATCGCGGCGGCGGAGTCCGCGGCCGCGCGCCAGTCGTCGACGCCGATCAGGTCGTGGCCGGGCAGCAGGTCGTAGGCGCACGCGGCCCCACCGGCCTGGGTCCACCTCCCGGCTCCCGGGTCGGCGAGGACCAGGCGCGGTGCCAGGTCGGCCAGGCGCATCACCTCGAGCGCCCCGAGCAGTTGGTCGTAGGCGATCGGCGCGACGGCCAGCACGTCGCTGCCCAGCCTGGGTGGGCAGGTGGGCACCCGCGCGGGCGGGAGCGGGAGTGGCAGGACGGCGACTCGGTCGGTGCTCAGCCCGAGCATCAAACGGAGGCCGAGGGCGGCGCTCATCGTCGGGGTCGCGAACAGCGCGCCTCGCTCGCTCCAGCCGGCCAGCGCGGCGCGCAGCAACTGCGCGCGGTGGGGATCCAGCGCGGCGTTGGCCTCCGGGACGAGCGCCACCAGGGCGGCGTCGGATGACTTCGGTGGAGCCATCGCACCGGCGTCGGGGCAGAACAGGAGAGAGCCGTCGCTCGCCTGCTCGGCCTCGGGCAGTCCCTCCAGCGCACTCAGCAGCGGCTGGAGGTACTCCGGCCAGTCACTCTGCCAGTGAAGAGCGACGTCCATTGCTCAGGCCACCCGCGACCGGCGATCCGGCGGGCCGGGGGTCCACCAACCGTTCATTGCCAGGAACTCCATCGACACCTGGCGAGGGTAATCGGCTGCGGCGCGCCGAAGTTGAGGCCGGAGCGCGCGAATCTCAAGGCTCCGGTACGCGTGCCGATCACACGTGCATGACCCGGATCCTCGTCTGCCTGCCGGAGGTGCCCAACCCGCGCGTCTCCGGTGGCTATGGCCGCAACGTCGCCATCGCCCGCGCGCTTGTGGGTCTGGGGTGCGAGACGACGATCCTCGCCGCCTCCTCGCAGCGTGACGGGGGCACCACCGAGATGCTGGCGGCGGAGGGCATACGAGTCATCGCGCTGGACCGCGACCGGGTGCCGCCGGCGGCGGTCCTCGCCTCCGGATTCGATCTGATCTTCGTCACCTACTACGAGTTCGCCGAACAGATCCTCCCGCTGATCTTCGCCCACGGTGGCGGGGCCGGCCTGGTCATTGACAGCGTTGATCTCCACTATGTGCGGGCGCTGCGGCAGGCCGAGATCGAGGGAGACAGCGACGGTCCCATGCGAGCCGAGGCGGTTCGCCGGCGCGAGCTCGCCGTCTACCGTCACGCCGACGTCGTGCTCACGGTGTCCGAGCACGAGCAGGAGGTCCTGTCCGAGCTGCTTCCGGGCATCCCGGTCGGCGTCGTCCCCAGTGTCCACCGGGTCAACGCTGGTGCCGCCGGGCCGGATGAACGGCGGGGCGCGTTGTTCGTCGGCGCCTACAACTTCCCACCCAATCGGGACGCCGCCCACTACCTGTGCGCCGAGATCATGCCCCGCCTGCACGGGCTCCGCTACACCGAGCCCGTGCAGCTCGTCGGCCCCTACCTCGACGATGACCTGGCTCGCCAGGTCCGGGCCGCCGGCGCCGAGCCGATCGGCTTCGTGCCGGACCTGGCGGCACTGTACGAGACGCGGCGGGTGTTCCTGTCCTCGGTCCGGTTCGGCTCCGGAGTCAAGACCAAGGTGGGGGAGGCGCTGGGCGCCGGCCTGCCGGTGGTCGGCACCACGATGGGAACCGAGGGCTTCCCGGACAGCGACGCCATCGTCGCGCTCGACGATCCGGATGGGCTCGCCCGGGCCGTCGTCGAGCTCGACGACGACGCGCTCTGGCGGCGGCGATCGGCGGCCGGCCGGGAGCTCATTGCTGCCGCCTACGGACCTGACCGCGCCGAACGGGAGCTTGCCGAGGTGCTCGAGTACGTGCTGGCCACCCGCGGCGTGGCTGCGTGATGGCGTCGCTGACCCGGCCGGTGGTCGTCACCACGCCGGCTGCGATCGACGACACGGGGCTGGACGGACTCCTCGCCGATGTCGCCGCCGTCGGTGGGGTGGTACGGGTCGCCGCCCCTGACGGGCCCACCGGGATCCTCGCGCGGTTCGCCGACCCTCCGCCGAGCCCGGTCGCGACGTGGCCGCCCATCGAGATCCTCGCCGACGAGATCGAGGCCGTCGCTCGCCCGGGCGACTTCATCCTCGCGCCGCAGCCGACCGCCGCGCGGTTGGCCGAGAGCGGTTGCCTGCCGCTCGACGGCCCAGCGCTGCCGCGGGCCGCGCGTACCGCGGTCGGCCACCTGGCGGCGGCCACCGGCTGGATGCGGATCGAGTGGATCGCCGAGTGCCGCATGGGGTCGGGATACGCTGACGAGGGCCGCATGTTCCTGCAGGCCCTGGACGGCGCCGGCCTGGAGCCGGCCTTGACCGGATATCCCAACCCCGCGCCGCGGGTCCCGCTCGGGAGCGAGACCGAGCGCCTGCTGCGCCGCTGCGAGGCGCGCCGCCCCCCTGAGCGGACGGCCGTCGGCGTCTGGCACGAGAAGCCAATCGATCCACACCTCCTGCGCGGGCGCCGCCGACGCGTGTGTCGCACGATGTTCGAGACCGACGCGCTCCCCCGTGACTGGGTGAGGCCGCTCAACGGCTTCGATCGCATCTGGGTTCCCACCATCTTCAACGTCGAGTCGTTCGAGCGAGCCGGCGTGCGCTCAGAGCTTTTGCGCGTGCTCCCGGGCACGATCGATCTCATCCGCTTCACGCCGGAGGCGCCCCCGCGCCGGCTGCCGGGAGCCGAGGGCTTCACGTTTCTCTCCAACTTCACCTTTCAGGAGCGCAAGGGGTGGCGCGAGCTTCTGCGGGCCTACGTTCTCGAGTTCGCCGGCGACGAGGACGTCACGCTGGCTCTCAAGATGTCGACGGGGTTCGTCTCGGCCGACGAGATCCGCGCGCGCGTCGACGCGTTCGTCGAGGACCTGGGCGTGCCGGCAGCGCGCCGGCCGCGGATCGTCCTGGCCCACGACGAGGTCTCTGACACCGAGATGGCCGGCTTCTACACCGGCTGTGATGCCTACGTCTCGCCGACACGTGGGGAGGGGTGGGGACGACCGATGATGGAGGCCCTCGCGTGCGGGTGTCCGACGATCGCCTCGCGCTGGAGCGGCCAGCTGGCGTTCCTGGACGATGCCCACGCGTGGCTGGTCGACGGCGAGGTCGTGCCGGTTCCAAACGACATCGACAACGCGACGTTCCGAGGGCAGCGCTGGTTCGCGCCAGATGTCGACGCGCTGCGGGCGGCGATGCGCGAGGTTGCCTCGGATCCGGTGGCGGCACGCGCTCGCGCGGCCGCCGCTCGTCCGCGTCTGGAGGCCGAGTTCGGTCTGCCGGCGATCGCCGAGCGCCTGGCCGAGCTGGCGCTGGAGGCCCTGGCATGCCCGTGACCGTTGTCGCCCCCGCCGACCGGACCTCCGGAGAGGACCTGCGCGCGCTCGTCGAGAGCTATGTCAAGCAATACCCCGCCGGGGGAGGCGATCGCCTGCGCCTGACCGCCGGCGACGGCGATCCGCAGGTCCTGTTCGGAGCCGTGGCCGGCCTCCTCGGCGAACTGGGGTGGGATCCCGAGCTGGCGCCGGACATCGAGATCATGCCCGGGCAGCCGCTGGATGTGGCGCGGCCGGGTCACCTGGTGCTGGCCACCGGCGACGAGGTGCGAGCCGTCGGTGCCGCGGGATCCCTGCCGCTGGAGACGGCCTGGCTGCCCGGTCCGCCGGCGAGCGCGGTTGACGCGTTCCGGCGGCTCATCGGCTACGCGGGGCTGATGTGGATCGCCGAGACCCGGCGGGCCTCGGGCTACGCCGCCGAGGCGCGCATGTTCGTGCAGGCGCTGGACGAGGCCGGACTCGAGCCCGCGCTGGCGTGGCCGGAGCCGACCCGCGACGAGATCGCCCTGTCGTTCGCGTCCGAACGGTTGCTGCGCCGCTCCGAGCAACGACGTCCGGAGCCGTCGGGCACGCTGGCCGTCTGGCACCGTCAGCCCGTGCCCGCCCAGAGCTTCACCGCGTTCGCCGCGAGCGCGTGCCGGACGATGTGGGAGACCGATACGCTGCCGGCGGAGTGGCCGGGGCTGCTGAACGGCTATGCGCGCGTGTGGGTGCCGACGGCCTTCAACCTCGAGGGCTTTGTCGACGCCGGAGTCGACGAGCGCCGGCTGCGCATCCTCCCCGGCACGGTGGACTTCGACCTCTACCGCCCGTCCGGGCCGCGGCGCGTCCTGCCGGAGCGACGCGGCTTCGCGTTCCTCTCGACGTTCGATTTCCAGGAGCGCAAGGGATGGCGGCCCCTCTTGGAGGCGTATGCCCGCGAGTTCGATGCCGATGACGACGTCACCTTGGTGCTGAAGATCGAGACGATCTTTGCCGAGACGGCCACCGTGCGCGCGCGCATCGACGCCTTCCTGGCCGACCTGGGGATCCCCGCGCGGCGTCTGCCGCACGTCGTGCTTCTCCACGAGCGCCTGTCCGATGCGGAGATGCCGGCCCTGTTCCGGGCATGCGACGCCTACGTCTCGCCGACACGGGGGGAGGGATGGGGTCGGCCGCTGATGGAGGCTCTGGCGTGCGGGCGGCCGGTGATCACCTCACGCTGGAGCGGACAGCTCGCCTTTCTGGACGACACCAATGCCTGGCTGGTCGACGGCGGCCTGGTTCCGGTGCCCAACGACGTCGACATCCCGGTGTTCCGGGGTGGTCGCTGGTTCGATCCGGACGTCGATGCCCTACGCGCCGCCATGCGCGCCGTCGCCGGTGCCCCGGAAGCCGCAGCGCAGAAGGCGCTCGCCGCGCGCGAGCCACTCCGTGACCGGTTCAGCCGCGCGGCCGTCGCGGAGCGCATCGCCGAGCTCGTCCTCGACGCGCTGTAGGAACGTCAGCGACCGGTCGCTTACGCGGTGGCCGGCGCGGCGACCGACGGCTCCAGCAACCGCGTCAGGGCTCCGATGCCCGGCGCCACCACTGCATTGCCGGCGGCCCCCGCCATCCGCCGATGACCGGCGCACGCCGGGTGCAGCTCCACGAACACGTCGATGGCAGCGTGGAGGCGCTCGTCGCGTCCCTCCTGCAGCGGCTCCATGAGCACGTTGATGTCCGCGCAGTCATCGAGGGCTACGCCGCCGGCGGCTGCGGCCGACAGAACGCGCGCCTCGAGGTCGGCGGGAGCGCCATCAGCCTGCGGGTCGGCCAGCAGGTACAGGCAGGCGCGCGTGGCCGGCGTCGTCGCCGTCTGCCACTCCGCCAGCAGCCGGTCAAGCTGATCCGCCCCTCGCCAGGCCGGAGTGGCGAGCACGCGGAGCTCGACGTCCTCCTCCAGCGGGAACGGCTCGGGCGACGACGGCCCGGCGAGCCGCGGCTGCTGCCGGACGAGTGCTGAGATCCGCCGGCGATAATGGTCGGCCACCGCGTCCCAGGACAGCCGCTCGGCGGCCGCGCGCGCCGCCGAGCCACGCCGGCGGCGCTGCTCGTCGCTGGAGGCCGCCTCGCGCAGCAGCGCCACGAGATGATCCTCGTCGGGCTCCAGCACCCAGGGGCGCCCGGCGGTCTCAAACGGTCCGCAGCGGGCCTCGTCGAACTGCGCCCGCGTGGCCCGGATCCGCCATCCCGCCTCAGGCGGACAGAATTCGTCGGTGGGACCACCGGCGGTCACGATCACGGGCAGTCCGCAGGCCATCGCCTCCAGCACGGGCATCGCGAAGCCCTCGCCGCGGTAGGGGTGGACGAGTACGTCGCACGATCGGTACAGCGCCGCGAGCTCGGCCGGCGCCAGTTCGTCGTCGAGCAGCTCGATCCGGGGCCGGGCGCCGGAGCCGGCGTATTCGCTGATCGCGCTCCGATCGCCGTCGCGGTACACCCCCTCGGCGCCGAAGTCCTTGACCACGAGCGTCACGTCGTCACGATCGGCAAACGCGCGGCGCCAGGCGCTCAACAGGATGTCCGGCGCCTTGCGCCAGATGAGCCCCCCGACGAACAGGAAGCGCAGCCCCTGATCCGGGCGCACGTCGGCGATGGCCGGTGCAAACACGTCGAGGTCGACGCCGTTGGGAATGCTGACCACGCGCTCGGGCGCGACGCCGCCGGCGAGATACATCTCTCGTACGTACTCGCTGGGGACCCACAGCTCGTCCACGTGGGCGTTGATCTCGGCCACCCAGTCGCGCGGGACCGCTCCGAACTCCCACGGCTGGATGACCGCCAACCGGCCGGCCCGAGCCGGACCGAGGTCCGGCGGCCACTGGTGGCGAACCTCGACGTCGGCGGCATGAGGCAGCGGGGCGTCGAGATTCGACGCACCGCGCCTCACCCGCTGCACCTGTCCCGGCAGGCGCTCGGTGACGCGGTCGTTGATGATAGACAGGCTGGTGGGCAGCCCGTGGTCGCCGTGCCAGCGCACCGCCACCTGGGCCGGGCTGTCGGTGACTCGCCCGGGACGGTCGCCGGCGTAATACGCCTCCAGCTCATCGACGTAGCGCTCGAATGCGCGGGGTGGCTCGATCGCGCCCTGGAGTCGCTCAAGCAGACCCGGCTCCAGCGCCAGGCGATCCAGCCGGCGGGCGAGGTCATCCGGATCAAGGGCGTCGAACACGAGCCCGTCCACGTCGTCGCGCACCGCCTCCGGTAGCCCTCCGAGCCGCGGTACGACCAGGGCGATCCCGGCGGCGCGGCATTCGGCGGCCGCCAGCGGGGCGCAGTCCCACCACATCGACGGCAGCACCGCCGCGTCGACGCCGGCGAGCAGCGAGCCGATCTGATCCGGCGAGAACGCGCCGTGGACGGTGACCACACCGCGGCGGTCCAGGGCGGCCAGTGCCTGGGCGAACCGAGGTGGCACCTCGCCGAGGATCTCGACCCGGATCGCCGCCGTCGTGCGCTGCGCCGCCTCCACGAGCAGCTGAGGACCTTTGTGGGGATAGGCGGAGCCAAGGAACGCCACCGTCAGCTGCTCCTGGCGCCGGCCCGGCACACGGTCGCGGCCGACCTGCTGCCAGATGTCGGTCTCGTGGGGCATCGCCTGCCGGACCACATCGACCAGATCCGCGGGGTAGCCCGTCGCCACGAGCGTGCGACGGACCGCCTCCGAGACCGCCAGGATGGCCGTGAGGCTCCGCTGAGCGCGGGCCCGGACCTGCGCCAGGCGTTCGCGATATCCGGCGTGATCATGGTTGGAGTTACAGGTGGCACAGGTGCTCCCGTCCCCCGGCCCCGGGCAGATCGCGCCCTCGCCGGTCAGGAGGTAGGCCCGGGGGCAGATCAGCCAGTAGTTGTGCGTGGAGAAATACGCCGGGATCCCGCGGGCGAACGTATGGTCCATCAACGCCGCGCCGAGGTTGTGGAGGTTGTGAAAGTGCACGACGCTTGGCCGCACGCGGTCGAGGGCGGCTTGGAACGCGGCCGATATCGGCGGGTCGTCGATCTCCCGACGGGGGTTGCCGAAATCGAATAGACCGTGCGCTCGGTTGTGGACCCCCATCAATCTGACCCCGTCGTCATTCCACTCTCGGACCTCGTAGGGTTGCCGTGCGTCGGTCGGCTGGACGGCGGCGTGAAACACGGTGACGTCCCAGCCCCGCCGCGCCAGCTCCTTGGCGGCCAGGCGAGGGACGGTCGTCCCGCCGCCGCTGTCGTTCCATCCGAACGAGGTCATCAGGAGACGGCGGTCGCCGCGACGGTGCCGGCCGGCGCTGGGCTCCGGGGTCGCGCCCGCGCGCGAGGCTCCGTCGAGGGGCATGGCCAGGTTAATCGCCAGGCTTAGCCGGCGACCTGCTGGTAGAGAGCGGGCAGGTCCGGATAACCGCTCGATGCCCAGCCGGAGTTCTGCAGGGCCGAGATCTGGACCGACGCGGGCTGGCCGGCCGTGGAGAGGATCGACTGGACCCCGCTGCTGGCGGTCCCGTAGCCGGGGATGGTGGTCTGCCCCCTGAGCCAGCCCGCGGTGGCATCGGCGGCGGTGGTCGGATCGCTCCACACGGAGGCTGACGAGCCGTACGTGCCGCCGTCCGTGTAGCCGATGTTCAGCCAGTCGTTGTTGTTCGCGCTCTGGCGCGACACCGCGGCGCCGCCGGACTCCTCGGCCAGCAGCCACGCCGAGACAACCCCCGGGTCAAGACCCGTGTCGGTCGCCAGGCGCGAGGCGAACTGCTGCTGAGAGGAGGTGAGCATCGTGCCGGCGCTCGCCGGCAACCCGGCGGTGCCGCTGGCGGTGGTGCCGCCGATCGCGCTCGACAGCGCCGACGAGAACGTCATCGAGGCTCCGGTCGATGGGGACGCAGAGCCGGCGGTCTGACTCGTGGCCTGAGATGGGGGAGTGAAGGCGGTCTGGAGGTTCGAGATCTGGGAGTAGATCTGCGAAACCCGGGTCATCGCATCGGTGTAGCTCATCGTCTATGAGCAGTGATCGACTGTCGGCGCCCGGGACTTAAACGAAAGGAGACGGACTGAGAGCCCGCCTCCTTTCAACCGTTCCCTCGATGGATCGGATCTGATGTAGCCCCGCGTGGTTTGCGACCTGGGGTGAGCGCGGGGCGGTTGTTCTCGCG
>DASZMU010000008.1:0-19644 GCA_035551695.1 Solirubrobacteraceae bacterium
TGCAGGCGGAAGCGCTCCGGGATCCCCTGCCAGACGGCGGTGCGCTCAAAGAAGTCAAACGTCCGCGCGCGGTTGGCGATCGCGTGGACGGTGCGGGGCGACAGCACGTCGACGCCGGCGACCACGCTGTCGACCCGGCCGGAGGTCGAACCCTCGACCTGGTTGGCGAGGCGCACGACGGTGACCGCGAGGGCGACGTCGGCCTCAACGGCCGCGACCACGTCACCCATCGACGGTTCCCCGTCCTCGAACAGGCGGAGCACCCGGTTACGCGACTCTACGAGGACCGGATAGGCCTCCAGCGCCTCGAACGCCGTGGTCAGCCGGCGTCCGTGGCCCTCGTTGTGATGGCGCTCGCGGGTGGCGTACGGGTCAGTGGGCACGGCCTTCAAAGCAGCAACAGTCGCCACTGGGAGTCATCCCTTCATACCCGCGGTCGGGCACATCGGCTTGGCCAGAATCGGTACTTCGCCCATCGCCACGTATATCGGCAGATGTCGGACCCGGTTTAGCCGATTCATGTTCTGCGGGTCCTAGCACTGACCCCGCGCCCTGCTCAGCGCGGAGTCGATCCTGGCCAGCGTCTCGTCCTTGCCTAGGAGGGCCACGGTCTCGAAGATACCGGGCGACACGGTCTGACCTGCGATCGCGACGCGCACCGGCTGAAAGACCTTGCCCGGCTTGGTGTCCTGCTGCTCGACGACGGTTCGCAGCGCCGCCTCGATCCGCTCGGCGTCGAACGGCTCGGTCGCCGCCAGCGCGTCGCGCGCGGCGGCCAGCGTCCCTGCCCCACCGTCGCGGCGGATCGTCTTGTCAAACGCGGTGGGATCGTCGACGGGACCGTCGAAGATGAACGACACGAGCGGCCAGAAGTCCGACAGCGTCTGGATCTTCTCCGCCGAGATCTCCACCGCCGGGCCCAGGCCCTGCCGGCCCGTGAACTGCTCGAGCCGCTCGGTCAGCTCGTCGATTCCCAGCTCCCGCAGGTGGCGACCGTTGAGATGGCGCAGCTTGCGCTCGTCGAACACGGCCGGGTTCTTCGAGACCCGCTCGAGCCGGAAGCGCTCGGCCAGCTCCGGCAGCGTGAAGAACTCCTCGTCGGAGGAGAACCCGGCGCCGAGCAGCGCGATGTAGTTGTCGACGGCCTCGGGCAGGTACCCGGCGTCACGCAGCGCCTGAACCGACGCAGCGCCGTGGCGTTTGGAGAGCTTCTTGCCGTCCGGCCCGTGGAGCAGGGGAAGGTGGGCGTACACCGGGACCGGCGCACCGAGCGCCTCCAGCACGCGCATCTGCTTCGGCGTGTTGGAGAGGTGATCCTCGCCGCGAATGACGTGGGTGATGCCGGCGTCGAGATCATCGACGGCGACGGCGAGGTTGTAGACGGGGGTGCCGTCGGCGCGGGCGATGACGGGATCATCCTGGCTGGCGTTCGGGAACGACACCTCGCCCCGCACGACGTCGCGCACGACGGTGTCGCCTTCGTCCGGGAAGCGCAGCCGGACCGCACCGGACGCCTCGGGCTCGCCTCGGAACCCCCGATCGGTGCCGTAGCGGTCCTTGTAGGCCCGGACGTCCTCCGTCGTCGCGTTGGAGTGATATGCCCGGCCGCCGGCGAGCAACTGGTCGACGACGTCGGCGTGCCGGGGGGCGCGCTGGGACTGGAAGATCGGCCCCTCGTCGAAGTCGAGGTTCAGCCAGCGCAGCGCGTCGAGGATCTGCTCAACGTTCTCCGGCGTCGAACGCTCGCGGTCGGTATCTTCGATGCGCAGCACCAGCGTGCCGCCCTGCCCGCGGGCCAGCAGCCAGTTGTACAGCGCGGTCCGTGCGCCACCGATGTGCAGGGCCCCCGTGGGGGACGGAGCAAACCTAACCCGTAAGGACATGACCTCAGCATGCTAATCGGCGCCCACGTCTCACCGGCAGGCGGCCTTGACAAGGCGATCGCCCGCGGCACCGAGCGTGACTGTCAGGCGATCCAGATCTTCAACCAGTCGCCTCGGATGTGGCGGCCCACCGCCTATGGCGAGGATGACTTCGCGGCCTTCCAGGCGGCGATGGCCGACAGCCCGGTCAAGGCCGTCCTGATCCACGCCGTCTACCTCCTCAACTGCGCCTCGGACGATCCTGAGATCCGCGATAAATCCCGCACCTCGCTGATCCAGTCGCTGCGCGTCGGTCAGGGGATTGGAGCGGCTGGGGTCGTGCTGCACCCGGGCTCGGCCAAGCGCGGCGACGTCACGGAGGCGATCAAGCGGGCCGGGCAGGTGATCAAGGAGGCGCTGTCGGAGACCGACGGCTGCGCGCTGCACCTCGAGGACACCGCCGGAGCGGGCGGCACCCTCGGACGCTCGTTCGAGGAGCTCCACGAGTTGCTGAACGCCGCGGGCGGCAGCCGGCGCCTCGGCGTCTGCTTGGACTCGTGCCATCTGCTCGCCTCGGGCTACGACATCCGCACGGCCGCCGGCCTGACCGAGACGATCGACCGGTTCGACGAGGTCGTCGGCCTGAAGCGGCTGGGCGCCCTGCACCTCAACGACTCACAGACGCCACTGGGATCCAACCGCGATCGGCACGCCAACGTCGGCACCGGCGAGCTCGGCGAAAGGGGTTGCGCGGCCTTCCTCTCGGAGCCGCGCTTCGAGAAGCTCCCGCTCGTCATCGAAACCCAGGGGCCGGAGCGTCAGGGACCGACCCGCGAGGAGGTCGACCTCTGCTTTGCGCTGCGCAAGCGCGGCTTGGCGGCGCGCCGGCGTAGCGCCGGCCGTAAGGTGCGCGCGGAATGAGCGTCTCGACCAGCAAAGGCGACGCGCTGGTGGTGTTCGGCATCACCGGCGACCTGGCGAGAAAAATGACCCTGCGCTCGTTGTACCGGCTCCAGCGGCGCAATCTGCTCGACTGTCCCGTGATCGGCGTCGCCGTCGACGACTGGACCGACGAGCATCTGCGCGAGCACGCGCTGGAAGCGGTCAAGGCGACCGGGGACCAGATCGACGAGGCGGTGTGGAAGCGGTTCGCCGAGCGTCTGTCGTACGTGAGCGGCGACTTCGACGATCCCAAGACGTACGCGGCCGTCGCCGCGGGGCTCAAGGACGCGAGCAACCCCGTGTTCTACCTGGAGATTCCTCCATCGCTGTTTGGCACCGTCGTCAAGCGGCTGGCCGACGCCAAGCTCGTCCAGGGCGGTCGGCGTGTCGTCCTCGAGAAGCCGTTCGGCCACGACCTCGAGTCCGCCCGTGACCTGGCACGCGAGCTGCACCGGTATCTCGACGAATCGCAGATCTTCCGGATCGACCACTTCCTCGGCAAGATGGGGGTCGAGGAGCTCCTGTATCTGCGCTTCGCCAACGCGATCCTCGAGCCGGTGTGGAATCGCAGCTACGTCTCATCGGTGCAGATCACGATGGCCGAGAGCTTCGGCGTCCAGGACCGCGGGCACTTCTATGACCCGGTGGGGGCACTGCGCGACGTCGTCGTCAACCACCTCCTGCAGATGATCGCCAGCGCAGCGATGGAGCCGCCGGCGTCCGGCGACCCGGACAGCCAGAAGGACGCCAAGTACGCCGTGTTCTCCGCGATGGGGGACGCCGACCCGGCGCACTACGTCCGGGGACAGTACGAGGGCTACCGGGACATCGACGGCGTGCGCAAGGACTCGGACACCGAGACCTACGCGGCCCTGCGCCTCGACATCGACAGCTGGCGCTGGGCGGGCGTCCCATTCTTCATCCGCACCGGCAAGCGGCTGCCGGTGACCCAAACCGAGATCCGTCTCGTCTTCCGCCACGCTCCACGCTTGCCGTTCATCCCCAGCGGGCGCCGGCGGCCGCAGCCGAGCCAGCTCGTGATCCGAATCGATCCGGTGACCGGGGTCCGGATCGTCCTCGACGCCGAGCGCGCCGACCGAAAGACTCTGAGCGAGATCGAGCTGGACATGGAGTTCGCCGAGGAGGGCGGCGAGGGGGCGACGCCGTATGAGGTCCTGCTCCACGCGGCGCTCATCGGCGACTCCAGCCACTTCACCCGCCAGGACAGCGTCGAGCAGGCGTGGCGGGTGATTCAGCCGCTGCTGGACTCGCCGCCGAAGGTGATCCCGTACGCCCAGGGCTCCTGGGGGCCGGCCGAGGCCGACCGCCTGGTCAAGGGCTTCGGCGGCTGGCGCGGGCCCTGGCTGCCCGGATAGCGCGGAGCTGTTCCCGGACTGTGCCTCCCCGCTCGGCGATCCCTTCGCCGCGCTCGGCGATCCCTTGGCTGCGCAACGATCCCTGCTCCTTCGCAACCCCTGGGTTCCGCGGAACCAGCCGATCAAGCCGGTAGTTTGCTTGCCATGGTTACCGCGGCGACCCCTGAGGCGCTCCAGGAGCGACGACCGTGCGACTGAGCTTTAGCGGGATCGTCTGGCTGATCATCGGGATCCTGCTCGCCTCCTCCCACCACTATCTGACGCACGTGGACAAGCTCAAGCCGATCGTCTCGGCGTTGCTGGCAATCTTCCTATGGCCGCTGCTGCTGCTGGGGATCAACCTCCACGTGAGGTGACGTCGCCCTCCTCCGGCGCCGGGGCGCCTCGCCTGCGGGCTATCGCCCGGAGGCCCTCCGGGTGCAGGGCGATCGCCACGGCCCCGGCGAGCACGACAGCGACCGCTCCTCCCGCCTGCGTGGCTGCCGAACCGAACCCGAGGCCGAGCAGGCCGACGACAAGGATGAGCGCCAGGACGACGCCCGGCAGGCTCGTGTTCGGGTCGCCGCACGGACCCGTAGCCGTCAGGCGACGCTCGCCGCGGCTTCCGGTGTGCGCTCGGCAGCGACCTCAGGGATCAGCGCCGGCCCCAGCAGGGCGTCAAGCTCGGCATGCAGGTCCGCAGTCCGGTCAACCCTAAAGCTCGGCCCGAGCCTTAGACGTCGGTGTCCAACCGTCGTGCTGAGCTCGATGACGACGTCTGATTCGCCCGGGAATCCGGTCAGCAGTTCCTTGAGCTCGCCGAGCGCCGTGACCGGCAGCGCGGTGGCATCAAGGCGCAGTCGCAGCGCGCTCGGCATCAGGGCGGGCTTTGCCGCCTGCACCTGAGCCTCGAGGACCTCGTCCTCGGTGGGCTCGAAGCGGTCCACCAGTTGGGCGATGATGACGGTCTTGTCCTTGTCCTTCTGATCGACCTTGCCGCGCACGAGGACGATGGAGTCGGTGGCGAGCGCGTCCTCGCACGACGCGAGGGTCTTGCCGAAGACGATGATCTCGACCGAGGCGTCCAGGTCATACACGGTGGCGAACATCATGAAGTCGCCCTTCTTGGTCTTGATCTTCTTGGCCTGGGTCACCATTCCGCCGATCGTCACCCAGTCGCCGTCACGGCGGCTGGAGAGCTCGGCGAGCGTGCTGTCGGACTTGGCGCGCAGCGCCGGCCCCACGTCCTTCAGCGGGTGGGCGGAGATGAACAGCCCCAGCGACTCCTTCTCGGCCGCCAGCAGTTCGGTGCGGTCGAACTCCTCACCGGGGATGGGGGCGTGGCTGGGGCTGGCGAAGGCGCCGCCGGCGCTCCCCGGGCCGCGGCCATCGGCGCCACCGCCGAGGTCAAGGCCGAGGTCGAAGATCGATCCCTGGCCGATCAGCGCATCCTGCTGGGCCTTCTGCCCGGCCGCCTGAGCCTGCTCGAGGACCGACAGCATCCCCTTGCGGGTGGCACTGGTCGAACTGAACGCGCCGCACTTGATCAGCGCCTCGATCGCCTTCTTGTTGACGGCGCGGTTGTCGACGCGCTCACAGAAGTCGAACAGGCTGGTGAAGGGGCTGGCCTCCCCGCCGTCGCCCCGAGCGGTCTTGATCGCTTCGACCGCCTGGTAGCCGACGCCCTTGACCGCGTCGAGGCCGAAGCGGATGTTGCCGTCGACGACGACGAAATCGTGGTCGGACAGGTTGACGTCCGGAGGCAGGATCTGAATGCCCATCTGCTCGGCCTGGGCGACGAAGAACGGGACCTTGTCCTTGGTGTCCATCACGGACGAGATCAGGGCGGCCATGTACTCGGCGGGATAGTTGGCCTTCAGCCACGCCGTTCGGTAGCTGATCAGCGCGTAGCAGGCCGCATGGCTCTTGTTGAACGAGTAGTCCGCCGACTTCTCGTTGGTGGCCCACAGCCATTCGATGGTCGACTCGCTCGTACCTGATCGGCGGCAGCCCTCGACGAACTCCGGCTTGAGCCTCGCCATCGCCTCACGGTTCTTCTTCCCGATCGCCTTGCGCAGGTCGTCGGCTTTGGCGCCGCTGAACCCGGCGAGCTCCTTGGAGATCGCCATCGCCTGTTCCTGGTAGATGATGACCCCCTTCGTCGACTCCAGGATGGGGCGCAGGCGGTCGTCGAGGTAGGTGATCGACTCGGGATCGCGCTTGCCGCGGGCGTACGTCGGGATCTGGTCCATCGCTCCCGGTCGATACAGCGCGCCGAGGGCGACGAGGTCGTCGAAGTCGGTCGGCCGCACCTTCTTGAGCGCCTCGCGCATCCCTTCCGACTCAAACTGGAACACGCCGATCGAGTCTCCCTGGGCAAGCATCTCGTACGTCGGTGCGTGATCAAGCGGGAGCGTGCCCATGTCCGGGCGCTCACCCGTCGATCGCTCGACGATGTCCAGCGCGTCCTCGATGACATCGAGGTTGCGGAGACCGAGGAAGTCCATCTTGAGCAGCCCCAGCTGCTCGACCGGCTTCATCGAGAACTGCGTGACCGTTCGGAAGACCCGGTCGCCGTTCTCGTCAGCGCCCGCGTCCGCGATCTGGAGCGGCAGGATGTCGGTCAGCGGTCGGTCGGAGATGACGACGGCGGCGGCGTGGATGGAGGAGTTGCGGACGATCCCCTCCAGCCCCTGCGCGACGTCGACGATCTGCTTGGCCGTGCCGTCGCGGTCGACCTCGGCGCGCAGCGGCTGCCCTGGGGCCAGGCAGTCATCAAAGCTCGGGGAGCGGCCCATGATCGGATCCGGGATCAGCTTCGCAAGCCGGTCCCCCACCCCGTAGTCGTGGCCGAGCACGCGGGCGGCATCCCGCGTCGCAGCGCGCGGGAACATCTTGCCGAAGGTGACGATCTGGGCAACCGCCTCCTTGCCGTACTTCTCGGTCACGTAGCGGATGACGCGCTCTCGGCCGCGCACGGAGAAGTCCATGTCGATATCCGGCATCGACACGCGCTCCGGGTTGAGGAAGCGCTCGAACAGGAGGTCGTACCGCAGCGGATCGACGTCGGTGATCTGCAGGCAGTAGGCGACGATCGAGCCGGCGGCCGAGCCACGACCGGGCCCCACGGCGATCCCGGCGTCCTTGGCGTACTTGACGAAGTCCCAGACGATCAGGAAGTAGGCGTTGAAGCCCATCCGGTCGATGACGCTGAGCTCGAAGTCCGCCCGCTCGCGTGCCTCGGCGGGCACCGGACCCCCGTAGCGAAAGCGCAGGCCCTGATCGACGAGCCCGTGCAGGTACTCGCGCTCGCCGGTGCCGTCAGGCGTCGGATACCGGGGGATGAGCTGGCGCCCCAGCTCCAGCTCAACATCGCAGCGCTCGGCGATCTCCAGCGTCGTCGGCAGCGACTCCGGCCACTCGGCAAACGTGTCGGCCATCTCCTGGCTGGAGCGGAGGTAGAACTCGTTGGTCTCGAAGCTCATCTTCGGCTGGCTGAGCGTCGACTTCGTCTGTACGCACAGCAGCGCGGCGTGGTGGTGGTAGTCCTCCCGCCGCAGGTAGTGCACGTCGCCGGTGGCCACCAGCGGTCGCCCAACCTCACGGGCGATCCGGACGATCGCCTCGTTGCACTTGTCCTGGACCGTCAGCCCGTTCTTCTGGACCTCGAAGTACACGTTGTCGCCACCGACCGCGTCCATCAGCTCCCGGATGTGCGCCCTCGCGTCGTCGACGCGGTCGTCGGCGAGGTGACGGCAGAAGCGGGAGGCCAGGCAGCCGGTCAGGGCGATGACACCCTCACCGTGGGCGGCGAGCTGGGCCATGTCGACCGACGGCTTGCCGCGCTGATAGCCCTCGAGAAAGCCGGCGGAGGAGAGCTTGACGAGGTTGCGGTACCCGGTCGGAGTCGCAGCCAGCAACGTCAGGTGAAAGCGGTCCAGCTTGCCCGGCGCCCGGACGGCGTGGTCATCGACCATGTAGACCTCGCAGCCGAGGATCGGCTTGATCCCCTGCTTCCGGCACGCGGTGAAGAGCTCCACCGAGCCGTTCATCACGCCGTGATCGGTCAGTCCGAGCGCCGGTTGATCGAACGACGCCGCACGGGCCGCGAGGGCGTCGATCTTGCACGCTCCGTCGAGCAGCGAGTACTCGGAGTGGACGTGGAGATGGGCGCAGGCGGCAGGCATAGGCGGCGGAGCCTTAGGTTAGGCACCGGGCCGGACGCCGTGAGCTCCGCAATCCGCTCAGTGCGGAATTCAGGTGCTCTGTGCGAGCTTGATCCACTCGCGCAGCACCACGAGCGGCCGCTCGTCGCCGCGCACGGTCAGGCCGGGCACCGCGTCGCCGGCCAGAACGGCCAGCATCTGGTCGCCCGCGCAGGCGAGGGTGGTGGCGATCTTGGCCTCCGGCGGGCGGCGGACCACCTGCAGCGGGGCCCCGTCACGGACGATCAGGAACGTCGAGGCGCCGTGCGGATCCTCGTGGGCCAGAGCGAAGCGCTCTCCTCTCGTCCAGGCCGGATCGACCATGCTGGCCACCAGAGCAAACGCAGTCGCCGGATCAGGCCGCACCCCGGCCCGGTGCAGGTCGCCGAGATCAAGCGGGCTCCCGAGGAGCGCCGTGAGGGCCGCGATCCCCTCGCGGCGCCCGCGCACGCGTGCCACCCGGCGACTGAAGCGACGCCGGAAGCGTCCAGCCGTCAACAGGCGGGCGATCCGCGCCGGATCTCCCACCACCTGAAAGTCGACGTCGTCGCGTGGCCGCGGCGCGCTCTGGACGGTGATGGAGGTCGTCCCGTTCGGCACCGAAACACACACGCAGCTCCGGGCGGGACGGGCCTCTCCCCGCCCGCTCCCCAACACCAGGTCGTAGGCGACCTTGTGCGGGTACACGACGCGCTGGAGCGGAAGGAGCTCGAGCAGCAGCCGGCCGGCGGCCTCGGGATCGTCGCGGACGAGCTTGCGGAAGGCGCGTTCCAGCGACGGGCGGC
Source organism: Solirubrobacteraceae bacterium (assembly GCA_035551695.1). Classification (GTDB taxonomy): domain Bacteria; phylum Actinomycetota; class Thermoleophilia; order Solirubrobacterales; family Solirubrobacteraceae; genus Palsa-465. The sequence goes on from DASZMU010000008.1 coordinate 9,150, forward strand.
CGAGAACCTCGCTGAGCGACAACGAGCGAGCCGCCGCGGCACCGCCACCCCCGGCCACCGCCGGGGCGTCCTGTGGGGTGATCGTCTCCCGCAGCCGGGTCAGCGCGTCATTGAGCCGCGCGGGCTCGACGAGGGCCGAGCGCGGCGGCTCCGCGGGCGTGGGGGTGGGCGTAGGCGGCTCGGATGCCGGCGCGGTGGCCTCGGTCGCCGGCGGGCTGGCCTCGGCCGGCGGCGAGCTGGCCTCGGTCTGAGGCCTGCTCAGCTGCTCGAGGGCGCCGCGGAGCTCTCCGATCGCGTCATGGGCGCCGCGGGAGACCTCCCGCTGGCCCTGGAGCTGGAGCTCGAGCTCGCCGAGCCGGCGTTGCGCCTCAGCGCGCAGAGCCTGCTCACGCTCCAGCTCGCCGGCCGCGGTCTCGGCCTGTTCGCGCAGCGCCCGCTCGCGTTTGAGCGCGTCACGCAGCGTCTCCAGCTCACCCCGCAGCTCATGCAGCACCGCCGTCGTCCGCTGCTCCAGCAGAACGCGGGCCGCGAGGCGCGATTCGGCGTCGACCAGGCGGGCCCGCAGGCTCGCCTCGGCGCGAGCGCGGGCGCTCAGCTCCTGGCGGAGGCTCACGAGCAGCGCCCCGCGATCGTCGACGGGGCCGGCAAGTGCCGGCGGCGGTGCAGGCTCTGGGATCGGCGGCGGCTCCGGGATGGGCGGCGGTGCCGCGGGAGGCTCCGGCACCGGCGGAGGGGCAGCCGGTTGCGGCGGCTCGGCCGGCGGCCGCGGCTCCGGCATCGGCGGAGGGGCAGGCGGTGGTGGCGGCTCCGGAGCGGGCGGCGGGACGGGCTCATCCCCCGCCGACGACACCGCGGAACCAGCCGGTCGCAGCGCCTCGGCCGCTGGCTCAGAGGCAATCCGCGCCACCGCATCGCCACGGCGCGCCCGCAACTCGCCCTCAAACGCCAGCCGTGCCGCCTCCGCGGCAGTCGCGTCGCCCGCTGCTTTCCGGCTGCGCGCGAGCTCGCGCTCATGCTCGTCTCGCTCACGCTCGGCTCGCTCCCGGACGGCGTTCGCCGCCGCCGCGAGCTGCTCCGCCTCGTCGCTGCGGCGCCGGGCGAGGCGAAGCTCCTCCTCCAGGGCCCGGATCCGCTCCTCCGCGGCCGCCAGGTCACCCATCGCCTGACGGGCATGCTCCGCCTCCCGAGCTGTCGCCGCGAGCTGCCGCGCCATGTCCTGGCGCAGCGCCTGCTCGGCGTGCGCGCGCTGCTCGGCCAGACGCCGCTCCCGTTCCCGCTCGGCCAGCGTCTCCGCGATCCGCTCGCGCTCACCGCGCGCCTCCCCCAGCTCGCGCTCCACCGAAACGACGCGCTCCGCCAGCTCGGCGAGCCGTGGGTCCGGCGCCGCCGGCTCAGCCGACGGCGCAGCTTGCTCTCTCAGCTCAGTCGGCGGTGGGTCCGACGGCGGCACTTCGGCCGCCCCCAGGTCCGGCTCCGGTGGGCCGTGCGGCTGCGAAAGAGCTGCCGGGGGTGGAGGCGGGGCGTCAGGCTCATCCTGCGGCGGCTCCGGCTCCGGCGCCGGCGCCGCTTCGCCGAGCGGCGTCATACGGAACTCCCCCGGGCCCGGCGTCTGCTCCGCAGGCGCCGGCAACTGTTCGCCCGGTGCGGGAACCGCGACCGGCAGCGGCACGATCACGGTCCCAAACTGAAGCCAGGTCCGCCCCAGGTCCGGCGCAAGCCAACCGGGGATCGTGAAGCTGAGCCGCCACACGCCCGGACCGGTTCCGGCCAGGCTCGGCGGCTCCGGAAGCGCTGGGAATCGGTGGCGCCGGCCCTCGGCCTCGATCACGAGTGTGGGCTGCCCGGTGGCGGCCGGCCGCCGGCGCCGCCACCGCCCGGTCACCCGGAGCGTCAGATTCCCGCCGCTCACGGCCGACCACTCCACCGTCTCGATGCCCACGGCAGCCGTCCCCGGCAAGTCAGTCATGCGCGCGACCGTACGTCTCGCGGCGGACGGACATCGCCGTAACGGCTCAGCGTTCCCGCTTACTGCGGGGTTTGCCCGCGCAACTGCTCGGTCAGAGCACGGGCATCGGCCAGCAGCTGCTGAGCCTCGCCGAGGTCTCCCCCGCGCGCGTCCAGCTGCTCCCGCGCCACCGCGAGCTCAGACCCCAGGCGCTGGAGCTCCGCCTGGAGCCCGGCCGCCTCGCCGACGGCTGCCTCGCGGGACACGCTGACGGCGGCGAGCTGCTCTCGCAGGGCAGCCACCTCGGCGGCGTGTCGCTCGTGTGCGGAGGAGAACTGGGACAGCTGCTGATGCAGAGCCGCGGCCTGGGCCGCATGGGCGTCGCGCGCCACGATTGCCTCCTGAAGTTGCTCCACGGCCTGCCCGCGCTCGGCCTCGAGCTCGCCGTGCGCCCGGTTCCGCTCCTCCTCGAGCTCCCGCTGCGCCCGGGCTCGGACCTCGTCGCGCTCCTGACGTGCTCGGGTCCGTTCCTCCTCGAGCTCCTGACGTGCTCGAACCCGTTCCTCCTCGAGCTCCCGCTGCGCCCGCGCCCGCGCCTCCTCGAGCTCCTCCTCCACGCGCGCTCGCCGTGATTCCGCATCCCGCTCCGCCCGCGCCCGCTCTGACGCCAGCTCCTGGTGGGCTGACGCCAGCTCCTCACGCATGCGATCACGGTCGGCTTCGGCTTCCGACCGACGGCGGCCGGCGTCTGTCTGCCGTGCCTCGGCGTCCGCGACCTTCTCCTGAAGCTCGGACAGCCGCCGCTCGAAGTCCTCACGTTGATCGGTGGCGGCCGCCATCAGCTGCTGCAATTGAGCACGCAGGTCCCCGTGAGCGGACTCCAGCGCCACCTGCTTCGCGGTGCGCGACTCCAGCTCGCCGCGGGCATCGGCCAGTTCGCCGCGCAGCCGGGCGACCTCGCCGGCGCGTTGATCGAGCTCGGCGTGGAGAGCCGACACGCTCTCCTTGAACAGGAGCTCCGCAAGCGGTCCGGTCCGGCCGCTGTCGAAGACGGGCTCGGGGGGGTCGGCGGACGGTTGCGCAGACGAACCGGAGGGCTCGCCGGCCGGAGGCCCGGCCGCGGGCGGCGGCGAAGCGGACGATGACGAAGCGGACGATGACGAAGCGGACGATGACGAAGCGGGCGGTGACGCAGCGGGCGGTGACATGGATGAGGCCGAGAACGAGGCGGGATACACGGACACGGGCTCCGGAGGCCAGGGGGTCGCTTCGCCCAGCGCGGGCGGGGCGGGCAGCCGCGTGTACGGCGTCACATGCTGGGGGTACGGCGCCGGGTGCTGGGGTGCCGCCGACTGCGCGGGGGCCATCGGCTGCGCGGGGGCCGCCGGGCTCGGCGGGGCCTCCGGAACCGCCGGCGCCGCCGGAACCGCCGGGGCCGCCGGGGCCGCCGCGGCCGCCGGGGTGTCCGGGGCGTCCGGGGCCTCGACCGGCGGCGTCGCCCCGGGAGCGTCGGTCGCGGACCGTGAATTCTCAGCGCCTCCGCCGCCGGCTGGTGGCACGGGCACCACGGCGTCGCCCAGCCACAGCGCGGCCTGACCCGGCCGGCGCGGTTCAGCCCAGGCCGGCAGCGCGAACGTGGCCTCCCAGCGGCCGGCGTCACGCGCCTCGGTCAGGTTGCCGTTCGGCTGGGCGGAATCCGGGCGGGCCGGATCGCGACTCGCCGGAAAGCGATGACGCCGTCCGTCGACTGCCACCACCAAGAGCGGCTCGGTGTCGGATCGCTCGCCACTCAGCCAGCGACCCGTGAGCCGCAACCGGATGCCATTACCTTCGCCGCGCGACCGTTCAACACGGTCGATCGCCACGGGGATGTCAGCGGGAGCGGTATCTCTCATAACCAACGCGAGCCGCGTTGCTGATCCAGCATCGCGGCCCCGCCTTCCCGCTTTCGGCGGCCAGACGACAAGTCCCTTCCGGAGACCTGCCGAAACTTATAGTTTATTGATTTGAAGCGGCTTGACGGCTGGCGACCGCCGCTCCGGCGAGCAGCGCTGCGCCGATCCCCACGATCGCCGTCTTCGCCATGCGGCCGCTCAGGCGCCGCCGCAGGTACCACTTGCTTCCCTGCCAGACGGCGAAGCCAAGAACTTTGTAACCCATTGGTTCGATCCTACCTCGGTCACCCTTCAATTATTCACGCAGCGACGCCGGCGCCATTGCTCCACCTTTCAGTGTGCGGATTGCACCAAATCACGCATCGCTCCAGAGATTTGTCGCCACGTGCAGGCTCAGCCCCCAATTTGGGCCGGATCATAAGGGCGCGACCCTGATTTGGCGCGTGGTGCAGGCCCACGCGGGCCAGCGACCCGGGCGAGGCAGCGGACCAGCGACCCGGGCGAGGCAGCGCCGGCGTAGCCAGGACCCCGCGGCGACCGGCAGCCCGCCGCCGGCTCGTCGGCGTACGCCGAACGAAACGCCTCGATCGCCGGGGCCAGGTCGTCGAAAACGACGGCCTGCCTGTCCAGCGCGGTCGGCTCGAGCATCCGCCGCGGCGGCGAGCCCGGCGAGGAGACGATGATCAGCATCTGGGTCCGCCGCCTCAGGCGCTGCGCTCGGCCGACGCATCGCCATCATCCGGGCGGTCGTTGGACCCGGCGTCCGGCAGCGCGAGGCGCATCGTCACGGTCGTGCCGTCCGCCCGCCGGTCGATGAGCACCTGATCGCACAGCTGACGCATGAGCGCCAGGCCGCGCCCGCCGTGCCGGCCGCGCGGCGGCCGCCAGGCGCCGGTGTCGCGAACCTGGAGCGAGACGGCCGTCCCGTCGATGCGGGCCTCGGCGTCGAACGTCGCATCGCGCGGCCCGTAGGCGTGCCGGATGACGTTGGTGCAGGCCTCGGACCAGGCGACCTCGAGGTCACCCCGGGCGATCGCGTCCAGCTGGGGAGCCTCCGCCGTCAGCCAGGACCGGAGCCGGTGACGCGCGAGCGGCACGGACTCCGCCCGCGCCGGGAGGGTGAGCTCGAGCGGGCCGTTCGCGGTCCCCAGCAGCCGGACGGTCAGCAGGGCGATGTCGTCGTCGGAGACCTGCTCGGCGAGCGTGTGGGCCAGGACGTGGTCGCAGATCTCCTCCACGTCGTCCGGGGCGGCGGCAAATGCATCGCGCAGGCGATCGAACCCGAGCGTGATCGACTCGCCGCGCCGTTCGACGAGCCCGTCGGTGAACAGGAGCAGGGCGTCGCCGGGCCCGATCGAGTACCGGGCCTCGCCGGCCGACACCCGGTCGTCGATGCCCAGCGGCAACGTCCCCTCGGTCTCCAGGTAGCGAACGGTCCCGTCGGCGCTGCGCAGGGCCGGCGGCGGATGGCCGGCGCGGGCGAGCGTCACCGTCCCCTCCGCAGCGTCGATGATCAGGACCAGGACGGTCGCGATCATCCCCGGGCCGATCGTCGCCAGCACGACCCGGTCGAGCTGGTGCAACGCCTCCCCCGGGCCGTGGCCTTCGACGACGAACGCACGGAGCGCGTTGCGCAGCTCGCTCATCGTCGTGGCGGCGCGGACCCCGTGGCCGACGACGTCGCCGATCATCACCGCGGTGCGGTTGGAGTCGAGCTCCAGCGCGTCGTACCAGTCGCCGCCGATCTGCGGGGCGAGCCCGCTCGGCAGGTACCGGGCGGCGAGCTCCAGCCGGGGATGATGCGGGAGGCGGTCGGGCAGGAGGCTGCGCTGGAGCGTTTCGACCAGCTGGCGGCCGTGGGCGAAGCGCTGGATGTGGTCGATCGCGATCGCCATGCGGTCGCCGGCGAGGGTCAGCAGCTCCAGGTCGCCGGTGTCGAAGTGCCCCTCGGCGGTAGACCCCAGCAGCAACAGACCCAGCAGCTCGCCGGAGGCGACGAGCGGGATGACGAGCATGCTCGAGACGGTCTCCTCCGCCGTCGGTAGCGGGGCCGGCGCGTCCGGCGGCGATGACCAGATCTCGCCTCCGCGCAGCAGCGCCGGGCGGCGTTCGGCGGCCAGCGTGCCGAGGATCCCGGCGCCGAGCGCGAGGTGGCCGTCGGCCGGGACGGGAAGCGCGACGCCCCGGCCGGCCTGCAGCGTCAGGCCGGAGAAGGTCTCGTCGCGCAGGAGCAGGCAGGCGGCGTCGGCCTGGAACAACGTGCTGGTCGCGTCGAGCAATTCGGTCGCGAGCCCGTCCATCTCCAGGTGGGCGAGTGCCGCGTCGGAGAGGATCTGCAGCGTGCGCACCGTGCGGGCCACCGCCTCGGCCTCGGCGCGCGCACGGGATTGGCGTACCCGCTCGGTACGCTCGCGGTTGAGCTCGACGAAGACAGAGACCTTGGCGCGGAGGATCTCCGGCTCGAACGGCTTGATGACGTAGTCGACGGCGCCGGTGGCATACGCCAGCGTGATCTCCTCGATCTCCGACGCCTGGGCCGTCAGGAAGATGATGGGGATGTGGCGCGTCCGCGGCCGGCCGCGGATGATCCGGGCGGTTTCCAGGCCGTCCAAGCCGGCCATCCGCACGTCGAGGAGGATGACCGCGATCTCCTCGCGCAGCAGCGCCCGGAGCGCCTGCTCGCCGGAGTCGGCGGTGACGAGCCGCTCGCCCAGGGGCTCGAGGACGGCCCTGAGCGCCGCGAGGTTCTCGCTGTGGTCGTCGACGAGGAGGATGCCCAACGGGGCCTCCGGCTCCGCAGCCGGCGGGACACCTGACCGCGCCGGCGACGGCTCGGACTCTTCGTCAGACGAGTGCGCGGGCAGAGGACTCACCCGTGACTCCATGCGGGGCTCACGCGCTCCGGCGGGAGGCTGCTCGGTCAGACACGGAGCCATCCGCCGATCAACGAGATCAGCTTGTCCGGGTCGACAGGCTTGGTGATGTAGTCGGAGGCGCCGGCGGCGATGCTCTTCTCACGGTCGCCCTGCATCGCCTTGGCGGTGACGGCGATGATCGGCATCGTGCCGAGCGCCGGCATCGCCCGGGCCGCCTTGATCGTCTCGTAGCCGTCCATCTGGGGCATCATGATGTCCATCAGGACGAGGTCGATCCCAGGATCGCGGCCGAGGATGTCGAGCGCCTCGCGCCCGGTCTCGGAGAAGATGACCTCCAGGCCCTGGTCCTCGAGCAGGCTGGCCAGCGCAAACAGGTTGCGGACGTCGTCGTCGACGAGCAGGATGCGACCCTTCAGCCGGCCCCCACCCTCGACACCCGACCAACCAGCCCCATCCGGCGCGGCACCCGCGCCCGCTTTGGCGTCGCGCGCCGAGACCCCGCTCTCCGGCCCGGCAACGGCGGGGCCGCTTGCCGGATGCAGGAGCAGCGCCGCCTCCGCCGCGAGCGCCTCGTCGGACTCGGCCACCCGGGGCAGGAGCGCCGGCTCGTACCGGCTCAGGCGCGCCCGGTCGCGATCGGTCACCCGCCGGTCAAGGCGGAGGATGACGGGCAGGCGCGTGATGTGCGGGCGGTCTCGCAACTCGTCGAGGAGCGTGAACACGGCCGTCTTCGACAGCCGGGAACCTATGACGAGGCACGCGGGCATCGACGCGTCCACCGCGGTCAGCGCCTCCTCCGGCGACTCGGTGGCGATCAGCTCAACGCCGTGATCGCGCCCCACCAGGCCGCGGATCGCGTGCAGCGCAAGCCCGCCGCGGTCGAGCACAAGCAGCCGGCGGGTCGCCATCGCCGGCCGGGCCGGCCGGCGGCGGACGGTCGCCACGCCGGCGGTCACCTGCTCGGCGGTTCCGTTGGTCGCCGGCACGAGCCTCGCCGGGGCCGCCGGGGCGGCCGGATCAAGCGCGGACGGCGGCAGCACCGGCGACAGGTCGACGCCGGAGAGCCCACCGGCGCGCGCGGCGGCTTCGAGGCGCAGCCGCAGCGTGAAGATGCTGCCCTCGTTGACCGTGCTCTGCACGCTGATCTCGCCCCCAAGCGCCCGCGCCAGCTCGCGGCTGATCGACAGGCCCAGGCCGGTACCGCCGTACGTCCGGCTCGTCGTGCCGTCGGCCTGCTGGAAGGCCTCGAAGATGACCGCCAGCTTGTCCTCGGCGATGCCGATCCCGGTGTCGGTGACCGAGAAGGTCAGGACGTCCTCCTCGGCGCGCTCGATGCGCAGCTCAACCCCGCCCTCGGCGGTGAACTTGAACGCATTGGAGAGCAGGTTGCGCAGGATCTGCTGGAGGCGCTGCTCGTCGGTGACGATCGCGCTCGGCACACCGTCGGCGAGCACGACGTGGAGCGACAACCCCTGGTCGGCGGCAACCGGCTCGAACGTGCGCTGCACGTAGGCGCAGACGTCGGCGAGGGGGATCGCGTCGAGCAGCAGATCCATCTTGCCGGCCTCGATCTTCGACAGGTCGAGGATGTCGTTGATGAGCTCCAGGAGGTCCGAGCCGGCGGCGCGGATCGTACGCGCGAACTCGAGCTGCTTGTCGTTCAGATTCCCGGCCTCGTTGTCGAGCAGCAGCTTGGACAGGATGAGCAGGCTGTTGAGCGGGGTGCGCAGCTCATGGCTCATGTTGGCCAGGAACTCCGACTTGTAGCGCGAGCTGAGCGCCAGCTGAGCCGCCTTCTCCTCCAGCCCCAGTCGCGCCAGGTCGATCTCGCGGTTCTTGCCCTCAATGTCGAGGTTGCGCTCCTCCAACAGCTGCGCCTGCTGCTCGAGCTCGGCGTTCAGCGACTGCGATTGCTGGAGCAGCTCCTCGGTGCGCATGTTGGCGATGATCGTGTTGAGCACGACGCCCAGCGTCTCCATCAGCTGCTCGAGGAACGTCCGGTGGATCTCGCTCGGCGGGCGCAACCAGGCCAGCTCGATCACGCCCAACACCTGATCCTCGAACAGGATTGGCATGATCAGGATGCTCGCCGGAGCGGCGCGACCCAGCCCGGAGCTGACCCGGATGTAGTCCTCCGGGGTCTCGTCGATCCGGATCGTCGCGTGCTCGACCGCGGCCTGCCCCACGAGCGATTCACCCAGCTTGAAGTGGTCCGGCACGCCGTCGCGGCGCGTGTACCCATAGCTGGCGATCAGCCGCAGCTCCCGCGGCTGACCGTCCCCGTCGGTCTCGGTCAGGAAGAACGCGCCGTGCTGCGCCGACACCGTCGGCGTGAGCTCGGACATGATCAGCTGGGTCACGGTCGCCAGCTCGCGCTGGCCCTGCATCAGGCCGGAGACGCGCGCCAGGTTGGTCTTCAGCCAGTCCTGCTCCTGGTTGCGCGTCGTCGTGTCGCGCAGGTTGGCGATCATCTGGTTGATGTTGTCCTTGAGCTCGGCGACCTCGCCCTGCGCCTCGACGGCGATCGAGCGGGTCAGGTCGCCCTGGGTCACCGCGGTGGAGACCTCGGCGATCGCGCGGACCTGGGTGGTCAGGTTGCCGGCCAGCTGATTGACGTTCTCGGTCAGCCGCCGCCAAGTGCCGGAGACGTCCTCCACCTCGGCCTGACCGCCGAGCTTGCCCTCGGTGCCGACCTCGCGCGCCACGCGCGTCACCTCGTCGGCGAACGACGAGAGCTGGTCGACCATCGTGTTGATCGTGTCCTTCAGCTCCAGGATCTCGCCCTTGGCGTCGACGGTGATCTTCTGCGACAGGTCGCCCTGGGCCACCGCGGTCGTCACCTGGGCGATGTTGCGGACCTGGTCGGTCAGGTTGGCCGCCATCAGGTTGACGTTCTCGGTCAGCCCGCGCCACGTCCCGGACACGCCCTGGACCTCCGCCTGACCACCGAGCTTGCCCTCGGTGCCGACCTCGCGCGCGACCCGGGTCACCTCGGCGGCGAACGACCGCAACTGCTCGACCATCGTGTTGATGGTGTCGGCCAGCGCCGCCACCTCGCCCTTGGCCTCGACCGTGATCTTCTTCGACAGATCGCCGTTGGCGACCGCGGTCGTCACCTGGGCGATGTTGCGGACCTGGTCGGTCAGGTTGGCCGCCATCAGGTTGACGTTCTCGGTCAGCCCGCGCCACGTCCCGGATACGTCCTCCACCTCGGCCTGACCACCGAGCTTGCCCTCGGTACCGACCTCGCGCGCCACCCGGGTCACCTCGGCGGCGAACGACCGCAACTGCTCGACCATCGTGTTGATCGTGTTCTTCAACTCCAGGATCTCACCCTTGGCGTCGGCGGTGATCTTCTGGGAGAGGTCGCCCTGGGCCACCGCGGTCGCCACCTGGGCGATGTTGCGGACCTGGTCGGTCAGGTTCGACGCCATGCCGTTGACCGACTCGGTCAGGCCGCGCCACGTCCCGGACACGCCCTGCACCTCCGCCTGACCACCAAGCTTGCCCTCGGTACCCACCTCACGCGCCACCCGGGTCACCTCATCGGCAAACGAGGACAGCTGATCGACCATCGTGTTGATCGTGTTCTTCAACTCCAGGATCTCACCCTTGACGTCCACCGTGATCTTCTGCGTCAGATCACCCTGCGCCACCGCCGTCGTCACCTGCGCGATGTTGCGCACCTGGTTCGTCAGGTTCGACGCCATGAAATTCACCGACTCCGTCAGGTCCTTCCACGTCCCCGCCACGCCCGGCACCTCGGCCTGACCACCGAG
>DASZMU010000009.1:0-13936 GCA_035551695.1 Solirubrobacteraceae bacterium
TCCTGACGTCGGTTGTGATCCTGACATCAGATGAAGGAGGTGAGCAGTTGCCAAACCCGCTCGCGATCGGAGTGACTCTCGGTGGCCTACTCCTCGACCTGGTCGTACCGCGGCCCAAGCCTCGGGCTGGATTCCCGTTGGAGCCCTCTCTCCTCTCGACGCGCACCGTTCCGAGGACACCGCAGCATGATGCAGCGATCGATGAGTACGACGGTCCTCCGGTCGTGAGCGGATATCGCAGCTGAGGGACGGCTGCGCTTGCTCTGGGCGCAGCCGATTCCCTCATCTCCGCAGGAGCCGCGCCAGAGATCTCCGATTCCTCGTAAGGGGATCGCCCTTCGGCGATCCTCCCGCTAGCGTTTTGAGCGCGTGGCCTCGTTCGCGGTCAAGTTCCTCGGCTGCAAGGTGTCCCAGGCGGACGCCATGCTCGCTCGCCGGTCGGTGCTGGCGGCCGGCCATACCGAGGCGCCGGAGTCGGACGCCGAACTGCACGTCATCAACACGTGCTGCATCACATCCGAAGCCGAGGCGAAATCGCGTCAAGCGGTCCGACCGAACTGCCGGGGGTTGAGGTTGACCGCGCAGCCGGCGAGCGAACGTGCCGCCCGCACGCGCGGCTTCGTCAAGGTGCAGGACGGCTGTGACTGCCACTGCGCCTACTGCATCATCCCCACCGTTCGCGGCAGCGCCCGCTCGCGCCCCGCGAGCGCGATCCTCGACGAAGTGGCCGAGCGCGTCGCCCTGGGCCAGCCGGAGATGGTGATGACCGGGATCAGCGTCGGCGACTACTCCGACCCCGAGGCCGGTCTCGAGCTCGGCGACCTGATGGTGCAGGTCGCCCGCGTTCCGGGCGTGGAGCGCGTCAGGCTCTCGAGCGTCGAGGTGATCCACGTCAGGGACTCACTCCTCGATGCTCTGGTTTCAGAGACCAAGGTCTGCCCGCACCTTCACGTCCCCACGCAATCCGGCGACGACGCGGTGCTGGAGGCGATGGGGCGCCACTTCACGGCGGCGGAATACGTCGATCACGTCGCGCGGGTGCGCGCCGCGGCGGGTGGGCGGGACCGGATCAACGTGACGACGGACGTGATCGTGGGCTTTCCCACCGAGGACGAGGCGGCGTTCCAGCGCACCCTGGATGCCGTCGATGCTGCCGGCATCAGCCGGGTTCACGTCTTTCCGTACTCGCCCCGCCCGGGGACGGTGGCCGCCGACCTCGGTGACCGGGTCCCCGCCTCGGAGAAGAAGCGGCGCTCTCAGGTGCTGCGTGGGCGCTCCGAGCTGCGCTCGCGACTTCATCGCACCGCCCGGCTGGGCCGGCGCGAGCAGGTGCTCGTCGACAAGGTCGCCGACACTCAGTGCTCCGGCTACGCCACCGACTACACCCGGTGCTATCTCCCGGCGGGCGCCGCCGCCCGCGGAACCCTCATCGACGTCACCTGCGAGGAGCTGTACGCGGACGGCATCAGCTGCTCCGTGGCCGTCTGAGCGACCGACCGGATCCGGGTGCCCCTGGGGCTATCCTCTAGGAGACGGATGAGCGTCACCGAGCAGCTTCGCACCGACATGACGACCGCGATGAAGGCGGGCGAGAAGACACGCGTCGGCGCGCTGCGGCTGGTGCTCTCCGAGCTGCAGAAGGCGGCCAAAGAGGGCGGAGACGACGAGCTCGCCGTCCTGCGCCGCGAGCGCAAGCGACGCCTCGAGGCGGCCACCCAGTTCCGTGACGGCGGTCGCCCGGAGCTGGCCGACCAGGAGGAGGCCGAGGCCGCGCTGATCGCGACCTACCTCCCCGCGGAGCTCAGCGACGCCGAGTTGGACGCGATGATCGCCGCGGCCATCGCCGACACCGGTGCCTCGACTCCGCGGGACATGGGCCAGGTGATGAAGGCGGTGATGGCCGCATCCGGCGGCCGAGCCGACGGCAAACGCACATCGGCGCGGGTGCGGGAGGCGCTCACCTCTTAGTGGCCAAAAAGACGATCGAGCTGGACAACGTTGTGGCCGCCGAACTGGCGGGCACGCAGGATGTCGTCCTGCGCACGTTGGAGAGCCATCTTGACTGCGACGTCTTCCTCCGGGGCAACGTGCTCACCCTGGAAGGCGAGGCCGACGCCGTGGACGCCGCGGCGGCGGTGGTCCGCGAGCTCTCCGATCTGATCGTCCAGGGTCACGAGATCGCGCCGGGAACCGTCGAGGCCGTGGCCCGCGCACTGGACGAGCACGAGTCACCGTCGGAGATCCTCGAGGACGTGGTGTGGCGGCACCGGGCGACCAAGGTCGCGCCCAAGACCGTCAACCAGAAGCGCTACGTCGACTCGATTCGGGCCAATACGATCACGTTTGGGATAGGGCCGGCGGGAACGGGCAAGACGTTCCTGGCGGTCGCCCTCGCCGCTGCCGCCCTGAGCCGGCGCGAGGTCAACCGGATCATCCTGACCCGGCCGGCTGTCGAGGCCGGCGAGCGCCTCGGGTTCCTGCCCGGCGACCTGATGGCGAAGGTCGACCCGTACCTGCGGCCGCTGTTCGATGCCCTGCATGACATGCTGGACCCGGAGCGGGTGTCCCAGCATCTGGAGCGCGGGGTGATAGAGGTGGCGCCGCTGGCGTTCATGCGCGGGCGAACCCTCAACGACAGCTTCATCATCCTCGACGAGGCTCAGAACACCAGCCCGGAGCAGATGAAGATGTTCCTCACGCGCCTGGGCTTCAACTCCAAGATGGTCGTGACCGGCGACATCACTCAGGTGGACCTGCCCCGCGAGCAGGACTCCGGGTTGATCGTCGTCTCCGACATCCTCCAGGAGGTGGAGGGCATCGAGTTCGTGCGGTTCGGCGAGGAGGACGTCGTGCGCCACAAGCTCGTGCGGCGGATCGTCGCCGCCTACAACGAGCACGCTCAGCGGGCGGCCCCGGAGCTGCGCCCGCGTAAGCGAGCCTAGGAGAGAGGAGCCCGCGCCCGTGCTCGACGTCGAGGTGATCGGCATCGAGGTGGTGGAATCGAGTCCCACCCAACCGCCCACCGCGGTCGAGCTCGAGGAGCTGTGCGCGCTGGCGCTGTCCTCGGCCGGGATCGAGGAGGGGCACGTGGCCATCGAGTTCGTGGACGAAGACCGGATCCGCGAGCTCAACCGGGACTACCGGCAGATCGACGCGCCGACCGACGTCCTGTCCTTCGGCGTCGATGAGGACGGGGCGAGCGCCGGGCCGCGGGAGCTGGGAGACATCGTCATCTGCCCGCCCCAGACGGAGGATGTACGCGAGGCGGTGGTCCACGGCGCACTCCACCTCAGCGGGATGGACCACGAGACCGACGACGGCGAGATGCTGGCGCTACAGGCGGAGCTGATGCGGTGGGTGAGATGACCGCTTGCGCGGTCATCTTTGGGAGTTTCGCCGGCGCGAAACTCCGGGCGCGTGATCTCCGTGATGGGCGCGCAACTCCGGTGTGGCCATGAGCGGTGCAGGCACCCGCTCTGGGTTCGTGGCGCTGGCGGGGCGGCCGAACGTCGGCAAGTCGACGCTCGCCAACGCGATCGTCGGCGCGAAGGTGGCGATCGTCTCCGACAAGCCGCAGACGACCCGCCGCGCCATCCGCGGCGTCGCCACCGGCCCGGGCTGGCAGCTGATCCTCGTCGACCTCCCGGGTGTCCAGCGACCCCGGGATGCGCTGACCGAGCGGATGCAGCAGCGCGTCGAGCACGAGCTCGGGGACGCCGACGGGTGTCTGTTGGTCATCAACGCGCAGCAGGGGATTGGGCCGGGCGACCGGTTCATTGCGGGGCTTCTCCGAGGGGCATCCGTGCCGGTGACGATCGCGGTCAACAAGGTCGACCGGGCGGAGAAGACCCGCGTCGCGGCAACCCTGCATGACGCCGAGGCGCTCGACATCGCCACCGAGATCTTTCCGGTGAGCGCTCGCACGGGGGCGGGGGTGCCGTTGCTGGTGGAGCATCTGGTCGGCCAACTTCCCGCGGGTCCGCTGTACTTCGCCGAGACGCAGCGTTCCGACCAGTCGCCGTCGGTGATCCTCGCCGAGCTCGTCCGTGAGCAGGTTCTGGCGCGCACGCGTGAAGAGGTGCCCCACGCGGTCGAGGTCGAGGTGGAGGAGATCACCCATCCGCGACCGGACCTGGTGCGGATCGAGGCGGTTCTGCTGACCGAGACCGAGTCCCAGAAAGGGATCCTGATCGGCGCCGGCGGCCGGATGATCAAGTCGATCGGCGTCGCTGCCCGCCGCGCAATCGAGCGTGAGCTCGGCACTCGGGTCCATCTGGAGCTGGCCGTCCGCGTCCGGCGCCACTGGCGCGCCGACGAGCGGGTCCTGGACCGCCTCGGCATCGAGTAGGGGGAGTCGCGTCGGGACTCGCTCGCGAGTTCGCTTCGCGAACTCGGCCCGGGTCCGGCCCGCCTGGTGTCGCGTCAGGCAAACTCGCTGGCAGTCGAGGCACCCCTGGCGGCGCCTGCATGGGCTTGCGGCCCGCTCGGCATCCTGCCTTGCCGGAATGGGCCGCGCCCATGTCATCCGGCTGTCCTCGGATCCTCGTGTGGCGCTGCCACACGTCGGATCCTGCGTCCTTGCCATGCATCCGCCAGTGGTACCTCTTGGTGCCACCGAACTTACCTGACGCGACACTAGAATCCCGCCGGTGGACGACGCGGAGGTGGCTTTCGATGAGCGGGGATTGGTCCCGTGCATCGTCCAGGACTGGCGGACGGGCGAGGTCCTGACGCTGGCCTACATGAACGCCGAGTCGCTGGCGCTGACCCGCCGCACCGGCGAGATCCACTTCTTCAGCCGATCGCGCCAGGAGCTCTGGCACAAGGGGGCGACGTCCGGCAACACGATGACTGTCAAGGCGATCCGCTACGACTGCGACGGCGATGCCCTGCTCGCGCTCGTCGAGCCCGCCGGTCCGGCGTGTCACACCGGAGAGCGCACGTGCTTTCACCGCGGCGACCTCGAGCCCCAGGGGCCCGCGGAGGTTCTGGCGACGCTCGAGCGGACGATCGACGCGCGGGCCCGCTCGCGCCCGGAAGGGTCCTACACCGTGACCCTGCTCGACGATCCGTCACTGGCCGGCGCCAAGGTACAGGAGGAGGCCGAGGAGGTGGTGCGCGCCGTGCGCGAGGAGACGGACGAGCGCGTGGCCGAAGAGGCCGCCGACGTCCTGTACCACCTCGCCGTCCTCCTGCGGGGTCGGGATCTGACGCTTGCCGCCGCCGAGCGGGTGCTGGATGGCCGTCGCCGGCGCTGAGGCACGGACACCGCCTCGGCCGACCGCGGGCCGGGCGGGGCGGGCGGGACCGTTTCCATCGCTGGAGACAATCCGCGAGCTCGCGCGCGACCACAACCTGATCCCGCTCTGCGAGACGTTCATCGACGACTGCCAGACGCCGGTCTCGGCGTTTCTGAAGCTGCGCGACCCCACGCACCCGTCGTTCCTGCTTGAGTCCGCGGAGCAGGGGCGCGTCGGGCGCTACTCGTTCATCGGCTTTCGCCCGCGCAAGGTGCTGCGCTGGTCGCTGGGGGATCCCGGTGATCCGTACGCCCTCGCCACCGATGAGCTGCGCCGCGTCCGGGCGGCGTCGATCGAAGGGTTGCCCCCGTTCGCCGGGGGAGCGGTGGGCATGTTCGCCTACGACCTCGTGCGGACCGTCGAGCCGTTGGGGGACCCGAATCCGGATCCGCTCGGGCTCCCGGACCTGGCGCTGATGCTGACCGACGCACTCGTCGTGTTCGACCACCTCAAGCGCACGACGACCGTCGTCGCCAACATCTACCCGGACGACGACCTCGAGCTGTCCTACCGGCAAGCCCTCGAGACGATCGCAGAGGTGCGCTGGCGCCTGGCGCGGCCGATGCAGATGCCGTCTCAGCGACCTGCCCAGAGCCGTGTCGCGCCGCGATTTGAATCGAACATGTCGCGGGAGCGGTTCGAGGCAAACGTCGCGCGGATCATCGAGTACATCTACGCCGGGGACGCCTTCCAGGTGGTCCCCTCGCAGCGCTGGTCGGCCTCCGTCCCCGTCGACGCGTTCTCGATCTACCGGGGTCTGCGGGCGGTCAACCCCAGCCCGTACATGTACTTCCTGGATTTCGGCGACTTCGAGATCGCCGGCGCCAGCCCGGAGCCGCTGATCACGGTGGCGGGGCGCCGCGTCGCGACCCGGCCGATCGCCGGGACGCGCCCGCGCGGGGCCAGCGTCGAGGAGGATCAGCGCATCGCCCGCGAGCTGCTCGCCGACGAGAAGGAGCGAGCCGAGCACGTCATGCTCGTCGATCTCGGCCGCAACGACCTCGGCCGCGTCTGCAAGTACGGCACGGTCAACGTCGAGAGCTTCATGGCGGTGGAGAACTACAGCCACGTGATGCACATCGTGTCGAACGTCGTCGGCGAACTGCGCCCGGGGGTGGACGCGCTGGCGGCGCTCCGGTCGGTCCTCCCCGCCGGGACGCTCTCCGGGGCGCCCAAGGTCCGCGCGATGCAGATCATCGACGAGCTCGAGCCGGTGAAGCGGGGCGGCTATGGCGGCGCGATCGGCTGGGCCAGCTACACCGGGGAGCTCGACACGTGCATCCATATCCGCACGGCGGTGATCAAGGACGGCGTGGCCCACATCCAGGCCGGCGGCGGTACGGTCGCCGACGCCAAGCCGGATTACGAGTTCCGGGAGTCCGAGGCCAAGGCCCGCGCCATGCTCGAGGCGATTGAGCTGGCGGTCGCCCAGCCGGATTGGCCGTGACATTGCCCGGAGGGCAAATGGCATTGCGGCATCGCCCAGAGGGCGATCCCGCGGGGGTGCGGTCCCCGGTAGCTTTCTGAACAGCCGTGCGGGTCCTTGTCATCGACAACTACGACAGCTTCACCTACAACCTCGTCCAGTACGTCGGCGAGCTCGGCGGGGAGATCGAGGTCGTCCGCAACGACCACGCCACGGTCGACGAGCTGCTGATCCGCGGCTATGACCGGGTGATCGTCTCGCCCGGACCGTGCACACCGGACGAGGCCGGGATCTCGCTCGAGGCCGTGCGGCGCTTTCCACAGGCGTCGATCCCCACGCTCGGCGTCTGCCTGGGCCATCAGGCGCTCGTGCAAGCCTGGGGAGGACGGGTCGTCACCCACCACCCGGTCCACGGCAAGACGACGATCATCGAGCACGATGGCAAGACGATCTTCCGGGGCCTGCCGGCGCCATTGGAGGTGGGTCGCTACCACTCCCTGGTGGCGATGCGGGAGCTGCCGGACGTGCTCGAGTGCAGTGCTCGCGCCGACGACGTCGTCATGGCCGTGCGCCACCGCGAGCTTCCGGCCGAGGGCGTCCAGTTTCACCCGGAGTCGGTCCTGACCGAGCAGGGACGTGAGCTCCTCGCCAACTTCCTGACACCCGCTGCGTAAGTGGTCCGGCTCACCTCGGATCTGCTGACGCGCTCGATTGACGCGCTCGCGAGCGGTCAGGATCTGACGTCCGGGGAGACCTCGGCGGTGCTCGCCGAGATGATGTCCGGCAACGCCTCGGAGATTCAGATCGCCGCGTTCCTGATCGCGCTTCGGACGAAGGGCGAGACCGTCGATGAGCTCGCGGGGCTCGCCCAGACGATGCGGCGGCTGGCCGCCACCGTGACGGTCGACCGAGGTGACCTGCTCGACACGGCCGGGACGGGCGGCGGCCGGCGGACCTTCAACGTCTCCACGACCGCGGCGCTGATCGCGGCCGGCGCCGGCTGCACGGTCGCCAAGCACGGCAACCGCTCGGCGACCGGGCTGTCCGGGTCGGCCGATGTCCTCGAGGCCCTCGGCGCCCGGATCGACCTCACGCCCGCGGCGGTCGCCGCCTGCATCGAGGAGGTGGGCTTTGGGTTCATGTTCGCGCCCGCCCACCATCAGGCCACCCGGTATGTCGTCCACGTGCGCGCCGAGTTGGCCGTGCGCACCATCTTCAACTTCCTGGGGCCGCTGACGAATCCCGCGGGAGCGACCCGGCAGCTGATCGGCGTCTCGGACGCCGCCTACCTGGACAGGATGGCCGGGGCGTTGGGGTTGCTCGGGACCCAGCACGCGCTGCTCGTCTCCAGTCACGACGGGCTCGACGAGCTGAGCATCTCAGCCCCGACCCGCGTCTTCGAGGTGACACCCGCGGGAATCGCCGAATACGACGTCGCGCCGGAGGACGTAGGGCTCGACCGCGCGCCCGCGGAATCGGTCCCCGGGGGCGATCCGGCGCAGAACGCCGGAACGGCGCGGCGGATCTTCGCCGGCGAGCCGGGCGCTGCCCGGGATCTCGCCGTGCTTAACGGCGGGGCCGCGATCTACGCCGGGGGTGCGGCCGCGACGCTCGCCGACGGCGTCGACGCCGCCCAGCGCGCGATCGACTCCGGTGCCGCGTCGGCGGCGCTGGACCGGTTCGTAGCCGCAACCCAGCGGCTCGCGGCGCTCGCATGAGCAACGCGCTCGAGCCGATTCTCGACGAGACGCGGCGGCGGGTCGACATCAGGCGCTCGCGGGTGCCCTTGCCGGCGCTCGAGCGCCAGGCCGAGGAGCGGGGGCAGGCCGATCCGCCGCGTGGATTCGCCGCCGCCCTGCGCCGGCCGGGGTTGTCGATCATCGCCGAGCACAAGCGCAGCTCTCCCTCGGCCGGCGTGATCCGCGAGGACCTCGTCCTCGAAGACGTGGTGACCGCCTACGAGCGCGGCGGCGCGGCTGCGCTGTCGGTCCTCACCGAGGAGGCGAGCTTCGGCGGGTCGCTGGCCGACCTGGGGCGCGCCCGGGGCGCCTCCCGCCTCCCGATCCTCCGCAAGGACTTCATCGTCGACGCCTATCAGGTCACGGAGGCGGCGGCGGGAGGCGCCGACGCGGTCCTGCTGATCGTCGCCGCTCTGGCGCCGGCGCGCCTCGCGGAGCTGCACGCACAGGCGGAGGCGCTGGGGCTCGATGTGCTGGTCGAGGTCCACGACGAGCGCGAGTTGGAGGTCGCGAGCGGGATCTCGGCGCCCGTGATCGGGATCAACAACCGGGATCTGACGACGCTCACCGTCGACCCCGAGCGGACGTTTGCGTTGCTGGGGAGGATGCCACCAGGCGCCGTCGTCGTCTCAGAGTCCGGCTGGCGGACCCGGGGCCAGCTCGAGCGCCTCGAGACGGCGGGCGTCGACGCGGTGCTGATCGGCGAGGCGCTCATGCGCTCCGCTGACGTGCGGGCGGCCTTGGGGGAGCTGGTCGGAGCAACGCCGGGAGCCCGTCGGAGCGCGGTTTAGCTGTCCTTAGGCGCCGGCGCCAAGACTGACGGGCAGCTGTGGCGAAGTCCCATTTCATAGCGGCGGCGATCGGTGGCGTCCTCGTGGGCGGCGCTTTCGCCATCCTCGGCGTCGCCGGGAACCAGCGGACCGAGACGATCGTCGAGGAGGCGCCGGTGGCCGCCCCGGCGTCAGCCGCTTCGTCCGCCGGTCTGACCCCCAATGCGATCTACCAGCACGCAGCTCCAGCCGTCGTGTTCGTCCGGGCCAGGCTGGTGGAGCGATCCAAGACGCCGTTCGGCCTGTCCCAGGGCCAGAGCAATACCGCGACCGGTTCCGGCTTTCTCGTCGATCACGAGGGCGACATCCTCACGAACTACCACCTGGTCGACGGAGCCGATCGCAGCAGCGGGGTCACCGTCGAGTTCGAGGACGGCGTGCTGCGCTCCGCCGGTGTCGCCGCTGTCGACCCGGCCAACGATCTCGCGGTTCTCCGGGTCGACACCCGCGGGTTGCCCCCGGTCCGGCCGCTGATGCTCGGAGACTCCTCATCGGTGCGCGTCGGCGATTCGACGCTGGCGATCGGCGACCCGTTCGGTGCCGATCGCACGCTGACGAGCGGGATCGTCTCCGCGCTGCAGCACCAGATCACGGCAGCCGACGGGCAGACGATCAACAACGTCATCCAGACCGACCAGCCCCTCAACCCCGGCAACTCCGGGGGTCCGCTGATGGACGCCGGCGGCCAGGTGGTCGGCGTCGACTCGCAGGTCGCGACCGCCGGTCCGACCCAGACGCTGACCTTCGCGATCCCCATCGACACCGCCGACACCATCCTGTCGCGAGTCGATCACCGCGCCCTGCATGTCGCCTACATCGGGCTGGCGGCGCCACATGCCGGCGACACGTCACCGCAATCTGACGACTCGGACCCCGGGGCCGTGGTCGGCCCGGTGGCGGCTCGCGGCCCGGCCGCGCTCGCCGGCCTGCGCGCCGGCGATGTGATTCAACGCGTCGACGACCTCGGCGTTGGCTCGATCCCTGACGTGCTGGCGCTCGTGTCGACCCGCAGCCCGGGCCAGAACCTGACCCTTCAGGTCCGCCGCGGGCGCAGCCGCCGGACGCTCACGGTCGTGCTCGGTAGCCGGACCGTGCCCTCGCCAAGCGGATAGCCGGTCGGCGGCGGGACACGCCGCCGGGCGGGGAGACGCGGGCGTTCGTACGATGTGGGTGTGGAGCTCACCACCCCCAAGATCAAGTTCTGCGGCATCACCCGCCCGGCCGACGCCGATGCTGCGATCGCCGCCGGTGCCTGGGCACTGGGGGTCATCCTCTGGCCGGGCTCACCCCGGCGATGCCGGCGCGAGGCGGCCGCCGAGATCGCCGCCACGCACCGGCGCCACGCACAGATCGTCGGTGTCTTCGTCGATCCCACGCTCGATCAGGTGACCCGGGCGGCCGAGGAGATCGGCCTGACGATGCTCCAGCTGCACGGCGACGAGGGTCCGGTCTTCTGCGCGGAGGCGGCTCGCCGGACCGGGTGCCGGGTGATCAAGGCGGCTCGCGTGCGCAGCGGAGCCGACATCCAGGCTCTGGGCCCGTTCCACACCGACTTTCATCTGCTGGACAGCTACACCCACGGCGTTCCCGGCGGGACCGGCGAGACATTCGCCTGGGATCTGGCCCGTGCCCATGGAGGCGGGGTCCCCATGATCCTGTCCGGGGGCCTGAATGCCGAGAACGTCGCCGACGCGATCGCCGCCGTCCGCCCGTATGCGGTCGACGTCGCCAGCGGGACGGAGGATTCAGCCCATCCACCCCACAAGGATCCGGAGAAGCTCCAGGCCTTCGCGGCCGCCGTCACCGGAACGGGTCCGCAGCCCGCGACGCTTTCGCCGTCGATCGCAGTTCAGCTGACGCCGAACTCGGAGCACGCGGCGTGAGCGTCGTCGAGCACCGCTTCGGCCCGTACGGGGGCCAGTACGTGCCGGAGACGCTGATGCCCGCGCTGTCCGAGCTCGAGCTCGCCTGGGTGGCCGCTCGCCAGGACGCCGCCTTCGCCGCCGAGCTGGACGATCTGCTGCGCAACTACGTCGGCCGGCCCTCGCCGCTCTATCTCGCCCGGCGGCTGAGCGACGCCGCCGGGCATCCGGTCTACCTCAAGCGCGAGGATCTCAACCACACGGGCGCCCACAAGATCAACAACGCCCTCGGTCAGGCGCTCCTGGCCACGCGGATGGGCAAGCGCCGGATCATCGCCGAGACCGGTGCCGGCCAGCACGGCGTCGCCACCGCCACCGCCTGCGCGCTTCTCGACCTCGAGTGCATCGTGTACATGGGCACCGAGGACATGCGCCGCCAGAAGCCGAACGTCGAGCGCATGGAGCTGTTGGGCGCGCGGGTGGAGGCGGTCGAGCTCGGCGCCCGGACGCTCAAGGAGGCCGTCTCGGCGGCGATCCGTGACTGGGTGACGAACGTCGAGACGACCCACTACATCATCGGCTCCTGCGTGGGGCCGGCTCCGTACCCGGCGATGGTGCGCGACCTGCAGCGCGTCATCGGCGACGAGGCGCGGGCGCAGATCCTGGCTGCGGCCGGTCGGTTGCCGGACAGGGTGGTGGCGTGTGTCGGCGGCGGGTCGAACTCGATCGGGACGTTCATCCCGTTCGTGGGCGACACCGAGGTCAAGCTGGTGGGGGTCGAGGCGGCGGGCGACGGCATCGAGACGGGCCGCCACGGCGCGCCGCTGACGGTCGCCGGGCAGCCGGGGGTCCTGCACGGCGCCTTCTCCGCGATCATGCAGGACGAGGACGGGCAGATCCTCGAGGCGCACTCCATCTCCGCCGGCCTCGACTACCCGGGCAGCGGCCCGGAGCACGCGTGGCTGCGCGACCAGGGCCGAGCCCGGTATGTCGCGGTCACCGATGAGGAGGCCGTCAACGCATTTGCCACCACGGCGCGGTTGGAGGGGATCATTCCCGCGCTCGAGAGCTCGCACGCGCTCGCGTGGGTGCTGGCCAACCCGGACTCCGAACTGGATCTCGTCTGTCTGTCCGGCCGTGGCGACAAGGACCTGGCTGAATTGGCTAAAGCCAATTCGATGGCGAGTTTCGCTGGCGCGAAACTCGCGGGTGGGCAGCGGTGAGTGGGGTTGAGCGGATCGCCGAGGCCTTCGCCGGCGCGCGGGCCAGCGGCCGGCTCGCGGCGCTCATGCCCTACCTGATGGGCGGCTACCCGGATCTGGAGACCTCCCGGCGGATCGGATTGGCGTACGCCGCTGCCGGCGCCGACCTGATCGAGCTCGGCGTCCCGTTCTCAGATCCGCTGGCGGACGGGCCGGTGATCCACGCCGCCGCCACGAGAGCGTTGAGTGCGGGCGCGACGCTGGGCGGGGTGCTGGACGTTGCCCGGGGCATCGCGCGCGAGGTGCCGGTCGTCCTCATGTGCTACGCCAATCCGATCGTCGTCCGTGGGCTGACGCGGTTCGTCGACCTGCTCGTGTCCAGCGAGGTGAGCGGCCTGATCGTGCCGGACCTGCCGCTCGAGGAGGCCATCGACGTGCGATCGGCCTGCCGCGAGCGCGGGCTGGCATTCGTCCCCCTCGTGGCGCCGACGACGCCGGTCCAGCGGCTGGAGCGAATCGGAGCGGGGGCGAGCGGATTTCTCTATGCCGTCTCGCTGACGGGGACGACCGGGGAGCGGGCACAGGTCGACGGGCGGCTGGAGACCGTGATCCGGCGGGCTGTCGCCCAGACCGACGTGCCGGTCGCGGTGGGGTTTGGGATCTCGACCCCTGAGCAGGCGCTCGCCGCGGCCGCCGCCGGAGCCGACGGAGTGATCGTGGGGAGCCGGCTGGTCCGGGAGGCTGGAGAGGCAGACGACCCCGTCGAGGCCGTCGGCCGGCTCGTCCGCAGCTTCTCCGCGGCGCTGTCCGAGCCCGCGCTCAGTTAGGATCTGGGCCAGCATGGGCCTGATACTCACCGCCACCGCCGGACTCTGCATCTGGATCGTCGTCTGGGCGCTGAACGTCAGCGGCCTGGACGCGATCATGTTCGCCGTCGTGATGGTGCTCCTCGCGATCGGCATCCGCAACCTGCTCCCGCACCTGCCCGGCCGGCGGGATTAGCTCCACGCCCTCGATGCGGGGCCTGGCCCTCCTACGGCCACGGGCGCTGGCGCTGTGCACGGTGCTGGGTGCGCTCGCGCTCGCCGGCTGCAGCACGCAGAGCAACTCTGTCGTCTCGGTCACCGGCGGCACGCTGACGATCTACGGCGGCCGGCCTCCGGGCGCTGTGGGCGGTCAGACCGCCACCGACGTGCTCGACGCCGAGCAGCTCGCTCTCCAGCAGACCGGCTCCAAGGTCGGCAAGTACACCGTGTCGTTCGTCCCACTCCACGGCGCCACGGCGTCCGATGACGCTCGGACCGCCGTCCAGAACCAGTCGGCGATCGCCTACCTGGGCGAGATCGAGCCGGGAACCTCGCAGGACTCGGTCGAGATCACCAACGAGCTCGACATGCTCCAGGTCAGTCCCACCGACACGGCGGTCTACCTGACCCAGGCGACGGCGGCGGTCCCCGGAGCGCCCGGCAAGTTCTACCCCTCGAGCTCCAGCTACCACGAGACCTTCGCCCGGGTCGTCCCCAACACCGCCCAGGAGGCCAAGGCGATCGTCTCCGAGATGCAGGCGCTGCACCTGA
>DASZMU010000010.1:0-16796 GCA_035551695.1 Solirubrobacteraceae bacterium
TGTCGACGCCGACGACGAACGTGCCGGCGGCCAGGGCCAGTGCGATCTCCGACAGCGTCCCGTAGGCGCCGCCGACGGCGATGACCGCGTCGGCGGCCCGGACGACGAGGCCGTTGCGCAGCTCCCCCAGCCCGGTCGCCAGCGCCACCGACACCCACTGGTTGGCGTCCTGGCGGTTGGTCCCCGGCAGGATTCCCACAACGGTCGCGCCCATCTGCGCCGCTCCGCGACTCGCTGCGGCCATGACCCCGCCCCGCCCGCCGGTGATGACGATCGCCCCGGCCTCGCCGAGCAGGCGCCCCACCTCCTCGGCGGCACGCTCCTGGGACTGCGACGGCTGCGAGGCGCCCACCACCGCGATGTACGCGCCGACGCGCATGCGTCTACTTGACGACGACGTTGACCAGTTTGTTCGGCACGACGATGACCTTGGCGATCTCGTTGCCGTCGACGTGCGTCTGGACGCCCTGCGTCGCCAGGCACAGCTGCTCGAGCTCCTCCCGGGAGGCGCCGGTCGCGGCGGTCACGCGGTCCCGGACGCGCCCGTTGACCTGACACACCAGCTCGAACGTGTCGGCCTGGAGCATGTCCTCATCGGCATCCGGCCAGGGCTCCTCCCACACCCGGCGGCCGGTCACCATTTCATAGACCTCGGTGCCGAGGTGCGGAGCGAACGGGAACACCAGCGAGGCGGCGGTGGCGACCGCGAATCGACGCGCGGGCAGCTCGGCCTCCGGGTGACGGTAGATCTCGTTGACGAGCTCCATGACGGCGGCGATCGCCGTGTTGAACGCGAAGCGGCCGCGGACGTCCGAGGTGACCTTGTCAATCGCCCAGTTGGCCTTGCGCACGAGGACGAGCGCATCACCCTCCGGGGCCACGGGTTGCCTGACCGCGCCACCCTTCGACTGCCCAGCCAGGGCGTCGCCGAGCCGCCACAGGCGCGCCAGGAACCGGTACACGCCCTCGACACCGGTGTCAGACCAGGCGGCGTCCTGATCGAGCGGGCCCATGAACAGGACGTAGCAGCGGGCGGCGTCGGCGCCGAAGCGTTCCACGATCTCGCTCGGAGCCACGACGTTCCCCTTGGAGCTGGACATCTTGTTGCCGTCCGCGCCGAGGATCATCCCCTGCGTGAACAGGGTCTTGAACGGCTCCTGGAAGCCGAGCAGATCCATGTCGGCGAGCGCCTTGACGAAGAAGCGCGAGTACATGAGATGCAGGATCGCGTGCTCGACACCACCGATGTACGTGTCGACCGGCATCCAGTAGTCGACGATGCGCCGATCCCAGGGCGCGGAGTCGTTGTGCGGGTCGCAGTAGCGCAGGTAGTACCAGCTGGAGTCGACGAACGTGTCCATCGTGTCGGTCTCGCGCCGCGCCTCTCTCCCACACCGCGGGCACGTGGTGCGCACCCAGTCCTCGGCGGCGGCCAACGGCGAGCGCCCGCGGGGCTGGTAGTCCTCGATCTCCGGCAACTCGACGGGCAGATCCTCCTCCGGCACCGAGACCAGACCATCGCGCGGGCAGTAGATGACGGGGATGGGGCAGCCCCAGTAGCGCTGGCGAGAGATCAGCCAGTCGCGCAGGCGGAAGTTGACCGAGGCGTGGCCGACGCCCTGGCGCTCGAGCCAGACGACGATCGCCTCGCGGCCGGCGACCGCGTCCATTCCGGTGAACTCGCCGGAGTTGATCAGCCGCTCGTCGTCGGTGTGGGCGGTGAACGCCTCCTCGGCGATGTCCGGCTCGTCGCCGCCGGCGGGCGCCACCACCGGCCGGATCGGCAGCCCGAACGCCGTCGCGAACTCATAGTCGCGCTGGTCGTGCGCGGGGACGCCCATGACGGCGCCGGTTCCGTACTCCATCAGCACGTAGTCGGCCACGTACATGGGAAGCTGCTCGCCGTTGACGGGGTTGGTCACCGTGCGGCCCAGAGGAACCCCGGTCTTGGGTTTATCGGCGTCACCGCGGACCTCGGCCGACTCGGTCAGGGCCCGGTTGACGTACTCGTGGACGTCGGCCTCGCGCTCGGTCCCCGCGGCCAGCTTGAACACGTCCGGGTGCTCCGGGGCCATGACGAAGAACGTGGCGCCGAACAGCGTGTCCGGCCGCGTGGTGAACACCGCGTAGTCGATCCCCACCTCCTCGGAGCGGAACGTGACCTCCGCACCCTCGCTGCGGCCGATCCAGTTGCGCTGCATCGCCTTGACGTGCTCCGGCCAGTCGATCGTGTCCAGGTCGTCGAGCAGCCGCTGGGCGTAGTCGGTGATGCGGAAGAACCACTGCTCGAGCTGGCGCAGCTCGACGAGGTTTCCGCACCGCTCGCAGCGGCCGTCGATCACCTGCTCGTTGGCGAGCACGGTCTGGTCGAACGGGCACCACTTGACCGCCGCCTCCTTGCGATAGGCCAAACCGCGCTCCAGGAACTTCAGGAAGATCCACTGAGTCCAGTGGTAGTAGCGCGGCTCGTGCGTGGCCAGCTCGCGTGACCAGTCGATCGAGATCCCCCAGCGGTGGAACCAATGGCGGTAGGCGGCGATCGACCTGTCGGTCGCCACCCGCGGCTGCACGCCGGTCTTGATCGCGTTGTTCTCAGCCGGCAAGCCGAATGCGTCGTAGCCCATCGGATGCAGCACCCGGTGCCCGGTGCGCCGATGGAAATGGGCGATGGCGTCGCCGAGCGCGTAGTTCTTGAGGTGGCCGACGTGGGGCTCGCCGCTGGGGTACGGCAGCATCTCCAGCACGTATGACTTCTCCGCCTCGGCGGAGATGTCGTTGGAGACCTCCCACGTGTGCTCGCGCTCCCAGAGCGCCTGCCACCTGGGCTCGATCTCAGCGGGGTTGTAGCGACGTTCGGCCATGTCCTGCGCCGGAGATTACTTCGCGTGCGTTTGTACTAACCTCTGACCTGACCTCGCGGGGCTATAGCTCAGCTGGGAGAGCGCTTGCATGGCATGCAAGAGGTCGCCGGTTCGAGCCCGGCTAGCTCCATTCACCCACCGCCCCTAACGGGGCGGTTCCTCGTTCTTCGAGCGCTCCCTCGCCTTCTGAAGCGCGGCCGGCGGATCGAGCCCGGCGTCCCCGCGGGTCAGCTCGAGCGCGGAATCGGCGAGCTCGGCGGCCTCAGCACCGCTGACCGACTCGTCGCGGAGCGCCAGGGCGAGCAGCACCTGGCGCAGCAGCTCCGGGTTGCGCAGGTCCGGCGGCGCTCCGGCGGGTGGCAGCGCTCGCGCCGCCTCGAGCAGACGCGAGGCGCCGGTGCCCCCACCCAGCGACAGCAGGCCGCCCGCGGGCTTGTCCGGGATCATGACGGCGATGGCGCCGGTCGCAGGGTCGACCACCGCCACCCGGCTGCGCAGGCCGACGCGCTCCGGCGCGAGCCGGTAGCCGGACAGGCGCAGGTAGCCCAGCTGCGCCGCGAGCTGGGTGAGCGCCGCCAGCTCGCGTTCGCTCTTGAGGCGGCGGTGGTGCAGGGTGATCTGGGTGCCCGCGTCCGGAAGGCCCGGGTCCGGATCCGGAGCGATCAGGAGGAACGCCTGCGAGCCGAGCCGGCCGGCTCCGACGCCGCCGACGTCGATCAGCAGCTGATACCCGGCGAGACCCAGGGCACCCTGGATCCCCCGCGGCAGCGGGTGGCCCTCGAGGTGGCCCGGTTCGAAGCTCACAGCCGCTGCTCAGTGGGGAGCATCAGTTGTCGAGCAGGCCGCCGATGATGCCGCCGAGCGACGAGTCCCGGCGCTGGGCGTTGCCGCCCGCGCCCTCATGCGCCGGCGGGTGGAAGTACGCGCTCTGCAGGCCGACACGGCCGGGTCCGCTGAACCGGTTGAACACGAGGTTGCCGGCGCCGCCGCCCAGAAGACCAGTCTTGAAGCCGTAGACCTCCTGGGTCATGGAGACCGAGTGATCGCGGTAGACCCAGCCGCCCGGCTCGATGTCGATCGTCTCCCCCGGCTCCAGCTGCTTCTCGAACACGTTGCCGTAGCCGTGCACCCAGACGACGCCCTCCTGATCGGCCGCGAAGAACTCGTCGACGAAGAAGCCGCCGCCGTAGAGCATGTTGGAGAACCCCTTGATTCGGCTGTAGTCGTACTGGACGTTGCCGGTGGCGGCCAGGAACTGGTGCTCGCGGACGACGATGCCGTCGCCGGGCGCCAGGTGCAGCGCAGCGATGTGCCCCGGGGCGTCCCGGCTGAACGCGATCTCGCCGGATGACTGGGCTTCGAGCAGCAGCAGCGGCATACCGCCGAAGACGCGCCGCTTGAGCCCCTTGCGGAGCGGATGCAGGCCGATCTGCATCTCCGGGTACTTCCACAGCAACACGTGGTGCTCGAAGTAGACCGGGACCTGCCCATCGAGCGCCATGTGGAGCACGGGCACGAGCTCGCCCTCGAGCCGGTATCGCAGTCCGGGAGCCCGTCCCTCAGTGATCTGGGTGGGCAGAATCGTGGGTGCCGTCGGCATCGCTTCTCCTCGTCTGGGTGAGCGGGTGCGGGTGGACCGCCCGCCGCCCCCGGGTCTGACGGCGGAACCTACCGCGAGGCGGCCTGGCTGCCAAGTCTCCGGCCCCGCAGCGATAATCGCGGGGTGCGCCCCATCTATGTCAGCGGCCACCGCAACCCGGACACCGACTCCATCGCCTCCGCCATCGGCTATGCGGAGCTGAAGGGCCGGATCGACCCCAACAACCGCTACATCCCCGTCCGCCTCGGCGACTGCAACGCACAGACGCGGTGGCTGTTGAAGCGCAGCGGGGCGCCGGCGCCCCAGCACCTGCCGCACGTGATGCTGCGCGCCGCCGACGTGATGCAGGCGAGCTTCCCGATCAGCCGTCAGGACGAGCCGGTGCGCGAGGCCGGGCGGGCCATGGCGAAGGCCGACCTCGAGCTGGTGCCGATCGTCGACGCGACCGGTGCGCTCACCGGCGTCCTGACCGAGCGGGCGCTGGCCCGCCGGTACGTCCGGGACTCGCAGCGGACGTCGACGCTGGAGGAGGCGCCAACCTACCTCAGCGCGTTCGTCTCGGTGCTGGAGGGGGACCTCGTCACGGGCGAGGAACGCCAGCTCTCCGGCCGCGTCTGGGTCTATGCCATGGATCCGGCGAGCGAGAGTGGGATCTCCGCGGGCGACATCGTCGTGGTCGGCAACCGACCGGACGCTCAGCTGCGGGTCATCGAATTGGGCGCGGCGCTCATGGTGCTGTCCAACGGCGCGCCCCCGTCGGAGCGGGCGCTCGCCGCCGCCCGCGAGCGGGACGCGGCGATCATCGTGTCGCCGCTGGACAGCTACGTGTCCGGGCGGATGATCACGCTGGCGGCGCCCTGCAGCGCGCTGATGGAGAAGGACCCGCTGACGGTCAACACCGACTTTCTCGTCGCCGACATGTCCGAGCAGGTCAAGGAGAGCCACTACGGCGCCGCGGTCGCCGTCGACGGCGACAATCGCCCCGTCGGACTGGTCACCCGGTCGGACCTGGTCGCGCCGGTGCGACGGCGCGTGATCCTTGTCGACCACGCCGAGCAGGCCCAGAGCGCGGTCGGCATCGGAGAGGCCGAGATCGTGGAGATCCTCGACCACCACCACATCGGCTCGATTGAGACTCGGGTGCCGGTGACGGCGACGTTCGACCCGGTCGGATCGACGGCGACGCTGGTGGTCGAGCGCTTCCGCCAGGCGGGCATGGAGCCGAGCCGGCCGACGGCGCTCATGCTCCTGGGAGCCGTCCTGTCCGACACGGTGATCCTCAATTCGGCGACGACCACCGAGCGCGACCATGCCGTCGTCGAGTACCTCGAGCGGGTGCTGGCGATCGACGCCGGCCGGTTGGGGCGCGAGATGTTCCAGGAGACCTCCGACGTGTCCGGCCTCAGCGCCGCGGAGATCGTCACCCGGGACGCCAAGCGCTACCAGGTCCGCGGCGGCCAGGAGATCTGCATCGCCCAGGTCGAGGTCGTCGGCGACTCACTGCTCGAGCGCAAGGACGAGCTGCTCGACGCCCTTCGGCACGAGCGCGAGGAGCGGGAACTCGTCCTCTATGCGCTGATGATCACCGACGTGGTCGACAAGGGCACCGAGATGCTGGTGGCCGGCGACGTGGCCGCGGTGGCCCGCAGCTTCGGCGCGGAGCCGTCGGACAGCACGATCCAGCTACCCGGCGTCATGAGCCGCAAGAAGGAAGTTGCGCCGAAACTGATGACCAGCCTGTAGCGCCGGGCCAGCGGATCGGCGAGCGCCGAAGCCGATGACCGCGCTGTAGGCGGCGGGGTCAGGGGACGGGGAGCGTGGGCGCCTCGCCCCAGAGCTGCTCGAGGCGGTAGTACTGGCGCGTCTCCGGGGTGAAGATGTGGACGACCACGTCGAGGTAGTCCATCAGGATCCAGCGAGCCTCACTCACACCCTCGACGCGGCGGGGGAGCAGGCGGTACTTCGATTTCATCCCAGCGTGGATAGCGTCGTGGATGGCCCGCGTCTGGCGGTCGGTCCGGCCGGTGCAGATCAGGAAATAATCGGCGTACCCGATCATCCCGCGCAGGTCCAGCGCAACGATGTCGACCGCCTTCCGGTCCGCGGCGAGCTCGGCGATCGCCGTCACCATCTCCTCCGGCGAGAGCCCCGGCTCTGCCTCTGGGGCGTCGGTGCGGCTGGGCGTGAGCTTGGTCTGCGTCATGTTCCTCCTGAGGTGCGGTATAGCCCATGTGTCTCGATGTACTCCATAACGCCGTCCGGCACGAAGTAGCGGATCGGCTGGCCGGCGCTGACCCGCCGTCGCACCATGGTCGACGAGACTCCGATGGACGGCATCTGAAAGAACCTGGCCCGCTCGCCGCCCCTGAGCTGGTCCAGCGCCTTCTCCACCGCCGCCCGAGCCGTGCCTCGCCGTTTGGCGATCGCGACAGTCGCCAGCTCCAGAACCCGCTCCGGCTCCCGCCACTGCGGGAGACCGGCGGCGATGTCTCCGCCAAGGATCAGGAAGAGCTCATTGTTGGGCGATTGCGATTTCAGCACCTTCAGGGTATCGACCGTGTAGGACGGGCCCTCCCGGCGCAACTCGAGGTCGCTGACGACAAACCGATCGTCGTCGTCGACGGCGAGCCGGCACATCTCCAGCCGATGCTCGGGACCCGGCTCGGCATCGACCGGCTTGTGCGGGGGAATCCCCGCGGGGATGAGCATCACCTGATCCAGTCCGAGCTCGCGGTGGGCCTCCTGCGCGCACACGAGGTGGGCAAGGTGCGGCGGATTGAAGGTCCCCCCCAGGATCCCGATGCGCACTGCGGTCTCGAAGCCGGCTCAGGACCGGACGTGGCCGGCGCCCTCGATGAGGTACTTGAACGTGCACAGCTCGCGGAGGCCGATCGGCCCGCGGGCGTGCAGCTTCTGCGTCGAGTTGCCGATCTCCGCCCCCATGCCGAACTCGCCGCCGTCGGTGAACCGCGTCGACGCATTGACGTACACGCACGCGGCATCGACACCGAGCTGGAACGCGCGCGCCGCGGCTGTGCTCGGCGTCAGGATGGCCTCCGAGTGGCCGCTGCCATGGGCGTTGATGTGCGTGATCGCGTCCTGCACCGAGTCGACGACGCCGACCGCCATCTCCAGCGCCAGGTACTCGGTGTCCCAGTCCTCCTCGGTCGCCGCGTCCATGGTCACACCGGGAGCCGCGTCGCGGGCGCGCGCGTCACCGCGCAGCCTGACGCCGGCCTCGGCCAACGCGCCGAGGACATCCGGCAGGAACCGATCGGCGACGCCGGCGTGCACGAGCAGCTTCTCGGCGGCGTTGCACGTGCCGGGTCGCTGCAGCTTGGCGTTGAGGACGATCTGCACCGCGGTGTCGAGGTCGGCGTCCTCATCGACGTAGACGTGGTTGTTCCCGCTCGCGGCGTAGATGACCGGCACGGTGGCCACCCCCTTGAGCGCCGCCTTCAGCCCCTCGCCCCCGCGCGGGATGATGAGATCGACGACGCCGGTCTGGGTGGCGAGCTCGGCGAGCTCCTGCCGGTCCCCGCCCGCGACGAGCGCCATCGCGCTCGGCGGCAGGCCGGCGGCGACCGCCGCGTCGGAGGCCACCGCCGCGAGGACGGCGTTGGAGTGAGCGGCCGAGCTCGAGCCGCGCAGAACGACGGCGTTGCCGGATTTCAGGCACAGCGCCGCGGCGTCGATCGTGACATTGGGGCGCGCCTCATAGACGACGGCGATGACGCCGAGCGGCACGCGGACGCGGCGCAGCTGCAGCCCGTTGGGCAGCGTGGAGCCATCGATCACCTCGCCGACGGGATCCGGGAGAGCGGCGATCTTGCGCACGCCCGCGGCCATGCCCGCCACGCGGCTCTTGTCGAGCGCGAGGCGGTCGAGGAGGGCGTCCGACAGCCCGTTGGACTCACCGGCCTCGAGGTCGCGGGCGTTGGCCTCCAGGATCTGCTCGGTGCTCTCGATCAGCGCACTCGCGATCGCCTCCAGCGCCTCGTCCTTGACCGAGGATCCGACCGTCGCCAGCACTCGCGACGCCCGGCGGGCGGCGTGGCAGACGTCGGCGATCGAGACGGCGGTGCTCGCCATGGTGGCGTACAGGTTACCCAGCGCTCGGATCGGCCAGGACGAAATCCGATCGGAGATCAGGCCAGGACGAAATAGTCCCGGTGGATGGCCTCGTCGCTGGCCCGCGGCAGCACCTCGCGGACGGCGCTCGATTTCAGTCCGAGCACCTGGCGCAGCTCGCCCGCCGAGTAGTTGCTGATCCCCTTGCCGACCGTCGAGTCATCGTGCACAATCTCGACGGCGTCGCCGGAGTCGAACGAGCCGGTCACGTCGACGACGCCCACGGGGAGCAGGCTCGTCCCGTCCTCGCGCAGCGCCCGGGCGGCCCCGGCGTCCACGGTCAGGCGCCCCCGGACGGGCTTGGCGTACTTCAGCCACAGCTTGAAGCTCGAATACCGGCCCTCGCGTGCGGGGAACGACGTGCCCACGGCCGCGCCCTCGGCGGCCCGGGTGACGGCTCCCGGCAGGAGCCCACCCGCGATCACCGTCGGGATGCCCGCGGCGGTGGCCATCTCCGCCGCCACCACCTTCGATCGCATGCCGCCGGAGCCGATCGGCGACGCCGTCTGGCCGATCTGGAGCGGCTCGAGCACGCTGAAGTCGGCGACCTCGGCGACGAGCCTCGCCGAGGGGTCGATGTGAGGGTCGGCGGTGAACACGCCCTCGGCGTCGGTGAGGAGCACCAGCCGCTCGGCGCCGAGCAGGATCGCCACCTGGGCGGCGAGGAAGTCGTTGTTGCCAAACGAGATCTCGTCGGTCGTCGTCGTGTCGTTCTCGTTGATCACCGGCACCACCCGCCAGTCCAGCAGCTTGCGCAGCGTCTGGCGGGCGTTGAGGTAATGGGTGCGGGCGCTCATGTCGAAGAACGTCAGCAGCACCTGCGCGGTCGGCACCCCGCGGCCCGCCAGCAGCTCGTCGTAGACCTGATACAGCTTCCCCTGGCCCACCGCGCTGGCGGCCTGCAGCTCCTCGATCGCCCGCGGGCGCATCGGCAGCGCCATCACCCCCATCCCGCGGGCGATGGCTCCGCTCGTGACGACGATGGGCGACCGCCCGGCGCGGTGCAGCTCGGCGAGCTCATCGCAGATCCGCTCCAGCACGTCGGCGCGCACCTCGCCGCGCTCGTCGGCCACGAGGCTCGATCCGAGCTTGACGACGAGGCAACCCATGTCGCAAGGGTACGCGGGAGGATGGTGGCGAGCCGGGGCGCCGCGCCCGGGGCGCCCCGGACGGGTCAGGCCTTCGTGCCGCTCCGCCCGCACCACGGGTTCGACGGAACGCCGGCGCACGGGTTGGGCATGGTCTTCAGGTGCTTGGGCAGCGGGTGCATGACGATCCGCGTCACCCGCGGGTATTGGCCGGAGGGGCAGCTGGCCGGCGTCCCCGGCACGATCTCGGTCTGCGAGTCGCAGAGCACCTCGCCGAGGAACGTCGGATCGCTGGACCCTGTCGCCTGAGGCTTGCCGTCGCAGGTGGGGTGCACGGTCTGCATGGCCGAGGCCGTGGCCGGCTGCACCGGCTGGCCGCCCGGCCCGTGGTTGCCGCCGTAGCAGTTCGTCGCCGGGTCGGCCTGGAGGTTGACCTCGGCGAAGTCCCCGTTGCTCGGATGGCCGTAGGAGCCGTTGTGGGAGAACGTGTTGCCCAGCAGCGCGTCGCCGAAGTCGTCCCACAGGCAGCTCGTCGAGCCGAACGCCCCGCCGTAGGTGCCGCCGAAGCACGGCTTGCCGCTGTCGAGATACGGCACCAGGATCATCCCCCACGCGTTGTTGTTCGCGAAGCGGTTGTCCATGATCGTGTCGTTGCGTCCGCCGGAGACCGACATGCCTGTGCCGACCGGACCGGCCGCCGCGGAGCCCGCCGCCGGCACGTTGGGGTTGTTGTTGTCATGGACGTAGTTGCGGTAGAAGACCCAGCAGGACGGGGCTCCCTTGACCGGCGGCTTGACGCCCGCCGGGCAGGCGCCGTTCTGGGGCGCGGGCTCGTCGGCGTTCTGGCTGTTGGTGGAAAAGCCGTCCTCGTTGTTGTCGAACTGCGAGTTCTCGACGAGCAGCCGGCCGCCGGAGTTGGTCCCGGAGTAGCCGAGTGCGTTGTACTCCGACCAGCCGTGGTTGAGCGTCTGATCGCAGATCTGCTGGCAGGCGCCGATGTAGAAGCCGGAGTCGTTGAAGTTGGAGGCGTAGATCTCATTCCAGGTGCCCCCGCTCCAGTTGCTCGAGAAGACGCCGTACTGGGCGGCGCTGACCTCGCCGGACTTTGCCTGGTTCTTGAGGTAGGTGCTGGTGGTCGTCAGGTACGCGCCGTAGAACCCGTGCCCCTCGACCTTTCCGGTGTCGGCGCCACCGTTCCACCAGATCTCGTTGCCCGCGTACCGCGAGCCGCCAAGGAAGTTGCACGCGGTCAGGTTCTCGATCGAGACGCTCGATGCCTTGTAGACGAGGAGCCCGTTCGCGCCGGACTTCCCGCCCTTGGCTGAGCCGCCATACGGGCCGGCGGCCTTTGCTCCGCCGTTGAGGCCGAAGTTCTGAGCCGACGTCTTGCGGCTGCACCGCGCCGAGCCGGGCTTGGTCCCGTCGACGATCACCGTGTTGCGGTTCATCCCGCGGATGTGGAGGTTCCGAGTGGTGATGACGACGCCGGCGGGAAAGTCCGGGGCTCCGCGGGGGGTGCGGATCGTCGTCGTCTTGTAGTCGCCTGGGGCGATCAGGATCCAGTCACCGGGCTTGGCCGCGCTGACCGCCGCCTGGATCGTCGTGTACTGGCCGCGGACCCCGTGGAAGCTCCCGACGCGCAGGACGCTTGCTGTCGCGGTGGCGGCGATCACCGACAGGAGCGCTGCCACGCTCAGCACAACGGTAAGCACACGACGCATACAGACTCCTCCTCATCCGGACACGGTCCCAGGCTGACGCGGGCATCCTATACATCGCGTTGACATGCGGTGGCGTCCCCCGCCCGCTGTGCGGCGCGGAACTACAGAGTTGGGTCCAACTCGAAGGCCACTCCCGCGATCTCCACGTCGTCGCCCGGCTGAAAGCCCTCGGCCTCCAGCGCCCTGATGACGCCGATCCCGCGTAGCCGCCGCTCGAGGTGGGCGAGCGCCTCCTCGTTGTCGAGGTCGTAGCGGGCGACCAGACGCTCGACCCCAGCGCCCGTGACGCTGAAGCTCCCCTGCCCCGTCCGGCGCACGCTGTAGGACCGCGGGGCGGCCGGACGGAACACGCGGTGCTCGGCCAGCTCCTCGGCGGTCGCCTCCGCCGGCTCCGCCGCATCGCCGGCAGCCTCAGCGCCCTCGGGAACGCGGTGGACGAGCTCGGCGGCGAGCTCGGGCAGTCCAGCGTGCGTGACCGAGGAGGTGAGCAGCACCGGCACATCGGGTCCGAGGCGTCGGTGCCAGTGATCGCGGGCTCGCTCGGCGGTGGCGGGATCGACGAGGTCGACCTTGGAGAGGGCGAGGATCCGCGGCAGGGCGGCCAGACGAGGATCGTGACGCGCCAGCTCCTGCTCGACGGTGGTGTGGTTGGTCACCGGGTCCGAGCCGTCGAGCGGCGCCAGATCGAGCACGTGCACGAGCAGACGCGTGCGCTCGACATGGGCGAGGAACTCGTGTCCGAGCCCGGCGCCCCCGCTCGCCCCCTCAATGAGGCCCGGGATGTCGGCGAGCACGAGCTGCCGGGTGTCCGTCTGGAGCGTGCCCAGCACGGGCGACAGGGTCGTGAACGGGTAATCGGCGACCTTGGGATGCGCTCGCGTCAGACGCGACAGCAGCGAGGACTTCCCGGCGTTCGGCAAGCCGATCAGTCCGACGTCGGCGAGCAGCTTCAGCCGCAGGGTCAGCCAGGTCTCCTCCCCGGGCAGCCCGCGCTCGGAGAACCGCGGCGTCTGGTGCGTGGGTCCTGCAAACCGCTTGTTCCCGCGGCCGCCGGATCCCCCGCGGGCGACGCGGGCGCGCTGGCCGCCGCGGATGAGGTCGTAGCGCGTGCCGTCACGCTCGACGAGCACCTCGGTGCCCGGCGGAACGACGAGCTCGAGAGTCGCGCCGTCGGCGCCGTGGCGCAACGAGCCCTCGCCGTGGCCGCCACGGCGCGCCTTGAAGTGCGCTCGGCGACGGAACGACTCCAGGTCGCGAAGCGAGTCGTCGCAGACGAGCACGACGTCCCCGCCGCGGCCACCGTCGCCACCGTCGGGACCGCCCTTGGGCACGTGGGCCTCGCGGCGAAAGCTCAGCGAGCCATCGCCGCCGGCGCCGGCCTGAACGTGGATGCGAGCGCGATCGTGCATGCTTGCACTCAGGTTATGTCCCATCCTGCCTCCGATCCCGTGTTCCTCATCACCGGCGCGTCCTCGGGCATCGGCGCGGCCACGGCGCGGGCTGCCGCAGGCGCCGGTTACCGCCTCGCGCTCGCCGCCCGCTCGGTCGACCGCCTCGACGAGCTCGCCGCCGGCCTGGGGGGCGAAGACCGAGCGCTCGCCGTGGCGTGCGACGTGACCGAGTGGGACGATCAGCAGGCGCTCGTGGCCACCACGCTCGAGCGCTTCGGCCGCCTCGACGTCGCCTTCGCCAATGCGGGCTTCGGCGCCAAGCGCGGGTTTCTCAACGAGTCCGTCGAGCACTGGCGGTCGATGGTGCTCACCAACGTCTACGGCGCCGCGCTGACCATCAGGGCGACGATCGAGGCGCTGACGGAGTCCCGCGGGCACCTGCTGCTGACCGGCTCGGTCGCGGGCCGGATGGTCATGCGCGGGTCGGTGTATTCGGCCACGAAGTGGGCGGTCACCGGGCTCGGCGAAAGCGCCCGCCAAGAGCTGAGCGGCACCGGCGTGCGGGTCACGCTGATCGAGCCAGGAGCGGTCGACACGCCGTTCTTCGACACTCGTCCCAAGGCCGCGCTGCAGCCGGACGACGTCGCCCGCGCGGTCATGTTCGCGGTCTCGCAGCCGCCGGAGGTCGACATCAACGAGATCCTGGTCCGGCCGACCGCCCAGGACGGGTGAAATCCGCTAAAGCGGATTTCATTGGGAGTTTGTGAGATCCGCTGACGCGGATCTCATTGGGAGTTTCGCTGGCGCGAAACTCCCGGGAGCCAGCCGCCGGGGAGGGATCTAGGCTGTCCGCCGACAAGCAACCGCTCCCCGGGAGGTCGGTCGCAGTGCTTCAAGACTTCAAGAAGTTCCTGTTCCGGGGCAACGTCGTCGATCTGGCCGTGGCCGTCGTGGTCGGCACCGCATTCACCGCGCTGGTCAAGGCGCTCGTCACCGACATCCTCACGCCGATCATCGCGCTGATCTTCGGGAAGCCGAATTTCGAAGCCTTGTCGTTCACGATCAACGGCAGCCACTTCCTGTACGGCGACCTGCTCAACGCCCTGTTCACGTTCCTGACGATCGCCGCGGTCGTGTTCTTCCTTGTGGTCGCGCCGATCAACACGCTGATGGCGCGCCGGGCCACGGAGGATCCGGCGACCAAGGAATGCCCGGAGTGCACGAGCGCCATCCCGCTCAGGGCCCGCCGGTGCCCTCAGTGCACGTCGGAGCTGGCGGCGACCGCAACGTAGGTGGATCCGCCGGTGGCTATCGAGAATCCGCGCCGGCGCGGATTCTCGCCGGCCAATTCGCCGCAGGCGATGTAACCCTATTCGGCGGCGTCGGCGGACGCGACCGAGATCACGCGGCCTCGGCGGCCGGTCGTGAACTGGACGGTTCCGGCCGAGCGGGCGTAGATCGTGTCGTCCCTGCCGATGCCGACGCCCTCGCCCGGCTTGAACCGGGTGCCGCGCTGGCGGACGATGATCTCGCCGCCGGTCACGGTCTGGCCGGCGAACACCTTGACGCCGAGCCGCTTGGCGTTGGAGTCGCGGCCGTTGCGGCTGGATCCCAGGCCTTTCTTATGCGCCATCGCTGGCCTCCTCTGTGGTGGGTGAGGACGCCGCCGCCGCGCGGACGGGGCGACGACCGCCGCCTGATCCGCGCCCGAGCGATGTGATCTGGATCCGCGTCAGCTCCTGGCGATGGCCGGTGCGGCGCTTGTAGCCGCGCTTGGGCTTGAACTTGACGATGCGCAGCTTGGGGCCTCGCTCGTGGGCCACCACGCGCGCCTCGATCGTCACCTTCGCCAGGTCCTCGCCGTCGACGACATCCGAGCCGTCGACGAACAGCAGCGGCTCCAGGGCGACGGCGGCGCCGTCCTCGGCGGGCAGGCGCTCGACCAAGAGCGACTCGCCCTCCTGGACGCGGTACTGCTTTCCACCTGTCTTGATGATTGCGTACATGACTATTCGGAAGTCGACGAGCCCGTGGCCGACCCGGCCTTGGTACTCGAACGGCGTCGGCCGCCTCTCCGGCCGCGACGCCGAGTCTTCGATTCTAGTTCATCGTCAGCGCCATCCGTGCTGTCCCCGGATCTGGCGCTCGGAACGTCGAGCAGCGAGGCCACTGCCGAAGTGCGGCCGACCTCCTCGATGCGCACCAGATGCTTCTCGCCGACGTACTTGGTGCCGCCCGTGATCGAGATGATGTACCCGTCGATCTTCGCCACGGCGTCGCCGGGGCTGTACATGTGCGGCTCGACGATCTCGACGTGGACCTCCTCCCCCTCACGGAACGGCAGCGCCCGCTCCAGCACCTGCTCGCGGTCGCCCTCCAGCAGCACCGCGAAGTGCTCGAGTGGCAACCCCTCGGAGCCCTCGAAGACGAACACCTTGCCGGTCTCCTCCTCGATCGCATGCAGCACGCGCGCCTCGTTGCCGGTGAACTCGGCGCTGACCCGGGGGTTCATCTGGATGAGCAGCGCCTCGGCCGTCGTCTCCTTGGCGAGGTCGCGCATCCGGCGCTCGAACTCGATCGCGATCGTCTCCTCGGACTTGATCACGCCCTCGCCGTCGCAGGTGGGGCACGGCCGGGTCATGATCTCGCGAACGCCGTCGGTGACGTTCTGGCGCGTCATCTCGACCAGGCCGAGCGGTGAGATCTCCACCACGAAGGTCTTGGTCCGGTCCTCGTCCAGCGCCTTGCGCAGCGTCTTGAGGACTGCATCGCGGTTGCGGGCGCGGGCCATGTCGATGAAGTCGATGACGATGATCCCGCCGATGTCGCGCAGCCGCAGTTGCCGGACGACCTCGTCGGCCGCCTCGAGGTTCGTCTTGGTGATCGTGTCCTCGAGCCGGGCGCCCTTGCCGCGGCCGATGAACGAGCCGGAGTTGACGTCGATGACGGTCAGGGCCTCCGCGTAATCGATCATCAGGTAGCCGCCGCTCGGCAGATCGATGCGCCGGGACAGCGTCGAATCGAGGACCTTCTCGACGCCGTAGGCCTCGAACAGGGGGGTCTCCTCCTCCCAGAGCTCGACGTGCTCGACGAGCTCCGGTGCGGTGCGGCTGAAGAACGAGACGAGGCGGTGGTGCTGCTTGGGGTCATCGACCACGGCGCGCTCGAAGTCGGCCGAGAAGATGTCGCGGACGACGCGCACCGACAGGTCGGCCTCCTGGAAGACGAGCGCCGGAGCCTGGGTCTCGGCGACCCGCTTCTGCAGCACCTCGCCCAGCTTGAACAGGTAGACGAGCTCGCGCTCCAGATCGGCCCGCTTGGCGCCCTGGGCCGCGGTGCGGATGATCGCTCCGGCGCCGTTGAGCTCGAGCTTTGATGCCTCCTTGCGCAGGCGCTCGCGCTCCTTCTCGTCGAGCCGGCGTGAGACGCCGACGCCCTCGCCGAACGGGGCGTAGACCATGTAGCGCCCAGCGATCGTCAGGTCCATCGACAAGCGGGCGCCCTTTGTCTTGAGCGGGTCCTTGACGACCTGCACGACGATCTCCTGGCCCGGCTTGAGCATGTCGGTGATCTGGCGACCGTCGCGCCCGCCGCCGCGACCGCGGCGGGGAGCATCGACGCCCGGCAGCACGATCTCATCGACGTGCAGGAAGCCGTTCTTTTCCAGGCCGATATCGACGAACGCCGCCTCCAGCCCGGCGAGCACGTTGTCCACGCGACCCTTGTAGATGTTGCCGACGATGGATCGGCTGCCGCGGCGCTCCAGGTAGAGCTCGGCGACCTTGTATTCGCTGGAAGCGCCCGGCTTACGCCGCCGGCGCGAGGTGGATGCGGAGCCGGACCTGCGCGGGGCGACCGTTCCGCTCGCCTCCAGGAGCGCGACCCGGGTCTCCCCACGGTCGACGCTCACCAGTACTTGCTTCTTCAATTGTGGTCAGTCCTTTTGAAATCTTGCCGCGCCGATCTGGTCGCGCGAGCATTACGAAATGAGGGGGCGGCCCTTG
>DASZMU010000011.1:0-41804 GCA_035551695.1 Solirubrobacteraceae bacterium
TTCATCCTGCTCGGCACCGACGACCTGGACTCGGCGGTCGAGTCGGCGGTGGCCGCGCGGCTGGACAACACCGGTCAGTCCTGCAA
The DNA here is from genome assembly GCA_035551695.1 of Solirubrobacteraceae bacterium. Lineage (GTDB taxonomy): Bacteria > Actinomycetota > Thermoleophilia > Solirubrobacterales > Solirubrobacteraceae > Palsa-465. Next base: position 87 of record DASZMU010000011.1, read on the forward strand.
CGCCGCCAAGCGGTTCATCGTCATCGACGACCTGTATGAGCCGTTCATGAAGAAGTTCACGGCCGCCCTGACCGCGGTCAAGCCCGGGGACCCCAGCTCGCCGGACACGACCATCGGCCCGCTGTCCTCGTCGACGGCGACCGAGCGCCTGGCCGATCAGCTCAAGCGCGCGCTGGATCAGGGCGCCAAGCTGGTGGCCGGCGGCGACCACGATGGCAATTTCTTCTCCACGACGGTGCTGACCGACATCAAGCCGGACAACCCCGCCTACCGGGAGGAGTTCTTCGGACCAGTCGCACAGGTCTACCGCGTCGGTTCCGAGGACGAGGCCGTCGAGTTGGCCAACGACACCCCGTACGGGCTGGGCTCGTACGTGATGACCAACGACCGCGACCAGGCGCTGCGGGTCGCGGACAAGATCGACGCCGGCATGGTGTTCGTCAACCTCGTCGGCGCCGACGGGGCCGAGCTGCCGTTCGGCGGAGTCAAGCGCTCCGGGTTCGGTCGCGAGCTCGGTCGCTACGGCGCGGATGAGTTCGTCAACAAGAAGCTCATCCGCGTCGGCTGACATTCACGCCGGGGCCGGGTCGTCTCGCTTTCGGTGGGATGACCGGGCCTCGGCGCCCGCGCGGCGGCGGGCGCACAACGCAAACGTCTGCGACGGGCAATGAGCGGGGGTTGACCCGGCACGGCGCCGGGTTTGAGCCGTACACTGCAGCGAGACCAGGTGTCAGCGCGCCGCCCGCCGATGACCACCACCTTCTACGCCACCCTCCCCAGCCCGGTTGGCGATCTGCTGCTGACTGCGTCCTCTGCCGGGCTGACCGGCGTGTATCTGCCCGGCGAGCGGCGCCGACCGGAGCCGGATTGGGAGCTTGATCCCGCGCGGTTCGCGGATTGCACCCAGCAGCTGGGTGAGTACTTCGACGGCGAGCGCGTTACGTTCTCACTGCCGCTCGCCCCGCCCGGCACCCCGTTTCAACAACAGGTGTGGAACGAGCTCGTCCACATCCGGTACGGGACGACGCTCACGTACACGGAGCTGGCGCGACGCGTCGGTCGTCCGCGCTCGATCCGCGCGGTGGGGGGCGCCAACGCCCGCAACCCGGTGTGCATCATCGTCCCCTGCCACCGCGTCGTCGGTGCGAGCGGCGCGCTCACCGGCTACAGCGCCGGCATCGACGCCAAGCGCTGGCTGCTCGACTTCGAGCGGGCGTCAGCCACGCCGATGAACGCGCCCTCGTCGGCGGTCGAAGTCCGATAAACGATCGGTGGCGTGCGGCGCGAGCCGCAGCCGTGTGTTTCAGTCGTAGTCGACCGGGAGGGCGTAGCGCGGATCGCGGTGAAGATCCCAGTATCGCTGGCGCAGATCGGTGGTCACCGGGCCGGGACGACCGTCTCCGACGGACTCGCCGTCGAGGTTGGTGACCGGCATCACTCCGCCTGCGGTGCTGGTGAAGAACAGCTCGCGGGCACGGTAGAGCGCGTCCACCGGAACATCGCCGACGACCATCGGCAGCCCGTGCGCCTGGGCGAGCTCGATCACGGTTCGGCGCGTGATCCCCTCCAGCACCCCGTCGCGGGGCGTCCGCAGCTGATCGTCGATGAGGGCGAACACGTTGAACCCCGGGCCTTCGGTGACCAGGCCGTTGCCGTCGGTGAGGATGGGCAGCCAGGCGTCGCGGTCGTAGGCCTCGAACAGCCCGCGTACGAGATCGCCCCAGTGGAAGTTCTTGACTCGCGGGTCGACGGCGCCCGGAGGGATTCGGTACGTGTCGCGGGCGACGACCGCCTGCGTGCCGCGCTCCTGCTGCTCCGGCCCGACGATCCACACGTACGGAATTGCGTAGGCGTAGAAACGCGGCGTCCACGTGCGTGGGTCACGCTCGCCGGGGCCGGGGACTCCGCGCGTGACCACCGTTTCGACATAGGCGTTGCGCAGGCCGGACCGCCGCACGAGCTCGATCAGGATCGCCTGGATCTCGTCGAGCGGGACCGGACACCGGAGTCGGATCAGCTCGAGTCCCCGCTCTAAGCGGGCGAGGTGATCCGGGAGTCTGAAGAAGCTCCCATCCCACACCCCCACAACGTCGTAGGTGAGGTCAGAGCGGACGAAGCCGGCGTCGAGGATGGGGATCCGGGCCTCGCCGATCGGAACGTAGTCGCCCTCTATCCACGCGCACCCCGGGGCGAACGGGTTGTCGGTCGACTGATGTCCGAGAGCGGCGCCGTCAGCGATCCCCACGCGGCCATCGTATCCAACTCCGCGACCTGGCACTACTTCTGAGGCCCCGTTGGTGCGTGAAATGCGGGCATTGGATCCCATTCGGACGCATTGCGCTCGAAACGGATCCAATTCACTGGATTCGCGCCTGCGTGGGAACTACGCTTAGCGGACAATGTCCGACGAGTTGGGGCGTCCGGTCGCCGTGGACGAGGTGATCGCATCAATCTCGCCGGTCGGCCGGACCGCAGGCGGTGAGCGGCAGGAGCCGCTGGGCCAGGTGATTGCGTCCAAGCTCCGGGAGGCGATTCTCGACGGGCGGCTCCCGCCGGGCAGCCCCATCCGCCAGGAGGCGCTGGCACAACAGCTGGGCACGAGCCGGATCCCGGTCCGCGAGGCGCTCCGCCAGCTGGAGAGCGAGGGGATGCTGACGCTCGTACCCCACAGCGGCGCGCGCGTGGCTCGGCTGGACCTCGATGAGCACATCGAGCTGTACCGGATTCGCGAGGCGCTCGAGCCGGTGGCGATCGGTGAGAGCGCCAAGCGGCTCACGGACGCTCAGCTGGAGGAGCTCCGGGCTCTGGCCGAGCTGATCGAGTCCTCCCAGTCCGACCCGCAGGCGTGGATCCGTCACGATCGCACGTTTCACCTGCTCAGCTATGCGGCCGCGCCGTTCCCGCGGTTGTTGCGGATGATCCACGGCTTTTGGAACACGACGCAGCAGTACCGCCGCGCGCATGTGAGCACCTTCACCGAGCACACCTTCGACATCATCCACATGGAGCACGCGATGATTCTCGAAGCGCTCGAACGGCACGATCCGATCGACGCCGAGGAGCGGCAGCGCTCGCACATCCGGCGTACCCGGCTGGACCTGACCGCGCACGCCGACGAGATCTTCGACGCTCGACCGCGTCGCGGCCGTCGGGGCCCGCCCGGTCAGTCGTGAAGCAGCAGGCGGGCGGCGGCGGCGATCCCGTCGGCATCGAGCCCGTAGTGGTGCCACAGCGCGGTGGGCGGGCCGATCAGCGCGTACTCATCGGCGGGCATACCCAGGCGCGCCATGCGAACGCCACCGATGCCGGCGTCGATCAGCGCATCGGCACAGGCCGAGGCGACCCCACCGATGACGTTGTGCTCCTCGGCAACCAACAGCCGACCAGTCGGCTCGACGGCCGTGCACAGGCCCTCCGCATCGAACGGGCGGACCGTGTGCGCGTCGAGCACGGCTGCCTGTACCCCGTCTGTCGCGAGTCGCTCGGCGGCGTCGAGGGCTCCGCGCACCGCGATGCCGTTGGCCACGATCGTGAGGTCGTCGCCGTCTCGCAGCTTCGCCAGTCGTCCGATCGCGAACCCCGTCGCCCCCGGTGGGTAGACGTCCGGCTCGCGTCCGCGCCCGAGTCGCAGGTACACCGGGCCGGGCACACCGAGCGTGTCGACCAGGGCGCGCCGCGTGCTGGCGGCATCGCACGGGCACACCACGGTCATGTTCGCGATCGAGCGCAGCAGGCCGAGGTCCTCGGTGGCGTGGTGAGACGTGCCATAGAACCCGAGCGCGATCCCGGCATGGTGCGCGAGCACCCGCACCGGCAGTCCGGGGTACGCCAGGTCGGTCCGCAGTTGCTCGGCGCACAGGAGGCTGGCGTAGCTGGCGAACGTGGCGACGTACGGGACGTATCCAAACGTCGCCATCCCGGCGGCCATCGTCATCATGTGCTGCTCGGCGATGCCGACGTTGAAGAACCGCTCAGGGTGACGGCGCTCGAAATCGACCGTGCGGCTTGAGTACTTCAAGTCGGCAGTCAACACGACGATCCGAGGATCATCGTCGGCGAGTTCGGCGAGCGTCATTCCGGCAACCGCCGCGCGGTTCATCCGCTCGGAGTCCGCAAGGTCCCAGCTCTCCGGGTCAGACGGCCGTGCGGCGATGTAGCGCCGGCTCAGGTCCGCCTCACCGGGGCCCGAGCGCTGTCCGTCGGTAGTCGTCACGTCTCCTCCAGCTCACGGAGTGCCTCGGCCGCGTCCGCCGGCGCGAGATAGCCGAGGTGCCACGTCCGCGACAGCTCCATGTACCCCACCCCCTTGCCCTTGACGGTGCGGGCGATCACGCACACGGGCTGATCCTCGGTGGGGTCGGGCAGGCTTGTCAGGGTCCGCGCCAGGGCGGCCGCGTCGTGCCCGTCGACGTCGAGCACCTGCCAGCCGAACGCCTCAAAGCGGCCGCGGATCGGCTCGACCGACATCACCTCCTCGGTGACGCCGTCCAGGCCCATCTGGTTGCGGTCGACGATCGCGCACAGGTTGCCCAGGCGAAACTGGGACGCGGCCTGCGCCGCCTCCCAGATCTGGCCCTCGTTCAACTCCTGATCGCCGAGCAGAACCCAGATGCGCGTGCGCGCGTACTCGCGCAGGCGGGCCGCGGTCGCCATCCCAACCCCAACCGACAGGCCGTGGCCGAGCGATCCCGAGGAGAAGTCGATGCCCGGTACGCCCCGCATGTCCGGATGATCGCCGAGCGGATTGCCCAGCCGGGTGTAGTCGTCCAGGAGCGCGTGATCGATGTAGCCGCGCTCGGCCAGCAGCGGGTAGACGCCAACCGCGACGTGGCCCTTGGAGAGGATCAGCCGGTCGCGCTCGGCCCACCCGGGATCTTCGGCGATCCTCATCACGCCCGAGTACAGCGTTGCCAGGATCTCGGCCGACGAGTAGACGCTGGTGTAGTGGCCACTCTTCGCGACCCCGATCAGACGGATCGTCTCGCGACGGATCATCGCTGCGCGGGCCTTGATCTCCCGCACGAGCGACGCGTCAGGGACGCGTTCCGTCGCGCTCACTCGTACCACTCTTCCGGCGCCATCTTCATGCGTTCGCGGAAATCCAGATCATGGGTGCAGTACAGAACCGCGTCGTGCTCTCGCTCCAGGGCCTCGATCCGCTCCCAGCTTGCGACCATCGCGTCCGGACTCCAGACGACTGCCGGCAGCGCGCGCTCGCGCATCTTGGCCAGGAGGTACGCGGCGTCGGCCAGCAGGATGATCGTCTGCCCACCGTCGAGGCGCACCATCAGCGATTGGTGTCCACGCGTGTGCCCTGGTGTGCTGAGCACAACGACCCGCTCGTCACCGAACACGTCGTGATCACCGTCGAGCTGTTGCCAGTGCAGGTCGTGCTGAAAGTCGGCCGCGACGTAGATCAGCCGCTGGTACACGGGGGGGTCGAGGGCAAAGCCCAGCTCCTCGCGCTGCACGAGAATCGGTGCGTGGGTGAGCCATTCCAGGCCGCCCGCATGATCAAAGTGCAGGTGTGACTGGACGACGAGATCGATGTCCGTGGCGCTCATACCGATGGTCGCCAGTCGTCGCTCGATGTGGTCATCAGCCGTCATCTGCACCGCGAACGAGGCCGCCGCCGGGCCGAGCCGGGCCACCGGGTCGGTGCCCATCTGCGGATGCACGCCGCTGTCGAACAGCACGGTGCCGCGCGGATGTGTCACGACGTACATGAAGTACGGGTTGTAGGCCTTGGTTCCCACGCGTTCGTCGAACGGATCGAAGACAGCCCAGTCGGAGAGGTCGCCGCCGCAGTGAAGCGCATAGACGCGCAGCGGACCGCTCATTGCGAGATCGTCTCCGTGGGTGAGAAAGTGGCCTCAAGTGCGCCGGTCAGCGCGTCTCCGATGAGGTCGAGATGCTCCTGCTCGGCCACCAGCGGCGGCGACACCGCGATCGAGCTCCCGAGGGCCCGGACCATCACGCCACGGTCACGCATCGCCTGGCCCAGCCTCTGTACCGCCCGCGGGTCCCGTGCCAGCAGCTCCGGCTCGAGCGCCACTGCGCCGAGGAAGCCCAGTCCGCAGCGGATCTCGGTGACCGCCGGATGGGCGCCCGCCTGCCGCAGCGTGTTTGCCAGCTCCGTCTCGAGCAGCCGGCTGCGCTCGAGCAGGTTCTCCTCCGCGATGATGTCGAGGTTGGTGAGGGCCGCCACGCAGCAGGTCGGGTGACCGGCATACGTCGTGCCCTGACGAAACGCCCGGCCCAGCTCCGGGGACCACAGCGGCTCGGCAATCTCGCCGGCGATGACCACCCCGCCGAGCGGCAGGTAGCCCGAGCTCACGCCCTTCGCGAAGACGATCATGTCCGGGACGACGCCGAAGCGCTCAATCCCGTACCACGTCCCGAGGCGGCCAAAGCCGCAGATGACCGCGTCACACACGAACAGCACGCCATGCCGCGCGCACAGCTCGGACACAGCTTGGATGTAGCCCTCGGGCGGGAGCAACACGCCGCCCGCCCCCATCACCGGCTCACAGAAGAAGGCGGCGACGCGGTTGGGGCCGATCCGCTCCAGTTCCTGCTCGAGTGCCGGCACCGAGTCGTACGCGACGACCGACGAATGCGCCATCAGCGGCCCGAACCCGGAGCGGTTGACCTCGATGCCCCCGATCGCGGTCCCGAAACCGAACACACCGTGAAACCCTTCGGCTCGTCCGATCACGTGCGTTCGCTGAGGCTGACCGATCGCGTCGAAATAGAACCGCGCCAGCTTGGCCGCCGTCTCGATCCCGTCGCCGCCGCCGGTAGTGAGAAACACGCGCGCGTCGGCGATCGGCGCCAGCGCGGCGAGGCGCTCCGCCAACCGCAGCGCCGGCTCGTTCGTGTGGTCGCCGAAGATCGAGTACGCGTCGAGCTTGCGAACCTGAGCGGCGATCGCATCGGCGATCCGTTGTCGGCCGTGCCCGACGTTGGCGTACCACAGACTGGAGGTGGCATCCAGGTAGCGCCTGCCGTGCGTGTCCCACAACCACACCCCCTCGGCTCGATCGACCACGAACTCGTGGCCGGCCACCTGGCTCATGTCGGCGAACGGGTGCCACAGCCGACCCGTGCTCGCGCCGTGTTTGGTCGTCACTGCGTCAGTCATCGGGGTCGGTGCCTCTGCTCCGTTTGTAGGATCCCGTTTCGCTGAATTGGATCCGATCTCTACCACAGACCCCCAGCAAAGGCAACTAAATCCCCGGATTGGTTCCCAATCTGATTGACACCGTATCCAATTTCGTCTAGCGTCGCCTCGGATCGATAAGACGAGGGTTCGTGGTCTCGTCGGAGGGCCGGTGCGCGGAGCGACAACAGTGGGAGAGGACGGGATGGCGACCCTGCAAGGAGAACACGCCAGCGCGGTTCACCAGCAGCTCGAACGCGACGCGGTAGGTCAGTCGCGAGTCATTGCCTACACCGGTGCCTTCATGGGGCCCGCGGCATCGATCGCCCTCGGCCTGGTCGCGGCGTTCAGCTTTGCCGGCTCGGCCACACCATTCGTCGTGCTCTTGGCGATGATCGGCGCGCTATGCGCCAGCAACAGCGTGGCCCAGCTGGCCCAGCGGCTCCCGAGCGCGGGATCCCTGTACACCTACAACGCCGCCACTCTCGGTAAGCGGGCAGGGTTCGTCAGCGGCTGGATGATGACGTTCGCCTACGTCCTGTGGGTCCCGGCGGGCATCGGCGCGACCGGCCTGTTCTTCTCGCAATTCTTCCACGACGCGTTCGGCTGGTCGATCAATGCCAACGTGCTCGCGGTCATCGTGCTCGGCATCGTCGCCCTGATCGCATTCCGCGGCATTGCGACCTCGGCGGCCATCGACCTGATCGTGCTCGTCATCGAGATGCTCGTGATCGTCGCCTTGGCCGTGACGATCCTTGGCAAGGGCGGACCGGGTCTGCATGGTCTCGCGCCGTTCAACCCGTCCAACACTCTGAACGGCAAGTTCAGCGACATCACTCTGGCGATGGTCTACACGGTGGTGATCTTCACGGGATTCGAATCGGCGGCCGTTCTTGGCGAGGAGTCGCGCAACCCGCGGCGCACCATCCCGCGTGGCATCTTCGGAGCGGTCATCATCGTCGGCCTTTTCTACCTGTTCGTGTCCTACTCAGAGTCCCAGGGCGTGGCGACCAGGAACATGGCCGCCTTCGCTGCGAACCCAAACGAGCTCAGCTATCTCAGTCACATCTTCTGGAGCGGGTCCATCACGTGGCTGATCGATCTCGTCGTCGCTCTCAGCACGATGGCGTTCGTCCTGGCGGCGTTCAACGCAGCCGTCCGGCTGGGCTACGCGATGGGTCGCGAGAGCATGCTGCCGCGCCAGTTCGCGAGCCTGTCGCGGTACAAGACGCCGCATGTGGCCGTCGCCGCGGTCACGGTCCTGTCACTCGCCATTGGGCTGCCGGTAGCGATCCACAACGGCGGCTTCCTTGCGTTCGCGTACATCGGCGCGCTGTCCGGTCTCGCGCTGATCATCTTGTTCATCAGCGTCAGCGTCGGGGTGATCGTCGGCTTCCGGCGCCAGTTCAAGGCTGACTTCAACCCATTCCGGCACGTCGTGTTGCCCATCGTGGGCATCCTCACGTTCGGCATCCCGCTGGTCGGAACCTTCTATCCGGTGCCGGCCGCCCCGTATGACTATCTCCCGTACATAACGGTCGGGTGGCTCGTGATTGGGATCGTGATCGCGCTGTGGCTCGGTGCACGTCGGTCCGATGCCCTGAATCGGATTGGGCGGGTGTTCCTCGCCGAAGGTCCGGAGCAGCCGTACCCGTCTGCCATCCCCCCGGATACCCGGGTCGAGGGGAGCGTCGCACCGACATCCACCGCCTGAGGACCGCGGATCCCGCGCGTCAGACGTTCACGTTTGGTTGCGCGATGAGGCTCCGCGAAGACTGCTCGGCGGTGACGACCGTCACCGGCAAGCCGAGGGCCTGAAGGCGCGACGGAACGTCACGGTGCAGCCAGCGCGAGACGTGCTGGGGGAGCGTCGAGACGATCACCTCATCGATAACTGCGGACGCGAGCAGGTCGCGCACCGCCTCGACCGGATCTGAGTTGCCGATCACCGCATCGACGCGCTGGCCGGCCGCTTCCTCGAGCAGGGGCACGGCCAGCTCGACGACCAGCTCGGCTTCCTCGGTGTCCGGATCCCAGTACGGCTTTGGGACAAGCAGCGTGATCCGGCACCGACCTGCCTTGGCCCTGCGGCGCACCTCGTCCAGCAGGCGCGGCGTCGCGGCCGTACGGTGGGCAACAACAAGGACGTGTGGCTCGGCTTCCGCCACCACTCCATCGTACCGCTGCCCACAGTCCGCGTTGCGCGCTGACTCGCGGCTTCTCCGAGCCTATGCGCCAACGGCAGTTGGCAATAGGTGCCCAAACATCCCGCGCGCCCGCCTGCTGATCGGTAGTCTGCCAACTCCAGATGGCGATGTCGCAACACCTCAGCCCCGCGATCGGTACCAGGGTTCAGGTCAGTTCGACAACGGGGGTCGTCTCGGCCGGGAACGAGCACTCGGTGCGGGCCGGGCTTGCGGTCCTGGAGGAGGGAGGCAGCGCCGTTGACGCTGCCGTCGCCGCCGCGTTTGCCGCGTTCGTCGCCGAGCCCAACAACGCCGGGATCGGTGGCTATGGCCATCTGAGCGTGTTTACCGCGGCCGACGCCGGCTTTCTCACCGTGGATCACGGCCCGCGCGCGCCCGCGCGCGCACGGCAGGACATGTTCACGGTCCTCGACGACCCGCTCGACGGTCACGACTGGCCGGCGGTGGTCGACGATCGCAACTTCGTGGGGGGACTGGCGGTGGCGGTCCCCGGGGCGCTCGCCGGGCTGTGGGCGGCTCACCAGCGGGCCGGCACGCTGCCCTGGGCCAGGCTGCTGGAGCCGGCGATCGACCTGGCCGAGGAGGGGCTGGAGGTCACGTGGGTGCTGATGAAGGAGATCGTGGGCCGCCTGGCCGAGATCCAGTCCCGCCCGGCGCTGGCGGCGATCCTGCTCCCGCGGGGCCGGCTGCCGCGGGCGCGGAGCGCCGAGGCGCCGGGTGAACGGCTCGACCAGCGGGAGCTGGCCGACACCCTCCGCGCCATCGCCTCCGCCGGTCCGGACGCCTTCTACCGGGGGGCGGCCGCGACGGCGATCGCCGCCGCCGTCGCCGCGGACGGCGGCATCGTGTCGGCCGCGGACCTGGCCGCCTACACGCCCAAGGTCCTGACCGAGCCACCGCTCACCTATCGCGGCCTGCAGTACATCACCGCCGCCGACACCGTCGGCTACGAGGCACTGGGCATCCTCGAGCACTTCGACCTCGGTGGCCTGGAGAGCGGGAGCGCCGAGCACCTGCATCTCCTCGCCGAGGCGATGGCGCATGCGTTCGCCGACAGCGCCAGTTACGCGAGCGACCCGGACTTCACCGATGATCCGGTCGACGACCTGGGCTCCCCGGCGTTCGCGGCCCAGCGCGCCCAGGCCATCCTCCGCGACCGTGCCGCTCCGCGTCCGGTCAGCGCCTCGGCACCGTGGCTCCAGCCCGGTGTCATGCCACGCCTGCCGTCGGTCGGCGGAGCGCACGGCACCACACAGGTCGTGGCCGCCGACCGGGAGGGCAACCTGGCGGCGCTCATCACCACGATCGGCGCCGACTTCGGCTCGCTGGTGGCCGTGCCCGGAACCGGCATCGTGCTCAACAACTCGATGATCAACTACGACCCCCGCCCGGGCCGCTCCAACTCCATCGCGCCGGGCAAGATGCCGTTCTTCGCCGTGCCGGCGATCGTCGCCGCTCGGGACGGACGACCGGCGTTCGCCGCGGCCGGCTCCGGCGGCTACCCGATCCTCACCGGCGTCCTGAGCACCATGATCGGCGTCGTGGATCACCGCCTCGGCGTCCAGGCCGCGATCGACGTTCCACGGGTCCACACCCAGGGACACCGGACGTTCGTCGACGCCCGGGTGTATCCGCAGACCCTCGCGGCGATGCGAGAGTTCGGCCACGATCTGGTCGTGCAGGAGGCCACCCCGGGCGAGCTGCCGTTCAGCCGCGTCAGTGCGGTCGCCGTCGACGGCCGGGGCCGCTTGACCGCCGGTGCCGGACCCTCCTGGAACACAGCCGCCGGGGGCCTGTGAGCTCGCCCACCGAGTCGGTCCGCGTCATCGACCCCGCCTGGATCCCGCTGGCCGACGGGACGCGGCTATGTGCGCGGATCTGGCTCCCGGTGACGGCCACCGAGACCCCGGTCCCGGCAATCCTCGAGTACCTGCCGTACCGCAAGGACGACGTCCACGCGCGGGAGGACGCGCTGATCCACCCGTATTTCGCCGCGCGCGGATACGCCGGCGTGCGGGTGGACATCCGCGGCAGCGGCGATTCGGACGGACTGCTCGTCGACGAATACTCAGAGCAGGAGCACCGCGACGCGCTGGAGGTCATCGCCTGGCTGGCGGCCCAGCCGTGGTGCAGCGGCGCGGTGGGGATGATGGGGATCTCGTGGAGCGGCTTCAACAGCCTCCAGGTGGCGGCGTTGCGCCCTCCGGCGCTGCGGGCGATCATCACCGCCTGCTCCACCGACGACCGCTACGACAACGACGTGCACTACCTCGGCGGCGTGCCGCTCGGCTACTACCTGCTGCCGTGGGCGAGCGCGATGATGGCGTTCAACGTTCGCCCCCCTGATCCGGCCATCGTCGGCGATCGCTGGCGGGAGCTGTGGCTCGAGCGCCTGGAGGGCAACGTCGACCTGGCCGAGCTGTGGGTGAGACACCAGACCCGGGACGGCTACTGGCGCCACGGCTCCATCTGCGAGAACTACGCCTCCGTGCAGTGCCCGGTGCTGATGGTCGGCGGCTGGGCCGACGCGTACGTCGATGCCATCTTTCGCATGCTCGAGCACCTGTCGTGCCCCCGCCGCGCGCTGATCGGCCCGTGGGGCCACCAGTGGCCGCAGTCCGGGCGGCCCGGCCCGCAGATCGGCTTTCTCCAGGAGGCCGTGCGCTGGTGGGATCACTGGCTCAAGGACGAACCCAACGGGGTGATGGACGAGCCGATGTTGCGGGCGTGGATGCCCGAGGCGGTCCCGCCCCGGCCTGACTACGACGAGCGTCCAGGGCGGTGGATCGCCGAGTCGAGCTGGCCGGCCGAGCACGACACGCTCACGCTCGCCCTCGACCCGGAGGGGCTGCGCTCACACAGCACCGGGGACGCCACGCTGACCCACGCCAGCGGCCAGACGGTTGGCCTGGACGCGGGTGCGTGGTGTGCGTACGGGGCCCCGGCCGACCTGCCCGTCGATCAGCGCCGCGACGATGCCCTGTCGCTGAGCCTTGACTCCGAGCGGGTGAGCGAGCGCACCGAGCTGTTCGGAGCACCCACGCTGACCGCGACGGTGGCGGGCGATCGCCCGGCCGGATTCATCGTGGCTCGCCTGTCCGATGTCGCCCCGGACGGCAGCTCCACCCTCATCACCCGCGGAGTGCTGAACCTCTGCCACCGCGATGGGCATGACGCGCCCGCGCCGATCGTGCCGGGAGCCGAGATGCGGGTGCGGTTGGCCATGAAGAGCGTGGCGTACGCGGTCCCGGCCGGCCACCGGCTGCGCCTGGCGATATCCACCAGCTATTGGCCGTGGCTCTGGCCCTCACCGGAGCCGGTGACCCTGACGATCGCCACCGGCGGCGCCAGCCGGCTGTCGCTGCCGGTCCGCGTGCCCCAACCCGGCGACGGCGACCTCACTGAGTTCGAGCCGCCGGAGACGGCACCGCCGCTTCCGGTGACCTGGCTGCGGCCCCGCAGCCCCAGCCAGACCGTGAGCCTCGATCCGGCCACCGGCACGGTGCGCTACGAGATGGCCCGGGGCTTCTCCGGCGCATACCGGCTGCCCAGCGGCCTGGAGTACGACGACCGGGACCCAGTGACGATGACCATCCGTGAGGGCGATCCGCTCTCGGCCCGTGTCCGGTGCGAGCGCCGGATCGAGCTCCGGCGCGGCGAGTGGCGCACGCGGATCAGGCTCGAGTCGGAGATGACCGCCGATCGCGACGACTTCCGCCTGACGACGACGATCGACGCCTTCGAGGCCGACAGGCGCATCCACACCCGCACCTTCACCGCCACCGTCCCCCGGGAGCACTCGTGATCGCCCGGCGCCTGGACAACATCGACGTCGTCTGCACCGCACTGGAGCCGATGCGCCAGTTCTACGGCGACGTGCTCGGACTGCCGCTGCGCCTCCCGTACACGCCCGGCCAGGGCTGGGTGGGCTTCCTTGCCGGGGACGTCGTCATCTACCTGATCGAGGAGGACGCGGACTCGCTCCCGCCGCATCCGCCGCCGCGATTCACGGGCGCCCGCAACCCGCCCGGGCTCGACTCGTTCGCCTTCGAGGTCGACGATCTGGACGACGCCATCACGCAGCTGGATGATCGCGGCATCGCCTGGGCCGGCGAGATCGTGGCCTCGGAGTGGTACCGCTACCGCGGCCTCCACGACCCCGAGGGCAACCTCGTCTACCTGACCGAGCCTCTGCTTGACCGCTCCGATCCGCCCGTTCCCGCGCCCCGGCCGCCGGCGTGACCTCGCCACTGATCGACTGCGACGTCCACAACGTGGTGGGGTCGATCGAGACCTTGACGCCCTACCTGTCCGATCACTGGCGTGAGGTGATCGCCACGTCGCAGTTCGCCGGGCCGACCGATCAGGCGCACCCGCCCAACCTGGCCACGAGCCGGCGGCACGACCTGAACGGCGTGGGCGACGAGGCGCCCGGGCGCGGCCTGGCGACGGTCCGGGCGCAGCTGCTGGATCCGCTGGGGCTGGAGTACGCGATCCTCAGCTGCGACTACGGGGTGGAGAGCGTGCGCAACCCGGACGCCGCGAGCGCGCTCGCCGCCGCCGTCAACGACTGGCAGATCGAGTGCTGGCTGGAGCCCGAGCCACGGCTGCGCGCCGGCATCGTCGTCGCCAGTCAGCAGCCCGGCGCGGCGGTGGCGGAGATTGAGCGGGTGGCCGCGCACCCGCAGTTCGTCGCCGTGTATCTGCCGGTGCGCTCGGCGATTCCATACGGCAACCGGATCTGGTGGCCGGTGTTGGAGGCCGCGAGCGCCCACGGGCTCGTGGTGGAGCTGCACTTCGGCGGGTCCTCCGGAGTGCCGCCGACGGCGTCGGGGTGGCCGACGTCGTGGCTGGAGGAGTACGTCGACATGGCCTCGGCGTTCTCGGCGCAGTTGACCAGCCTCATCGCCGAGGGTGCGTTCGACCACCTGCCGGAGCTGCGGGTGTCGCTGATCGAGTCCGGGTTCGCCTGGTTGCCGGCGTTCCTGTGGCGGTTTGACAAGGGGTGGCGCGGACTCCGGCGGGAGATTCCGTGGACGCGCCGGCGGCCCTCGGAGTACGTTGGCGAGCATGTGCGGGTGGCTCTGCAACCGGTCGATGGTCCCCCTGGTTCCGACAAGCTGCTGCGCGTGATTGAGCAGTTGCCATCCGAAGACCTCCTGATGTTCGCCTCCGACTACCCGCACCGTCACAGCAGCGACGAGCTGGCGGCGATCCCATCCGGGCTGCCGGAGTCGCTGGAGGAGGGCCTGCGCGCGGGCAACGCCCGCGCCCACTATCGCCTGTAGCCATGGCCGGCGTGATCGACTGCGACATCCACAACGCGCCCCGCTCGGAGGCAGCACTGCTGGAGTACATGCCGGCGCAGTGGCGTGAGCGGCGGGCCGGCGGAGGGCGCCTGGACACCGGCGTCGAGGTCCGGCGCGAGACCCTGGGGGATCGCTCCTACCTCGGCGGCGAGTACCCGCGGGCGACCCCCCGCGCGGCGCGGACCGACGCCTGGCCGCCGTCGGGAGATCCGCCGGCCTCCGACCTGCCGTTCATGCGCGAGCAACTGCTTGACCGCTTCGGGATCGACTACGGGGTGCTGACCCCGATGCTGGGGGCCGGCGAGCAGCTTGACCTGGAACGCGGCGCGGCGCTGGCGTCGGCGATCAACGACTGGCAGGTCGCTGAGTGGCTCGAACCCGAGCCACGGCTGCGAGCGTCGATCAACATCGCCTATGAGGACGGTGAACTGTCGGCCCGGGAGATCCACCGGATGGCCACCGACCCTCGCTTCGTCCAGATCCTCATGCTGATCCGCACCGCCGAGCCGTTGGGGCGGCGCAAGTACTGGACCATCTATGAGGCCGCCGTCGAGCACGACCTTCCGGTCGGCATCCACTACGGCGGCTGGGGGCGGGGGCCGATCACCGGCGTGGGGTACGGCTCGTTCTACATCGAGGACACCGTCGCGATGGCGTCCGCGTTCGCCGACCAGCTGACCAGCCTCGTCTGCGAGGGGGTGTTCGAGCGCTTTCCGGGGCTGCGGGTCGTCCTCATCGAGGGGGGGATCGCCTGGCTGGCGCCTTTGATGTGGCGCCTGGACCGGGCCTGGAAGCTGCTGCGCGCCGAAGCGCCGGCGCTCACCCGCCTGCCGTCGGAGCTGATCCGCGAGCACGTGTGGTTGACCACCCAGCCGATCGACGAGCCGCCGCGCGCCGCCGACTTCGCGGCCCTGCTCGAGCAGATGGCCATGTCCGGCCACATTCTGTTCGCGACCGACTATCCCCACTGGGACTTTGACGCCCCGGACCGGGCGTTGCCGCGCTCGGTGACCGGCGAGCTGCGGGACGCGATCATGTGCGGCAACGCGCGCCGGCTCTACGGGCTGGAGCACGGGGGTCCAGCGCCGCGTGCGTAGCGTCGTCGTGGCCCGTGCCGACGAGATCGCTCCGGGCGAGCGCAAGATCGTGCAGATAGGGGGTCGCTCGATTGGGGTGTTCAACGTGGCCGGCGAGTACTTCGCTCTGCGCAACCGCTGTCCGCATCAGGGCGGCCCGCTGTGCCAGGGGCTGACGTTCGCGTCCCTACGATCCGGCGCGCCCGGTGAGTACCAGCGTGGGGCCAACGGTGAGGTGATCCGCTGTCCCTGGCACGGCTGGGAGTTCGAGATCAGGACCGGGCGCTCGTGGTTCGATCCTGAGCGCACGCGGGTGCGCGGCTACCGCGCCCGGGTGCAGGTCGAGCCGCCGGGCGACGCCCAGACCTACCCGGCCCGGTGCGAGCAGGGCTACGTGGTGGTGGAGCTCGACCGGTGAACCGCGCTCGGATCGAGCGCGCGCTCCACCACCCGGCGGGCGAGCGGCCGGTAGGCGGCCCACAGCTCGCCCAGCCGGCGCACAGGGTCGGCGTCATCGTCGACCCGGAGGTCGATGAAGGCAAAGCTCTCATGCTCCACCACGAGCAGCGCCGCCGAGCGCAGCGCGCCGGTCTCGCCGCCCGCGGCCTGTCCGGCGGTCAGCGCCGCGAGCAGCCGGTCGGCGAGCGCGCCGGGTGCGGCCAGGAACGCCTTCACCATTGCCGGCGCCACCGCGGCGCCGCTCAGCATGTTTCCCACGGCCAGGCAGTCTGTGCCGCTCAGCTCGGCGTGCACCGGCCACACCCGGTCACCGGTGAACGCCGCCGTCTCACCGCCGGCGCCGACGGCGCCAAGCTGGCGCCACTGCCGGTGTGGTGTGCTCGCCGCCACCGCGGCGACCGCAGCGCCCACCGCCTCGCCGGCGCGCAGCCGAGCCAGGATCGCCCCTCCGAGCCGCGGATCGGTGGCGTGCTGCGTGACCGCGGCGCCGATTCCCGCCTCGGCATGCAGGACCCGAGCGCCGACGGCGATGTCCGACGTGGTCACCGCGCCGCCGAGCTGACCGCTGCGCGGGCAGCGTCCGAGAATCGTGAAGGTCATCGGAGTCGGCGATGGTAGACGCGGCCGCTGTGCTCACGCGGCTGACCGCCGAGTCCGAGTCGATGATCGCCGAGACGGCCCGGCTGGCGCGGATCGACAGCGGGAGCGAGGATCCCGCCGGGGTGGCCGCGGCGTGTGCCGCCCTGGCGGAGCTGCTGACCGCCGGCGGCTGGAGCACACAGCCCCGTTCCGGCGGCGGGCTCACCGCCACGCTCTCCCTCGGCGACGGTCCGCGGCTGCTCCTCCTCGGTCACGCCGACACGGTGTGGCCGGCCGGCACCGCCGCCGGCTGGCCTCCGGTCCGCGAGGGCGGGATGCTCAGCGGACCGGGCGTGGGGGACATGAAGGGCAGCCTGATCATGGCCGCCCATGCGGTGGCGGCCGCGCGCGGCGCCGGCCTGGACGGAGTGGGGGCGATTGAGCTGCTGGTCGTCGCCGACGAGGAGCTCGGCAGCCCCGGCAGCCGGCCGTGGATCGAGAGCCGGGCGCGGGCGGCCGCCGCCTGCCTGGGCCTGGAGGCGGGGTGGCCCGGCGGTGGGGTCGTCGTCTCCCGGGGGGCGGTGGGGGCGCTCACGCTCCGGGCCCGCGGCCGCACCGCGCACTGCGCCGGACACGACGGGGCGGGCGCCAGCGCCGTGTCGGCCCTGGCGGCGTTGATCGCCCCGCTGGAGGCCCTCAGCCGTCCCGCCGCCGGGACCCTGGTCAGCGTCGGGGTGTTCCGGGGCGGCGTCGCCCGTCAGGTGGTGCCGGATCTCGCCGAGGCGATGATCGATCTGCGGGCGCCGGATCATGAGCGCGCCGAGGCGCTGCTGGAGGAGGTGCGCCGGGAGGTGGCGGCAGCGCCGACGGGGGAGGTCAGCCTGGAGCTGACCGGTGGCATCACCCGTCCTGCGATGCCGCCGGCGGTGTCGCGGCCGCTGTGGGAGCTCGCCCGGGCCCGCGCCGCCGAGCTCGCCATCCCGCTGGTACCCGTGAGCTCCCGCGGGGGCGCCGACGCCAGCTTCGCCGGGGCGCTGGGGATCCCCAGCCTGGACGGCCTGGGACCGATCTGCCACGACTCCTGCGCCCGCGGCGAGCGCATCGAGGTGGCGAGCCTGGCAGAGCGGGCCGCCCTGATGGCGCTCGTGATCTGCGATCTGGCCGCGGCCTGGCGCGGTCAGGCCCGGGACTCCGGGAACGTCGACGCGCCGGCGTAGCCCTTGGCGCGGAAGCTGCCGTCGAGCATCGCTTGGCCCAGCTGGACCATGTACTGCTCGTCGCGGTAGTGCAGCGAGAACGTGCGCACGTCCCGGTACAGCCGCTCCAGCGCGAGATCGCGAAAGGCGGCGCGGGCGCCGCACACATCGAACGCCGTCTGGGTGAGCTCCAGGGCGACGCGCTTGCCGAGATGCAGCGCGCGGATCGACGCCAGCTCGGCGGCGTCGTGGTCGCCGAGGTCCCACAGGTCCGCCGCGGCGAACAGCGCCGAACGGGCGGCGAACAGGTCGCTGGACATGGCGCCGAGGGTCGCCCGGGTGATCTCCGAGGCGGCCAGGCCGGGCCGCTCCCGCACCCACTCGGCGCAGAAGTCCAGCGCGGCGCCCGCCCCGCCGATGTGATTGGCGGCAAACGCCAGCGTGAACGTGCGCGGATCCCGGCGCGTCCACGCGCCCGGCTCGCCGATGAGCCGTTCGCCGGGGACCGCGTAGTCAGTGATGCGCACGCTCTGGCTGACGGTGGCCCGCATGCCCATCACGTCCCACTGGTCGATCAGCTCCACCTCCGGCGCGTCGGCGGGAACGAGCGCGATGATGCTGCGCTCCGTGTAGGGACCGGCACCGGGCACGGCGGTCCAGATGACCAGCTCGTCGGCCGCCGGCGCCAGTGAGGCGAAGTACTTCTGGCAGGTGAGGCGAAATCCGCCGCCCGGCGACTCCTCCAGCTCGGTGCGGGCGATGTCGGCCAGCTTGCCCGTCGGCTTGGCCTCGCTGCCGACCGAGGCCAGCAGCTTGCCGCCCGCCATGATCTCCGGCAGGAACCGCTGCCGCTGACCGTCGTCGCTGAGGCCGGCGAGGATCCCCAGCGCGTGCGAGTGCACCTGCAGCAGCTGGGCGGTGACCGTGTCGATCCGGGCCAGCGCCTCCAGCAGCTCGTAGAACTCACGGTAGTGACCGGCCGACCACAGCCCCGCGCCGCCGAACTCGGTCGGCACGGTGAGCGCCAGCAGCCCGGCCGACCGGAGCTGGGCGAACGTCGCCGCCGGGAAATCGCCGCGCTCGTCGTGCTCCCGCGCGCGGGCGCGGATGTCGTCGGCGAGCGCTGCGATCTGCGCCAGCCGCTCGGCGTGGGTTGCGCTCTGGCGGGTGTCAGGCATCACAGCTCCTTGGCGTATTCCTGGTTGTGGGCGTGCAGCTGTGCGTTCGTGCCCAGGAAGGCGTGACGGCTCATGTCCGGGCTGTAGCGGCTGGCCGGTGTCTCCCGGCCAAGGGCCTCGGCGAGGCTGCGGATGAAATGGGGCGCCGCCCCGCAGCAGACGCCGAGGTAGCGGACCCCCATGTCATAGGCGTCCCGGCCGAACTGCGCGATCTCGTAGCGATTGCACGACAGCGGCTCCAGCGCCGTGGGGAACGGGCGGTCGTCTGGCAGGCAATCGCAGCCGGGGTCGGTGAGCGACTGAAAGCTTGGCTCCGCGTCGGTCGTGCGATACGGGACCGGCAGGGCGGCGACGTGGCAGTCGACCGAGCCGCGGATGCGCTGGACGATCGGCAGCATCGTGCGTGGTCCGCGGATGCAGTTGAGGCCGACGACGTCGGCGCCGGCATCGGCCAGCCGCGCGCACGCCTCCTCCGGGGCCCACCCCTCGCGCGTCTCCGGGGCGCGGTGGACGGCGATTGTGACCACGGCAGGGAGACCCGCCGCCTTGATCGCCTCCAACGCGATCAGCGCCTCCTCGCCCCACGAGAACGTCTCGGCGATGACGAAGTCCATGCCGGCGTCGACGATCCAGGCGAGCTGCTCATCGAACATCTCCCGCACCTGACGGCGCGTGTCGGCGTCGGGATAGAAGGCGTTGGTGTTGCAGATGTCGCCCGCGGCCAGGCTGCCGGTGTCGTCGGCGACCTCGCGGGCGATCCGCAGCGCATCGCGGTTGAGCGGCTCGATGAGGTGCTCCTTGCCGACGATCCGCATCTTCTCGCGGTGCGCGTAATAGGTGAACGCCTCCACCACGTCAGACCCGGCGTGGACGAACTCCCGGTGCAATCCGGCGACGAGCTCCGGGTCTTCGAGCACGATCTCCGGGACGTACGCGCCGGCCTGGAGGTAGCCACGCCGCTCGAACTCGAACAGGTAGCCCTCGGCGCAGATCACCGTCCCTTCGTCGAGGCGCTCCAGCAACCCCCTGGCAGTGGTCTGCGTACTCATTTCACGGGCTCCTTTGTCATCACATCGGGCGGGTCGGTCAGGTACAGGTGCGGACGGCGATCCGCGAACACGTCGTTGCGCGGCCCCAGCGACTTGTCCCGGGCCTCGGCCAGCGCACAGGCGGCGCGCAGCAGACCCGGGCCCGCCCGCGGACCGGCGAGCGCGGTGCCCGAGGGATCACAGATGACGCTGGCCTGCGCCCACTCGATCCCCCGCTCGGTCCCGGCCCGGTCGGCCTGGGCGACGAACACCCGGTTGACGTGCGCCGCGGCGAGCGCCAGCAGCACCTCCACCGCCAGCGGCGTCGCCGGCGGACCGGTCAGCGGGGAGTTCATCGGCACGGCGATCACGTCGGCGCCCCGCTGCGCCAGCGACCGCATCATCTCCGGGAAGAAGGCGTCGTAGCAGACGGCCACGCCGACCCGGCCGGCGTCGGTGTCGATCACCGGCGGGAGCGCGGAGCCGGCGACGAAGATGAGCTGCTCCCGGTCCCAGAGGTGGGACTTGCGGTACACGCAGCGGACGCCGCGGCGGTCGACCACGGCGGCGCTGTTGCGCGCGCGGCCGTCGGCGTCGATCTCGCAGAACCCGCCGACGATCACGATGCCGTGCTCCAGCGCCAGCTCATGCCAGCCGCGCAGGGTCTCACCATCGGACGGCTCGCCCAGCTCGCGGGCCTCGCATTCGTCGGCGAACGCGTATCCGGTCACGCACAGCTCAGGCAGTACGACGAGCATCGCTCCGTCGCAGGCGGCGGCGGTGATCGCCTCGGTCGCTCGTGCCCGGTTGCCCTCCACGTCGCCGAACACGGGAGCAAGCTGAGCGCAGGCGATCACGGCCGAAGGGGGCGTTGCATCTCGTATTGCCAACGGTCGATGGTTTTACGGCAACCGACCGGTCGAGTCAAGAGCGGCGGTCTGGTAGTTTTGCCAACCCATGTTGGCCATGTGGCGACCGGCACCGTGACGGCGATCAGGTCAGACCGGCGGCTCGCCGATTTCATCGACGGTCTGTCGCTCGGCGACGTCCCGGGGCCCACCCAGAAGCGCGCCGCCCTACTGGTGGCCGACCTCGCGGCGGTGTGCGTCGCCGGCCGTCCCGCTCCGGCATCGCGGATTGCGCTTGAGTACGCCCGGGCGGTGCACGCCGGGACAGAGGCGACGGCACTGCTCGACGGCAGCCGCCTGGGGGCCGCCGGCGCGGCGTTCGCCAACGCGGTGCTCGCCAACGTCCTGGACTTCGACGATGGTCACCGGCTGACCAAGGGCCACCCCGGGGCGGTGGTCATTCCGGCGGCGCTGGCGGTGGCCCAGCTCGTCGATGCGTCCCCGGCCGAATTCATGTCCGCGGTGATCGTCGGCTATGAGGTCGCGATTCGCGCCGGGATCGCCCTGCACGGCCGCGACCCCGCCTACCACGCCTCGGGCGCGTGGGGCGGTCTCGGCGCGGCGGCGGCGACGGCGCGGCTGCTCGGCCTCAGCGCCGACCAGACGATCGCCGCGCTGGGGCTGGCCGAGTACCACGCGCCGATCGCGCCGATCATGCGCTCCTGCGCCGAGCCGCAGATGACCAAGGACGCCTGCGGGTGGGGGGCGGTCACCGGGGTCAGCTCGGCGCTTCTGGCGGCACGGGGCTTCACCAGCGTGCGCGCCGAGTTCTTGGACTCAGACCTGGACGACCTCGGTGAGCGCTGGGCGCTTCAGGAGCTGTACATCAAGGCCTACCCGTGCTGTCGCTGGTCGCAAGGTGCCATCGCCGCCGCACGGGCGGCCGGCGACGGGAAGCCGCTCGGGGCCGCCGACATCGAGCGCGTCCGGATCCGCACCTTCGCCGCGGCCGACGGGCTGGCCAAGGTGGTTCCGGTGACCACCGAGGAGGCCCAGTACAACCTCATCTGGCCGGTGGCGTGCGTGTTGGTGCGCGGGGAGTTCGGCGTCGACGAGGTGCTCGGACCGTTCACCGATCCCGGCGTGGCGGCCGTCTTCGCCCGCACCGACGTCGTCGTCGATCCGGAGCTCACGGCCGCGTTTCCACAGCGCCGGCTGACCGCCGTGGAGATCAGCCTGGGGGATGGCCGGTCGCTGAGCGCCGGGCCGGTGGAGGCGGCCGGCGAGCCCGGCGACCCCGGCCTGGGCGGGCTCGTGGCGGCCAAGGTCAAGGCGCTGATGGGCCCGCAGGCAGCGGCCGCCGCTCCGCCGGAGACCGTCGGCCTCAGCCGTCTGACCGCTGACCAACTGGTGGGCTTGATGTGCGACGCTGGGCCGGTGGTGACGCATGCCTGAGCTGACTCTGGACGGGGCGACGCTTGCCTACGAGCAGACTGGGACGGGGCCTGATGTCGTGTGGCTGGCCGCCGGGGACAACCCGGGCTCCAACTGGCGCCGGTACCAGACGCCGGCGTTTGACCCGTATTACCGCAGCACCACCTATGACGCGCGCGGCGTCGGCGCGACGACGTCCGACGACTCGCCGCCGTGGACCATCGACGTGCACGCCGCCGATCTGGCGGAGCTGATCGAGGCCGTGTGCGAGCCGCCAGTGTTCTTGGTCGGCCTGTCGATGGGATCGCTGATCGCCGTGCAGATCGCCCACGACCGCCCGGAGCTCGTGCGCAGCGCGGTCGTCATGGGCACGTGCGTGCGCAAGACCGGCTTCATCCGGGAATGGGAGGAGGCCGAGATCGCCTTCCGCCGCGCCGGGGGCACGCTGCCCGCCGAGTTCGCCACCGCCCACTACGCGATGCAGTACTACCCCGCCGACGCCCTCGGCGACGATGCCACCTGGGAGCGCATCAAGCCGTTTGTCGCCGCCGATTTCGCCGACCGGGACGGAGCCATGCTTGCCGCGCAATGGCAGGCGTGCCTGGACTACGACTCGGGTCCGCTGCTGGGGGAGATCACGGTGCCCATCCACGCCGTGGCGTTCTCTGAAGATGTGCAGACGCCGCCCCAGCGCGTGCGCGAGGTGGCCGAGCGGGCCCGTCACGGGCACTTCCATCTCCTCCAGGGACTGGGCCACGGCTCGGCGTTCGGCCACCGCCCTGACGTGGTCAACGCGTGCGTGCTGGGCATCATCGGTGACGAGGCGGGACGCTCGGCCGGGGACGCCTGAGCTCATCGACTCCCATTGGCGACCTCGCTCCCCATCGTCCTGTTCATCGATCGCGGGTTTGCGGTCGGCCCGTTCGCCGAGGCGCTCGCCGGGGAGCTGGAGTGCCGGGAGCAGGTCTCGGCCGAGGAGCGTGACCGGGTCGTCGGTCTGGTGACCGGGATCGAGCCCGTGGGAGCGGCCGAGGTGGCACTGTTTCCCCGGCTGCGGGTCGTCCTCAGCTGCTCGACCGGGACCGACCACCTGGACACGGCGGCTCTGCGTGACCTCGGCCTGACCGTGTGTCACACGCCGACCTACTGCACCACCGAGGTCGCCGACCACGCACTGGCGGGGCTCCTGGCGGCGTGGCGGGGGCTGTGGGAGCTCGGCCAGGCGGTCCGGTCAGGACAGTGGGAGCCGTCGACGATGCTGCGCCGGTTCGACGCCCAGCGCCTGGGTGTGGTGGGGTTGGGACGGATCGGATCGCAGCTGGCGCGGAAGGCCCAGGCCGTGGGAATCGACGTGGTGGGCTGCGATCCGGATCCGGGCGCCGCCGCCGACATCCCGCGTGTGGAGCTCGACGAGCTGCTGGCCGGCTGTGACGCTGTGTCCCTGCACGTCCCCGGCCGCCCGGGTGCGCCCCCGCTGCTCGGCGCCGCGGAGATCGCCACGATGAAGCCCGGGGCGGTGCTCCTCAACCTCTCCCGCGCCTCGCTTGTCGACCTCGACGCCATGCTCGTCGCGCTCGAGGAGGGCGCTCTCGGCGCCGCCGTCTGGGACGTCTGGCCGCAGGAGCCGCCGGCGGCCGACGATCCGCGGCTCCAGACGCCCCGGCTGTTCGTCACCCCACACGTCGGCTGGTCGTCGCCGCAGGCTGACGTCGCCTACCGGGCTGAGGCCGTCGACTCGCTGCGCGCGGCCCTGATCCGCGGGGAGACGCCGCCCGGCCTGGTCCGGACGGCGGCAGACTAGCCTCTCTGCGTGATGTCGCCCCAACCGAATCGTCGAGCCACCAGCAAGGCCGCCAGCGACGGCCGCGGAGCGGCCGGGGCGCGGCCGGCCAAGGCGGCAGGCGAGCGCGAGACCAGCATCCGGCGCGGGGTGGAGGTTCTCCTCTCATTGGCCAGCGAGGAGTCCCTGGCCGCGAGCGGCCTGGGCGTGACCCAGATCGCCGATCTGCTGGGGCGGGAGAAGAGCCAGGTGTCCCGGGCGCTCAAGGCACTGAGCGAATACGGACTGGTGGAGCGTGGCGAGGATTCCACGTACCGCCTGGGCTGGCGGCTGTACGCCCTGGCACAGCTCGCCGGCGAACGGCGGCTGCTGGATACCGCCGCCCCATTGATGCGCCGGATCGCGCAGTCGGTCGGCGAGCGTGTGCATCTCTCGGTGCTGCAGGGCACAGAGTCCCTGACGGTGCTCTCGGAGTCGCCGGGGCGCAGCGTGGAAACCACCGGCTGGGCGGGACGGGTCACGCCCGTGTACTGCACGTCGGCCGGGCGGGCGCTGTTGCTGGACTGGTCTGAGGCCGAGATCGTGTCCGCGTTCGCCGCGGTCAAGTTCGTGGCGCTGGGCCCGAAGACGGTGACCTCACCCAAGCAGCTCGCCGCCGCGGTCCGCGAGGCGGCCGCCCGGGGCTACGTGATCGTCGACGAGGAGTTTGAGCCGGATCTGATCGGCGTGGCCGTTCCGGTCCGCGACGCCCGCCGGGCGGTCATCGCCTCGCTGAACGTCTCGGCTCCCCGCTACCGGTTCCTGGATCAGGTGGAGACCGCCGCCAAGGAGCTGCTCGACGTCTCGGCCGAGTTGTCGCGCGCGCTTGGCGACGTGGACCCCGTCGAGTCTCACGCCTGAGGCAGGCCGCCCCGCGCGACCCCGAGGCGCGCCAGCAGGCGCTCGGCCTGCGGCTCGTCGCCGACGGTGATCCGCAGCAGCTCCGGCGTGCCCAGCGCCGCCAGCGAGCGGGTCGCGATCCCGTGCCGCAGCAGCGCGGTGGCCACCGCATCGGCGTCGGCGACGTCGACGCAGACGAAGTTGCCCTGCGAGGGCAGGGCGCGCAGGCCGAGCTCCGCCAGGCCCCGGGCCAGGCGATCACGCCGCGCGATGTTGAGGCGGCGGCGGCGCGTCACCTCGGCGGCGCACTCGAGGCTCGCCAGTGCCGCCACCGCGGCCAGGCCAGCGATGTCGTAGTAGTGGCGGGCCTGGCCCACGGCGGTGATCACCGGCTCAGGGCCGGCGAGGTAGCCGATGCGCAGCCCGGCCAGGCCGTACAGCTTGGAGAACGTGCGTAGCGCGGCCACGTTGGGGCGGTCGCCGACGTACTCGCCGATCGCGTCGAGCTCGGCCGGGCCGTCGAGAAAGTCGTAATAGGCCTCATCGACGACCACCAGGACACGTTCGGGCACGGCGTCGATGAAGGCCCGAAAGTCGGCGCGGCTCACCGCGCCACCGGTCGGATTGTTGGGACTGCAGATCCACACGAGCTTCGTACGGGGTCCGATCCGCTCGGCGACGGCGGCGAGGTCGACCGCACCGTCGACGAGCGGCGCCAGCGTGACGGTGGCGCCCTGCTTGCGCGCGTCGGTGACGTAGGTGGGAAACGACGGCCAGGCCGACGCCACCTCGTCGCCGGGACGCAGGTACGCCGCCGAGATGTAGCCGATCAGCGCGTCGGCGCCGTTGCCGAGTGCCACCTGGACGGGAGGCAGCCGGTGGCGCTCGGCCAGCCGACGGAGGAGCTCTCCGTCGCGCTCGGGATAGCGGCTCGCGCCGCGGGCGTGAGCGGCGATCGCCGCCAGGGCGGCCGGGAAGGGGCCGTCCGGGCTCTCGTTGAACGCCAGGCGGAGGATGTCGTCATCCAGCGCCGGAACGGGGACGTAGGCCTCCAGATCGGGGGGCCAGCGCGCCTGGGGTGAGGAACCTCTGGACATAGAACGTATGATCACACCCTTGGCAATACGACAACAAGTGGTGCTCTGATGCCATCGTGCGGCGAGGCCGTGATCAGCTCCCTGGAGCGCTTTGGGGTCAGCACCGTGTTCGGGATTCCCGGGGTCCATACGCTCGAGCTCTACCGCGGCCTGGCCCGTTCCCCCCTGCGCCACATCGCGCCGCGCCACGAGCAGGGTGCCGGGTTCATGGCCGATGGCTGGGCTCGCGTGACCGGCGAGCCGGGCGTGTGCACGCTGATCGGCGGACCCGGGCTGACCAACGCCATTACGCCGGTCGCCCAGGCCTATCACGACTCGGTTCCCCTGCTCGTGCTCTCCGGAGCGGTGGCCGAGCGTGACCGCGGTCTGGGGGAGATCCATGACCTGCCTGACCAGCAGGCGCTGCTGTCCGCCGTGACGGCGTTCAGCCACACCGTGCGGGACCCGGCTGAGCTGCCTCTCGTGCTGGGGCGCGCCGCGGAGGTGTTCGCCTCACGGCGCCCACGCCCGGTCCACATCGGGCTGCCCGTCGATGTGCTGGCCATGCCCGCCGTCGACGCGGCGCCGATTCCCGCACCACCGCCGCGGCCCCATCCCTCCGCGGAGGACGTTTCTCGCGCCGCCGCGCTCCTGTCCGAAGCCCGGCGCCCGCTGGTGCTGCTCGGTGGCGGAGCCAAGGATGCGGGGTCAGAGGCACTGACGGTGGCCCGGCACCTCGGCGCTCCGATCGGGTTGACGATCAACGCGCGCGGCACCGTGCCTGATGACGAGCCGCTCTGCCTGGGCTCGGCGCTGAGCTTCACTCCGGTGTCGGACCTGCTCCGGGAAGCCGATGCCACGCTGCTCGTCGGCGCTGAGCTCTCCGACCTCGACCTGTGGGGCCTTGACCGCCCGCTCGAGCTCAGCGGCCTGGTCCGGATCGACATCGACGCCGAACAGCTGCACCGCCGGTGGGCGCCCGACGTCGCCTTATGGGGCGATTCGGCTGCCACGCTGGACGCGCTGGCGCGCGCGCTGGGCGAATCGCGGGCGCGCGGGGGGGACCGTGCGGCGGCCCGCGTGGCCGAGGCCCGGGCGCAGCTCGCCCCGCCGCCGGAGATCGCCCGCTTCGCCGCGCTGCTGGCGCTGCTCGACCGGGTCCTCCCGGAGGATCGAATCGTCGCCGGCGACTCGACGCAGCCCGTCTACGCGGCCAACCACCTGCTCCCCATGTCTCGCCCCCGGTCGTGGCTGATGCCGATCGGCTACGGCTGTCTCGGTGCGGCGCTGCCGATGGCGATCGGGGCGAAGCTGGCGGCTCCGGACCGTCCCGTCCTCGCGCTGGCCGGGGACGGCGGCTTCATGTTCACCCTGCCGGAGCTGGCGACCGCCCGTGATCTTGGTTTGCCGGTGATCGCGCTGGTCTACAACAACGAGGGGTACGGCGAGATCCGCGACGCCATGGACCACGCCGGGATCCCCCATCTCGGCACCGACGGCTCCACGCACGATCTCCCGGCGATCGCCCGCGGCTTTGGCGTTGAGGCCGCACGCTGCCACGGCCTGGCCGAGCTCGAACCAGCCCTGCTCGCCGCGCTCGAGGCGGACTCGGCGACCGTCGTCGAGTACGTGGATACGTGACCACTCACCACCCGAACTTATACATGTGGAGATTGCACCGCAGCTGGCGCGATGGTAGAAAGGCTTCACGCGTTGGCTATATGGCAACTGGAGCGTTCAATGACCGGTCTTGAAGGCATCGAAGCGACCCGTTTCACCCGCCGTGCTGCGCTGACCCGCGGGGCCGGAGCCCTGGCGGCCGCCGGCTCGCTCTCGGCGTTCCTGGCGGCCTGCGGCAGCTCAGCGGCCACCTCTTCGTCATCCGGCTCGTCGTCGCCGTCTGGCAACAGCTCCAGCTCGAGCGCTGCCGCCGGCAGCATGACCGGCACGATGACGCTGCTGAGCTATCCGCAGTGGTACGGGCCGCAGGAGTTTGCGGACTTCAGCAAGCTGCACCCGGGCCTCACCGTCAAGACGGCCGTCAGCGGTACCACCGGGGCAGCGGCCCAGATCGCCCAGATCTCCACCAACCCAGGCGCGTTTGACCTCACGCTGGCCGGAGTGCCCGTGTCCTTGCAGATGAAGCTGGCCGGGATCCTGGAGCCGTTCGACACCGCCGCTGTCCCCAACCTCTCGTTGGTGGCCCCGGAGTTCCGCAGCGCCTTCCCGTTCGGGATCCCCACCGACTTCGGCAAGACCGGGTACGCGTACCGCAGCGATCTGATTCCCGAGCGGCCGAAGTCCTGGCACGACCTCATCTCGCTGGCGAGCAAGTACTCGGGCAAGATCACGATGATCAAGTACGACTCCGACATCCAGGGCTCGTTCCTGAAGGCGCTGGGGTACTCCATCAACACCAAGGCCCAGAGCCAGCTCCAGGCCATGCAGAGGACGCTCCTGGCGCTCAAGCCGCATCTGCAGGCGATCCTGGAGACCGACTACTCCAAGGCGCTGATCGAAGGCACGGCGCTGCTCGCCATCGACTACGACTACGACATCGCCGCCGCCCAGGCCAAGAACAAGCACATCGTCTGGGTGCCCCCCACCGAGGGCATGTCCGCGTACCTCGAGGGCTGGATCGCGCTGAAGGGGTCCAAGCACCTGGGTGCCGTGTGGGACCTGATGAACTTCCACCTCGAGCCCAAGAACTACGCGTCGTTCATCAACACCACCGGTTCGGCCTACGTCGAGCCCAGCGCCGTTCCGTACATCATGAAATCCATCTCCGCCAACCCGAGCCTGAAGTATTCCCACGCGGCGCTGGCCAAAGTGGAATTCGAGCAGTATCTGGGGCCGCAGCAGACGGCATACCGCGGGAAGCTCTGGGAAGAGTTCCTGG
This sequence comes from Solirubrobacteraceae bacterium, assembly GCA_035551695.1. Taxonomy (GTDB): domain Bacteria; phylum Actinomycetota; class Thermoleophilia; order Solirubrobacterales; family Solirubrobacteraceae; genus Palsa-465. The sequence continues at coordinate 29,197 of DASZMU010000011.1, forward strand.
CCGCCTGAGTAGCGGAGCCGTGGCCGTCCGCGTCGGTACCAGCCGTACCTCACCCCCAGACGCCGTCCGGCGGCGGCGTGTGTGGGAGCCTGTGCTTCACCATCTCCTGGCGGTGCCGAGCGTCGGATGGACAGTGCTGTTCTTCCTCGCCCCGCTGGGGCTGCTGCTGGTGTACTCGTTTGGCACGACCAACCTGCTGACGTATCAGGTCGACTTCGGCTGGACGACGTCCAACTACACGGGCATCTTCCAGAAGCTGTACCTGGACCCGATCCTGCGCTCGTTCGTGCTGTCCGCAGCAGCGACGCTGAGCTGCCTGCTGATCGGCTTCCCGGTCGCGTTCACGATCGCGCGGGCCCGGGGCCGCCGTCAGGCGCTGCTGTTGCTGATGGTGATGATCCCGTTCTGGACCAGCTTCGTCGTGCGCACCTATGGCATCTACAACGTGATCGCCGACAACGGGCCGCTGTATCAACTGCTGCACACGCTCGGCCTGGTGCACGGGTACATCCATCTGCTGTTCACCCCGGTCGGCGTGGGCATCGGCATCGTGTACACCTATCTGCCGCTGATGATCCTGCCGCTCTACGTCGCGCTGGAGCGGATCGATCCCGCGCTGCTGGAGGCGGCCAGCGATCTCGGCGCCCGTCCGCACCGGACGCTCTGGCGGGTGACGCTGCCCATGGCGGTCCCCGGCATCATTGCCGGCTGCATCCTCGTCGCGATCCCGGCCACGGGCGAGTACGTGATCCCGCAGATCCTCGGCGGGGGCAAGACCCTGATGTTCGGTAACGTGGTCTCCGATCAGTTCCTCACGCTCGGCAATTATCCGTTCGGTGCGGCCCTGGCGGTGGCTTTGACCGTGGTCCTGATGCTCGTGCTGATGTTCCTCCGTTCGCGCAGCTATAAGGCCGAAGCGGCGGTGGCATGAAACGCCGCCCGCGTCGGCCGCGTCTGGCCAGCCTCTTCACGTCGATGGTGATGGTGTGCCTGTACGCGCCGATCGCCATCGTGTTGGTGTTCTCGGTCAACAAGGATCCGCTGCTCATCAGCTGGAAGGGCTTCACCACGCAGTGGTACTCCCAGGCCCTCCACGACCCACAGGTGCGCCATGACATGCTGACGAGCCTGGAGGTGGCGGCTCTGTCGACGGTGATCTCGCTGGTCATCGCGGTGTGCGCCGGCATGTGGGCGCGCTCGGCGTCACCCCGGGCGCGACGCATCTTCGACGCCTTCACCTACTCCCGGATCGTGCTCCCGGAGGTGGTGTTCGCCCTCGGCCTGCTGGTCCTGTTCAGCAAGCTGCACATTGCCTTTGGCATCGGCGCCATCGTGCTCGGCCACGTGGTGTTCAACTCGGCTTACGCCACGGTGATCATCCAGGCGCGCCTGGCCGCGCTCAGCACCACACTGGAGGAGGCCGCCGCCGATCTCGGCGCCAACCGCTGGCGTGTTTTTCGCAGGGTGACCCTCCCGTTGCTGCTCCCGGCGGTGCTGGTGGCGGCGCTGCTGACGATCAGCTTCTCGTTTGACGACGTGATCGTGTCGCAGTTCCTCGGCGGCAACAGCGCCGAGCCGATCTCTGTGCTCCTGCTGGGAATGATCCATCTTCACGTCACGCCTGAGGTCAACGCCATCGGCAGCGCCCTGATGCTGATCACGCTGGTGTCCTTCGGGACCGCGGGGCTCATCACCGTTCTCCGTCCGACCGGCGCCGGGCAGCTGTTGGCGCTGGGCCGGAGAGCCGCGGAATGAGCGAGCCGACCACGTCGGCGGTCACCGCCGAGCCGGCCGCGTCGGAGACGCCGCCGAGCGTTCCGGCGGTGAGGCTGCTGGGGCTGGGACGCCGCTACGGCGAGGTGTTGGCGGTCGACGAGATCGACGTGGAGATCGGTGACGGTGAGTTCTTCTCCATGATCGGTCCAAGCGGCTGCGGCAAGACGACGACACTGCGGATGATCGCCGGGCTGGTGGAGCCGACAGCCGGCCGGGTCGAGGTCCACGGCCGCGATGTGACGGCGCTGCGGCCCCATCGCCGGCCTGTCAACACGGTGTTTCAGCAGTACGCGCTGTTCCCACATCTTGACGTGTTCGAGAACGTAGCGTTCGGTCTGCGGGAGCGGAGGACGCCCAGCGGCGAGATCACCACGCGGGTGAAAGAGATGCTGGAGCTGGTGGATCTGAGCGGCCGGGAGCGCAACCGCCCGTCACAGCTGAGTGGCGGCCAGCAGCAGCGCGTCGCGCTCGCGCGGTCACTCATCCTCGGGCCGGAGGTCCTGCTGCTCGACGAGCCGCTCGGCGCGCTGGACCTCAAGCTGCGCAAGCAGCTCCAGCTCCAGCTCAAGCGCATCCAGCGGGAGGTCGGCATCACGTTCGTGTATGTGACGCATGACCAGGAGGAGGCATTCTTCATGTCTGACCGGGTGGCGATCATGCGCGATGGCCGGATGGAGCAGGTGGGCAGCCCGCGGGATGTCTACGAGCGCCCCGCCACCGAGTTCGTGGCCGAGTTCGTCGGTGCCTCCAACCGGATCCCGGCGACGATCGTCGACGCCGAGACCGACGGCGCCTACCGGGTGGAACTCGAGGGTCTGGGCCAGATGCGCGTCGCCGGCGTCCCCGGGCTGCGTCCGGGCCAGCGCGCCTCGGCGATCGTCCGCCCCGAGGCCATCACGACGGGCCCGGTGCCGGCCGGGCACGTCGCGGTGAGCGCCCGGATCGTCGACCTGGCGTATCTGGGCCACCAGATCTCCTGCCTGGCAGAGTCCCAGGCCGGCGCTCAGATCGCGATCAGCGTGCACGAGGCCCGGGCCCCGGTGGCGGTGGGGGAGACCTATGAGCTGAGCTGGCCGGTGAGCGCGATGTGGCTCGTGGCCCGTGACGACACTGCCGCTCAAGCGGCGACGTGACCGTCGGCGCCGGCGGGCTGGGGTTCGACCTGCAGCCGCCCCGGCGTTCAAGTCTGAGCAGGCGGCCGGCGGTCTGACCCCCGCCCCGAGAAGTTGGGCCTGACTTTCGCCGAGCTGGGGCGTAAGAGGTATCAGGAGAGGCCCAGGCGCCGCCCGGCCAAATAGTCAGGTGGGATTGCCTGGGCAGCGAATTTCGCCCAAAGGAGGAGGCGCAGATGAAGATTCGATACAGGCTCGGCCTGGTCGGTGCCATGTTCGTGCTGGGCGTGGCGCCGGCGCTGGCTCTCGCGGCGGGCGCGGGTGGCAAGCCGGTCACGCCCGGACAGTTGCATTCGGCAACGCCGGGACCCAACGCGAGCATGCCGGCGAAGGCCAAGGCGTACGGCAAGGACTGCCAGGCCGAGAGCAAGAAGCACATCGCCGGTCAGAAGGGCACCCCGTTCTCGCAATGCGTCACCGCGATGGCCAAGCTCGCGACCCACAAGTCGACGACACCCACCCAGGCGTGCAAGAGCCTGAGCAAAAAGCACGTCGCCGGCCAGAAGGGGACTCCGTACAGCCAGTGCATCGTCGCCGCGGCGCACCTCCGCGGCAACAAGAAGAGCGGGACGGCGATGGCATCCGCGATGGCGGTCGCGGCTCCGCAGAGCGCGCTCGAGGCACACGCCGGCCCTGGAGCCGCGTGCACGCTTCCGGACGGCTCTGGCTCGCAGGACTACCACTGCTACACGCCTCAGGACATCCGCGCCGCATACGGCGTCGACCAGTTGGCCCAAAACTACGGCCAGGGGCAGACGATCGTGCTCGTCGACTCCTATGGAAGCCCGACGGCGGCCGCCGATCTGCAGCACTTCCACGACACGTTCTTCTCATCCCTGCCGAACCCCAGCTTCGAGCAGCTCTTCCCGCAGGGGAACCCGCAGTACCAAAACACGTGCACGAGCTCCAAGGGGAAGTCGGGGCCGTGCGCGGCCGCCGGGTGGTCAGGCGAGGCGACGCTCGACATCGAGTGGGCATACTCGATCGCGCCCGAGGCGCACATCATCCTGCTCGCGGTCCCGCCGGCGGAGACCGAGGGCGTGCAGGGGCTGCCGAACCTGTTCAAGGCCATCTCGGGTGAGATCGCCGCCACACCGCCTGGGACCGTGTTTTCGATGTCGCTGTCGGCGACCGAGCAGACGTTCGGCGGAGCGGGTCAGACCCAGACGGCAAAGTTCGACCAGGTGTTCAAGCAGGGCCTGGCGAAGGACGACAACTTCTTCGCCGCCACCGGTGACTACGGCTCTCAGAGCTTCACCCAGCAAGACAAGAACCGCAACCTCTCGAACTACACCGCTGTCGGCTATCCCTCGACCTCGCCTTACGTCGTCGCCGTCGGCGGCACACAGCTCCAGTACAACTGGACGTGGGACCCGACGAGCAACGATCCGTCGACATCCGGCTACTGGAACTGGACGCCCGGAGGCGACACCGAGGCCGTCTGGAACGAGTCGTGGGCCCCGATCGGGACTGGCGGGGGCGCGAGCGTGATCTATCCGCGGCCGCCGTGGCAGCAAGGAGTCGACTCCGGCTACGGCGACCACCGGCTGGTCCCCGACACGTCCTGGAACGCCGCGGTCAACGGCGGTGTCGACGTCTACATCACCGCCTATCCGCAGTACAACTGTGGCAACACGACGGGCTGCTGGACCTTCTTCGGAGGGACCTCGGCCGCAACGCCTCAGACAGCCGCGCTCGTCGCGCTGGTCAACTCGGCCCGCACGGCCTCCGGCAAGCAGCCGATCGGATTCCTCGACCCAATCCTCTACCAGGACGGCGTGGGAGCCAGCGACTACAGGGATATCACGCCCGTGCACGAAGGAACCGCGCCGAAGACGTTCGCCGGCAGCGAGATCGGGGTGAGTGGCCCGGTCGACAAGTCGGCCGGTGACCTGCAAGACAACCAGTTGTGGGAGTCGTCGGTGCCCGGCTATCCGACCACGTCGGGCTACGACGCCACAACCGGGTGGGGAACGCCGAACGCGCCGGCATTCGTCTCCGCGCTTTCTGCAATGCCGTAACGCCATGGAGCCAAGCCGCCTGGCACGGGCCGGTGACGCCGTGAGGAGACCCCGACGGGCAGACCCGGGGGTCTCCTCCGCGCCGCTGTATCGATGAGGAGCGTCAACTGAACCCAAGCTCAACAGCCTGGGCGTGCAGCCGGGTGTGTCGAACACGGCAACCGGCGAGTCGCCGGCTCAACGACTAGGAGCACCGCCCGCGACAATCGACCCTTCCAGCGGCCGGCTGCGCAGGGCGACGGCCACCGCCTGCGCCTGGGTATGCACGCCGAGCTTGGCCAGGATTCGCTCGATGTGGGTGGCCGCCGTCTTGCGCGTGATGCAGAGCAGGTCCGCGATGTCGGCGGTTCGATGCCCCTCGGCGAGCAGTGAGAACACCTCTCGCTCACGCCTGGTCAGGCCGCGCTGGAGCTCTGGCTCCAATCCGGCTCGGGATGGCGCGTTGGTGGATGTGATCAGCATCCGGCGCACGCGGACGATGAACCGGTCCGGCTCCAGCGGCTTGACGAAGTAGTCATCCGCACCGAGGAGGAGAGCCGCCGCCTCGTCACGGTCCACGCCGCCTTTTGTGGCCGCCACAGCGGCGATCGGTAGCGAGCGTCCGAAACGGTCACGCAACCGGTACAGCACCTCATACGCGCAGGGCGCCGGAAGGTCGACCGAAAGCAGGACCAGAGCCGGAAGTGCGTCCGCGACCGCTGCGAGCACCTCTGACCCGCTCGCCGCTCCTCGGGCCGTCAGACCTAGATCGCCGATCAACGCGGCGATCTCCGCGCGAGCACCGGGATCGCGATCCCCCACGAGCAGCAATCGGTTGACAGCCAGCACTGAGGCTCCCTTTGGTACTCACTTGCCCCGGCAGCGAAATCGACCAGCTCCTCTGGCACTCGCTGCCCCCCAGCGAGGTCGAGCAGCCTATCACCAACGGGCCGTACGGCAAATGAAGTAGGGCGGTGGGTGGCTGGTGGACACCCTGGCTGGGGCATCTGCCGTAGGCGAAAGATCCGGCACCCGCCGACTGGTCACCGGCACCGTGCCGGAATTAGGGTGCCAGAACTCCCACGCTCCCGAGACCTCGAGACACGGGGCGGGGGCTTCGGGCACCGACCGGGGCGCGGGGCGCGTGCCTGGTTTCGGTCTGGCCGGCGGTATCTCCGGCCCATGCGCCGCCCCTCAGCCCCCACCCCCCAGCCCGAAGGAGATCAAAGTGCGCAGCGTTTGCCCAGCCATCGGTGGACGGTCACCCGGCCGATCCATCCGATGGCGCCTCGCCGCGGTTCTGCCCGGTGCCGTCGCGCTCGTCTGTGTCTTCGCCGCCTCGGCGGCCACGGCCGCAACCACGGCGAGCTGGCCGTCGAACAGCCAAAGCACCGACGGCAACCGGTACCAGCCCAACGAGACGACGATTAACGCCTCGAACGTGAGCCAGCTCGCCCCGAAGTGGGTGTTCACGCTGAGCGGCAGCCAGAGCAGCGACGGTATCTCCGCCACGCCGACGGTGTCGGATAACGCCGTCTACTTCCCGGCCTGGGACGGCAACCTCTACTCAGTCAACGCCACGACGGGCGTGGCCAACTGGCAGGAGCCGATCTCGAACTACGACGGCACGCCGGGCGAGGTGTCGCGCAACTCGCCGCTCGTCCTCGGCAATGAGCTGATCCTTGGCGATAATGCCCCCGGCCCCCAGTCGGCCGGAGCGCAGGTGTTCGCCGTCAACCGGGCCGACGGATCGAAGCTCTGGAGCACGACGGTCGACACCAACCAGGACGCGATCATCACGTCGAGCCCTGTTGCGTACGGGAACGAGATCGTGGTGGGAGTCGCCTCCAACGAGGAGGCGGATGCCGCGGTGCTCCCGGGCTATCAGTGCTGCACGTTCCGAGGCGCGGTCGTCGCCCTCGACGCGACCACGGGGAAGCTGCTCTGGAAGACGTACACGGTTCCCTCCAATACGAAGGCCGGCGGCGACAGCAACGCGCCGTGCGCCGGCTCGAAGCAGCCCACGGGGCCGTATGGGTGTGGGTACACGGGCGGCGCGGTGTGGGCCACGCCGACGATCCTCCCGTCGACCAACCAGGTGTTCGTCGGCACCGGCAACAACTACACGACGCCGGACGCGGCCGAGGCCTGCGCGCAGTACGACCAAAGCCAGAGCCCGCCGGTCGACGATTCCAACTGCACTGCGTCGAACGATTACTTCGACTCGGTCATGGCGCTCAACCTCAAGAGCGGCGCCGTCGAATGGGGCCACAAGGTGCAGGGCTATGACGCCTGGACCGTCGCCTGCGCCTACGGCCAAGCCCCAGGCGCCACCTGGTGCCCGTCGCCGAACAGTCCGGACTTCGACTTTGGCGGGAGCTCACCGAACCTGATCACGATCAACAACGGCGGAGGCAACCCCCAGACGTACGTCGGAGACGGCCAGAAGAGTGGCGTCTACTGGGTGTTCAATCCCGCCAACGGGAAGATCGTCTGGGATACGCTGGTCGGCGCCGGGACCTCTTTGGGAGGGATCGAGTGGGGCAGCGCCTCCGACGGCCAGCAACTGTACGTCCCGATCTCGGACTTCGGCGGCCCGCAGTACGGGCTCGAGGGCAATCCGTCTGACCTGATCTCAGGCGGATCATGGGCTGGGCTCAACCCGATGACGGGCGCGTTCAACTGGCAGACGCCGACGCCGGACGGAAACCCGGCGCTTGGACCCGTCAGCGTGGCCAACGGCGTCATGTACGGCGAATCGATGAACCCGGGCAACGGGCCGAACATGTTCGCCCTCAACGCTGCCACGGGGCAGGTCCTGTGGAGCTACAACTCGGGCGCCTCCGTGATCGGAGGAGCCTCGATCGTGGACGGCACGGTCTACTGGGGCTCGGGCTACACCCACCTGGGCTCGTTCCTGCCCTTCACCGGGAACGACAAGCTGTACGCGTTCACGCTGGGCGGTAAGTGACGGAAAGGCCTCCCCCGGCGCCTGCGGGCGCCGGGGGATCGCCGCCAGCCCCGGCCCTCGCCCACGTCATCCCCACACCCTCAGACGCACGTACATCAGCTTGGTGGTCGCTGCCGGCTTCGACCTCCCGTGCGTCCGGGGGCAGGTCGGCGACCGTGCGATGTGGCTCGTGGCCCGAGACGACACTGCCGCTCAAGCGGCGACGTGACCGTCGGCGCCGGCGCGTTCAGCCTCGTAGAGCCGCAGGATCACCGCGCGGAGCACCTCTGAGCTCGTGAAGCCCAGCCACCCGTTCGCGGCGATGGCCTCGAGCTGGCTCAGGGCTGGAGGCGGGACGGTGACGGTGAGGTGGTTGGTGGCGAGCGCCGACGCTGGGGGTGCTCCGGGCCAGCTCAGCGGCGGAACCGAGGGGCCGTCATCGACGATCACACGGACCGGACCGGGTTCGTACTGAGTGGTGCCGAACAGATCGTCGGGACACGTGCTGAGCGTCACCACCACATCGGTGTCGGCCTCGAGCACCACATAATCGCCACGCCGGCAGGAGGCCGGCCACGATTGCAAGCGTCCGTCGCCGTCGACCGCACTGGCCAGCCAGAGGTTCAGCACGTTATCTCCTGGTTCCCACCGGCTGCCGCCTGGCCTGTGGGTTTGTGCTGCAGCGAGCAGTTCGGAGCAGCCCACATGCCCTGGAATGCCCGTGTGCTCGTGGTACTCGGCCTCGCTGCAGGGAGGGAAGCACAGGTCGTGGCCGGGGGCGGAGTCCTCCACGATCGTCATCAAGCGTGCCTCGGGAGCCGTCGACCACAGCGAGTCGCCAGTGGTGGGGTTGATCCCGTGCCGGCTCCGTGTTCGGGCCGCGCTGAACGTGTGACCGTCAGGCCCGTGCACACACAGATCCACGCCCTGTCCGTCCTTGACCTGCTCTATCCGCAAGCGCTGACCTGCGGCCAGCCCAAACGCGACGCTCGAGGCCGCAGGCAGCAGCGCATCAAGGTGCGGCTCGCCCCGAGGCGGACTAACCGGGCGTTGCATTGGTCGCTGGAAGGGGCGGCGGACTTCAGGGGCGCGGGCTGTCTCGTACGCGACGGCGGCCTCGGCCAGCTCGGACAGCGTGATCTCGCCCCTCGCGACGCGCATCCGCTCGATCACCGCGAACTGGTAGTCGGTGACGCGCAGGGACAGGGCCACCGGGTGAGGATAAGGAACCGCGGGGTTGGCATCGCAGCGATGTAACGTGCGGCGGCTCGACGCATGATCCGGCTCCGGTCAACGGGGTGGAGTTCTTGGGTCTGATCACCGTCAGGACGGACGCGCTGAAGGCCGACTTCACCGGCTGGCTCGCAGGCTTCCGGGGACATCACGCTCGCCTGATGTCGCTGTTGGGGACGGTCGCTCGTCGCGGGCCGCTTGACGTGCGCCGTCGTGCCTGATCGAATCGTCCATGAGATCCGACCGAAGGAGACGAGATGTCGGTAATGATGGGGCTGCGGATTACTGGCGATCCGGCACGTGTCGAGGACGCTCTGAAGAGCGACCCTGAACGGCTGAAGGGAATCGCCCAACGCGCTCGAGACGCCGGGTGCATCACGGGCAGCCGACGCCCGTGTTCTGGCGCGAGCTGGACACGCCGGACAAGTTCTGAATAGACGGACTAGACGACGCCGCTGAGTGCCCGTTGTGTCGCCTGGCTGGTCCGGGCGGCGATTGTGATCGTCAGCTGTCGCAGCGATCTCGGCCGACTCGGATGAATGCTTCGTCGCCAACGCGCTCGTCTGCTGCCCGGTGGCCCCAAAGGTGGAAGCGATCGTGAGCGCGGCCGGTAGTCCGGCGCCTCGTGGTGGGCAAGGAACTCGTCCGGCACGGGCGGCGAGAGACTGCGGCGTCGCGCGGAAGGCGGCCGTCGCGGTGTGATCGCGTAGGCTGCCGACAATGTCGGAGGCAACGGCCGAGGAGAGATTTCGCCGCTGGCACTGGCCGTGGAAGGAGCGGATCTGTGAGGACGTCAGGTCGTTCTCGCATGGCAGCGTGTTTCGCAGCGCCCGCCATCCTGACTATTGGGAGTACAACTGCATCCGGCTCGACCGGCCGATGAAAGCGGGGGAGATGATTGCGGCTGCCGACCGCGAGCTTGCCGGCTGTGCTCACCGCTCGGTCGAGTGGATGATCCCGATGCCCGACGGCGTGGCGGGTGAGCTCCGCGAGCGGGGGTGGGTCGCCGACCCGCTGATCTTCCTGCTGCACGATGGCCGCGCGCTTCCGGAGGCTTGCGGCGAGTTGATTGAGGTGGACTACGACGTGGTGCGGGAGCTGCGAACTATCTGGCATCGAGAGGATTTCGGTGAGCACGAAGAGACGGAGGCGTTTCACGCGCAGGCCCGCGAGGTGGCCGAGCTCGCCGACGTGCGGGTGTTAGCGGCAGTGAAGGAGGGTCGCCCCCTCGGCTTCGCGCAGGTGGAGACGCACGATGGCGGCAGCGAGGTGACCCAGGTGTTCGTGCGCCCTGAGCTCCGGGGCGCCGGCCTCGGGGGTGCGCTCACCGCGCGGGCGATCTGGGCGGGCGCCGAGGCCGCGCCGGATGTCTGGATTTGCGCCGAGCGCGATGATCGCCCACGTCGGCTCTACGAGCAGCTCGGCTTCCGCGTGGTCGTCGAGACCGGCGTGGCGATCCTGCCGCCGAAGCCCTGATCCCACCAGCGGCCGTCGCGGGTGTCCGCTCAAGGTGGAGGAGCTCGCCGTGGCGCGGGCGATTCGAGTCTGAGCAAGGCACGGCCGCTTCGACGGCGACTGCTGCTTGCTCGCCGGAGCGACGCTCTGGCTCAACGCTCGGTCGCGCGCGATTGGGCTGCCCGCCCCCAGTCGACTTCTGAAACGCCGGGCCGATCCAGCAGTCTCGATCGCTGGCTGGGAAATCGATTGACGCTGCCGGGTGCGGCGTGAGACGGGGAGCGTCGCGCGTGAACTGCTTAGGGACGTCCCGCGGCTCGGCCCCGCAATCAGGATGGGGTGCCGCTCAGACCCCTGCCGCCGCCATGGACCGCTGCAGCTGGGGGTCGCACGCCTGTCGCGCGGACTGGTACGCCGGCGAGTCGATGTTGAATTGGCCGTGCATAATGCGGTGGCCGTCGGCGGTGATCGTCGGGTCGCCGAAGTCCGGGAGCCCGTGGCTGCGCATACACTTGGCCCACGTCACCATCAGCGGGCGAATCTTCGCGAGCTGCGAGGTGGTCGGCGCCGGAGGCTGGGGCAGGTAGTGCTGACATTTCGCCATCGCGGAGCGGAACGCCGGGGCGTTGACCGACACGCCGTTGATCGACATCGTTTCGCCGTTGGACTCCTGGGCGAAGGACTTGACCCCGTAGCCGCCGTTGCCGGGGGGGTCGGGGAAGTTCGGGACGCCGTTGGCTCGCTCGCACCGGGTGAACCTGAGCGAGTCGGTGAGGATCTGGGCCTGGTTTGGGTTTGACCCGGAGCCGCTCGGGGAGCGCGCGCTCCTGGGGGAGCTTGAGCCGCAGGCGGTGAGCGCGAGCGCGCACCCGATGAGCGTCAGCGCTACCGCGAACGAGCGCCTGAGCCGGTCGCGGTTGGCTTCTTGGCCGTGGTTTGGGGCATGCACGTGGTCGGTCTCCTGCACTGCTCGCAGCCCTGTGTACCGACCGGGCTCTAACACGGCGGTAACGGTGTTATCGCGCTGTTATACGCGAGCGGGCATCCTTCCTCTACGACCATCGACCGTCCTGTTGCGCGCGTCGACCAGAGTTCGTGTTCGCTACCGCTCCGGCTCCCAGCCGAGAGTGCCCGTTTGATCGATCAGCAGCGCTGACGCCTGACTGCTGCCGGCCGCGTAAGCAGGGGTGCGGAGAGGTGCGGGAGCGCATGATGCGCTCCCGTAGTGTGACTAGCAGCTCCGCGTCCCTCCGCCCGACGTGCACAGTTCGGTACCAGCGGGTTGCAGCGCAGGCCACGCTGACCCGCTGGCCACCGGGCAGATCGCCCTCCGAGCGGCGCACTGCGGCGTGCGGCGACGAGCCCGCCCTACTGCGGACGCCGTGGCTGGCACCGGACGCGTGGGCTGCGGCGGGCCAGCGTGCCCGATCCCACGGTTGAGCTTCCCGGCGATGCCGGCACCGAGAAACGCCCCGCGCACTACAGCACCGACCGAGTTCCCATTCTGCCGCGAGAAACCACAATGCGACGGGTCCTATTACGCGCCCGAGCAAACTCATCACCGGGGGCGCTCGCAATTGCCAAACCGCTGCTCCGTCTGGGATTGCGCAAGCCAGGCCGGAGCTCGAGGACCTAGCTGCTTAGGACGAGGACGACCGTTCTCGTCGCGACAGGCCAGGGTGCTGGATCCGCCGGACGCTGCAGAAGTCGGCGCGAGTTGGGAACCGCACCTCGCGCCACCGTGGAGCTCAGCGTCGCTCGGCGGATAAGCAGCAGCCGGGCGTCAGCGCTGCTAGTCGATCAACTCGGAAGCCACCGACTGACCGGGGCACAGTGTTGAGTTCAGGCGATTGCGCAAGCGAGTTGACTTAGGTCTCCGTTCCGTCGGCGCCCCTGCTCTGCATTAGACAATATGGATTGCCGGTCCGTCCGGTCTAAGCGGTAGAAGAGGCCGGTTCCCCCGCGTGTTTCGTGGGGGCGAAGTCATGCCGCGCGGTTGCCCCCGCGCGGCGGCCCACAATC
>DASZMU010000012.1:0-20873 GCA_035551695.1 Solirubrobacteraceae bacterium
CGGAGGGATCTCGTACGGGCAGGCGGCGATCGCGGCTGCCCGGCAGGCTTAGTGGCCCGGACGACCGCGGACGGCCCGGACGGCCTGCCCGCCGGTGGTCCCAGACGCCGTTGCACCGGATTCAAGCGTGCAGATCGCGCCAAATTAGGGATGCCCCAGACGATTTGGCACCAGTGGCTGTGCGCGGAACGCGCATTCGGAAATGGTGAAATGTGCAGGGCAACTCAGCCCCTGGGAGGTCGCACAATTCGCGGAGCGGGCGAGGTCCGCGCCGATCGCCGCCAATTGCAGGGGTTTTGGCACGAACCCCGCCGGCGCTTCAAGCGTATTTACCATCAGTACCCTGGTTCAGGCGTGCCTCGGCTGAGGCGGTTGGTGGGGACCCGGGGCGGGCCGACACGACCAACCGCTGTCGACGGGACGGCGGGACGCCGTGCCTGGGTGGCGCCGAGGACGGGATCCCGGGGCCCCGGCTGGGCCGATCACACGTCCGTCTCCCACAGGTTTGGGGGCTCACACGTCCTATACACGGGTAATCCCCCAAACCCCCCGGACCCGGCTGGTCTGTTTGTGTTTGCGGTCGCCGCGCAAATATGGGGTTTGTATGAGTAGTCACTTGATCGTCCGGACAGTCGTGCCACTGAATCCGTAGTTTCTACGGGTACCGGGTGTGAGTTGACCGCGGCGAAACGGGCCAGTAAGGAACGGCAGGACCGCCGCCGGTACTCCAGGTGGCCGGTGCTCTAGGCGGGCGCGGCGCCGCGCACCATCCAGCGTCCCCCGGCAAAGCGAACGGCCAGCGTGGCCAGGCGCGCCACCATGAGCACGTCGAGGGCGACCCATAGCCCGGCCAGCGTGCTCGCGGCCAGGGCAAGCGGAACGAAGACAGCGAAGCTGACGACCATCGCGCCCGCGAGATACCGCGTGTCGCCGGCGCCGATGAGGATGCCGTCGAGCGCGAACACGACGGCGGCCACCGGCTGCATCGCCGCGAACAGGGGCCAGACCGAGGCCGCGCGGGCCCAAACGGCCGGATCGCTCGAGAAGGCCCGAGGGATCACGTCGGTGCCGGCGAGCAGGACCACGCCAAAGAGGACCCCGGCCACCGTCGCCCAGCCGATCATCCGCCGGGCCGCCTCGCGCGCCCCGGCAGCGTCGCCGGCGCCGAGCATGCGGGCGACGAGGATCTGGCCCGCAATCGCGATCGCATCGAGCACGAGGGCCAGGAACAGGTACAGCTGAAAGGCGATCTGATGCGCACCCAGGCTCGCGGTGCCGATCCTGGCGGCGAGCGCGCTGGCGAGCAGGAACGCCCCCAGGAGGGCCGCCGACCGAACCGTGAGATGGGCACCCATACGGAGCAGGGGGCGGATCCGGGCCGGCGTGGGCCGGCGATCATCGGCCGGCGCGGCAACCATGTGCCGGGCGAAGAGGACGCCCATGGCGAGTTGAGCGGCGACCGTGCCGATCGCCGAGCCGGCGAGCCCGAGCCTGAGCCCGTAGACGAGCACGACCTCGAGCACGACGTTCGCCGCATTGCAGGCGACGAGGATCCGCAGCGGCGTGCGCAGATCCGAGATGCCGCGCAGGAACCCCTCGCCGGCGAGGGCAACGAGCATGCCGGGCAGGCCGATGGCGCTCAGCGCCACGTAGCGAGCGGTGAGCTGGCCGACGCGCTCGGCTGAACCGTTGAGCCCGTGTGCGATCGGACCGGCCAGGAGGGCGAGCAGGCCGCCGACGACGACCCCGGTCCCGAGCGCGAGCCACAGCGCCTGCGCGGCCATGCCGCCGGCCTCACGCTCACGCCCGGCGCCGTGCAGCCGCGCCACCTGGGCCGTCGTCGTGTACGACAGGAAGTCGCTCAACTGGGTGATGGCCGAGACAATCGCGCCGGCCAGGGCGAGGGCCGCCAGCTGCTGCGTCCCCAGGTGCCCCACGATCGCCGTATCGACAAGCGTGTACAGCGGGCCGGCAGCGAGCGCTCCGAAGGCAGGCGCGGCGAGCCGCAGGATCTCGCGGTCATGCGGAGAGCGCACGCGGCGGGCGGAGGAGCGGACAGCCATTGCCTCAATCTAGGAACCGGAACCCGATGCGCCGCATGCGTGACTAATCTGCCGCCCGTGTCCAGGATCGGCGTGCTGCGCGAGGGGCCGCTGCATGCCGCGGTCAAGGCGATGCTGGCCCAGCCGGGGGATCGCGTGGAGGTGCCGGTCGGCCGGTTCGTCATCGACGTGGTGCGGGCCGACGGCGAGCTCGTCGAGGTTCAGACGGGCGGATTTGCCGCGTTGGGGCCCAAGCTCGACGCCCTGCTTGACGAGCATCGCGTCCGGCTCGTGCATCCGGTGGCGGCCGAGCGTCGGATCGTACGCGTTGACGCGTACGGCGAGGTCACCTCGTCGCGCCGCTCGCCCAAGCGCGGGGTCGCGCTCGATGTCTTCGACAAGCTCGTCTCCTTCCCGTCGCTTCTGACCCACCCCAACCTGACGATCGAGGTGCTCCTCCTGCGCGAAGACCACGTCCGGGCGGCCGCACCCCCGCCGGCCCGGCGGAGGCGGCGCGCGCCGGACCCGGGCGAGCGGCGTCTCGTCGACGTCCTCGGCCGGCTCGAGCTGAACGGGCCTGACGACGTCCTGGGCCTGTTGCCGGACCTGCCGCATGAGGCCTTCAGCACGCGGGAGCTGGCGTCGCTCCTCGGCTGCCGCCTGCTTCTCGCGCAGCGCATCGTGTATTGCCTGCGCATGATCGGGGTGCTCGACGCCGCGGGCAAGCGCGGCCGGGCGCCGTTGTACCGCCGGGTTCCGGTCGCCCCACTCGTCCGAGATGTGACCGGGTGAGCCACTTACAACCCGCGACTAGGATCGAACGGCCCGGGGCTGGAACGCGACCCCCACAAAGACGATGATCAAGCCGATCGAGCTGACCTATGACCTGCACGTGCTGCCGTTAGGTCGTATCCCCTTCCGACGCTGGCGGTGGGAGCTCTGGCACGGCCCGCAGCTCCTCGCCGCCGGCTGGCGGTTGGGCGTCCTGCACGCCCAGCGTGCATTGCGCGCGCATGCCGTGCGCTACGCGCATCGCCTGCACGGCGTTCACCCGCTGCGACCGGACGCGGCGCACTCCCCTGAGATGGCCTGGGGCGGACGGCGCGTCGCGCTCAGCTGGGGCGACATCCAGATCGTGCTCACGCCGCGCGCGCTCCTGGAGCCGCCGTCCCGCTGGCTGCCGGCAACCGGCTGAGCGCCCCGGCCGCGCTCGGCGCCCTGATCAGGCGCGCGCGCTCTCTCTGCGATCCCGGTCGTCGCCACCGCCGCCAAAGAGCCGTCCGAGGAATTCCCGGCAGGCGGCCAGAATCCGCGCCCCCCGGCCGGGGGCTTTCCGGTGTCCGGCTCCGAACGCCAGGCCGGGTCCCGGACCGCGCGCATCGACGTCGGCGAGCCCCGCTCCCGCGGCAGCGGCCGGGAGCACCGCGACGGTCGGTGCCCGGCTGGAGGATGACTCTGGCGCCGGCGCAGCCGCCGGCTCGCCGAAGAGCGATTCGGCCGCCGTGTTGGCCCAGATCAGCGCCGTCAGGTACAGCTCGCCGGCGCCGGTGACGAACGTGGCCGAATCGTAATCGCCGGCTTCGAGAGCGGCGACGCAATCGAGCAGCTGACCCATCTGCCCGCGGCGGAGGACGAGCGCGTCGCGCATGTCATCGGCGAGCGGGAGCGACTCCACGACGTCGCGCATGGGCGCGTCCATCATCCCGTCGATCACGGAGAACAGGCCGAGGGTGAACAGCTCGGCGCTGCCGGCGATCCTCAGCTGCTCACCGGCCAGCTCGCAGAACCGCGCCCGGATCAGCGCGGTGACCGTCAACTCGGTCGGCTTGTCGTCGACGCTGGCGAGGACGCTCAGCGTCGCCCAGCGTCTGACGTTCTCCAGGCCGAGCAGCGCGAGGGCCTGACCAATCGACCTGACGTCCCCGCGTAGTCCGAAGTACGCGGAGTTGACGTACCGGAGCATCCGGAAGCTGAGCGCGACATCGCGCGTGATCAGTTGCTCGACGTCTGAGAGGTCGACCCCCGGGTCATGCAACGCGGCGACGACCTGGAGGAGCGCCAACCGATTGGCGGAGATCCCCCGCGTGCCCACAACCGCCGGCCGGCAGAAGAAATACCCCTGAAACAGATCGCAGCCGGCCCCGGCGGAGAACTCGTGATCCGGGCGCGTCGCCAGCTTGTCGGCAAGCAACAGGCCGGGATACGGCCCCAGGCGGCGCACCTGGTCGCTCAACTGCTCACGGCCCAGCGCCGGCATGTTGAGCTTGACGACGTCGAAGAGCTCCAGGACCTCTTCGGCGCCCGGGCGGCCGCGGAAATCGTCCAGAGCCAGCCGATACCCCTGATCCTTGAGGCCGCGCAACGCCGCGACCATGTCATCGTCGAACTGCTCGTCCTCTGAGATCTCAAGGCCGCCCAGGCGAGGCGGGATGGCCTGTACCAGTCCGTCCAATACGAACTCGCGCGAGACGTTGACCCAGGCTGTCTTGTTGCCGACGATCCGCTCCAGCTCCAGCTCCGTGAACGAATTCAGCACGACGGTCGCCGTCGCTCGCTCCGGGTTGTCGATCAGGGCATCGGCGGTGTAGCCGTGGCCGCGAAAGAGCAACTCGTAGCCGACAACCTGGAGGTTGCGGTTGAAGATCGGCTGTCGAGCGATGAACGCGGCTGGCATCTCGAGCCTTGGAAACGGCCCTCTCTGCTCATAGTCGGCACCGAGGCGCGGGCGTTGAGCCCGGCGACGTGACTTTGGACGGTTCGGTGCCGCCCGCTGCCGGCAGCGTCTGCCCGGTCCCTACCCACGCTTGATGCGGCGGCCGACGGCGATGCGCCGGCTCCGGTCGTGCCGGCGTGCGCTGTGGTGCTCGGCGGCGCCGCCTTCGGAACGCACGTGCTCGCCGACATGCTTGCTGGGGTCGGACTCGAAGGCATGCAGACAGTGCTCTGAGCAGAAATGGACGGTCCCGTTGCCAGAACTCGTGGTGACGGCCTTACTCCGGTCGACCCTCATCCCGCACACGGGGTCGGTGGCGCCTTGGCGTGCGGTCAGCCAGAACAGGGCGGTGAAGATGGCAACCCCCACGATGTTGAGCACGAGCTTGTAGTTCAGCGACACTGAGCCGAAGATGTCCGTGCGGGTGGGACGGGGACCCGCGGGGATGAGCCCAAGCCCGCTGAAGAGGGCATTTATGATGAGCGCGGCGACAACCATCGTCACGAACATGAGCGCGGTGATGCGCAGCGCGAACTCGGTTCCGTAGTACTTGCGGTAGATGGCGATGATGGGCAGGACGATGAGGTCGGCGAAGATGAACGCCATCACCCCGGAGAAGCTGATTCCTCCGCTCCAGAGAACCGCGGCGAGCGGCACGTTTCCGACCGAGCAGACGAAGCTGAGGACGGCGATCACGGGGCCGATGAACGCTCCCCAGACGATCTGCACGAGGTGCGGCGAGCCCGTGAGGAAGAGACTGTTGAAGAAGCCGTTGCCCAGTTGGGCGATGAAGCCGGCGAGCAGGAAGCCGATGGTGATTTCCTTCCACAGCATCTGCCAGTCGCCGCGGAAGTTGTGCGCGACGTCCGACCAGGCAGAGGCGCTGGTCAATCGCTGACGCCAGGTCATCTGCCCTCCGGCCACGTGGTGCTGATGACCGGTGTCGGCCTCCTGGGCGTGATTGCGGGCCTCCTGCTCCACCCGGCGCGGGACGAACACGCGGACGAGCAGCGCCATGAGGGCAATCATCACGATGCCGCCGACGTATTCACCGAGCGTGAACTGCCAGCCGATGAGGACCCACAGCACGAGTCCGAGCTCCCACACGAGGTTGGTGGACGCGAACTGGAAGGCGAGCGTTGAGGCCGCGGAGGCGCCCTTCTGAAACAGGCTCTTGCCGATCGCGACGGCCGCGTAGGAGCAGGACGAGGACGCGGCCCCCAGGCCGGTTGCGGTGACGACGGGCCGGATGCCGTCGCCGGCAAGGGCGGTCTCGACGCGCTCGCGCGGGACCCAGGCCTGAACGACGGCGGAGATGAAGAAGCCGAGGACCAGCGCCCACCACACCGCCCAACCCATCAGGAAGGCATCGCGCAGGCCGTGCCAGATGACGTCGGCTACCGAGCCCATCGCGATCGCTCCAGGGTCATGCTCTCAACATAACAGATACCCGGTGGGGGTATCTGCGACTCTCTGTTCGCCATAGCCTCTCGGCCGTCTCATGCGCCGCGTCTGACGCGGCTCGGCCTCCCGCTCGAGGAGGTGGCGGCCTAGACGCCGGCGAGGCCGATCAGGTTGCCCTCAGGATCCTTGAAGTGTCCGACCACCAAGCCGCTCGGTGCTGTCTCAGGCCCCATCGCGCGCTGTCCGCCCAGGCGCTCGGCCTTCTGTAAGGCGGCCTCGACATCAGGGACACCCACGTACACGACAACGTGACCGTCGTACAGCGCTCCGCCGCCGACGCCCCCCGGAATCCCACTCCCATCACTCGACGTGAGTCGGTCGATGAAGCCGTAGTTGTCCGGCTCGGAAACCGTCTCGGCGACGGCCGCGCTGGTGTCGAATTCCCACCCAAAGAGGTGATTGAAGAAGCCGCGGAGCTTGGCGGGGTCTTTGCCGATGATCTCGAAGTGCACGACGGGCTGTCCCATGCTGATCCTTTCTCGACGGCGTGATGCGAGCGCATTCACGGGGGTCCGAGATATGCGGGCCGCCAGAGCGTACGACACTTAGTTGCAAAAAACAAGTCGAAAGTTGTAAACTGCTCCTATCACATCGATGAGACCGCGACATGTCCACACGCCGTAGTTACAGGGATGCCTGCCCAATTGCACGCGCGCTCGACGTGGTCGGCGAGCGCTGGGCGCTGCTCGTGGTGCGCGAGCTACTGCTGGGAGGCCAGCGCTTCTCCGACCTCCGTCGCGCCCTGCCCGGGGCAAGCACGAACATGCTCACCGATCGGCTCCGCGAGCTCGAAGCACATGGCGTCATACACCGTCACATGTTGCCGCCCCCGGCGGCCTCCTGGGTGTATGAGCTCACTCAGCGCGGCCGCGGTCTGGAGCCGGCGCTTCAGTCCCTGGGAGCCTGGGGCAGCGCCGAATCGCCTGCCTCGACGGCCGCGCTGAGCGCTACCTCCGTCCTTCTGTTCCTGCGCGGCAGCGCGCGCGCACACCCCAACCCGCCGACCGCGACGTACCGGGTGCAGTTACACGACCGCGTCTGGACGATCTCCACGGTCGACGGGCAGCTGGAGGTCCTGCCCACCGATCCCTCTGCGCCTGATGCCGCGATCCGCACGGACCCCAGTACGCTGAACGCGCTCCTCAGCGACCCCGCCACCTTCGAGGACGCCATCGCCACCGGAACCGTGGATGCCGCCGGCGACCTGTCCGCGCTGCGACGGCTCCTCCACGTGGCCGCCTGAGGACTACTGGCGACTTGCCGAGGGGGCATCCATCAGAGGACGCCCAGGACGATCAGGAGGACGATGGCCGGCAGGACGATGATCGCCACCGCGATCACGGCCGGGAGTAGGCGCGCATACGGGCGGGACGCGGGACTCTCCTGAGCGGCGCGCCGCATCACCATCGCGGCGCCGCGCGCGGAGAGGAGGCTCGTGAGCTCTGCCTGAAGCCGGTCAGTGGTGCGCGCAAGGGCGTCGCGTGCGGCGACGGCCTCATCTCGTGCCGCGACCGCAGCATCACGGTCGGCCAACGCCCCATCGCGAGCCACGTCCGCGGCCTGAGCCGCGCGCAGCGCCTCGTCACGGGCGCGTTGCGCTACGTCCCGCTCGGTCAGAACCTTCTGGCGCTCCCGTCGGGCTGCATCGCGCTCGGCCACGATCTGACCCGCCTCGCTTTCCAGCGCCTGGCGCTGGTCCGCCAGCCGATCGCGAGCCGCGCTCGCCTCGTCGCGCTCACGCGTCGCCTCGCTCAGACTCTCCATCAGGTCGTCGATGCGAGCCAGCGCCTGGCCCTTCTCAGATTCCATGCGCTCGAACTGAGCCTGCTCGCGGCGCCGTTCGACAGGCGGATCCACGGCGGCCCGGCCGCCGGCGTTTGAGCCGCCCCCGGCGCGCCGCCGGCTATCCGGCCGCGACGAGACGGCACCGGCTGCCGACAGCTTCTTCTTCCTCGTCGCGACTCGGCCCCCGGGGGCCGGGAGCGTAATCGTGACGTCCGGCCCAACAGTCAGTTCCGCCTCAAGGAGATCGCCACCGTCGGCCGGGCATGGAAACACCGCCTGCCATGGCTCGCCGTCCTCCGCGGCCCAGGGCTTGTGGGCAAGATCCGCGAGCAGACGGGTCGGCTGCCCATCCACGACCACCGTCAGAGCCGGTCGCATGAATCGCCGGCCACGCACACCGAACCACCGGCCGTGGAGCTCGCAGCTATCGCCGCCGACCAGCTCGAAGCGATCCACCTCAAAGGCAACGCGGCCGACCTGGGAAACGGACGCCTTCGACATCGAGCACGACACCTTAGTGGCCACGCGGCCACGCCGCGCCCCCCGCAAGCCAGATTGCGCGGACGCACGATCGTCGACCGGCGACACCCATCGATATCTAAGGATTTGATCTCTCATGGTGTGTGGTCTATGCTTCGTGTTCCGAACAATCGCCCAGAAGGAGGCGGACATGATGCAACGGCCCACACCGAGCGACGGGCTCCGGGAATTGGAGACGCAACTGGCTGAGGCGGAAACCCAGGCCGACGTCGCCACGCTTGACGCAATCGCGACGGAGGACTTCACCCTCGTCGGCCCTGCCGGGTTCGTGCTGGGCAAGTCGCAGTGGCTGGACCGGTACCGCCAGGGCGCCCTGGTGACCCAGTCGCTGGCGCTTGAAGACACGGCGACACGCTTCTACGGCGACACCGCGGTCACGATCGGGCGTCACGTCCAGCGCGCCGAGTACCAGGGACGGCCTGCCGATGGCGAGTTCCGCGCCACCCACATCGCGGTCAGCGACGGTGGGCAATGGCATCTGGCGGGAATCCACCTCAGCCCGATCGGCGGCCCACCGCCCGTCGCCCAGCGGCAGGCTCCGGGCTCAGGGATCGCGTCAGAGCCCGCCGGCGGCTGAGAGAGATGACGGTTCCGGCGGCGGCGAAGCCGGCGACGAGCAGGCGCGGCGCGGTCGTGCCGGTTTGAGCAACGCGGCCAGTGCTCGGCACGCCCGGTCCCGGCCTCAGGCGGGAGGCGCCGCCCCCGTCGCGCCGGCCAACTCACCCGGGTGCCGCTCACGCTCGGCGGCGGCCTGTCCACGACCAGCCGTCCACGACCGGTGCATCCGCCGAATGAAGGCCTTTGGGGTCTCCGCATAGACGCGGCCGCCGAGGTAGAACGCCTCGGTCTGCAGCTGATCGCGGCGATGGTCGATCAGCCTCACAACCGCATCGAGATCGGCGGGCGCGTGTACCGCTCCACGCGTGAGCATGTCGCGCAATATGCCCAGGTCGTGATCGTCGCCGAGGAGGTCGGCGAGGTGGTGGGCATCCTTGGCCTGACCCGCCACCGCAGGGCCGCAGACCTCGCTGAGGAGACGCTCCTGGTACCAGAGATCCTTGGCGCGCTTACGCCAGGTGTGCAGGGCGGCGGTCGACCGGCGCGACCGGGCGCGCACGAACGCCGCGCGCCCGTCCCGGTACGACCGCGACAAGCCCTTCTCGACCGCCTGCCATCCGCCGAGGCGCAAACTCAAGTCCTCGACCCGCACGCGGATCGCGCCCAGCTCCTGCACCGCTCGGGCACTGAGCGCCGACTCGATGAGCTTTCCGCGCTGGGAATCGCGCGCCTGCTCCAGCTGCGCGCGAATCTCGTTGAAGGTGCCCTCCGGCAGCTGGCCGACATACCGCTCAGACAGCCGACGGAGCGTATCGATCATCACCTCGGCATCCCGCGCCGCCGAGAGCTCACGCGCCGCCGCCCGCAGCGCCGCGTTCTCGCGTCGGCGCTGTTTGGGCGCCATCGATCCGCGCACCAGGCGCAGCAGCGACCGTTCCTTCTTCACCGCCTTCCGAGCCGAGTGCACAGCGTCGACCGGATCATCGTTGATTCGCTCGCTCAGCTCGCGCACCGCGCGGTCCAACTGCTCACCCGCACAGCGCACAAAGCCCTCGCGGACGTCCTCATCGATCTCAAGTCTGTAGGCCATGACGTCGTTCCTCTCGTCCGTTCAGGCGCCGACGGCCGTCGGCGCTGCGGAAAGCTGACGGGGCTCCGGCTGCGTGCCGGCCCTTTGGTTTCCGCTTCCCGAGCGCGCGACGGGTCAAACAGCTTGGCGTGGTGTCCGGCGGGGATCAACCCGGCGGATCGCCAGGCGTGGTCTCCTCCAGCCGCGGGGCTGCAGCCGGAGCCGGGGCCTCCCCGTCATAGCGTCCGCTGATGGAGCTTCTGAACTCCTTGAGGCCCTGGCCCAGGGAACGGCCGGCCTCAGGCAGCCGCTTGGGCCCGAGGATGAGAAGCGCAATGACCAAGAGGAAGATCAGATGGGTCGGTTGCAGGATGTCGGTGAGCATGCTGTTCTCCTTCGCCGGAGCGGACCGGGCAGTCAGCCAACGTGGCGGCTGGCGGCGTCGGCTTGGCCGGCGAGGTCATGGATGGTCTTGAAGAACTTCGAGGACTGACCCTCGAAGAGGCGGTCGGCCGTGAAGCTGGCGATCGTCGCCACCGCGCCGCCAAGGCGGTCTGACGTCGGCCGGACGATCGAGCAGTCCGGGAGGTCCTTGTGCAAGAACGCGCACGGTTCCGGCAAGATCAGATTCGTCTGATTGAGCTCGCCGCCCTTGGCGTTGAGGTCCGGGAACGTCACTCCCGTCTCCGGGTCCACGACGCCCGCCAGCGGCTGGGCGACCGCGTTGCCCGCCTTGTCGTGCCACAGGGAGAAATGGTTGGTCTCCACCCCGCCGATCGACACGATGATCCGCAGCACCTCGAGGCTGGTCGCCTTCAGCGCCATGATGCTGTACAGGCTCGAGCCACCCTGCTCGATGTAGGCGAAGTGGAACCCGGCGGTGTTGGCGATCGCCTGCATCCGTGTCTCCTGGCGTCCCACCGGCGGGACCGGCGCCGGCAGGTTGGGCGGCGTATCGGCATCGTTGAGCGGGATCGCCGGTTCACGCCGGATATCGACCGCCTGCGGGAACTGCGCGCCAAGATCCGGATTCTGGGTACTCCGGTAACGCACATACCAGCTGGTATCGACGTTGAGCGACTGCAGATTGGTCAGCCGCCCCACCTGCCGCGCGCCTGTCGCCTTGCTGCTGGGGAGGGTTCGGAACTCATCGAGGTTGACCGGCCGCGCGCCCTTGGAACGTAGATAGGCGTTCAGGAACGCGGCGTGGCTGAGCTCGTCGTCGGTGTTATCGGCGATGTACTGCGGCATATCGGAATCGAGGTTCGACAACGCCGCCATGTAAGCCGCGTTGCCGCCCTTGACCCCGCCCAGCTCGTTGTACTGCTGCCACAGATCCGACTCGATCAACTCCACCGCGGCCAACAGCCGCAGGATCGCCACATCTCCGTTGGTGATTGCGCTCCCGGCTGCCGCCGCCTCACTCGCAAACAGAGCGCTGCCGGGCACCGCCGCCGCGGCGGCCACCCCCACGCCCCTCAAAAACGACCGTCTTCCCACGACTCGCCGCCACTGGGCGCGGACCTCGTCGTCGACGGACACCTGTGGTTGCGCATCAACCGGCTGATTGCTCATCGTCTGCCTTTCATCTGGTGATCGGATCAACTTGTGCGTCTCGCCCTCGTGCGAGCGGACGAGCAGGACTACGCGTCCCGGCCAGTGGGCTGGGACGCCGTGTCGTACCTCGTGCTGCTGCCATAGACGCCGCTCCGCGCCAAACCTTCCCGGGCGCCGCCGCGATCATCTACTTCACGTCGTAGTTGGCCGGGGCCTCCCTCCTGCCGGATCTGCTCGCCCAAGCGCCGGCAGTGCGACGTCGCCCGTCTGTACTCGCGCAGCCAGTACCGAGCCAAGCCGTATTGGGCAGCGGCCTTGGCCCGCTCCGCGCGGTCGGCGGACTGCGCGGCGAGCGTGACTGCCTCGGCGCGTAGGGCAACGGCCTGTTCGACCGTTGCGGGCCGCTCATAGCGGGCCGGTCCTGGGCCCGGCATTCCCTGATTCCGTCGCTGCTCACGCATCACAGGTTCCTTTCAGAAACTACGGCCGCCCGCCTACTACGTGTTATCGTCCTATGCATCGTAGTAGATCATACTCCCAACTTGATTGGAGACTTTCCGTGATCAGACGAATCGTCGTCGTGGCGACCGCCGCGGCAGCCGTAATGGCATTTGGGATGTCGGCAGGCGCCAGCGCGCGCGCCCCCAGGCACCGCCCGCGGGCGCTCCGTGCGCACGTCGCCTCAGCCCAGCCGGACCAGGTCATTCAGTGGAACCAGGAGTTGCAGAAGGTGCTGGTAGCGCCGGGTGCCCAGCCGGCCTCCATTCACCCCACCCGCACGATGTCGATCACGCAGATCGCCGTGTACGACGCGGTGAACGGCATCGTCGGTGGCGGCGAGCCCTTGCTTGTAGATCTCCGCGGGTCACGCGACGCCTCACCGGAGGCCGCTGCGGCCGCTGCCGCGCGCACCGCGCTGGACGCCCTGCTCCCCAATCAGCAGCCGGCGATCGACGCCTTCTTCCAAGCGTCGCTCGCTCAAATCGGATCCGGCGATCAGGTCGAGCAGGGGATTCGCTTCGGCAACCAGGTCGCCACTGCAGTACTGGCCGCTCGCGCCAACGACGGCGCGACCGTGACCGCACCGGTCTTCACTCCAGGCGTAGGACCCGGCGAATACCAGCTGACCCCACCCGGTTTCGCGGCGGCGGGCTTCACCCAGACCGCCCATGTCACCCCGTTCGTGCTCCAGAGTCCAAGCCAGTTCCGGCCGCCGGCGCCGCCCGCGCTATCGAGCCGCCAATACGCCAGGGCTTTCAACGAGGTCCACTCCCTGGGCGAGCTCAACAGCACGAGGCGGACCGCGGACGAGACGGCGATCGGCAGGTTCTGGGGCGCGGCTCCCGTGTGGGTCGTGTGGAATCAGATCGCCGACCAGGCGGCCCTTGGCTTCGGTAACACGCTCGAGCAGAACGCCCGCATGTTCGCGCTGCTTGACACAACCCTCGCCGACGGTGCGATTGCGCTGTACGACGCAAAGTACGCCTACCATCGCTGGCGCCCCATCACCGCGATCACCGCCGCCGACCAGGGCAATCCGAATACGACCGGCGATCCGAACTGGGCGCCGCTTGCCAACACGGCGAACGACCCGAGCTACCCAGGGGCCCACGCCGAGTTCAGTCAGGCTGCGGCCACGGTGCTCCAGGACTTCTTCGGCACCGATCAGTTCTCGTTCTCGCTGAGCAATTCGAGCGTCGGGATCACTCGCAGCTTCACGAGCTTCTCGCAGGCCTCCGACGAGGCATCCTTGAGTCGCATTCTCGCCGGGCAGCATTTCCGCTTCGACGAGAATGCCGGGCAGACGCTCGGCGGTCAGGTTGCCGATTTCGTCGTCGACCACGCGATCACGACAGCGGACCACCACGGTCGTGATCACCGCGACAGCGAAACCGGCTGAGCAGCACGGTGACGCCCGCCTGAGGTGACGACCCGAGCGTGCCGCGGCCTGTCCGGAACTGCTTTCGGGCAGGTCGCGCATCTCGGACTCCGCGTCGCCTCCACACGACCGCCATGGTCGCCGGCGGCGGCCATCTGGAACCGGGAAGGAGGCGGCCCGATTCGTGGGTCAGACGTCCTTGTCGTCAGGCTGGTGGCGGTGGACACTCCGTCCATGACGACTTCGACACCCTCACCCTCATCCTCGTCCGCTCCGTCTGCGATTGCCGGGATCACCATCCCGGACAGCGCGCTGGCCAGGGACGCCACCGCGTTGGTGCGCGAGATCGAGTCAGACCTGCTCTATCACCACTCTCTGCGCGTGTTTGTCTTCGGCTCCCTGCAGGGCCAGCGCCGGGGCCTGGCCTACGATCCCGAGCTGTTGTATGTCGGCGCGATGTTTCACGACATCGGGCTGGTGGAGGGCCACCGCAGCCCCGCCGACCGCTTTGAGGTTGACGGCGCCAACGCCGCGCGCGATTTCCTCGAGGAGCGCGGGGTCCCCGCCGACGCCATCCGGGTCGTCTGGGATGCGATCGCGCTGCACACCACTCCCGGGATCCCGCAGCACAAAGAGCCTGAGGTCGCGCTCGTCACCGCCGGTGTCGAGCTCGACGTGCTCGGCATCGGCTACCACGACCTCACTAACACCCAGCGCGAGCAGGTCCTCAGCGCCTTGCCCCGGGTCAACTTCAAGCACGAGATCATCGAGGCCTTCGGGGCCGGGCTCGCGCACAAGCCCCAGACCGCGTTTGGGAACGTCAAAGCCGACGTGCTCGAACGCACCCTTCCGGGCTACCGGCGCCCCAACTTCTGCGACGCCATCCTCACCTCCCCCTTCACCCAATAGACCTGACTGATGCGACACGCGCTCGACATACGGCTGCGACTACACATCGACGACGCCGAGATCACATCCGGCGAGACCGCGCGCAGCACCGCTGAAGGGTTGCTGCGAGAGATCATGACCATCCACGATGAGGTGCTTCACATCAGGATCGTCGGCTGGACATGGAGAACGACGCCGATCAGCGGCTGGTAGCCGGGTCTCGAAGAACTCGGCCTCGGCCACGCCGAGAGTTGAGGTGGGGAGTGACCCGTACAACCACTCGGACATGATGCGACGCCAGTTCGCGGTGGGGTTCAGCTGACCGACCGCAGCGAGTGTCATGACCTGCATCCGGCTGGACAGCAGCGACTCCGCCGGGATCGTCTCGTGCCTCATCAGATCCCAGTACTCCGACCGCGGATCTCCGGCATGCGCCAGCAGCGCCGACACATACTGCGGGCTGAGCGTGACCGGTTCATCCTCCGCATACCAGGCGTTGATGGCCCGCACATGCTCAAGCACGTGCGCCGGAACAAAGCGGGGATCGTCGCGCTCGAAGAACCCAAGCGCAGCCAACCCCGCGTGCGCGGCGTCGGCGTCGTGCTCGAGAGCAGCGCGAATGACGGCGAGCTCGGATGCGATCCGGCTGCGCGCGACGGTCTTCGTCATGCCGAAGTCGAGGAAGGCGACCCGTCCATCCCCCATGAGCCGGAAGTTTCCGGGATGGGGATCGGCGGAGAAATGTCCGAAGCGGTACAGCGAACCGAGAAAGAATCGGAGCACGATCTCGCCCACGCGGTCGCGGGTCGCCCGCGAGGCCTCCTTGATCTGATCAAAACCGATCCCATCGATCCAGTCGGTGACGAGCACCCGACCGCGACACAGCCGGGTGACGACGTCGGGGACGAGGATGAACGGGTGTCCGCGCCATCGCCGCGCGAACGCGCGCTGAGCCTGCGCTTCATGTTCGTAGTCGAGTTCCTCGCTGATCCGTTCCCGAAGCTCGAACGCTGTCGCCGTGGGATCCAGTCCGGGGGCGAACCGCTGCGCGGCCCGCATGATCAGGCCGAGGCTTTGCAGATCGGCCCGCACCGCGGCGGCAACCCGCGGGTACTGCACCTTGACCGCCACGTCTCGGCCGTTGGAGAGGCGGGCGCGATAGACCTGCCCAATCGATGCCGCGGCGACGGCGTTTGTGTCGAACTCGGCAAAGACGTCCTCGATCGACTCGCCGAGATCCTGCTCGATCACTTTGCGCATCTCCTTGAAGGACACCTGGGGGGCCTGGTCGCGGAGCTCGCCCAGTTTCGCGTGAAGCCGCTCCACCTCGTCCGGCGGCAATCCGCCGAGATCCAAGACGGAAGCCATCTGGCCGATCTTCATCGCGGGCCCCTTCATCTGTCCGAGGACCTCGACGATGCGGTCTGCCGCGTGCAGGCGTCGCCGTTCATTGGCTGCCGTGCGCCCCTCCTCCGATCGCGCCAGATTGCCCGCCTTCGTCGCATACACCCTCGCGACCTCACCGCCGAGCAACCCGCCGACTTTGGCGGTTCGCCGGACACGTCCGGCAGGAATGGACCTCGCGTGCTCAGACATCGCGAACACCCCGGTGGGTGGCCATCAAGTTCACACAGGCGATACTACTACATCGTGTCGTAGTATGATCGGCCCGAAACTCCGGACATCCCTCGCACACCCGGGCGGAGGTCGCGGGGAGCCGGTTCTCCTTCTTGTGACGAGGTCTACGGCGAGGTGAACGCCGGGACGGGGCCACTCTCCGCCGTGATGGAAACCCGTCGGCCGTGGCCGGCGATGCCGAGTCGTAGCGACTCCCGGCCACCGTGAACAAACCCAGTCCCCTGACCACCGCCGCTCACAGAAGCCTTTCCTCCGAGAGGCGCGACGGTCCCGGTAGCGCTGATCAGGAAGTCCTGACCACGGTCGGGCCTGGCCGGCTGTTCCTTGATCGTGCCCCTGAGGGCGCCGGTCAGGCGAAGGCATCGCTGAGCACCGCCGCAAATACGGCCGACGACGGTAATGGTCAGCCGGCGAGTGGCGGGCCCCCGCCGAGGATCGAGGTAGATGGTTGCGGTCCCCCGGTAACCCGCCAGCCCCGTGCCCGCGCCGGCGGCTCTTCCGGCAAAGCGATCCTTTGCCGCCACATGCGGAACCGCCGGCACGTGCGGCTCGGTCGCCGAAGCTGATAGGACCGCGGCCGCGGCAGCACAAGCGGTCACGAGCCCAGCGATGGCGAGGTGTCGTCGGCGATGTCGATCAGTCATGCTCGGAAGTTACCCAACTCAAGCTACCGCCGACCGTCGAGGAAGTTGATCGCCCCCCGTCTCGTTGATGAGAAGCGCAAGGAAGACCCCGGCTTCTCGGGGCGGCGCAGAGAGCTGGTATGGAGAAGATTTCAGAGCAAGGATTGCTCGAGGTCCTCGCCGACTTCGATGGGCTTGGCGGCGCGAGCCTCGGCCTGGTCGCGTGGGAACTGTTCGTTACCGAAGAAGAGGTGAGCGAGGCCTGGGCCTTTGCGATCGCCGCCGGCTGGCTGGCGCCGGCGGGACGGGACGAGGTCTACGGCGAGCAGCTGTGGCGACTGACATCGGAGGGCTGGATCGCTCGAGCGGCTCCCAAATGACCGATCGCACGCGGAATGCGGTGCTGTCCCTCATGAGTGCCCGGACGAGCCGCAGTCCCGTAGGATGCGGCGTCCGATCTACCGATAAGAGGAGAGTACGTGGTCAAGATCGTCGTTCTCTACGGACAGCCGAGCGACCCCAGCGCGTTTGAAGCTCACTACGCGAACACGCATGGTCCGCTTGTGGCCAAGATGCCGAATGTCCGCCGGTTCGAAGCGAGTCGAGTGGTCGGCACGCCTGATGGAAGCGAGCCTCCGTACTACCGGCTTGCCGAGATCTGGTTCGACAGCCACGAGGACCTACAGGCGTCCACGTCGTCACCTGAGGGGCAGGCCACGGTGGCCGACATCGGCAACTTCGCGACGGGCGGGGCGACGGTGCTCATCGCCGAGGTCGACTAGGGCGCATGACCGGAGCAATTCTGAGGGCAGCGGGCGGCGGCGTTGGGATGCTGGCGGCCCTTGCGCTCCTCGCTCCCAATGGTGACGCGACCTCGCCGCCAAAGGTCGTGCTGGGCGCCCGCGCGTTCGCCCCGATGGGGGCCGGGTTCGGAACGGTCAAGCCGAAGACGATCTTCAACGGGGGTGATCCGAGCGGGCTCGTCCAGGACATCACGTGGAGCCGCTGGGGCTCCTCGACTGCCACCGCCACCGGCAAGACGTCGATCTTCAAGCCCAAGGGTGGCTACTACCCCGGTTTGGTCCGGGCCGAGTTGAGAGCCTCGCGACTCGGGCACTGCAGAGCACACGGCCCGCTCGCCTACACGCGACTCGAGGCCCGTGAACCAACCCGGCCCGGCGGTCCGCTCGGGAAGTGGTTCTTGTGGAGCGGGCAGAAGAGCATCTGCGTCGGCCCGTAGGACACCCGGAGTGACGAGGAAGACGCGCTCCCCGGTCAGGTGGAAGGTGTGACCGGACACACGACGCGAGGTCAAGCACCTCCAACTGCGCTTCCAGTCGCGTGACACCTGACCGCTACGACGAGCTCGTCGCCGCGCTCAGCCGGGTGGCGAGCGTTCCGGCCATGACAGTCAGCTCGGGTGGCCCCAGAATCTCGAAGGGCTCCTCGAGCAGCGTCATCCAAACCAGGAACTCGCGCGACCAAGCACCGCGCGTGGTGACGATGCACCTCTCGTCGCCGTCCGGTTCGACGGTTGCGTAGCGGGTGGGGAGGCGCCTGGCGATACGCGCGGCGCTCACGTGGATCCGAATGCTCCCGGGCGTGGCGTCCGGCTCATCGGTGGCAGCCGACCGCAGTTGCCGCTTGACGAAGGCCGCCGCGTCGCCGCCGGGCACGGTGCGCCGCCGACCACGCTCGGCCAGACGGACGCGACCGCGGATGCGATCGAGTCGGAACGTGCGCCAGTCGTCGCGGCCCAGGTCGAATGCGACGAGGTACCAGCGGTAGCCGCTGTGAACGACGGCGCTTGGCTCGGCGTGCCGGTGCGAGGTCCGGTCGTCTTTCGCCACGTACGTAAACCGAAGGCGAGTGCCATCGCGGCAGGCTCCGGCAAGCGTGGCCAGCGTGTCCGGATCGATCCGCGGGCCGTCCACACCGAAGGCGGACGTCGCGTCACCGAGTGCGCTGACGCGCCGTCGGAGTCGGTTGGGAAGGACCTGCTCGAGCTTGGCCAGCGCGCGCACCGAGGTCTCCTCGATTCCCGAGATGGAGCCCGAGGCGGCCGTGCGCAGCCCGACGGCTACGGCGACGGCCTCCGCGTCATCGAGCAGCAGCGGCGGGAGCTCGCCCCCCGCGCCGAGCCGGTAACCGCCGGCCACCCCCGGCGCAGCCTCAATGGGGTATCCGAGCGAGCGCAGTTTGTCGATGTCGCGCCGGATGGTTCGTGGCCCCACCTCCAGTCGTCCGGCAAGCTCTGGTCCGGTCCACTCGCGGCGGAGCTGAAGCAGGGAGAGGAGGGCGAGCAGGCGGGCAGACGTCTGAACCATCACGAAAAAGCCTGTCAGATATTGCGGACAAAAGCTGACCGCATGGCACGGCGGAGAGGGCAATCTAGGACCGAAAGTGACCTCGTTGGTTGAGAGGGTGAAGCCATGTCAACACTAGCTCTCACCACACCCCCGGCCGCCGTCGCCTCGCGGTCGAGCCGCCGGGCAACATGGCTCGGTTTCCTCGTCGTTCTCACCGCCGCGGTGATGGATCTGCTCGACTCGACGATCACGCAGACCGCGGCGCCTGCGATCCGCCGCGAGCTCGGAGGGTCGTACGCCGACCTCGAGTGGTTCTCGGCGGCTTACACGCTGGCGATGTCGGTCACCCTGTTGATTGGGAGCCGGCTGGGAGACATCGTCGGGCGGCGGCGCGTCCTGCTGTTCGGCATCGGCGCCTTCGTGGCCGCGTCGGGTCTCTGCGCGATCGCGCCGTCTCCGGCTGCATTGATCGGCGCCCGCGCCGTCCAGGGCGCGACCGCCGCGATCATGGTGCCCCAGGGTTTCGGATTGATCCGCGAGCTGTTCGGTGAGGCCGGGCAGCAGAAGGCGCTCGGCGTGTTCGGACCGGTGATGGGTCTCGCCGCGGTGGCCGGTCCGCTCGTCGGCGGCGGCCTGGTCAACCTCGACGTCCTGGGAACCGGCTGGCGGATGATCTTTGCCGTGAACGTGCCGCTCGGCTTGGCGGCAGTGGTGGCCGGCCGCCGGTTCTTGCCCCGTACCCGGCCGGCCACGCCGGAGGCACGACCGGACGGGCTCAGCATCGCGTTGGCGATGCTCGGTGGGGTCACCCTTGTGTACCCGCTGATCCAAGGCCGTGAGCATGGGTGGCCGGCATGGTCATTCGCCATGCTCGCCGGCGGCATTGTCATCCTGCTCGCCTTCGCTGCACTTCAGAGCCGCCGCACGCGCCAGGGCCGCTCGCCGCTCGTCGAGCCGGCGATTCTTCGCCGGCGCCCCTACGTCGCCGGTCTCGCGGTGGTCATCGGCTTTATCGGCGCGATGGGAGGAATGATGATCTCGATCAACGTCATGTACCAGGTGGGGCTCGGGTTCACGCCGCTCGGCTGTGCCGTGGCGACCATCGCCATCCCGGTCGCGGCGATCGCCGGGTCGATCACGTCGTCGGCCCTTCTCACCAGGCTCGGGCGCACGACAATGCACATCGGGATTGTGACGATGGCTGCCGGGCTCGTGGGAGTCGATCTCGTCCTGCGCTCGGCGAACGGACCGGTCAGCGCATGGGACCTGGCCGGCCCGCTGACGATCACCGGCTATGGCATGGGAATGGTGTTCGTACCCATGTTCGACGTGATCCTCGCCGGAGTGCCCCACCAAGAACTCGGTTCCGCCGCCGGCCTGCTCGAGTCCGTTCAGCAACTGGCGATGTCAGTGGGAATCGCGGTGGTCGGCAGCGTGCTGTTCGATCGGCTGGGCGGTGATCACGGGCCGCTCGCCTTCATGAACGCTGCCGGCGATGCGTTGCTCGTCACGGTCGCGTTCCTGCTCGCCGCCGGTGCAGCCGTGTTCTGGCTGCCGAAGCACGCGCGGGAGGCGAGTGCTCACGAACAGCCGACAGCGGCAGGCTCGAGCGACACTCGCCGCGTTCCGGCGGCGAGGCAAGTCGCACCCCTGTGAGGACGAAGAGCACGGGACTCAGGAGATTGGGGGTTTGGGTGGCCAGAACTCGTCTGGCCACCCAAACCGGCCAGGAAAGCCGGGGGCTCAGTTCTCCTGACGTCTTTGAATCTCTGAGGCTTGGAGACCGACGCACCGCGGCCCCAGCGCCC
>DASZMU010000013.1:0-10591 GCA_035551695.1 Solirubrobacteraceae bacterium
ATCGGCATAGTGCCTGGCTGAACGGGATCGCGTTGGAGTGGCCGGCCGCGCAAGCCACCTTGTTGGACTGCCGCGGCGCGATCGACGCGCTCACGGTCCGTCGTGACGGACTCGAACGGCAGATCGTCTCGATGCTCCCAAGCTCGCCCTGGCGCTCGCAGGTCGGCGTATTGCGCTGTCTGCGCGGGATCGACACGCTCTCAGCGGTCGGGTTGTGCGCAGAGGTCGGCGACTTCACCCGGTTCGGCAGGGCGGAGCAGCTGATGAGCTACGTCGGGCTGGTTCCAGCGGAGTCAACGACAGGGCAGCAGCGCCGGCTCGGGTCGATCACCAAGACCGGGTCCGCGCACGCCCGCCGGCTGCTCGTCGAGGCGGCGTGGCATTACCGCGCCCGGCCGAACCTCGGCAAAGCGCTCACCGAGCGCCAGGCCGACCAGCCCCAGGCCGCGATCGCGATCGCGTGGAGCGCTCAGAGACGCTTGAACCGCACCTGGACCCGTCTCGAGGCCCGCGGGAAGCGGCGGACGATCATCGCGGTCGCCGCGGCCCGCGAGCTCGCCGGGTTCGTGTGGGCGATCACCCAAACCGAGTGAACCCGAGGCACGACACCAACAACATCCCGTCGGCTGGGTCGGTGGCGGCCCGGCACGCGCGGGGAACCCGCGACTGACCTATGAGCAACCCGCGCAAGCCGGCCACGCTCGATCTTAGACAGCGGCTCCCCACGACGAACCATGGTCCTGCGGCACACCCAAACCCGCGTATATCAGTCTGACCGCGCGTCGCGCACAGCAAGCCGGACCGCCACCCACCCAGCCGACCACAACCCCCCCGAACTACCAACGCAAATGCGAGAAATCAACGATCCCCACTTGACAACGCGCTCTCCATATCAGGTCATTGGTCGACATAAGGGGCCCCTTTATCAAGCAGCCAAAACCACAGCGCCGTGTACGCCGAGGACCGCATCGGCGAGCTCCTGAGACCTGGCCGTGTGCCGACGCTCCACCCCACCCCGCCGTCACGGATTGACGCTGCCTCCGTCTCCGCGGGCGGACACGTTCCCGAGCACGGACGCGGAGGGCACGGCGTCGATCTCCGCGCGCGTGATCATCGTCATTTCCGGTCTGGTGACGGCGATCGGGCCGGCTCAGGACATACGCGCGCGGTCTCCCTGCCGGGCACGGACGCCCGGCCCGTATCCGCGCGACCTCGACCCCTCCCCTACCTCGCTCCCCCTTCGTAGCCCGGTCATCGCCTACCGTCGAGCGTAACCGGCGCGCTGATCCCGATTCCGCCGGCTGACCCGCCGCTGACTGCGGACCCCGGTGGCCGGTGGCGCAGCTGTCACGTGGGGCTGCAAGAGTTGACTTCCATAACCGATGCGGTTTCACCATTGCCGGTCAATCGAGCACAGCCGCTTTGGGATCGTCGAACCCGCGCGTCTCACCGAGGTTCTCGAGCCGGCTGACTGCCGCGCCGACGGCGGCTGCATCGAGGATGAGTGGCACGACGCGCTCGACTACGAGCCCTCCTACGCGTGGGTCGCCGACCACGTCGGCTTTTGGCCCCTCTTCCTCGCCGTCGGCGACACCCACGACGCGCTGCTGACGACGACCTACCAGTTCCAATTTGTCCGCAACCGGGCCAGGCCGGCGCCGCGAATCAACGCTCTGTTCTCCTGGTCTGACCCGCCTGGCGCGCTGACCTACATGGACTACATGGAATGAGACATCGTCCTCAACTCCATCCACCAAGTCGGCGATGACCCCCCACGTCAGCCACGTCGAGCTCGACGACCCCGATGAGACCGAGGCCGCCGTCTTCCAGCCGTCATGGACGGCACACGCCTGGCTGGACCGAGCAAACGCATCGCCGTCGCCCTGCGCGACGGCGCCAAGCCGGCGTGCAGGATCAGGCGAATACCTATGCAGCGCCGCGGCGTGTAGGCGTCGCCAGCCTGTCCGGCCAGCGCAGCTCGCACGACTGGAATTGGGCGGTCGCGCAAGTCGGAGCGCGACGCCGGCTGTCTCCGCCGGGGCGGACATCGCCCGCCATCAAAGTGGTCGTGCTCAACGTAGAGTTCAAGATCGTGGATCGCGCCCTGGAGGGGCGCGGGACTCTCCGACTGCTTTCCGCTCGCCTCGATGCCCGCTCACCTACGCAACCTCCGGCCGCCCGACGGGGCCGTTGTGATCGACAAGTCAGCGATCGCGCACCCGGAGCTCGCGCGATACGGTCGATGATTCCGTTCTCCGAGGAGCTTCGCTCCAGGCTCAAGGCCAACCTGAGCGCGCACACGCGGCGCGAGTACGACCCCCGGGGACGCCGTCACGCGGCGGTGGCCGTCGTGCTCGTGGACAGCAATTCTCAGCGCCACGACCACGAGCCCCTGAGCCCCGCGGACATCGATGCGTTGATCGAGCCCGGGATCAGTGGCCCCGACGAGCAGCGGCGCCTGGACGGGCGGATGGTGGGCGTGGCCGGAGGGGCCGCCTTCCTGCTCTGCCGGCGACCCGCGCGGATGAACCGTCATGCCGGCCAGTGGGCGCTCCCCGGCGGACGCCTGGAGGAAGGCGAGACGCCGCTGGAGGCGGCGCTGCGCGAACTCCACGAGGAGCTTGGATTGCGCCTATCGCCGGACAGTCTCATCGGATTCCTCGACGATTACCCCACGCGCTCAGGCTACGTCATCACTCCCATCGTCCTATGGGGGGAAGCTGATCCAGAGCTGGTGGCCTCACCGGACGAGGTCCTCGCGGTCTACCGCATCGGCCTCCGGGCGCTCGTGGACGCCATCCCCAGGCTCATCTCAATTCCCGAGAGCGAACGTCCCGTACTGCAGCTCCCCCTGGGCAACGACCTGCTGCATCCGCCTACGGCAGCGATCCTCTACCAGCTCCGCCAGGTGGGCTGGTTCGGCCACACGGGCGAGCGGGTTGACCACCTGGAGCAGCCGGTCTTCGCCTGGCGTTGACCGCCGAGCCGCGCGCCAGCGCCTCACTCGTCCCGGCTCGCAGCCCGCCCGAAGCGAGGTGAGGCGCATGCAGACCGACTTGCGCAATCGCCCAGGAGCAGCCGCGCGCGTCATCGGCGCCAGAAACTCGAGATCAACGGGGAGGAGTCGCCCGAGTCGTGGCGCATCGCCTGATCGCTTTCCCGGAGAGCGATCGTCGCGATCTGGCCGCCGGCGCGCGGCTACTCGGCTTCGAGTTCGCCCGCGAGGAGTCATGGCGAACCGCCGAGGTCGTCCCGCCGCTCTGGGCGACCAGGCCGCGAGGTTCAAGCTCAGCTGGCCGGCGTCGGGCCGGTATTCGGGCCAGAAGGTGCCCAAGACCATGAACGCGCCAGGGTGCAGATGCTGGTCGCCGACGAAGACCATCGTGTCGCGCCGCTGATCGCACATTTCCGAGAGCCACTTCGTGCGAACCGCGGCGAGACGTCATAGCCGCCCTGCTCCCACGAGCGACAGACCTGGCCTATCTCCCAGTCGGCGATGCTCTGCTCATGGCCCCGACGGCCGCGGTTGAGCTCGCAGATCGTCGGCCCAACGAGCGGCTCAACCCAGCGGTGCCGGGCCGTCCACGGCCCGTTGGCTTTCAGGTGCGGGCCGACACGGACGGACTCCAGATCGGGCCCGTAACTCTCAGCGCGCGGGTCGGTCGAGTGCTTCTGCGCGCGCCGACAGATCACGTCGTATTTCCGGAGCTGCCGCTCGGCTGGCAGGTCGCGAAAGCCGACCGGGACAACTGTTCCCATGTACGGCGAGGCGGTCTGCGTGGCCGGGGGTCCGCTGGACACACCCCAGCCGCAGTGGTATCCCAAGCCCAAGATTGGCGATTAAGAGGAAACCCGCTGCGCTTCGTGTTCTTCAGCCTCCGGCGCAGCGGCTCTAAGCCGACTGGGAGCGCTTCGCGAGGGGCGCCGGCAGGCGTCCGGGGCGCGCGGCGGGAGCCCGGCGATCGAGCTGGCAGCGTCGAGGTCCTGGCGGCGTGCGCTCATGGATGCCCGTGCTGGGTAGGGGGCGGGATGTCCAGCGCTGGGTTGCGGTCAAAGAAGCCGACCGGCTTGAGCATGAAGCCGATGTGCTCCACCGGCATCACCGGCCAATCCTCTGGGCGGGAGATGTGCAGCATCCCGAACGCGTACCAGAGGACGATGTCATCGTCGACGATTCCCCGGTCAGCCGTCTGGTACGCGATGAGGCCGCCACCTCCAGGGTGCTGGTTGGGGTAGTCGCCGGCGGGAAAGCGTTCGCTCCGGTCGTAGTGGGTCACCCACAGGTTGTGGCGCAGGAACTCGGCGCGGCGGGTCAAGTCTGACTCCTCGGCGGCGAATGGCGGCACGGTGCTGCCCGGCACGAACTTATAGGCCACCGGCCGATCCAGGCTGTTGCGTCTCTCGTTGTTGGCGATGAGCCAGTAGCGGCCGGTGAAAGGGTTGATCGTGCGGCGCGCGTCGCGCTCGCGCGTGATTTGGGTCGTCACCGGGCGAAACGCGTTGCCGTGCGGATTGCCGTCACCGACGGGGATCGCTTCCGTGTTGACCTCATAGACGGAGTTGCGACCGCCGTCGACCTGCATGTCCAGGCGCACGCAGAAGAAGTGCTGATGATGCGTCGCAAGCAGCCCCGGCGCAACGACGACACCGTAGTCCTCCAGCGCCGCCTCGGCCCCTTGCGTGAGGACGATCCCCGTCGCCTTGATCTCGGCCTCGATCGTGCCGTCCTGATACAGATACCAGTAGAAGGCGTACTCGTAGTTGCCGACGGTAACGATGAACGAGATCACTAGTCGCCGCATCCGCCGCGACTCGCTGTGTCCCGTGGGCGTATCGAAGTGCTTCCACGCCAAACCGACGTCCTCCTCGTGCAGGCAGACCGCGTTCTTGATCGTGAACGGCTCGCCGCGGTCGTCGCACAGGTCGACGTCGAAGTAGTGGATGTGGCCGAGGCAGTCACAACCCAGCTCCAGCGGGTTGCTCAGCGGCCCGATGCCGTACTCGCCGATGTCAAAGGCACTCTTGCGGTATCCCGCCGGACCTGGATCCGCATAGGGGACGATCAGCTCAGCGAACGAGGCACGGTTGACGATCGGTCGCAAGCGATCACCATCCTGATAACCGATCTGGTGCAGGACGAGCCCCTCGCGGGCCGTGAACCCTAGCCGCAGGTGCCACGCCTGCCATGACACCTCCCACCCGGAGACGTCGAAGCTGGGCCCCGCGGGCTGGACGATCTCCAGCGGCCGAAGCCCCTCACGCGCTCGCAGACCCGTCGCCTCCGGGCGGTAGCGGCCCGAGCTCGCCGGGACAGGGAAGACCCCATGATCCTCAACCTCGATGACCTCCATCGCGTTGAGGTCGACGATCGCGTACAGCCCGTCGATCGGATGAGCGTAGGGGTTGTCATCCGCATCCTCTCGCACCCAGCACGGCGTCCAAGCCAGGCGGCGACCCCGGTGGC
The DNA here is from genome assembly GCA_035551695.1 of Solirubrobacteraceae bacterium. Taxonomy (GTDB): domain Bacteria; phylum Actinomycetota; class Thermoleophilia; order Solirubrobacterales; family Solirubrobacteraceae; genus Palsa-465. The sequence goes on from DASZMU010000013.1 coordinate 5,465, forward strand.
CCGGACCGGTGTGCGTACCCACTCCCCACGCCTCGACTGTGACCAGGTCGAAGTTCGTGACGCCACGCCTCCTCAGCGCCTCCTGAAACCTCGGATCCGAGCGCACAATCAACTCGCACTCATCCCATTCCGACGCCACGATCGCGGGCTGCACGTCGGTCAGCTCTCGCGCCTCCACGACCGTGTCCGTGTCAAGCGAGACAACCAGCTCATGGGTCGAGCCTTGCCGGCGGTCCAGGAGGACCGCCCACGCCTCTCGGGCAACCGGCGCCCCTGACAGAAGCGCCGCCTTCTCAGGCTCATGCAGCGAAACATCGACCACCCGCAGCTGCCCGGCAGACCCGGTGTGCGCCAGCGCCAGGCGGGCCGCCCGGCGCAGCTCCTCACTGGTGAGCGGGTCCAGCGGATGCCGCGGCCGAGCACCGGCGCCGTCCGCGGCGGAGGTTGCCATCCCGGCTTCAGTCACAGGCCGACATTAACCTGCCGGCCGGGCGTGCGCAATTCAACGGTCAACGAACAGCAGGCCAGTTGGCGCGTGACCAGCATCGCGCTCGTGCCCGATGAAGGCTTCGAGGACGGATCCGGAGCCCTCGCGGCAGCCGACCGCGACCGCGGGTATGCCCGGCGCCGCCGCCGCGTTGGCGTCGGTGGACCCGAGCCGCGGCGTTCCGGCAGCCCAAGCGTGCGCCGGGCCGCGAACACGCCCTGGACCAACGGGTGACCGGGTCGATCCGCCCGGCCCCGCGGCGTCCCACGGCCTCGCATCGCAACGACAGTGGCGTCGCCACCTCCAGCGCGCCCAGCGTCTGCTCAAAGCCCGTCAGATCGGCATCGTTCAGTGAGCGCAGCTCGGTGAGCATCTCGGCGTCGGCGGCGATCGCGTTGATCGCCCCACCCCCGGAGAGCCGGCCGACGTTGGCGCCCTCAGCCATGAGTCCGCGGGCGACCTCGATTAGGGCGTGCAGCGCGCCCGGCGTGCCCCGGTCCCACCACGAGTGACCCGGGGCCGTTCACCGAAACCCGCGCCCGGACGGTGCCGACGTGGTCGATGATGACGCTGTCCAGGCTATGGCCCTCGACGGCCATGGCGGCGGCGGGGGCGAGCTCCCGGCACACGTGGCAGCGCGGGCCCCCTCGCTGAACCGCCACACGAGGTTGCCGGCGGCGTCGCGGGCGCGACCGCCGGGGGCGTCGCGCAGACGCTGCTCCAGCCACCGCAGCCGGGCCTCCTCGTCGCCGGTCGGCGCGGCGCTGGCGGCGAACTCCGTCTGCGTCTCGGCGTCGACCATGGCGCGGCTACGCGTCGCCGCTGCGGTCGATGACCGCAGTGGCGTCGATCTCGACCAGCCACTCCGGGCGCGCCAGCCCGCTCACGACGATGCCAGTGGAGACCGGGTGCACGCCGCGCAGCCATCGCCCCACCACCCCGTACACCGCCTCCCGGTAGCGGGTGTCGGTCAGATAGATCACGATCTTGCAGATCTCGTCCAGCCGGGCGCCGGCCTCGCTGAGCAGCTGCTCGATGTTGCGCATCGCCTGCTCGGCCTGCGCCGCCGGATCGCCGATGCCGACCGATTCCGACGTGTCGAGATCCTGGCCCACCTGACCGCGCAGGTAGACGGTGTCCCCGGCGACGACGGCCTGGCTGAGGTCGTTGTCGAGCGTCTGGTCCGGGTACGTGTCCCGGGTGTTGAACGGGCGGATCCGCTCGTGGGTCATGGGGCTCCTTGGCTCGTCCGGCGGTTGCTGTGCACGATCTCCCCGCCGATGATCACATCGCTCACGACCGCCTGCCCCACCGCCAGGCACAGCTCGGCCGGGTGGTCGACGGCGAGCACGGTGAGATCGCCGCGCTTGCCGACGTCGATCGAGCCCCGGTCGGCGCTGCACTGCAGCGCGTAGGCGGCGTTGAGGGTTCCGGCGACGATCGCCTCGGCCGGCGTGATCCGGAACCACGGGGAGCCGATGGCCAGCGTGCTCGCCAGCGACGTTGCGTGGATCGAGGAGCAGTAGTCGGTGGCCAGCGCCACCGGCACCTCGTGCTCGATGAGCAGCCGAGCGTTCGCCCGGCGCTCGGTCATGTACACGAGCTCGGCCTGGGGGAGCAGGACCGCGATCGTGTCCGTCCGCCCCACCTCGTGGATCTCCTCGTCCGGGGTGTAGGTGAGGTGCTCGGCCGATACCGCCTCGCCGGCGACGGCGGTGCGCCAGCCGTCCGAGGCCGCCCACGCGTCGGAGTGGGCCTTCGTCGGGATGCCCGCCGCCCGCGAGCGCTCGAACAGGCGCCCGGCCTGGGCCGGGGTGAACAGCCCGCGCTCGCACGTGATGTCGTGGAAGCGGGCAATGCCCTGGTCGATGACCCGGGGCAGCATCTCGAGCACCTCGTCGGTGTAGCCGTCGGCGTCACGGCCGGCGGGGACGACATGCGCGCCGAGGAACGAGATCTCCAGCCCCATCGGCGTCAGCGCGCGGCTGCGCTGAAGCAGCGCCAGCTGGCGGAGCTCCTCCTCGGGCTCCAGGCCGTAGCCGGACTTGACCTCGAGCGTCGTCACGCCGCCGGTGAGGATCTTGCCGTAGGCCATCCCCAGGTGCTCGAGGAGCTGGTCGTCGCTCGCCTTCCGCGTCTCCACGACGCTCGCCCAGATGCCCCCGCCGTGGGCCGCGATCTCGGCCAGCGACGCGCCCGCCAGGCGCAGCGCGTACTCGCCGTGCCGGCTGCCGGCGAACAGCGGATGGGAGTGGCACTCGATCAGCCCGGGGAGCACCGTCGCGCCGGAGACGTCGAGCGTCGGAGCGCCGTCGCCCCACTGCGCGAGCAGCTCGTCGGTCGCGCCGACCGCGACGATCACCCCGTCGCGGATAGCGACCGCGGCGCCGGGGACGAGATCGAGCTCACCCTGCTCGGCGCCCCGGCGGGGCGCGCCGCGATCGGTGACCCGCGCCACCTGGGCGGCGCCGACCACGTTGAGATCGCTCACCGCGGGTCGCTCGCCGGAACGCCGGCCGCCGGCCGGCCGTGGGCTTGTCCGGCGACGTCATCCAGGCCCGCATAGCGGCGCACCAGATCGGCCGGTCCGTCGAAGTCGTAGTTGTTGTAAACGGCGAGCAGGTGGGCGAAGGCCGGTGACTGCGCGAACAGCTGGAAGGTCAGCCGGTGCCCGGCGTAGTCGGAGTTGAGCAGGTCGCGGGCGAAGGCGAACAGCCGCCGCCGGGCCTCCGCTGAAACGTCGCCGATCGCCAGGTACTTCTCCAGCCATGGCCCGGCCTCCGGGTCGGAGAACGTCGCCGCGCTGGGGGTGACGCACAACTGGCCGCCGCAGAGATCGCGGGCCAGGTGCATCATCGCCGGCAGCTGGGTGCAGGCCAGCACCCGGCCGGTGTACAGCAGCGCCTGGTTGGGCATCGTCAGCCCGCCCGGGCTGGGCTCGGCCATCTCGACGGCCGCGGTGAGATGGGCGTTGATGCCCTCGCGGTAGCAGACGAGCTCGGCCAGCTTCTCACGCACGCCCTGATGCATCTTGACGCCGGTCTGGGCGGCGTTGACGTAGGCCACGCCGACGAGCAGATCGGCGAGCCGCAGATGGCGCTGGACGAACGGGAACATGCTGTAGCGGTGCAGCGTCGCCCGGATGAACGCCGCCGCCCGGGTGCTGCGATAGAAGAACACGTTCTCCCACGGGATGAGGACGTCGTCGAAGACGATCATCGTGTCGATCTCGTCGAAGCGGTTGGCGACGGGGTAGTCGGCCGGGTCGCCCCGGCCGACGAACGACGAGCGGCAGATGTGACGGACCCCGGGGGCGCCCATGTCGGCGACGAAGCCGACGGCGTAGTCGGACAGGACGGCGTCACCCCAGTCGCCGATCGTCGGCTTGACGAACGCCTGGTTGGCGTATGCAGCAGCGGTCTCGAACTTCGCCCCCCGGACGATGATCCCGTCGGCGGTCTCGCCGGCCACGTGGAGAAGGACGTCCGGATCCTGCTCCTGGGGGCGCCGGGAGCGGTCGCCCTTGGGGTCGGTGTTGGCCGAGACGTGGAACGGGTCGGCCAACGCCGCCCGGGCCACGTGGTGGCGGATGTGCTCCGAGAATGACGGGTCGATCTCGTCGAGCACGTCCTGGCCGTCGTACAGCGACCACATCTCCCCCACCGTCTCGTCCCCCACCCGGGTGACGATCCCGCCGAGATCGTCAAGCACGCAGTCGACGGCGCCCCGCTTGGCGCGCCAGTCGTCCTTGCTGACCGGCAGCTTGGGACCGGTGGGACACCGTTCGCCCGTCTCGGCGTCGACGTAGGACATCACGTCCCGGCTGGCCCCGGCGTGGGCCAGATCGTAGATCCGGGCCCGGGCGTCGACGATCGGCCGGAACGCCGGGTGCGTCGGCACGTCGGCCACCTTCTCGCCGTCGATCCACACCGAGCGGCCGTCGCGCAGTGACTCGCGGTACTCGTCGCCGGTCCTGATCACCGGCTATAGTTTCCCAGATAGTGGTAATCATTTCCCATCACGGCTGCGCAGCAAGCTAGCACCCCCGGGAGCTCTGCGCAACCATGGCCCGCCCCCGCACCGCCGAGCCGGACCCCCCCAAGGTGCTCGACAAGGCCCTCCAGGTGCTCGAGGCCTTCGACGCCGAGGACCCCAGCTGGAGCGAGTCCGAGCTGCGCACCCGGCTGGCCATCCCCTCGAGCACGCTCAACCGCATCCTCCGCGGCCTCGAGCGCGCCGGGTACGTGCTCCGCGCCGAGGACGGGCGCTACCGGCTGGGGATCTCCGCGGTGCGCCTGGGCCGGCGCGCCGACGCCTCGCTCAACCTCGCCTCCGTCCTGAACTCCGAACTGCGCGCGCTGGGGGCGGAAACCGAAGAGCTCGTCATCCTGGCCGTACCGGAGCTCTCCACCGGACTGGCGCGCTACGTGGCGACGGTCGACTCCCCCAAGCGCCTGCGCGTCACCGCAGTGGTCGGAACCGGCGTCCCGCTCACCGCAGGGGCGACCGCCAAGACGCTGCTGGCGTTCGCTCCGCAGACGCAGATCGCCCACGTGTTCGAACGCCCGCGGGAGCGTCTTGCCGCCGGAACCGTGACCCGCGCCAAGCTGCTGCGTGAGCAGCTGGCGGTCATCGCCCGC
>DASZMU010000014.1:0-11419 GCA_035551695.1 Solirubrobacteraceae bacterium
GCATGACCGTCCTCCTCTTGCTGGTTGTCTTCTTAGACCCGACCCGGGCGCATAACTCATCGCCGCGCCCTGACCACGGGAGTTCGTCCGCATTAGCATAAACTTTTCGCTAATATTGCTAGCATGACGCGGCCCCTCGCACGGTCCCGGCCAGACCAGCGGCGATTCGTAGACCGGACGCGGGAAACGCAGGAGATCGTTCGCGCGGTGGCGGCTGCGGAGCCGGTGCTGGTCCTCGGCGAGCCCGGCAGCGGCCGCACGTCGTTGCTCAACCACGTGGCTTGGCTCTTCGCCCATGAGACCGATCCCCGTGAGTCGGTGTTGGTCCCGGGTGAGCTGGCGCGCGATCCGGCCCAGCTCCTCGGGGTGCTCGTGGCACGGCTGCAACGCCTGGCCGAGCCGGACGGCCCACGCGGTCGCTGGCTCGACGATCTGCGCGCGTTATCGATGCCGGACGGGCCGTTTGGTCAGGCCGTGCAGCCGGCGATTCTCATGGAGCTGGTTGACCTGCTGGGAGAACGACTTGCTGACCAGGAGCGTCCCGTGTGCCTCATGATCGACGGCATCTCCCCCGCCGTCGCCCACGGAGTCTTCGGCACCCTGCGCAACGAGCTGTGGGCGCTCGAGGCGGCCAGCTGGGTCGTCGCCGGGGACGCCGGCGCTGGGCCGCTGTATCGAGAGCCGCCGGCCGACGCGTTCTTCGAACGGGTCGTGGAGCTGGGTCCCCTGTCGGAGACCGACGGGGCCAAGCTCCTGCGCGCCCACATCCCGGAGCTGTCCGATACCGAGATCCAAGCCGCGGTCGCTGCCGGTGGCGGAAACCCGCGGCGGCTGCTGCGGGCGGCGGCCGACATTCAGGCCGGCCGTCAGCCGACGCCGTCGGCGACGGGGCAGCTGGCGAACCAAGCCGTCGACGTCGCGGGGCCCCTCGCCGGTACGCTCGTCGAATACCTGGCCGCCAACGGGCCGGCCGCGGCGTCAGACAAGCGACTCCTGAGCCAAATCGGTGCGAGCCGGCAGCGGGCGAGCCAGCTGATGCACCAGTTGGAGTCCGCCGGACTGCTTGAGACGCTTGAGCAGCACGAGCCCGGCCGCCGCGGCCGGCCGTCCCGCCGCTTCGCCGTGAAAACGCCCACGTGAGCAACCAGGTCCTCAATCAGCTCGTCGACGCGCACGCCTTCGACGGCAGCCCGCTGCACGTCGACATGGCGGCCTACCCCGTCCCGTTTGACGATCGCGGCCGCCGCGGCTGTGAGGGCGGCGTGGTACGCGCGGCGCAGAGCGCCGAGCGGGTCGGCCTGCAGGGACCGATCGGCTGCGGCAAGACGAGCGTGCTCCGGTACGCGCTCGACGACCCCAACGGCACGATCGCACCGATCTGGGTCTCGGTCGCCTTCGACGACGAACAGGTGGCGCTCGACGTGCGCCGGTTCGCCGGGCATCTGATCCAGAGCATCGTGCGCGACGCCGAGCGCGCGGGCTCGCTGACCCCGCGGGAACGCGACGCCATTCTCACCGCGTCAGCTGCCCGCCGCCCGCTGCCCGGCGGCGAGCGCCGGCTCGCCGCGCGGCTGGCGGCCCGGTTCTGGGTGGCCACGGCCGACCTCACCCGGCAGGTCACATCGACGCTGGACGGGGTCGACCTCGACCGACCAGCCAGCGACGTCCTGGAGAACGTCGACCGAGCGCTGGAGGTGATCGCGGCCGCCGACCGCCAGCCGGTGATCGTGATCGACGACTCCGACAGCTTCACTCGCCGGCTGATCAGCGCGCGCCCGCGCGATGACCTCGTGCGCGGGTTCTTTGGTCCGGTACTGCGGTCGCTCACGGAATTACGGGCGGGCGTGATCGTCGCTGTCCATACCGAATACCTGGACATGCCGGCCTTCGAGCAGGCGCGACGTGAGCACGGGGCACTGGAACGGCTGATCGCGGTCCCACCGGTCGTCAGCGGTCAGCTGGGGCGGATCCTCGAGCGCCGCATTCGCCTCGCCGTCGAGGCGGGACGCGAGGAGGCGATCACCGCGCCCGCCGTTGATGCCCTCGCCAAGCTGAACCGCACGCACACCGGACGCAACCTGCGCACCACCCTGGGGATCGCGCATGCGGCGCTCGTCGCCGCCGTCGATCGCGGCGCCGAGCTGATCGATCACCAGGACGTCGCTCGCGCCGCGGTTGAGCAGCTGGGGACGTAGCGTCGGCTTAGAGCCTGGTGGAGCAGGTCGCCCCGCCGACGTGCACAGTGATCTCACGCCGGGTGGCAAGCCCGCCGGCGTCGAAGTAGACATCGGCCGACCCGGCGCCGTCGGTGTGCCAACTTCGAGAATGGCCGGCCGCGTCGGTCACGGTGACCGTCTCATCAGGCCGGTTGGAGTCGACGTAGACGTCGTAGTCGTGATGTCGGCTGTTGTAGGAGGCCGTGGCCGAGCAGTGCGCCGTGGCGCCGGCGGTCGACATTGAGGGAGGCGTCGAAACGGGAGCGCTGTGCGGAGGGGTGCCTGTCCGCCGCGCCAGTGGCACCCAATCGGCGGCGATTGCGTGTTGCGCCGCACGGAGCGACATCTGCCCGTCACACACCGCGCGCCGGAGCTCGCCTTCGACCCCGTCCTTGGGATTGGGCGACGCTCCCGGCTCCGGCCAGAGGTTGCGGGGGTCATTCGTCGCGCCCCCCAGCTCGAGCGGCACGAGGTGATCGTACTCGTAGGCGCCCAGTGGCCCGGTGTCGCCGTAGGCAGCCAGGCTGGCCGCCTTCTCCTGCTCGGTGATCGTCTCTGGCGGGCGCACCGTGGCCGTCCACCCGCCGACGCAGATCGTGCGTCCGATCGTCGCCGGGGTGACCGCCGGGTTCACCGCTCCCGGCGTGCACGCCGGATCCGGACGTGCGTACAGCCCGGAACCGATCTGATGACACGAGTCCGGCGCGGGCTGCGGTTGGACAACATCGTTCGACACCGTCGAGATCCGCAATCCCGGCGAAGTTCTCCGGCGCGGTGCGGAGTGCAAGCGAGGACGGTGCCGCTTGACGTGCCGAGCGCCATCCGACGCCGACGACGAAGCGGTCGGTGATGGAGTCGCCGGAGGAGTGGTCTCGCCAGTGACACTCCCGCCGGTGGCGCAGCCCGCAAGGGCGCACGCCACGACGGCGGCGGCTGGGGCGAAAACACGAGCGCGTATCGGAGCGTGACGGAGACGCACGGCGCGCTCATTGTGGGGCTCCGGGGAGACGGCACCGTCCGCGTTGCACGATCAGCCTGCCTCTACTTAACGGTGCCCGCTGAGCCTGCGGCGGGGTCTGTGACCACGCGGGCGGTGGGGTGACGAGCAGTCAAGCTGAGCGATCGCAGGTTCTCTGTGGTCGCTGGGAGGTACTCGAAGGCCATCACGCGCAGGTGCACGATCGTGCCGTTGCGCTGAGGATCGGAGAGCATGATCGGCCGGTAGGTTCTCTGATCGACGTACGCGATGAGACTCTGGGAGTCGAACCCGTTCTTGTCCGCGAACTGGATCTCATAGGTGGCCACGCCGGCGATATCGGCGTTGCCCAACACGCGCGCCTGGCCATCCTGGAGGGCCTGGCGCACCTCGGCCAGGGGATCGTTGAGGGCCACTGGCTTTGCGCTCGGCGCAACGTGGATCGTGTTTGTCGCCGGGTCGTAGTACGAAACGGTGGTCGCGTTGGCAGCAGCCTCCGGGGCCGCATTCACGGGGCCCTTGTCGCCGAGGAACGAGTACGGCGGGCTTGTGAGCTGCCACCAGTCGGCGACGAAGCCGTCGCCCTCGAGCTTGGTGTGCAGGATCTCGTTGGGGGGCGGCGCGAGCGCGGCGTCGGCATGTCGGATGATCGCGGCGTCGGCAGTCCCGGCGCCGCCACCGTTGAGCGCGCCGGCGAAGAGCGCCACAACGACCGCGCCCACCGCCGGAACGCCCAGCAGCGCGGCGAGCGCCGGGCGCGAGCGGACGCGCGTTCGTCGCGCGGCCGGCGCGTGGTCGTACTGAGCGCTGAGAAGCCTGGCGCGCGCTGCGGCAACGCGGTCGGCGTCCGGTGGCTCCACATGGGCGCGGAAGAGTCGGATCTGGTCAAGGTCATTCATTCGTTCCTCCTTCGGTTGCTCTGTCAACCGAGAGTTGCCCGCTCGGCGAGAGCAGTTCCCGGACGTGGGCGCGGGCCCGGGAGAGGCGGGAGCGGACCGTCCCCGCGGGAATCCCCAGCGCCGCCGAGATCTGCTCGTAGCTGAGATCCGCCCACGCGAACAGGAGCAGCACCTCGCGCTCGCCGCCACGCAACGACGCCAGCGCGGCGGCCAGCTGCGGTCCGGCGGCCAGTGCGTCGATCCTCCGGTCGATCTCCGCGGCGTCGTCACACACCGGGTCAACCCCGGTTCGCGCATACGCCCGCAGGCGCCGACGTTCGGTGCGCCAGTGACGGCGAGCCAGGTTCGCCGCAATCCCGAACAGCCACGGTCGCGCGTCGTCCGCCAGCGGGTCATACCGCCCCCGCGAGCGAAACGCCACAACGAACGTCTCAGCCGCGAGCTCGTCCGCCAGCGAAGGCCCGACGCGCCGGGAGAGATACCGGTTGATCTCCGCGAAATGCCGATCGAAGATCTCCCCGAAGCGAGCGCCATCGATCAGCGACGAGACGATCACCGCGGCATCTGACGCATCGGTCTGCACTGATGCTTGTTGCCCGCTCACCGCCACAGGGTTCCACGGGCCCGCGCGTGCCGCCGAGCGCGCGGGCCACTTGAACTCAGAGCCTGAGAGGAGCTACCTCCAGGTCAACGGCAGCGTCCCCACCTGATTCGCGTAGCCGAGGTATGGAAATGCGCCGAAGCCATCCTGCAGGGTGCGCAGGACGCTGTAGGAGTAGGTCTGGGCCCCGTACTCCCCAGGCTGGACGAGCGGGCTGATCACGGCGCACACCGTGTGGCCGCCCTGGTCAAGGACGTTGGCGGGCTGCACCCCGCCGGCGCGCTCGTCCTCGTCATAGAGAATGATGATCATGCCGTTATCGCCGTAGGCCGGCGAGGCCTCGATCCTCGGCACCTCGCGAGCGAGGAAGTCGTCGAACTGGGTGTATCGGTCGTTCACGGGCTTGCAGTTGGCCTCGCCGTCCTCGCAGCCATTGGGGATCACCGTGTTGAAGGCGGCGACGTCACCCATCGCGAGGTCGGCGTTGAAGGTCGACATCCCGTCGGACTGCGTCCCGGCGGGAACATCCCTGGCGAGACACTCGCTTGACGGCGTGGTGGCCGAGAACACACCACCCGGCCCCTCGATGTCGTCAAGCTGCGTCGGCGGGTTGCCGGTGGTGTAGAAGCCGCTGAGCGGGCAGGCCGTGTCGCTCGTGCACGAGCCGCCCGACGCCGTATCGCACTTGGCAGTGCCCGCCTCCAGCCACACCTTCCAGCTCGTACCGATCAGGTCGAGCTGGTGGTAGAGATTGTCGATGTTCTGATGGCAGGCGATGCCGCCGTCCTGCTGCTCGCACCTCGTGAACTGACCGGTGACAAGCGCCACGTAGTTGGCCTGCGACCAGTGGGTCGCGGCGTAGTAGTTGTCCATCCAGGCCGACTGCGGGCGCAGGGTCGTCTCGAGGTAGGGCGCGTTCGTGGTGGTGAGATGGTCGTAGTCGGTGTTCTCGCCGATGATCACGAACACGTGACCAAGGTGGGGCACGCCTTCAACGCCGGTCGGCGCGGCCGCCGCGCCGAGGCCCGGACTGGCCGACGCCGTCGCGGTACCGGCAAGGAACGCCACGGTGAGGAGGACCGCGGCGAGAGCGGGGCGGACCAGACGAGAGATCACAAGGGGTGAGAGCATGGCCCAACTATCCACGGTCGACCGGCGCCAGGCGAAACGTTCTTGTGAATCCGCGAGCCGTCTAAAGCCGGCGCTGCCCCATTCGCTCTCACAAAACCCGCGCCGGGGGCGTTGAACGGACATGCAGACCATCACTGACAGAACGACCGACGTCCGGGAGCGCGTCGACGCCCTGCCTTGGAGCGATCTCGCCGCCGAGTTGGACCTGACGGGGCATGTCGTGACACCGACGTTGCTGTCGGCGGCGGAGCGCGATGACCTGGCCGCGCTCTTTGAGGAGGGGCGGTTTCGCTCGACGATCGACATGGCCCGGCACCGGTTCGGTGACGGCCGCTATCGCTACTTCGATCACCCGCTGCCGGAGACGATCGCGGCGCTCCGCAGTTCGTTCGACCGGCACCTGGCGCCGAGCGCCAACCACTGGACGGAGTTGCTGGGAGGCCGGAACCCCGGCTTCCCGCTCGAGCACGAAGAGTTGCTCGACCGCTGCCGCGTCGCCGGCCAGACCCGCCCCACGCCGCTGATCCTGCGTTACGGACCCGGCGACTGGAACGCGCTTCACCAGGATCTCTACGGCGAGGTGTTCTTCCCGTTTCAGATCCTCACGGTTCTCGACCGCCCCGGGGTCGACTTCGAGGGGGGCCAGTTCGTATTGCTCGAGCAGCGCCCCCGGGCGCAGAGCCGCGCCCACGTGCTCACCCCCGCCCCGGGCGCGTTCGTGATCTTCCCCACCAACGAGCGCCCCAACCGGGGAAGGAACGGCTATCACCGAGTCGGGATGCGTCACGGGGTCGCAACCGTCACCGCCGGGCGGCGGACGGCCCTGGGGGTCATCTTCCACGACGCCCGGTGATCCCATCGCGGCCGTCTTTCAGCGCACCGGTCGCCCGGATCCCTGACCGGAGCGTCCGGACGGCTGCCTATGCTCCGGGTCGTGCCGGGCATGGTGGCGGAGCTGATCGATCTGGAGGCCTCGGAGCTGGAGGGCCGCTTCGGCGCCACCACGTATAAGCGCGGCGCCAGCTATGCCCGCGGCAAACGCGTGTTGTCGCTGGACTGGGACGAGGACGAGCGGGCGCTGTCCGCCTCGGTGGTTGGCCACGGCGCGCTCTACAAGACCACGGCGTACTTCAACGACGACGGGGACGGCCTCGCCTTCGTCGAGGGCGAATGCAGCTGCCCCATCGGCTACAACTGCAAGCACGTCGCGGCGATTGTGCTGGCGGCCGGAGAGCGGCACGGTCGTCGACCCACGCGACCAACGCGCCGGACTGTCGCCGGCCCTCGCCCAGAAGCACGAGCCGGTGCTGCGCCGGCACCGGCGCCGGCACCCAGGGCCTGGGAGCAGCCGCTGCGGGCGCTCGTCGCGGCCCGCGCGCGGCCGGCGACCGGGATCCCACTGGCAATCGAGCTCAGCCTCAGCTCTCCGCGTTACCCGGACCAGGGTGCGCCTCGGCTCATGGCTCGGCTCATGCGCCCGGGCGCCCGCAGCGGGTGGGTCAACGGCTCGCTCGACTGGGGCGGCCTCGACTCGTGGCAGGTCCGCGACGGCGGATACCGAGACGACCACGTCGCGCTCATCCGCCAGCTCCACGCCGCGCACCGGCTGGGCGAGCCGTCCAGTAGCTACCTGTACGGCTACCGGACCGAGCGGACCATCGACCTGTCGGCGTGTGAGAGTCCGCAGCTGTGGCCGCTGCTCGACGAGGCGGTGCGCCTGGGCCTGCCGGTCATCCACGCGCGGGCGACGCTTGGCGAGATCCCGCCTCAGCTGGACGGCGAGCTTGTCCTCGACGTCGCTCGCGATGCGGGCGGCGACTTCGCTGTCGGAGTCGTCCTGCGGATCGACGACCGTCCGGCAGATCACCTCATGCCCGTCCGATTCGTCGGCCGCACCGCACATGGCATCGTCTGCGTGGAGCGCGCCGACGTCGACGCGGGACACGGTCTCGACCGCTGGCGGCTGCGCCTCGTCCGGCTGGCCCGGCCGGCCGTGCCGCAGCTCGAGCGCATGCTCGTCTCCGACGAGCGACTGATCCTTCCCGCGGCGGACATCGAGCGCTTCGCTGAGCAGCTGTGCCCCGCGCTACGACACGTCGCGCCCGTTGTCTCTTCCGATGGATCGTTCACCCCGCCGACGGTCGCCGAGCCCGCGCTCGTGCTGCGGGCGCAGCATGGCCCCGGCGCACTCGTCGCGCTCGGCTGGGAGTGGGAGTACGGGGTCGGCAACGCGACGTACCGGGCGCCGTTCGGCGTCGACGACGGCAGCCTCGGCTTCCGCGACGACGACGCTGAGCGCAAGCGCGTGATGGCGACCACGGTCGACGAGCCCTCGCTCCATGGGATCGGCCTGGTAGACGACGCCGGCCGGCCTGTCGACGGGCCCCCGGCAACGCTCGCCGGCCTCGACAGCCTACGCACGGTCACCGAGGTCCTGCCGCGGCTCGCCGAGCATCCGGAATTCCGGATGGAGACGAGCGGCGAGCCGATCGATTATCGAGACGTGGGCGAGTCGCTGGCGGTCGGTGTGTCGACGGCCGAGATTGCCGGAGACCAGGACTGGTTTGACCTAGGCGTGTCGATCAGCGTCGCCGGCCGTGAGGTGCCGTTCGTCGACGTGTTCAGCGCGCTCGCGCGCGGCGAGATGCGCATGCTGCTCGACGACGGCGCCCACTTCTCCTTGGAGGATCCGCGGCTGGAGTCGCTCCGGACGCTGATCGAGGAAGCCCGTGCGCTCGTCGACTCGCCGGCGGCGCCGCTGCGGATCAGCCGCTATCAGGCCGGGTTGTGGTCTGAGCTCACCTCGCTGGGGGTCGTCACCGAGCAGGCCGAGCGGTGGCAGCGCGCCGTGACGCCACTCCTCCAGCTCGATGAGCTGCCGGTCCACGAGGAGCCGCGGGGGCTTCGCGCCCGGCTTCGCCCGTACCAGCAGGAGGGCTTCGCATGGCTGGCCGCGCTGTGGGACCTTCAGCTCGGCGGGATCCTCGCCGACGACATGGGGCTCGGCAAGACGCTCCAGGCCCTGGCCCTCATCTGCCATGTCCGCGAGCGCACCTCAGCGCCGCGACCGTTCCTGGTGGTCGCGCCGACGAGCGTCGCGACGAACTGGGCGGCGGAGGCAGCCCGGTTCGCGCCGGGGCTGAGCGTCGATGTCGTACTCGACACGCTGGCGAAGTCAGGCCGCGCGATTGACGAGATCGCGACGGCCGACATCGTGGTCACGACGTACACGCTGTTTCGCCTGGACGCCGACGCCTACGCCCTGATCCCGTGGGCGGGGCTGATCCTCGATGAAGCGCAGTTCGTCAAGAACCACCGCGGCAAGACGTACCGGTGCACGCGCGAGCTGAACGTCCCGTTCAAGCTTGCGATCACCGGCACGCCGATGGAAAACAACCTGATGGAGCTGTGGGCGCTGCTGTCGCTCACCTCGCCCGGTTTGTTCCCTGACCCGCAGCGGTTTGCCCAGCACTACGCCCGTCCGATCGAGCGCGGCCGCGACGGCGAGCTGATGGGCCGCCTTCGCCGGCGGATCATGCCGCTTGTCAAGCGCCGGACCAAGGAACTCGTCGCCGCCGAGCTCCCGCCCAAGCAGGAGCAGACGCTCGAGGTCGAGCTCCATCCTCGCCACCGCAAGCTGTACGACACCCACCTCCAGCGCGAGCGCCAGCGGGTGCTGCAGCTGCTCGACGACTTCGACCACAACCGAATCACGATCCTGCGCTCGATCACGCGGCTGCGCCAGATGAGCCTCCACCCCGGGCTCATCGATGCCCGTCACGATGCCGTGCCATCCGCGAAGGTCGACGCGCTCGTCGACCAGCTCCACGACGTGATCGCGAGCGGCCACCGGGCGCTTGTGTTCAGCCAGTTCACCACCTTCCTGGGGCGGGTCCGGGACCGGCTGGACGCCGAGCGGATTGGCCACTGCTACCTGGACGGTCGCACGCGGCGCCGGGACGCGGTGCTCGAGCGCTTCCGGTCAGGCCAGGATCCGGTGTTCCTCATCAGCCTGAAGGCGGGTGGCGTCGGTCTCAACCTGACCGAGGCCGACTACTGCTTTCTGCTCGACCCGTGGTGGAACCCGGCCACCGAGGCGCAGGCGATCGACCGCACCCACCGGATCGGCCAGACGCGCCAGGTGATGGTCTACCGCCTGATCGCCCACGGCACGATCGAGGAGAAGGTACGCGCCCTGGCCGAGCGCAAGGCCGAGCTGTTCAGCGGCGTGATCGACGACGGCGACCTCTTCGCCGGTGCGATCACCGCCGCTGACATCCGCGGCCTGCTCGGCTGAGCCGGCGTCAGGCGGCGTCGTCGAGGCGTCACGCGGGGTCGTCGAGGCGTCAGGCGGCGTCAGGCGGGGTCTGGCGGGGTCGTCGAGGCGTCAGGCGGGGTCTGGCGGGGTCGTCGCGGCGTCAGGTGTCAGGCAGCGCCGTCGAGATCCACGATGGCGCCGTAGCGAGCCGGGCCGCCCAGCTGCCGGCGGACGGACACGAGCCCGGCATCGACGAGCGCCGCCAGGTCGGCAACCAGCTGTTCTGCCTCGTCCAGTTCAGACGGCGAGGGGGCTGCCGCCAACCCGGGAGCCGGGCGGACACGCACCGGGATGTAATCGATGATCGTCATACACATTCCTCCGTAGAGCCACGTAGCAAGCGTGGTGGGCAGGATGACGCGACCCTCGGACGGAAAGGCCAGCGCGCCCCGAGGTCGCAATTTGCAGGGTTCCGAGTTCTCAACAGCCCATGTCAAGGCGTCTGGCCAGCAAATTGCGAGAAAGGCTTGCCATCGTCCACAGGGTTCTCCACAGCTACGTAGCTCAAATGCCATACGCACCACGAGTTATGAACATCCGGCGCACATTGGAGACTCGGCGCTCTCGGTAGAACGAGTCCCCGGACATGAGCGTCTCTCTCCCCCACCCCTCCAGCCGCCTCCTACGCGCAGCGGCAGCCGAACAGGGCGATCTCACCCGCCACCGCGACCGGCTGACCGACCGACGAAAGGCGCTGCTCGCCGAGCTCCGCCAACTCGACGACGCCCTGACTATCGTCGACGACAGGCTGTCGATGCTGGAGCGGCTGACGGGTCCGCCGGCGCGGGCCGATGCCGTCGACGACGCGCGCGCGCCGCGACGGAGCGAGCCGGTCGCCGCGGCGCAGAGCGACGGAGCGCAGCCACGCGACCCGGCGAGTGAGGTCCTGCGCGGTCCGGCGATCCGCGAGACCGCGGTCCGGGTGGTGATCGGCCAGCCCCAGCGCATCGAGGCCCTTCATTACCGCCGCTGGTACGACCTCCTCCAGGAGGCCGGCTATGCCGTCGCCGGCAAGGATCCCGTCGCCGTGTTCCTGACGCAGGTCACCCGGTCGCCGGTCGTGCGCAAGGCGACGAAGCCGGGGGTCTACGAGGTCGACCGCCAGGCGCCGCTGCGGATCCGCCAGCGTCTTGACCGTCTGCAGACCGAGCTGCGAGAGCTCGCCGCCACCCCCTCGGCCCCGGTCGACCTGGGCGCCGTCCGCGCCCGCCGCCACGAGCTCGACCTGGAGATCAGCCAGCACGAGCGGGCCTTGGAGGAGGCGCTCCGGGTGCTGAG
>DASZMU010000015.1:0-10359 GCA_035551695.1 Solirubrobacteraceae bacterium
GCGACGCTCGCCGCCCTGGAGGGCGTCACCCACACCGAGAGCGGTGCCGGCCTCAACGTCGGCGGGATCCCACTCCCGGGCCACGCCACGACGGTGTTCAACGTCAAGGTCCCCAACCTCCTGAGCCTGCTTGCCTACGACCGCCCCAACGCGCCCGTGCGCGGACTGGACACCTTCCCCAGGGCCGACCGGACCCCGCTGGCGGGGTGGACACGGCTGTCGTTCATCGGCATGGTCGGGATCGGCACGGGTCTGGTCATCCTCGGCCTTTGGTACTGGCTGCGCCGGCGGCGTACCGGCCGTCCCCCGGAAGACCGCTACACGCTCATGGCGCTGGCCGCCGCGGGTCCGCTGGCATTCCTGGCCAACGAGCTCGGCTGGCTGGTGAGCGAGCTCGGACGCCAGCCGTGGGTCGTCTACGGCGTGTTCCGCACCGCGAATGCGATCACCACCTCCTCCGGGCTCGGCGCGACGTTCGCCGGGTTCACGGTCCTGTACCTGGGCCTGAGCGCGGTGACGGTGTGGGGGGTCCGGAGGATCACGACCGGGACGCCGGACTTGGTGCCCAAGCCGACCCTGTCCGTGGCCTGAGATGGCCTTGGCCGACCTCATCGCGATTGGTCTCGGCTTCGCCCTGACCGCGTACGCACTCCTCGCCGGCGCCGACTTCGGCGCGGGCATCCTCGACCTGACCTGCCGCAGGGCGCCGCAACAGCGCGCCGCGCTGGCGCGGACCATCGGTCCCCTGTGGGAGGCCAACCACGTCTGGTTGATCTTCTCCATCACGATCCTGTTCTCCGCGTTCCCTGCGGCGTTCGCGGCGCTGGGCACGGTCCTCCTGGCTCCGTTCACGCTTGCCCTGATGGCAATCGTCGTGCGCGGCGTCGCCTTTGGGCTGCGGGCGAACGCCGGCGGGCAGGCCCTCAGTGACCGGCTTCTCGGCGGGGCCTTCGGCGCCGCGAGCGTCGCCGCACCGCTCCTGTTCGGTGCCTCGGCCGCCGCGGTCGCCGAGGTGTCCACCTCCGCCGGCGTGGCCACCACGCCGGCGTCTGTCCCATGGACGGGACTGTTCGCGGCTCTCGTGGGCCTGCTCGCGGTCGCTCTCTGCGCCCATCTGGCGGCCACCCTCATGACGACCAGGCTCCAACGGGCTGGACAGCTGGGGCTGGCGGACCGCTTCCGCCGCCGGGGCCTGCAGACGGGAACGTCGGTGCTGGTCCTCGGCGCGCTCGCGCTTCTGGCCGCCGACTGGAAGGCGCCGGCCGTGTGGCATCGCCTGACCACCGCCGCGCTGCCGCTTCTGGCGATAGGGCTGGTCGCGACGATCGTGTCGCTCTCGGCGCTCTGGCGCCGCGGTTACGCGCTCGCCCGCGGCGCAACGCTGCTGGCGGCCGCCGCGATCCTCTGGGGTTGGCTCATCGCCCAGTCACCGCGGCTGATCGGCACCCGTCTGACCATCCACAGCGCGGCCGCAACCGCCCCTGCGCTGACGGCGCTGGCGGTGGCCGGCGCAGTCGTCTTGGTCGCCGTGCTCCCCGCCTTCTATCTCCTCTACGTCCTCTTTGCCCGTCCGTCACCGGAGGTCACCGAATGAAACTGTCCTCGCTGGGAATCGACAAGCTGAACATCGCTGCAGGCACGCTGCTGCTGTGGGTCGCCGTTGGACCGTGGGTCTGGGGATACGCCGGCAGCGCTTCGGCCGTCGCCAGTCACGTCTTCTTCATCTTCGCCTTCGGGCCCCTGACGCTCCTGATCCTCGCCCTGCGCCCCGCTGCGTTCGTGCTCCTGGTGGCTGGTCTGTGGCTGGCGATCAGCCCATGGCTGCTCGGTTACGCGACCAATCACTCGGCATGGCTCAGCGACCTGGTCACCGGCGTCCTGTTCAGCGTCGTCGCCGGACGCGCGGCCGGGATCAACCTGTCGCCGCTCCGTCGCGGCCGGCCCAAGCGCCACACGTCCTCGACCCCGTCCCGCCCCGTCGAGGCGGCCGGCTCGCACTCGTAACCGGGCCGTGTCCGCGGATGCCCTCACCCCCAGGGCGGGCCCGATCCGCCGGGCGCGTCGCCTACCCGTGTGGGGCGCGCTCCTGGTCGTCAGCGCCGCAGCCGTCTTCCTCGCCCTTCCGACGTTGGCCGGCGTCCCGGCACGGCTGGGCGAAGCCTGCGGCGACTGGATCGCGACCGCCGCGGCCCTCGAGTTGCTCTCGGCGCTCGGATTCGTCCTGTTGTTCAAGCTCGTGTTCGCCGCGCCCGTCCGCTGGCACCGAACCCTCCCCGCCGCCCTCCGCGCGTTGGGGGCCAGCACGGTCCTTCCCGGTGGAGGGCTGATCGGCCCAACGCTCGGCGCATGGTCGGCGAGTAGCGAGAAGCCCTCAGTCGCGCAGCTCACGCGGTCCACAATCACGTTCGCGATCCTCACCAACGCCCCCGGCGCGATCGTCCTCGCTGCGGTGGGCACGCTGTTGTGGCTCGGCGTGCCGACCGGCCCCCACCAAACGGCGTTGACAATCGTTCCCGCACTCGTCGCGGGTCTGCTGCTCGCCGCCACGTGGCTCGCGGGCCGAACCTCCGAGCGGCCGCCGCCGACGCGGCCAGGAGCCTTTGCCCGCGCGCTCGCCAAGCCGAGACGAGCGATGCGCGACGGTGTCAGCGAGGCGCGGAGGCTGACCAGCGCCGGGAACTGGAAGCTCAACGGCGCGGTGGCCTACTACGCGTTTGACAACGCCGTCCTCTGGGCCGCCTTTCACGCCTTCGGCCCAGCCCCGCACGCCGGCGTTGTCGTGATGGGGTACCTCGTCGGCTCGCTGGCGGGAGCGCTGCCGCTGCCCGCGGGGCTCGGGGCCGTCGATGGGGGGCTGATCGGCGCCCTGCTGCTGTACGGCGCCCCGCCTGCGCCAACCGTCGCCGCCGTCCTCTTGTACCGAGGCATCTCGCTGTCGGTGTCCATGGCGCTCGGCACGATCGGCTGGACGTGCGGCGCGACGCGACCGGGAATGTTTTCGCACGTCCGGCGTCATTGGGGGTGAGGCGATCTACTACTTCAGATCGTTGTCTGCCCCGTCCCCATTACAGAGCGATACCGGAGCTGTCATGACGAAATTGACGATCACACGGACCCTCGGCGCGCTCGCGCTGCTCGCCGTCGGCGGCGTCCACTATCAGCAGTACCACTACGCCTTCTATTCGAGCATCCCCACCATCGGCCCGTTGTTTCTCGTGAACTTCATCGCCGCAACCGTGCTGGGGCTGTACCTCCTCCCGCCGTTCAGACCGCTCCGGCGTCTCGGCCACCTGCCTGACCAGCTCGCGGCACTCGGAGGCATCGGAGTCGCAGCCGGAGCGTTCGTCGCACTCCTGATCAGCGAGCAGACCCCCCTGTTCGGCTTCATGGAGCAGGGCTACCGCTTCGCGATCGTGTTCGCCCTGGCATCTGAAGCGCTGGCGGTGGCGCTGCTCGCGCTGTTTCTGTGGACCGGGCGCGGCAGCGCTCGCCGACACAAGGGCGCATCCGGGCGAACGCAATCCGGCGCGTCAAGCCGTCAAGGCACCGTCGCTCCAACGACGACCCGTTAGGCGATGCCCAAGCTCTACGAGATCACCATCCCCGGATTGTCGGTGCGACGCGAGCTCCCGGCGGTCCGCCGTCACCTCCTGGCGGGGTTTCCCCAGATGGTGGACGTGCTCGCAACGCTCGCGCCGGGCACGATACACATCGTCTACCGCGGCGACGATGAGGTGGACGGGTGGCTCGCCGCCCTCACTGAGGCGGTCGCCCGGCAACGGGCAGCGCCGGGCAGCGCCCGGATCCAGCTCGCCCATGTCCTCTGACTCGAACACCGGCCCGGGCGAGGGCGGGGAGGGCGGCGTTCAAATCCTCCTCACCGGCGCGAGCGGCTATGTCGGCGGCCATCTGCTGCGCCGTCTCGAACAGAGTCACCACCGAGTGCGCTGCCTCACCCGCAGGCCCGCCAACCTCGGTCTCCCCCGGGTCCCCACGACCGAGGTGATCGGAGCGGACCTGTCGGCGCCGGAGACGCTCGGCCCGGCGATGAAGGGCGTTCACACGGCCTATTACCTGGTTCATTCGATGCAGGCCGCCGCCGGTTTTGAAGAGCTCGATCGCCGGGCGGCGGCGAACTTCGCCCGGGGAGCGCGCGAGGCCGGGCTGCGTCACATCATCTATCTGAGCGGCCTCGGGTCCGGGGCGGATCTGTCTGCCCACCTCTCCAGCCGGCACGAGGTCGGCGAGATTCTCCGCCGCTCCGGGGTGGTGACGACCGAACTCCGGGCCTCGATCGTGATCGGCGCGGGAAGTGCCTCGTTTGAGGCCGTCCGGGCGCTGGTGGAGCACCTCCCGGCGATTCCGGCGCCCCGGGTTGTGGACACCGCCGCCCAGCCCATCGCGATCGAGGATCTCATCGAGTACCTGATTGGCGCCCTGGCCGTGCCGGCGCACAGCGCGATCTTTGAAATCGGCGGCCGCGATCAGGTGACCTACGCCGACGTGATGCGCGAGTACGCCCGCCAGCGCAACCTCCGTCGCCGAGTCGTGCATCTGCCGGCGCGGGCGTTGCGGACAGCCCCCACCGTGCTCGGCGTGCTGATCCCCACATACGGGCGCGTCGCGGCCGCGATGGTCGACAGTCTCCGGAACGAGACGGTCGTCCGCACCGGTGCCGCCGGTTCCACCTTCCCGGTGAAGCCACGCGGCCTGTCGGAAGCGATCGAGCACGCGATCACGAGCGAGGACCACGAATTCGCCGACACGTCGTGGGGCGACGTGTTGCCACCGGCGCGGTCAGCGCGGTGGGGCGGCGTCCCGGTGAGCCGGCGGCTGGTCAGCTCCCGTGTCCTGGACGTGCACGCGGACCCGGTCGAGGTGTTTGCTCCCATCCAGAGGATTGGGGGTGCGACCGGGTGGTACGCAGCGGACTGGTTCTGGCATCTGCGTGGCGCCGTGGACAGGTTGCGCGGGGGCCACGGCATGAGACGCGGGCGGCGAGATCCGTTCGAGCTCCGCGTCGGCGACACGATCGACTTCTGGCGCGTCGAGCGTGTGCAACCCGGTCGCCGCCTGCTGCTCACGGCGGAGATGAAGATGCCGGGCCGCCTCTGGCTCCAGTTCGAGATCGCAGGGGCCAACCGACGCACCGAGTTACGCCAGACGACGATCTTCGACCCCGCGGGATACGCCGGTGTCGCCTACTGGTACCTGCTGTACCCCGTGCACTCCGCAATCTTCAGCGCGATGCTGCGCGGGCTGCGACGTGAAAGTGAGCCGAAGCGCGGCTGCCGGGCGCCGGCTCCAGACGCTGTCACCGGCGCGGACCACTACGCCGCATCGTAGATAGCGGGAAGGATCGGCTGTCGCCGGCGTCTTGTCTTGTAGAGCCACACGCACCAGCATCTTCACCCACACCCTGTGGTCACGGGGCTCACCAAGACATCATCACCAAGGAGCAGACGTCAATGAACATCAAATACCTCGCCTCGGCCGGCCTCACCATTGTCATCGCCGGCATCGTGGTCGCCGTGCTGGCGGTCAGTGGCGGAAGCGCCCAGACGCGCCCGTCACACAGAGCTGCTGCCGGATCCACCGTCAGCATCCGCACCACGCCGCTGGGCAAGACGCTCGTCGATGCCAACGGCCGGACGCTGTATCTCTTCGCAGGAGACACAACTAATGTCAGCAAGCTGTCAAACGCCGGGCTCTCGGTGTGGCCGCGCTTCATCGCCTCCGGCACCGTGAAAGCCGGCGCTGGGGCGCAGGCAGCCAGGATCGGCACCGTGACGAGCCCCCGCGGGGTGCGGCAGGTGACCTACAACGGTCATCCGCTCTACTACTACGTCGGCGACACCAGCCCGGGCAGCACCCGGGGCCAGGCGCTCAATGAGTTCGGCGCCCTCTGGTACGTCCTGAGCCCGAGCGGGACAGCGATCACCAGCGCTCCCAGCAAGGCAAGCCCGGCGTCGAGCACGCCCGCCCCCAGCTACGGGTATTGAGAAGCTGGACCGCAGAAGCCTGACGGAGCCTTGCCACGGGACGGAGCCCGTGGCAAGGCCTCAGGCCGCCGGGGGGCTCCGCTGTCGGCCTCAGCGCCGTTCCTTGTGTGTCCCGTGTGCCCGGAGTACGCTCGGCCCGGGGATAACCATGCGGACCACGGATCGACAGCGAGCGGCCACGCTGGTCGGTCGGGCGTTTGAGGTTGCCGAGATCGAGCGTGGCCTCGCCCGCGGTCGAGCGGCTCGTCACCCGGCAGCCCGTCGCGCTTGTCCTCGATGACGTGCACTGGGCCGATGCCGCCTCGGTCGAGCTGATCGGTCACCTGGTCCGTCGTTTCCGCGGCCCGCTGGTCGGCGCCTTCGCGTCCCGCCGCCCCCCGGCGCGGCTGGCCGCCGCCCTGGTGGCCGCCGAGCGCGATGGCTATGCGAGCGGACTGGAGCTCACGCCGCTGTCCGCGGATGAGGCCCAGGCGCTGCTCGGCGATGACCTCGACGGCGCCACCCGGATCATGCTGTTCCGGGAGAGCGGCGGCGATCCACGACGAGCTCATCCAGGTATCAGCTGAGGCGAGATTGGCGTCGGACGCCGCCGCCGTGGCAGGGGAGTCGTTCGAGCCTGAGCTCGTTGCGGCGATTGCCGATCGTCCTCTGCTCTGGGCACTCAGCATGCTCGATGAGCTGGCCGAGGCGGACCTGATCCGCCCCTCGGCCGCTCCGCGCCGCTTTCGCTTTCGCCACCCGATCGTCCGTACCGTCGCCTATGGGGCCCTCCCCAACGGATGGCGGATCGGCGGCCATGCCCGGGCCGCGGCGGCGTTCGCGGCCGACCACACCCCGGCGGTGGTGTACGCCCACCACATCGAGCGGTCGGCCAGGACGGGAGACGAGGAGGCCATCGCGCTTCTCGTTGCGGCCGGGCGTGCCGCCGCGCCTCGCGCGCCGCTGACCGCCGGGCGCTGGCTGCGCGCGGCCTGTCGGCTGCTCACGTCGGAGACGGCACGCGACCGGCGCGTCGCTCTCCTCTGCGAGTCGGCCGCTGCGTTCGCCGCCGCGGGCGCCTACGACGACGCCCTCGCCGCGTTGGAGGATGCGCTTGCCTTGCTGCCTCGGGAGGATGTTGCTGAGCGTGCGCAGCTGATCGTCAAGATCGCGGATGTCAAGCAGCACTCCGTCCGCCGCTTCGAGTCGCAGACGCTGCTGAGACAGGCCCTGCGGTCGTCCCCGGCGCCGGATCGCACGACCACCCTCGCCCTGCAGGTAGCACTCGCTCACGACCACTTCTGGCGTGGTGAGTTCTCCGAGATGGGTCGGGTTGCCCGCGCCGTCTGGACCCACGGTTGTGGCCGGCCCACGCCGACGGTCATCCTGGCTCAGGTGCTGGACAGCCTGGCGGAGTTCTACCTGGCGCGGGTCGATGACGCGCGGGCGACACTCGCCCACGCAGAGGCCGCGCTGGCAGCACTCCCGGATGCCCTGCTCGCACATGGGCCCTCGAGGCGGTCTCCACGGCGGCGTACTGGCTGGGGGACGTCGATCGCGCGCTCGTCAGTGCGCGGGAGGCCGTCGCGTGTGCCGAGCGGACCGCCGAACCGTTTTTCGTCGCCATGTCGCAAATCCAGTTGGCCGGCGCCCGGCTTGCCGGTGGCGACGCCGCGAGCGCGCGGACGCAGTTGGCTGCCCTGGACGTCGAAGGGCCGCGGAGGCTGATGGATCTGGGGGCCGCACATGGGTGGGTGCTGCTCACCGAAGCCCATCTCGCCGTCGGCGATCTCGACGCCGCCGAGGACGTGAGCGCACGAGCGCAGGAGCGCGCTGAGGCGGCCCCGCTGCTCCAGCAGATCGCCGGCCTGCGATGCGCCCGGGCGAAGATGATGCTCGCTCGCGGCGAGTACCGCTCTGCCTCGGCAGCAGCCCAGGATGCCGTCGATGGCTTTGACCATGCGGGAAATCCCGTGCTCTGCGCCCGGGCGCGGGTCATCGCCGGAACTGCGCTTGGTGCCGCCGGCGAGCGCGAGCGTGGGCTGGCCGAACTCCAACACGCAGAACAGGTGCTCACGTCGTGCGGGGCACAACGCGAGGCCGACGCCGCGGTACGGGAGCTGCGTCGACTGGGCCGGCGCGTGTTCCGTCGCGTCCGGGCGTCGCCCCCGGGGACGGGGTTGGCCGGCCTCAGCTCACGCGAGCGCGAGGTCGCGGCCCGGGTCGCTTCCGGGAAAACCAACCGTGAGGTCGCCGCGGCTCTGTTCCTCAGTGAGAAGACGATTGGGAGTCATCTCGCCCGCATCTACGACAAGCTCGACGTGCACTCACGCGCGGCCCTCGCGGCGATCGTCGCGCGCGAATCCGATCCCGGGGGACCTCCGGAGGTCGGTCTAGTGACCCGGCCGGGCCTTCTTCTGGATCATCATTGCGCGGGGGCGTGCGTGGCAGCGCCCTGCTCCACCGCGCGTTGGTACGCGATCGCCGCCTCCTCCTCGCAGTTCAGAGCCGCGACGTACTCGCTGTAGGCCAGCTTCTGGTCTTCGCGCGCGGCTCGCTGCCAGTTGGTGTATGCCGCAGAGACCATGCCGCAGGCCTCGCGCCAGCTGACGTAGTCGTCCACTATGTCGTCCAGGTACTGCCGGCGGTCGAGCCCCCGGAGGGCGGGGACCGACCCGCTCTTGCGCTGGGGTCCGCTCCGGGGCCTCATTCGCATGCCCTCCCACAACTTCGGCTCGCGGGGGTCGTACTGGGGTGCGTCATCGGCTCCGCCTTTTCGAGTTATATGCGTTCTACGACCGAAGGTCGTACTTACCAGGTCAGACGCTCCCTGTACCCAGATACTTCCCCGACGCGGGCCCAGCTATGCGGTGCGCCAACATCACGAGGGTGCCTGGAACGGACCCAGGCACAGGCCAAGACCAGGGATGCGAATCACAGCGGCGGCCTGAGCCTGCACAGCGTCGCCCTCCATGGCCAGGATCTCGATCACCTCCTGCTCGAACTCCAGCGTCTCAGAGGGTGAGTCGGTGAGCACTTGTCACAACCGTGCTGTGAGACCACACCGTCGGCGTCGCTACCGAGGCCACGGCGTCGACCGGGCAGCGGGCCTCCGCGGAACCCGGGCGGAGGGCAACGCGGCGGAACCCATCCTCGGACATCTCGAAGCGATACGCCGCCAGCACGAATCGGCTGCTCCGCGCCGCCGCGACTCGCGCGCGCGTCCAGTCCTTGGCCACCGCAACGAGGTACTCGGACGCGTCGGCGGGTGCGTTCACGGGATCTGCACCTCCCGCACCTCTTCGGCCACCGTCCGCTGCGCGACATACGGCGGAAGCTGGGTCAGCGCCGCAGCGCCGTCAGCCGCCCGGACGACCCACCACAACCGGTGGCCGCCGGTCGCACAGGATCCGAGCGGCCGTCCGTGACGGAGTGGACTCGCGAATGCCTTCCAAGCGGCAATCGCGATCCGGCATTCCTCCGGAGCGTGGCTGTGGGTGAGAAGGAAGCTGGGCACCGGCCGATCGTCGCACCGGAGGCCCGGTTGCGGTATAGGGTGAATGCCCTAACGGTTCGCCGTCCGGCCCGCCCGGGTGATCAGGCGGCGCCTGGTCCTTCACCGTCCGCTCCCGGACCGAGGGGCAGCCCGGGCTTCGCGCCGTTGGCCGGGACGCCGCTCAGCCGGCGCGAGACGGCGCCGCCGATGTCCGCGAAGGCCTGAGTGAACTCCGACGGGATGACGAACACGGTGTTGGCGTCGCCGCGTGCGAGCTCAGGGAGCATCTGCAGGTACTGGTAGCTGAGCAGCTTCTTGTCGGCATCACCCCGGTGGATCGCGTCGAAGACGGTCGCGATCGCCTTGGCCTCGCCCTCGGCACGCAGGATCGCCGCCTGCCGGGCGCCCTCGGCGGTGAGCACGGCCGCCTGCTTCTGGCCCTCCGCCGTCAGGATCTGCGCCTGCTTCTCTCCCTCGGCGGTGAGAATCGCTGCACGCCGGTCGCGCTCGGCTCGCATCTGCTTCTCCATCGCCGTCTTGATGTCGGCCGGCGGATCGACCGATTTGATCTCGACGCGGTTGATGCGAATGCCCCATTTGCCGGTCGCCTCGTCCAGCACGGTCCGCAACTCGGTGTTGACGTTCTCACGAGACGTGAGCGTGGCCTCGAGCGTCAGCCCGCCGATCACGTTTCGTAGCGTGGTGACCGTCAGCTGCTCAATTGCCTGCAGCGGATTGGCGATCTCGTACGTCGCCGAGCGGGGCTCGGTGACGGTGAAATAGAGGACGGTCTCAATGCCCACGACGACGTTGTCCTCCGTGATGACCGACTGCGGCCGGAAGTTGACGACCTGCTCGCGAAGGTCGACCAGCGGCCGGACG
>DASZMU010000016.1:0-9663 GCA_035551695.1 Solirubrobacteraceae bacterium
GTCGTGCGCATCCACGGCCAGGAGCGATGGATCGACGCCGCCGACGCCGGCCTGTACCGCGACGCGCTCGGCGCGGCCCCGCCCGGCGGGCTCCCGGCCGTGTTCCTGGAGGACGTCCCGGACGCGCTGCGCCGGCTGCTCATGCGCTACGCCGCCACGCACGGCCCGTTCGCGATCGCCGACGTCCGAGGCCGCTACGGGATCGATGTCTCGGCGGCGCTGCGGGAGCTTGAGCGCAGCGGCGACCTGGTGCGGGGCGAGCTGCGGCCGGGAGGCGTCGACCGCGAGTGGTGCGACACCGAGGTTCTGCGCCGGCTGCGGCGGGCGTCGCTCGCCGTGCTGCGCAAGGAGATCGAACCCGCCGAGGCCCGCGAGCTCGCCCGCTTCCTGCCCGGCTGGCAGGGGATCGACCGCCACCCGGCGTCCGGCGCCGGCATTGATCGGCTCCGCGAGACGCTCGTTCCCCTGCAGGGGCTGGCGCTGCCCGCCGACGTGTGGGAACGGGACATCCTGCCCCGCCGCGTCGGCGCCTATTCGCCGGCGTGGATGGACCAGCTGTGCGCCGCGGGCGACGTGGTGTGGATTGGCGCGGGTGCGCTCGGCCGCAACTCCGGGCGGGTGGCGTTGTACTTCCGCGACGACCTGGGGGTATTGGGCCCGCCCACCCCACCCACTCCACCGACCGGGCCGTTTCGCGGCGACGTCCGCTCGGATCCCGCGCACGAGAAGGTCCGGGCGCGGCTGGCGGCCGGCGCCTGCTTCTTCACCGACCTGCTCGTCGATGTCGACCTGTCTCCGGAGGAGATCCAGGAGGCGCTGTGGGACCTGGCCTGGGCCGGACTCGCGACCAACGACGCATTCGCCCCGCTGCGCGCTCCCCGCCTGACGTTGGCGCGGGCGCAGCGCGAAGCGGCAAATCGTGCCCGCCCACCCGGCCGAGCGAGCCGCGTGGGCCGGTTTGGCATGGGGCGCCGGCGAAACACCGCCGGGGCGCAGGTCCAGGGCCGCTGGTCGTTGACCGCGCCGTTGGTGTCCGCCGACGTCGATCCGGTCATGCGCCGCCGGGCGGTGAGCGAGCTGCTGCTCGAGCGCTACGGCATCGTCACTCGCGAGCAGGTCTTGGCCGAGGGCGTTCCCGGCGGCTTCTCGTCGATCTACCCGGAGCTCTCTCAGCTCGAGACGCTGGGCATCGCCCGCCGCGGCTACTTCCTGGAGGGCTTGGGTGGAGCGCAGTTCGCGCTGCCGGGCGCGGTGGAGCGGCTCCGCGCCCGCGGTGGTGCTGAATCCAAGGCGACGCCGCTCGTGCTCGCCGCCGTCGATCCGGCGCAGGCGTACGGGGCGGCGCTTCCGTGGCCCAAGCGGCCGGAGCGGGAGTCGTCGCGGCGGCCGGCGCGGGTGCCCGGCGCCTATGTCGTCCTGTCCGGCGGCGACCCCGTCCTGTATCTGGAGCGCGGCGGCCGGGCGCTCCAGACCCTGGTCGCGGCCGACGACGAGCGCATCCGGCCCGCTGTCGCCGCCCTCGTCGAGCACGTGCGCCGAGGGGCGATCAAGCGCCTGGCGCTGGAAAAGGTCGACGGCGAGTCGGCGCTGTCGTCGGCGCTCGGCCCCGCGCTGCTGGAGCTGGGCTTCCAGGAGGGCCCGCGGCGCCTGACGCTCAGCGCCTGAGGCAGGCGTGCCCGAAGGGGACACCATCGCCTATGTCGCGAATCGGATCCGTCCGGTGCTGGAGGGCCACGTCCCGGACGAGATCCGCACCCCACACCCGCGCCACGCCCTCGACCGCTGGCCGGAGCGCCTAAGGGGCCGGGTCGTCTCCGAGGTTCGCACGCACGGCAAGCACCTGTTCATCCGGTTCGGCCCTGATCTCACCATCCACTCGCACCTGCGCATGACCGGCACGTGGGGCGTCTACCCTCCGGGGCGTCGCTGGGGCCGCTCGCCGCGGCTGGCGTGGCTGGTGCTGGAGCGGGCCGGGTATCAGGTGGTGCAGTTCAATGGGCCGGTCCTCGAACTGCTGACCGAGAGCCGGACGCGCTTTGACCAGCGGCTGACGGCCCTGGGGCCGGACATCCTCGCGCCGGAGTTCGACATGAGCCGGTTCCTGGCCCGCTTGCGGGCCGACGATCACGCCCGGGGCATCGGCGACGCTCTCCTGGACCAGCGCAATGTCGCCGGGATCGGCAACCTGTGGAAATCCGAGAGCTGCTGGGACGCCGCGATCGATCCCTGGCGCCCTATCAGGGAGGTCTCGAACGCGGAGGCGGTGGCGATCATCGAGGCGGCCCGGCCCCGGATGTTGGAGTCCGCTGTCACCGGGAACCAGGGTGGTGACCTCCGCGTCTTCCGGCGCCACGGCCAGCCGTGCCGCCGCTGCGGGGCCAAGATCCTGGCCCGCGGCCAGGGCGACGACAACCGGACGACCTTCTGGTGCCCGGGGTGCCAGCGTTAGTGCTGCACTAGCCCGTCAGCGGGCTCGGACGCCACGCCTCAGCTGATCCGGCACTGCGGCGCGCTGTAGTGCGGTGGGCTGCCGTAGTAGGCGTCCCGGTGGCCACCGGTCGTCCGGCGCTGGGTCTGGCCGATGATCTTGCCGTTCCGCTTCCAGATGAACACGACCGTGGCATTCCATAGTCCGGTGGTCCCCTGCTGAAACGGGAAGACGGTGCCCTCCTGCTCCAACGTGCGGGCGTGCGTTCCAACCGCGATCGTGTCCACGGCGTTGGGACTGTTGATCGGCTGGAACTGCTTGGTGCTCGTGGACCACGAGTTGAGCTTGAACGTCATCTGCATCGTGGCGGAGAAGCCGAGCGACGGCATCTGCCCCCGGACCCCGATCTTGTCTCGGTGGGTGCGGGAGTTGCAGATGTTGATCGTCGCCCAGAGCAGACGGGACCGTTCGGCGGCGCTGACGGCCTGAGCGATCTGGCGCTTGCTCGGCGCCTTGCCCCACGCGGGCAGCGCGATTCCCACCGCGAGAGCGGTCGCGAGTACCGTTGTCGCCAACGCGGCGCGCATGCCGATGACGATACCTAGTCTTCCCACGGGAGTTCCGGGTGGGAAGACCATGTGACAAAAGAGGCGCGGCCGCGTAGTGAGGGTGTGATCGAGGCTCAGGCGCATCCCGGGGCGGATCCTGTAGCCAGCTCGTGGGAGCGGTTCGAGCTGCTGTACCGGTCCAGTCGCGACGACGTGTTTGGCTACGTCTGCACGCTCCTGCGCGACCGTGCGGCCGCCGAGGACGTCACGGCACTGGCCTTCGAGCGGGCCTACCGGCGCCGGCTGACGTTTGACCGCCGGCGCGGGGAAGAGCGGGCGTGGCTGTTCGGCATCGCCCGGAACGCCGCCCTCGACGAGCTGCGCCGCCGCCGGCGGCTGGCGGCGCTCGTCGTCGATCCCGAGGACGCCGGCGACCTGGGGGTCGATGACGGCGCGGACGTCGCGCTGCGCCGAACCGCGGTCCGCTCGGCGCTGGCGGAGCTGTCGGCGCGCGACCGCGAGGTGATCGCCCTCAAGTTCCATGCCGGCTTGCGCAACGCCGAGCTCGCCCAGGTTCTGGGACTCAGCGAGACCGCGGCGGGCACGCTGCTCTACCGGGCCATGGAAAAGCTGAGGAGGGCCTGTGATGCGAACTCCTGAGGAAGGAGCCATGCCTCCGGAGGCGGCGGCGGCGCTGATGGCGATGGACGCCACGCTCGCCGGTGAGCCCGCCGATCCGGACTATGCCGGCCTCGCCGAGCTCGCGCTGATCCTGCGTGCCGACCGACCGGTCCCGGGCGACCGGTTCGGGGCCGCGCTGGACGAGCGGGTCGAGCGTAGGTTTGCCCGGCCCGCTCGTCCAGCCCGGTCACGGGTTCCGCGTCTGCGCGGGTGGCTGTACGGACCGGCTGCGGGACTGGCGGCGGTCGCCGCGGTGGCGTTGGTGATAGTGCTCGTGGGCCACGGCGGGTCGAGCAGCACGGGCTTAGAGGCGGTCTCGTCGTCATCCTCAGCCGCGGCAGCCGCGTCGGCGCCGGCGCGTGCCCCCGCCTCCAATGGCAATCTCAAGGCGGCGTCGTCCGGCAGCGCGGCATCGGCGTCGTCGCCAGGATCGCCGGCTCCGGCGCCGGCTCCGGCGCCGGCGCCGGTGGACACCGGCAAGCGCCAGATCGTCCAGTCGGCCCAGCTGCAGCTGTCGACGTCACCGGCGCGGATCGACGACGTCGCCCAGCAGGTGTTCGGCGTGGTGGCGAGCGAGAACGGGATCGTGGAGAACTCGAACGTGACCGCGACCGGCAACCCCAACGGCAACGCGGACTTCCGGCTGAGCGTGCCCAGCACCAACCTCGCTCAGACCCTGAACGCACTCTCCGCGCTGCACGGCGCCAACGTCGTCTCGCGCAGCGACGCCACCACCGACATCACCGGCCAGGTCGGCGGCGCGGGTCAGCGCCTCGCCGAGGCCCGGGCCCTGCGCCGCTCGCTGCTCAAGCAGCTCGCCGCCGCGACAACGACGACGCAGGTGGACAGCATCAGGATCCAGTTGCGCGATGCCGACGCGTCGATTGCGAGCGACCTGGCGACGCTGCGCAAGCTCCAGCATCAGGTCGCCTACAGCCAGGTGGCTGTCACCATCCAGGCATCGGGCGCCGCGGGCGCGTCCGACGGCTCCTCGTTCACCCTCGGCCGCG
The DNA here is from genome assembly GCA_035551695.1 of Solirubrobacteraceae bacterium. Taxonomy (GTDB): domain Bacteria; phylum Actinomycetota; class Thermoleophilia; order Solirubrobacterales; family Solirubrobacteraceae; genus Palsa-465. Next base: position 4,668 of record DASZMU010000016.1, read on the forward strand.
CTGTCCATGACGCCGGACGGGTGCTCGTGATCGTCGCCGGGGGGGCGCTGATCGCCCTCGCGGTCCTCGTTCCGGTGGGCCTGCTGGCGGTGGTGCTGGCGTGGGCCGGCCTGGGGATCCGGCGCCACCGCCGCGAGCAGGTCCTGGATCTGGTGTAGCCGCTCGGCCCCTCTCCGCCCGGGGGTGTTGGGATGTTGTTCCGCCTATGCCGGAATAACTTCCCAAAGCCCCCGCCCACCGGCGCACGGGCCTTGGCCCCTCGGCTGGGATCGGCGTAGGTATGGACCGCGTGTGGTATCCCTCATGCCGATGCCGGCGACGAGCGAGGAGACGATCGCCCTCCTGGAGACCGTCCCGGTGTTCTCGACGCTGGGCCCGGAGGATCTCGCCGAGGTCGCCGCCGTGACGGTCCCGCGTCAGTTCGCCGCGGGCGAGATGGTGTTCCGGGAGGGCGACAGCAGCGACACCTGCTACGTCATGCGCTCCGGCCGTGTGCGGGCCATCCGTGAGCACGCCCACGGGCGGACGATCACGCTGGCGACGTTTGGACGGGGGGACATCTTCGGCGAGCTGGCGATGTTCGACGACGAGCGCCGGTCGGCGACGGTCGAGGCGCTGGAGGACACCGAGGCGGCGGCGATCCTCGGCGGTGACATGCGCCGGCTGCTGCGCGCGCATCCGGACATCGCCGTGAAGTTGCTCGCGTCCCTCGGCCGCCGGTTGCGGGAGACGAACGAGCGGCTGACCCGGCAATCGTTTCAGACCGTCCAGAGCCGCGTGGCGTCTGCGCTGCTGGAGCTGGTCGCGGCCGCGCGTGCCGACGGAGCCGGGGACGGCGATGTGCTCATCACCGCCACGCAGACCGATCTGGCCCAGCTCGCCGGATCCTCCCGCGAGTCGGCGAGCCGGTTCCTCGCTGTCCTCGAGCGCGCCGGAGTCATCACGCAGGGACGGGGGAAGCTGACCGTGCACGACGCGGCGCGGCTGGAGGGATACGTCTATTAGCCGGGCCGCCAGAGCCGGCGAGTTCTCTGCCGGCGGTGTCGTCCTCCGCGGCGACGAGACGATCGTGATCGTCCCGGTCAAGCGCGCGGCCGACGGCCGGCGCGTGGTGGGGCTGCCCAAGGGCCATCTCGACGGCGACGAGACCCCGGAGCAGGCCGCGCGCCGCGAGGTGGCGGAGGAGACCGGGGTGCAGGCTGACCTGGTCGATGAGCTGGGCGACGTGAGCTACGTGTACGAGCGGAGGGGACGCCGGGTCGAGAAGGTCGTTCGCTTCTACCTGTTCGAGTACCGCTCCGGCGATGTCGCCGATCACGACCATGAGATCGAGGAGGCACGCTGGGTCCCCCTGCGCGCGGCCGCCCGCGAGCTCAGCTATCCGGGGGAACGCGAGATGGTGGAGCGCGCGCTGTCGCGATCCGCGCCGGATCGGTAGGCTGCGCACGAGTGCGGGTGCTCAATTTCTATTCGTCGGTGTTCGCCGATCAGCTCCGGCGCGGTCGTAAGACGGCGACCATCCGGCTGGGCGACAAGTCCCACAAGTACCACAAGAACGAATGCGTGATGGTCACGATCGGTTACCAGCACTCCCCCCGGGAGAAGATCTTCCAGGCGGTGATCGACCAGGTTGAGGTCAAGCGCGTCAGGGACCTCTCGCCGCGCGACATCGAGCACGACAACCCGGAGTTCCGACGGGTCGACGAGATGGTGCACTTCCTCGAGCAGATCTACGGACGCAAGGTCGCGATGGATGACACCGTCACCGTCGTGCGCTTCTCGCAGATCATCGAGAACCCCCCGGAGCAGCTGCGCGACCGGATCCACGGTCTCGGCGGCGCCCGCAACTGACGCCCGGCACCAGGGCACTCGCCGTTTGGCTCTGCTGGTCGCCGGTGCGTGGACGGCGCTGCCTCGGCGGCTGAATCCCATGGCGGCGGCTACGCTTGCTAACGATGATCAGCACCAACCAGCTCAAGAACTGAAATCACATCGAAGTCGACGGCACCGTCTTCATGGTGCTCGAGTTCCAGCACGTCAACCCGGGCAAGGGCGCCGCGTTCGTCCGCACCAAGCTGCGGCGGACCTCTGACGGCAATGTGATCGACAAGACCTTCCGCGCCGGGGAGAAGTTCCGCTCTGTCCGCACCGAGGTCAGGCGGATGCAGTTCCTCTACGCCGACGGCCAGGACGCCCACTTCATGGACGCCGAGACCTACGAGCAGCTGTCCGTTCCCCAGGCCCAGCTTGCGGACGAGCTGCGCTGGACCAAGCCCAACGACGAGGTCGAGCTGCTCTACATCGACGAGCAGCCCGGCGGCGTGCAGCTGCCGAGCGCCGTCGACCTGGAGGTGACCGACACAGAGCCTGGGTTGCGCGGCGATACCGCCTCCGGGGGAGGGAACAAGCCGGCGACGCTCGAGACCGGCGCCACCGTACAGGTGCCGCTGTTCGTCAACGTCGGCGACCGGGTCCGCGTCGACACGCGGACCGGCAAGTACGTCTCCCGCGCGTAGCCGACGTCTACTCGTGATCGCCGCGGCTGCGGCCGCGGAAGACCTCGGCAAGCGCGACCGCGGTCGCCACGCCGGCGTTGAGGCTCTCCAGCCCCCGGCGTCCGCCGGGGATCCGGACGAGCGCGTCGCACTCGCGCTTGGTCCGCAGGCGCAGCCCCTCGCCCTCGGCGCCGACGACGAGCACGGTCTTGGCGTCGAACTCCGTCTCGGCCAGAGTCCGATCGCCGCGTTCGTCCAGGCCGTAGATCCAGAACCCCATTCCCTTGAGGATCTCGAGGGTCCGGGCCAGGTTGGTGATGCGGTAGGTGCTGACCAGCTCGGCCCCGCCGACCGCGACACGCGCCACCAGCGGGGACACCTCGGCCGCGCGGTTCTTGAGGATGAGCGCTGCGTCGACGCCGAAGAAGGCGGCGCTGCGCAGGATCGTGCCGAGGTTCTGGGGATCGGAGATCTGATCCAGTGCGAGGACGACGTTGGCAACGGCGAGCCCGTTGAGGTCGGCTTCGGTCAGCAACCGCCGCGGCTTGGTCAGGACGACGATCCCCTGGTGCTTGTCCTCGTCGCTGACGCCGCCCACGCGCCGAAACTCCGGCCACGGCAACAGCTCCGGCACGATCCCGGCTCCGCGGGCGAGCTCGATCAGGTCGCGGTGGTAGGACTCCTTGCCCGCCATCACCAGCCGCGTGACCGACTCCGGACGCGTCAGCAGGACCGCGCGGACGGAGTGCTTGCCGAATACCTTGTCCACGTCAGATGACGGTATCGCCGTGTGCGTCAGACCCCGGCAACGGCGGTGTTGGCACTCTAATGCCAGGAGTGCCAAATTTCCCTTGAATCGCCACGACCGCGAGCTATAGTGCGAGTCGCCCTGGCACTCTGAGGCGCAGAGTGCCAAGGACCTGTCAAATTCGCACACTTCAACCGGAGGTCGGATCACATGAATCTCAAGCCCCTCGGCGATCGGCTGATCGTACGGGCCATCGAGGAGGAGGCGACCACTGCAAGTGGCATCGTCCTGCCCGATACCGCCAAGGAAAAGCCCCAGAAGGGCAAGGTCCTCGCCGTCGGCGACGGCAAGCTGAACGATGAGACCGGCAAGCGGACCCCGCTCGACGTCTCCGAGGGGGACGAGGTCCTGTACAGCAAGTACGGCGGCACCGAGATCGTCGTGGACGGCGAGGATCTCCTCGTCCTTCGCGAGTCGGATGTGCTCGCCAAGGTCCAGTAGCACCCTTCACGAGACCCTCCTAGGAGAACCAGAGAACACACATGGCACACAAGGAACTGAAGTACGAGGCGGAGGCCCGCAAGGCGCTTGAGCAGGGCGTCGACGCGGTGGCCAACGCGGTCAAGGTAACGCTCGGCCCGCGCGGCCGCTACGTGGTGCTCGACAAGAAGTTCGGCGCCCCCACCATCACCAACGACGGGGTCACGATCGCTCGCGAGATCGAGGTCGAGGACGTCTTCCAGAACCAGGGCGCCCAGCTCGTCCGCGAAGTCGCCACCGCGACGAACGACGTCGCCGGTGACGGCACGACAACGGCGACCGTCCTGGCTCAGGCGATCGTTCGCCAGGGTCTGAAGAACGTCGCCGCCGGCGCCAACCCCCTGGCGCTCAAGCGCGGCATCGAGCGCGCGGTCGACGACGTCGTCAAGAACATCCAGTCGCAGTCCAAGGAGATCTCCGGCAAGGACCAGATCGCCCGTGTGGCGACGATCTCGGCCGGCGACGATGAGATCGGTGACGTCATCGCCGACGCCATCGACAAGGTCGGCAAGGACGGCGTGGTCAACGTCGAGGAGGGCCAGACGTTCGGCATGGACCTCGAGTTCACCGAGGGCATGCAGTTCGACAAGGGCTACATCTCGCCCTATATGGTCACCGACCAGGAGCGCATGGAGGCGGTGCTCGAGGATCCCTACATCCTCATCGCCAACCAGAAGATCGGCTCGGTCCGTGATGTGCTGCCCGTGCTGGAGCAGGTCATCCAGTCCGGCCGGCCGCTGCTGATCATCGCCGAAGACGTCGAGGGCGAGTCGCTTGCGACGCTGGTCGTCAACAAGCTCCGCGGCACGTTCACCGGCGTGGCCGTCAAGGCCCCGGGCTTCGGCGACCGCCGCAAGCGCATGCTGGAGGACATCGCCATCCTGGCCGGCGGCGAGGTCATCACCGAGGAGATGGGCCTCAAGCTGGAGAACACCCAGCTCTCCCAGCTCGGTCGCGCCCGTCGCGTGGTCGTGACCAAGGACACGACCACGATCGTGGACGGCTCCGGCGACGCTGACGGGATCAAGGGCCGGATCAACCAGATCAAGTCCGAGATCGAGACCACCGATTCCGACTTCGACCGCGAGAAGCTCCAGGAGCGCCTCGCCAAGCTGTCCGGCGGTGTCGCGGTCGTCAAGGTCGGTGCGGCCACCGAGACCGAGATGAAGGAGAAGAAGCACCGCGTCGAGGACGCGCTGCAGGCCACCCGGGC
>DASZMU010000017.1:0-31569 GCA_035551695.1 Solirubrobacteraceae bacterium
CTGGCTGATCCCCGGACCCGAACGGCCGACGGGCGATACACCGGCGGGGACCGGACTCCTTGCGAGCGTGCGGTCGGCCATTGACAGTGTTAGGAGACGTCACCCTCTCTTCGACGGTCTTCCCGTTCCGGCGATCTACGGCGGGCCCCAGCGCTGGACGATAGCCCGGCGTGATTTCGGCGACGAGGTGGCTGCTGTTTTGCGCGGCCAACTGTTGCGAAAGCGAGCGGCACGGCGGTACGCGCCGTCAGCGCGATGATGGCGAGCACGCCCAGCGTGGCAACGACAATCAGCTTCCTCTGCCCCTCTCCAAGGACGGGCGCGGCAGCGGTGAGTACGACCACCAGCGCAAGGGAGTGCGCGTACGGCCGCGGTGTGCCGTGGTCGAGGATATGGGATCCGAGGAGTCCCGGCACATGGTCTAGATCGATCAGCACCGACCCGCCGATGACGGCGCGGACGACCTGCAGGCGAGCGCTACACGCGAGCTCACACGCCAGGACCGCCGATGCGAGCGATGATGGCTTGCAACCACCACCCACCCGGCGCCCGCCAAGGGATTCGTTCGCCCGCCGCCAGAGATATATTGGTGAGATGGCCGGCAGTCGGTACGGTCACGGCCAGCAGCATCTTCATGGCTGGCGCGGTCTGGCCGTCAACAAGCGCGCTGCTCGAGTTGGGCCGCGGCAGGAATGCGTCGGCGATTGTGGAAGCAGTCTCTGTGGATGAACGCGAGCGAGAGCTCGATGCCGCGCGGCTGGCGCTCGTCGCACTGCTTGCCGTCATCACAGAAGAGCAGCTCGGATCGGTGAAAACCGCGCTGCAGGCGATCTCAGGCCTGTCCGCGACCTCCGAGGCAGCGCTGGGGGAGCTATCGAGGGCACGAGGTCGACAGTGGCTGGCGCGCGAGGAGGACGTGAAGACCCGGCAGGAGCTCGAGGCCGCGTTGGCGGCGCTGGCGGAGCCGCGCCGGCACTTCGATGCGTGACATCGGATCACCCCGTTCCGGAGCTCCGCGACCGCGCTGCGAGGGGACGGTCGGTGAGCGCTGTGCTCATCGCGGCCGCATCTGAACAGAGGCGCACCTTGGTCGGGACCGCATGGCAGTGTCCGGTCGGGAGCTGGCTCGCACTAGGTTCGCGAGTTCGGATCGCACAGACCCTTCGAGGGTTCTCAGGTGGGTCGCGCTGGCCGCCCGACCCCAGCGAATGTCGACGTTCCGGCGGTTAGGCAGCGGCGACCTCGTGTCGTGGTTGGCGGAGCGGGCCCCGACCATCGCAGCCCAGATGAGCCCGACGAGCTCGCGCGCGACGGCGGTCGTCGCGACGGTCGAGCGTTTGCCGTTCTGGGTCGGCGCGCGGTGGCGTAGGAACAGTCGGGGCTGGGCCTGCCAGGCGCGGGCGGTGATCTCAGGTGGGACCTGGTCGGCGAGTCGGGCGGCGCGGACGGATTGCCCGGGGCGGTGCTGGTAGGTCCCTGCGGCTTCTGTCAGCGACCTGCGGGCCCGCGATGGACGGCGGATCGGGCGTGGGCGGCCGCCCGGACGTGGCCGCCCGCCCGGGCGTGGGCGGCGGACCGGACGTGGGCGGCGCACCGGGCGTGGGCAGCCTCCGCGCCGGGCGGATTCACGCCCGCCCTGGGCGTTACACCGGTTTGTGGCGTGCAGGCGCGCCAAATCAGCACCCGCCCGGGTGATTTGTCACCACGCGCACGCATAGCCCTGAATCTGCGCCAGATCATCCGAGCAGACCAAGATCTGCCGCGCACGCCTGAATCCGGTGCAACAGGGCCGCTGAGCCCCGAGCCCCCCTCGCTGAGCCCCGAGGCCCCCTCGCGGAGCCCCGAAACCCCCTCGCGGAGCCCCGAAACCTCTCGCGCAGTCCCGAAACCCCTCGCGGGGGCGGGCAACCCCGGAGAATTCCTCCTTCGTTGCCCGTCGTAGACCTCCCGTCAGCCACCACCGACCCACGGGAACCCACAACGAGCGGCTTCTCCCCGCAGAACACACCCCACCGGGTTCCCCATTGAAGTCCCAGCGAGCTCCATCTCCGAGGGCTCTCTCAACGAGGGGATCCGATTCCGGCACGAGGGTACGCTAGGCCACGAGATGAGCGAGCCGCCCGCTGAAGTCGCCGACCGCCTGCTCACGGCCTGGCGCGGCGAGATCCTGGCGGGAGCCGTCTACGAGCTGATCGCCCGGCGCCTCGAGCCGCGGGAGGCCGAGATCATGCGGCGGATGGCCGAGGCCGAGGCTGGGCACCGCGCCCGGCTCGAGCAGCGCATGAGAGAGCTGGGGATCGAGATCCCGAATCCCGCGAGCGTCCGCGTCCCGCACTGGCTCCGCCTCCAGGCCCGCCTCGCGCCGATCGACCGGCTGCTGGCAGCCCGCGAGGCCGCCGAGGACGAAGAGGTCGACGGCCTGTACAAGCGGTCGACGGGGGATCCGCAAACCGATCGGCTGCTGCGCGACATCCGCAAGGAGGAGCGGTCGCATTCCCTCGCCGTGGCCGACATGCGCGCCGGCGGCGGCACCGACAGCGGCGACCTGGGCCGGCCTCCGGCCACCCCGCCGACCGATCGCGGAGATGGCCCCGTGGTGGGGAGATCTGGCTCACCTGCCCCACCCACGACGGCCCAGGCGCGCCTTGACCGGATCCTCGGCCGGGAGAAGTGGCACCGGTCCGGCGGAGGCTGGATCTCCGGCGCCATCTACGGCGCAAACGACGGACTCGCGGCCGTGTTTGGGATCGTGGCCGGCGTCTCCGGCGCGACCGGCGGGTCGACGACGGTGCTGACCGCGGGACTCGCCGGGGCGATCGCCTCGGCGCTGTCGATGGCAACCGGGGCGTTCCTGGCGGAGCGCTCCGAGGCGGAGGTGGCGGCGGCGAACGTCGAGCGGGAACGGCAGGAGATCGCCACCCACCCGGAGGAGGAGAAGGAGGAGCTGTCGCTCTTCTACCAGCTCAAGGGGATCGACGAGCAGACCGCCGACGAGCTCGCCGAGCAGATGTCGCGCAACCCGGACGCGATGCTCCAGGCGCTCGCCGCCGAGGAGTTCGGCGGGGCGACCGGAGCCGAGCACAATGCCGGGCAGGCGGCGCTCGCCGCCGGCCTCTCCACCGGGATCGGCGCGATCATCCCGGTGATCCCGTTCTTCTTCACCACCGGCACGGCGGCGATCGTGGCGGCGGCCGTCGTCTCGCTCGTCGCCCACTTCCTCGTGGGCGCCGCCAAGTCGCTGGTGACGCTGCGCTCCTGGTGGTCGGCAGGGCTGGAGATGACGCTGGCAGGCGTCATCGTCGGCGGCGCCCTGTACCTGATCGGCCTCGTCCTGCCGACCTGAACCGGGCTCACTCGAGCAGGTCGGCGAGCTGCGAACGCAGCCGGGCCACCTCGTCCTCGAGCGCCGCCACCCGCGCCTCGAGCTCGCCGTCCGCCGCCGCGACCGTGGCGATGGGCTCGTCGAAGCCGCCCGCGGCGACCGGCGGCGGAAACTCCTCGCCGGCGGCCTCTTCGGTGCCGCCCAGCAGGTGCCGGAAGCGCTCCTCCTTCTGCCCCGGCCGGCGGCGCATCCGCTCCGCGTACCCGCGCTCGCCCAGCTCGTCGAGGACGCGCGAGACGTCCGCGAGCGTGTCGAAGCGCGCCAGGCGCTCGGTGCGGCCCTTGAGCTCGCCGAGCGTCTGCGGACCCCGGAGCAGCAGGACGTCCAGGACCGCGAGCTGCTCGCGGTCCAGGCCGAGCCCCTCCTCGGCCAGGTGCCGGTACTTCGTCGCGCGCGAGCCGGCTCCGCTGGCCAGCCGGGCCAGGCCGTACCGCGACAGCCGCTCGGCCGCTTTCTGGACCGCTGCTTCGTCGTACTGGGTGACGGGGTCTCGGTTTGTCGACTGGTTGCACGCCAGCCGCAGGGCGTTGAGCGACAGCGGATACTGGTCAGGGGTCGTCCACCGCTTCTCGATCAGGCATCCGAGGACCCGCTGCTCGACCGGCGTCAGCTCGCTGAAGTGCACGTCGGCGAGCTTAACGCGGGGGATCGCTATCGCGATCCCCGTGCGAGTTTTGCCACAGGCAAACTCGCGGCCACCGGGGACTCACGTCAACGCTCCGCGACCGTCACCGATCGGTCCACGGGCACCTCCCAATCGCCGTTGCGCCATCCGATCCGGCCGCCGTCCGGCAGTCGTGCCGCGGTGTGACCGAGCCGGGGCTCGCCCCAGAGCGTGGCGGCGAGCGGCCGCTCCGGCTCAGGAACGTCGCCGAGACCCGCGGCGATGTGCTCGGCCGGATAGGTGACGATGATCGATCCGGCCCGCACCCAGACGGGGATCAGCTCGATCGGCGCCGCGACCACCGTCTCGCCGCCCCCGCGCACCCGCCGGCCGGACCACGTTTCGATCCACTCCCCCCGCGGGAGCGCAACCTCGCGTTCGCGGGCGCCGTCGTCGAGGATCGGCGCGACCCACAGCGACGGCCCGTACCCGTATGCGTCACCCAGCGTCCATCCGCGAGGATCCGCGGGATCGGTCAGGCAGAGCGGGCGGATGATCGGGAGGCCGGTGCGCTCGGCGGTCAGCGCGGCGCCGCGCACGTACGGCACGAGCTGCTCGTGCAGGAGGACGTAGGCGCGATATAGATCGAGCACCCGCCCGCCGTAGTTCCACGGCTCCTGCGGCATCCGGGCGTGGGCATGCATCAGCGGGGTGAAGCAGCCAAACTGCAGCCAGCGGACGAGGAGCTCCGGCGGGCATCGCTCCACCAGGCGATGGCCGAGGTATCCGCCAATGTCATGAGAGAAGTTGGAGACGGCGCTGCAGGCCGCGCTCAGCGCGGCGACGACGAGGACGCGCAGCGACCAGAAGTCCGACACCTGGTCGCCGCCCCAGGTCACGCCGGTCGCCTGCTGTCCGGTCCAGCCGCTGCGGCCGAAGAGCATCCCCTCGCCGGGATGGACCTCGTCCAGCGCGCGCTGCAGACACTCGCGGTGCATGCCGCCCAGCGCCCACGCCGCCTGCGCGCCGGTGCGCCCGTCGGCGAGCAGGACGTCGTCGGGCATGTAGTACCCGTCGCCGTCGTCGGCCTTGATCCCGGCAACCCCCAGCTCGAGCACCCGTTTGGCCGACTCGCGCCACCACGACTCCGCAGCCGGGCCCGTGAAGTCGACGGGCGACCCGGTCCCCATCCACCACTTCGCCACCAGCGGCTCGCCGTCCGGGGTCTTGACGAAATGACCGGCCGCGGCGGCGGGGGCATAATTGGGCGCCGGTTCGGCGTGGAGTCGCTCGGATGCCGGCTGGGGTGGGATCTGGCCGTCACGCGAGTCGAGGTTGACCCACGGCGTCACCCAGACGACCGTGCGCACGCCGTCGGCTCGCATCCGGCGGATCATTCCGGCGGCGTCCGGGAACTGATGGGGATTGAACCGCCAGGTGTTGTACTGGGTCGCCCAGGGCGAGTCGATCACGATCGCGTCCAACGGGATCTCGTTGCGCCGGAAGCCCTCGTAGTCATCGAGCACGTCGTCCTGCTGCTCGTGGACGTCGCGGCTCTTCCAGAAGCCGTACCCCCACTCGGGGAGCTGCGCCGGGAACCCGGTCGACCGGCAGAGCGCGCGCAGCTGCCCCGCCGGCGTCGGGGCGGTGACGAGCTCGAGCACGAGCGGGCCGGCGTGAGCCCGGGTCGAGACCGAGATCCGCTCGCCGCCGAGGTCGAAGCACGTCCCGTTGGCGTCGGTCCGGCACCACAGCGCGTAGCCACGGCTGGACAGCATCCACGGCATCGGCGCGCAGTCCCCCTGGGGGACGCCGCCGTCGGCCAGCATCTCCGCGGGGCAGTCCGGGCCGGTGTAGCGGCGATCGGCGCCGAGCTGGATGCTCCGGCCGGCCTGATCGAAGCGGGGATGATGGCGGAGGCCGAGGCCGGCGAAGTGCTCCTCGCTGCGCCGCTCCCAGTCGATGCCGAGACGGAGCGGCGCCGGGTCGGCATGGAGTGAGAGGCGGACGCGCTCCGGCGTCACGAGCTCGATGCTGAGCCGCGCGCAGCGACCTTCGTCCAGCCGGAACCCCAGCGTCAGCCCGCGGTCCCCGCGGCGCATCAGCAACGCATGCTGGGCGCGCTGCGGCGGGGACAGGTCCTCCTGGGCGACGATGCCCTCGGTGAGCGCGAGAAACCGGTCGCGGATGACGCCGTCGGCGACCCAGGCACCGGCCGCGCGCAGCAGTGAGCGTCCGTCACGGCGGATCGTCAGCGAGAACGGCCGGGCGCACACCTCGACCCGGATCCGGCCGGCGCTCATCACAGCCGTGTCAGATTGCACGGAGATCGACTCCTGCGGCGGCGACATCACGCCATGGTTCTCGTGCGGCGGGACATCGCATGCATCGGTTCACAGGATCGTTACGAAACGTGAGCGCCTTCTTCACGGACAGATTTCCCCGCGCGCCAATGCTGTGCTCATGAACGAGAATAGTCGCGCCGACATGCATGTCCACTCGACGGCGTCGGAGCTGTCGAAGCTGGGAATCCAGCGCTCGTTGAGCCTGCCGGAGTGCGCCACCCCGCCGCAGGAGGTGTATGAGCTGGCCAAGCGCCGCGGGATGGACTTCGTGACGATCACCGACCACGACACGGTCGCGGGCGCCCTGGAGATCGACCATCTCCCGGATACGTTCATCTCCGAGGAGCTGACGACGTGGTTCGAGGGCGAGCCCCAGGCGGTCCACGTTCTCTGTTACGGGATCACCCCGGACGACCATGAGTGGCTCCAGGCGCACAGCCGGAGCGTCGAGACGTGCGCCGCCTACCTGCAGGAGCAGGAGATCACGGCCGCGCTGGCCCACCCGTTCTACGCCGTCCAGGCGCCGCTCACCGCGCGCCACCGCCGCCGGCTCGCCGAGCTGTTTCCCATCTGGGAGACGCGCAACGGCTCACGGGCCAAGGAACTGAATCTGCCGGCGTTCGTGTACATCGAGACCCACGGTGGAACCGCCATCGGCGGGTCCGATGACCACGCCGGAATCGATATCGGCCGCACGTTCACGCAAACGCCCCTGGCGGCCACGCCCCGGGAGTTCCTCGCGTTCGTGCGGGCCGGCCGGGCCGACGCCCATGGGTCCCAGGGCAGCGCCGCCAAGTGGACCCATGCGGCGATGGCGCTGGCGATCCGCAGCCTGGGCCAGTGCAGCGATGCCCAGCGACCCAACCCGGAGGCCGTTCTGGGGATCGTCGAACGGGTCATGCGCGAGGGCGACGCTCGCCACGGCCTGGCCAGCGCCGATCTGGGGCCGGATGACGCCCGCGCGCTCCTGCGGTCATGGCTCGATGCGATGAGCCTCGGCATCGACGAGGCCACGCTGCTCGAGCTCCTTCAGGAAGGCGAGCTCAGCCATCCCGACCTGCAGCGCCGGGCGCGCCGGATCCACGAGCGCAAGCTGGCCAACGCGGTCCACGAGATCGTCGCCGACCCGCAGCCGGCGGCGCTCGCCGCTCACGCCACGGCCCTGTTCGATGCCTGCATCCCCGCAATCCCGTATGCGGCCGCGGCGACGTTCCTCGGCCGCGAGAAGTTCAAGCTGACGCGCTCGGACGGCGACCGGCCGCGGGTGGCGCTCGTCGCCGACGGGCTCGGAAGCATGCACGGGGTCACGCACACGATCCGCCAGATCCGTGAGCGCGGGGTGCCCGGCTATGAGGTGGAGGTGATCGGCACCGACTGCGACGTCGACCGCCGGCTGAGCGCCGTCGCCGAGATCGAGGTCCCGTTCTACCCGGGGATGACGCTGGGCGTGCCGGGCCTGCCGGCGATCGTCGAAACGCTCGCCGAGGGCCGGTATGACCTCGTGCACCTGACCTCGCCGGGCCCCGCCGGGATCGGCGCCTGGCTCCTGGCCCGGGTGCTCGAGCTCCCGGTCGTCGGCAGCTACCACACCGAGCTGGCCGCCTACGCGGGCCTGCGCTCCGGAGCCGCCGCGCTGGAGGCGATCGCCCAGGCGGCCCTGGGCGCCTTCTACGGCGCCTGCGATGTCGTCCTGTCGCCCAGCCCCGCCACCGACCAGCGGCTGACCGCGCTCGGCATCGCGGCGACGCGCGTTGGCCGCTGGGATCGCGGCGTCGATGTGCAGCGCTTCGACCCGCGGCTGCGCGACGAGCGCCTGCTCCCCGGTGAGATCACCGTCCTCTACTGCGGCCGCCTGACGCGGGAGAAGGGCGTCGACCTCCTCGCCGACGCGTTCCTCGCCGCCCGGGCACAGGATCCGCGGCTGCACCTGGTGCTGGCCGGCGGCGGCCCGGAAGAGGACGCGCTGCGTCAGCGCCTCGGCGACGACGCCACGTTCCTCGGCTGGCTCGGCGGCGCCGACCTGGCGGCGGCCTACGCCAGCGCGGACGCCTTCTTGTTCGCGAGCCAGACCGACACGTTCGGCCAGGTCATCCTCGAGGCCCAGGCCAGCGGCCTCCCCGTGGTGTCCGTCGACGAGGGCGGCCCGTCATCGCTGATCATCCACGGTGAGACCGGCCTGCTGGCCGGGGCGGACCCCGGCGCGCTCGGCAGTGCGCTCGTGACCATGGTGCAGACGCCCCTGCTGGCCGAGCGGGTCCGCAAGACCGCGCTGGCCCGGGTGGCCGACCGCACCTGGGAGGCGTCGCTGCGCCGGCTGGCCTCCGGCTACCGCTCCGCGCTGCTGCGGGCGGGGGCGGCCGGGCGGGTGCTCGCCGCCTGAGGTCCGCTTCCCACGATCGGTTTCCCGCCCGGCTGCCGCGAGCGACGACGGAGGCCCAAGAACAACACCGGTCAGAACGCGCTGGCCAGCACGAGCGGCACCACGCGCTCGGCGCCCGCCATCCGCAACTGACCGCCGACCATCGCGAGCGTCCAGCCGGACGAGCGGCGGTCATCGAGCAACAGACCGGCGCCCGCCGGCGGCGGGGAGACGACCCGGAAGGCGCCGCGGACGTTGGCCGCCTGCTGAAACGCGTTGGCCATCTCCGACTGCGGCGGCCGCGACTCGACGCGCTCCAGCAGCGACAGAGCAGGCGCACCCAGCGCGACCGCCAGCCTCTCCGCCAGCCGCCCCAGGACCGCGCCGAGCCGCACCGATGGCACGGGCGTCACCCAGGCCGGGTGGATGCCGGCGGCGCGCACCGCCTCGGCGAGCCCGGAGACGACCTCCTCTTCCGGCGCGCCGGCCTGCAGGCTGCGTTCCACCGCCGGCCACCAGCCGCCGTCGCCGAAGCGGGCCAGCGCCCACCCCGGTTCCGTGCGGACGTTCTCGGCGATCTTGCGCATCTGGCCGTTGGCATTCGGCGCCATCTTCTTGACCTCGAGCTCGATCGGCGTCGACCGCAGGTGCCGCCCGGCGAGCTCCACGAGCGCCGGGTCCGGCGGCGCGGAGAAGCGGGGCTCGGTGCACACCGAGCACCGACCGCAGTCGGCGGGGTTTGGATCGTCGAGCTCCTCCTGCAGGTTGCGCATCAGGCACCGCCCGTCGGCGCCGAAGCGCTCCATCGCGCGCTGCTCGTCACGGCGCAGGGCGGTGACCCGGGCGTAGCGATCGGCGTCGTAGCTCCACGAGGACTCCTCGGTGAGCTGCCAGCGCGAGCCGTCGCGGCTGACCGCTCCCTCGACGTCGAGGATCTTGAGCATCGCCTCCAGTCGGCCCTTGCCGAGGTTGACGGCCGCCATGAGCTCCTGCGTGCTGCGCCCCTCGCCGTCCGCCGCGCGCAACTCCTCCAGCACAGCGGTCACCCGCTCACGTGATGGGAACGACTGCTCGATGAAGAAGTCCTGGATGCGCCGGTCCTCGCCGCCGCGGAGCAGGACGACGTCGGCATGGGGCACGGCGCGGCCGGCGCGCCCCACCTGCTGGTAATAGGCGACGACCGAGCCCGGGGCCTGGTAGTGGACGACGAACGACAGGTCCGGCTTGTCGTAGCCCATCCCCAGCGCGCTCGTGGCGACGACCGCCTTGACGTCGTTGGCCAGGAGCCGGTCCTCGGAGTCGATCCGCTGCTCGGTCTCCTGGTCGCCGCTGTAAGCGACGGCGGAGACGCCGCGCGCGGTCAGGAACTGGGCCACCTGCTCGGCGTCGCGCCGGGTCAGCGTGTAGACGATCCCGGAGCCCGGGAGGTCCGGCAGATGCTCGGCCAGCCAGGCCAGCCGCTCGGCCGGCCGGGGGAGCGTGACGACCTCCATCCGCAGGCTCGTCCGGGCCAGCGGGCCGCGATAGGTCCGCAGCGGGGTTCCGTCGGAGGCGGCCAGCTGCTCGGTGACGTCGGCCACGACCCGATCGTTGGCGGTCGCCGTCGTCCCCAGCACCGCGACGTGGGGCGGCAGTGCCTCCAGGATGTCCCTGACCCGACGGTAGTCCGGGCGGAAGTCGTGCCCCCAGTCCGAGATGCAGTGGGCCTCGTCGATCACGAGGAGCCCCACCGAGGACGCGAACAGCGGCAGCATCTCCTCGCGGAAGCGCGGGTTGTTGAGACGCTCCGGGCTGATCAGAAGGAGGTCGATCTCGCCGCGGGCCAGCGCGGTGGCGACCTGATCCCACTCGTCGCGGTTGGTGCTGTTGACGGTGTGCGCCCGCAGGCCCAGCCGCTGCGCGGCGGCGATCTGGTTGCGCATCAGCGCCAGCAGCGGGCTGACGATCAGCGTGGGGCCGGCGTCCCGGTGGGCGGGGTCTGCATCCCTCAAAAGGGCCGTCGCCACGAAGTAGACCGCCGACTTGCCCCACCCCGTGCGCTGGACGCAGAGCACCCGTGCCCGGTCGACGACGACGTCCCGGATCGCCTCGAGCTGGCCGTCTCGGAACTGCGCGCCCTCGTCGGCGGTCAGCGCCCGCAGCCGGGCCAGTGCCGCGGGGGCGAAGGACTGAGGTGTGACGTCGAGCATCCCTCAATCCTGCCACCCGGCCCCGCTGGAGCCGCATCGGCGGACCCGGCCCCGCCCGCTCGATAGCCTCCGGCCTGCCGTGAGCACCCCGTCGACATCCCGCCGACCCGTCGGCGACCGCCATCTCGGCCGCCTCGCCGAGGAGTCCTTCGAGCGCTGGGGCGACTACCCATCGCTGCTCTTCGAGGGGCGCTGGCACCGGTCCGGCGAGCTCTTTGACCGCTCGCAGCGCATGGCCGCCGGGCTCGCCGACCTGGGGGTGCGGCCGGGCGACCGCGTCGTCGTGACGATGGCCAACTGTCCTGAGGTGGGCATCACCTACCAGGCGCTGTGGCGCGCCGGCGCCGTCGTCACGCCCGCCACGTTCCTCCTGCCGGCCCAGGAGCTTCGTCACGTCATTGCCGATTCCGAGGCGAGCGTCGTCGTCACCACGCCAGAGTTCATCCCCAAGGTCCGCGAGGCGGTCGCGGGACTGGACGCGGTCCGCCACGTCATCTGCGCGGAGGGGGCCGACGGGGTGCTCGCGCTCGCGACGCTCGAGGAAGCCGACCCGCGGCCGATCGTCGCCCGCGCGGACGACGACCTCGCCGCACTCCTGTACACCGGCGGCACCACCGGACGCGCCAAGGGCGTGATGCTCTCGCACGCCAACCTGCACTTCACCGGGCGCGCCTCGCACCAGGCCGCGTACGTCGCCGGCGTCAACCGGGGGCTGACGAGCCTCCCGCTGTCCCACGCCTACGGCCTGCTCGTCACGCTCGCCGGCCTCAACCACCCGGAGCAGGCGGTCGGCGTCCTCCTGCGCTGGTTCGACGCCGACGCGTTCCTGGCGATGATCGCCGAGCACCGCCTCCAGCAGGGCGCCGTTGTGCCCACGATGCTCCAGCTACTGTTGTCCAAGCCGCTCGAGGAGCATGATCTGTCCTCGCTGCGCTATCTCACCTCCGGCGGCGCGCCGCTGCCCCCGGAGGTCCAGGAGGAGTTCCGCCGGCGCCTGCCCACCGTCTCGATCCGCCAGGGGTATGGCATGACCGAGACCGCCGCCCTGATCTCGGCCAATCCGGTGGAGCACGAGAAGGCCGGATCGGTCGGCATGCCCGTGCCCGGAACGGAACTGGAGATCCGCGGAGACGACGGCCGTCCGCTGCCCGCGAACCAGATTGGCGAAATCTGCTGTCGGTCGCCCGGGGTCATGCGGGGCTACTGGCGCGCGCCGGAGGCCACCGCCGAGGCGCTGTCCGGCGGCTGGATGCACACCGGCGACGTCGGGTACGTCGACGACGACGGATACCTCTTCATCGTCGACCGCAAGAAGGACCTGATCATCCGCGGAGGCTTCAACGTCTACCCCCGTGACGTGGAGGACGCGCTCGTCAAGCACCCGGCCGTGCAGATGGCCGGGGTCGTCGGCCGCGCAAGCGACCGCCATGGCGAGGAGGTGGTCGCCTTCGTCAGCCTCGCGCCGCAGGCGAGCGCCACCGCTCAGGAGCTGATCGAGTGGGCGCGGGAGACCATCGGCGGCTACAAGTACCCACGAGAGCTGCACCTGGTCGACGCGGTTCCGCTCACGCCGGTCGGCAAGATCGACCGCAAGGCGCTGCGCAGCCGCCTGGCGAGCTGACGGGAGGTCGTCCCCGCTCAGCGAGGCGTCGCCGCAGCCGCCCCGGTCAGTCCACGACGAGCGACTCGTCGCCCAGCGTCACGCGGTCGCCCGGCAGCAGCCGGCAGCGGACGACCCTGCGCCCATTGACCGTGGTTCCGTTCGTTGACCCCAGATCGCGCAGGATCCAGCTGCCGTCGCGGAAGCGCAACTGAGCGTGGCGGCGCGAGACGCTCAGGTCCTCCAGGACGACGTCGCAGGCCTGGTGACGGCCGACCAGCACCTGCGTCTGCGCGCCGGTCCAGTCGAGTGCGAGCAGCATCGGCTCGGCGGGCGCCGAGCGGCCGGCCCGGCCGACCGCCTCCTTGACGGTGGCGATCGTGCGGCGCAGGTCGAGCGGGAAGGCACGGGGTGAGCGAAACGTCAGGTCGCCGACGAGCCGGTCCGGCTTGACGACCGCGCTGCCGAACAGCAGATCAAGACGGTGGGCGAAGGTGCTCTCGCTGAGTAGCCCGTCGCCGTAGGCGGCGTTGAGCGTGCGGGCAATGCGGTGGCGGATGCTGCCGGCGACGCGCATCCCGGCAGTGTCCCGCCGTCGCCGGGCTTTGTCCACAGGCACATAGGATCTCTGCCACGAGTGGAGAAAGGTGCAGGCTGTGGGGACCAACCGCCTCGAGGCGTTCTCAGACGGGGTGATCGCGGTGGCGATCACGCTGCTCGTGCTGGGACTCGCGGTCCCACCGCCGCCGGCTCCCGGCACCAAGCCGCCCCACAGCCTGATCTACGAGCTGGGGCAGGGCTGGCCGCACTACGCCGCCTACATCACTTCGTTTCTGACCATCGGGATCATCTGGATCAACCATCACGCGATGATCAGCCGTCTGAGGGAGGCCGATCACTCGATCCTGATCCTCAACCTCCTGCTGCTGATGAGCATCGGCATCCTGCCCTTTGCCACCGACCTGATGGCCACGTACCTGCGCGAGCCCAGCGGCGAGTCGGTCGCCGCCGCGATCTACAGCGGCGCGTTCCTCGCCATGGCGTTCTTCTTCGGTCTGCTCAACCGGCACATCCTGCTGAACCGCTCGCACCTGCTCTCCTGGGAGATGTCCCTGGACGAGCGCCGCGGGATCTACTCACGGGCGGCCGCCGGTCTCGTCCCGTACGTGGTGGCGACGATCCTGGCGTTCGTCTCCCCGTACATCACGCTCGCCATCTGCGCCGCGCTCGCCGCCTACTACGCCCTGCCGATCGCCAGCGGCTTCAACCGCACGTCGGCCTGACCTACCGCTGGGTCAACAGCGGGTACGCGTCTGGCCGGCGGGTACGCAGAAACGGGAACAGCTCGAGCCAGTCGCGGCGCTGATCGAGGTCGAGGTCGGCGACGAGCACCGCCGGGCGGTCGCGGCGGAGACTCAGGCCAGATGCAGGCGATGGGCGACTGCCGCCGCCTGAGTGCGCCCCTGGACGCCGAGCTTGGCCAGGATCCTCGAGACGTGGACGCTCGCGGTCTTCTCGGCCATGAACAGGGCCGCGCCGATCTGGCGGTTGGTGGCCCCCTCGGCGAGCAGCGCGAGCACCTGGCGCTCCCGCGGGGTCAGTCCGAAGGGATCCGACGCGTCCGGCTCCCGGCCGTCGGTGGCCACCGCGCCGTCCGCGTGGGGCAGCTCCAACCGTGCCCGTTCGGCCAGCGCTCGCACCTCGGTGGCCAGCCACTCGGATCCGAGCGTGCGGGCCGTCTCCATCGCGGCGGCCGCCGCAGCGGACGCGTCGGCGCGCTCGCCCGCGCCGGCCAGCGACTCGGCCTCGCGCCAGCGCGCGACGGCCGCTGGGTACGGCCGCTCTATCACCTCCCATGCCGATGCCGCCTTCGCCCACTCGCGATGGCTCGGACGGCCCCGGGCCCGGGCCAGCTCGGCTCGCCCGTGCGCCAGCCGTGCCCGTTCCACCGGCCCGCCCTCCTGGGCGGCGGCGGCAAGGCGGTCGAGGTGGATGCGGGCTCGCGCCAGCGCGTCCCGCCGATCGCCCGTCACCCCCAGATCCCGCGCCCGTTGCGCCCGGTCGGCCTCGACCTGGATGCCAACCGCCGTCACCCGGGCGATCCGCATCACATCATCCGTGCACAGCTCCAGCCGGTCGAGCGCCACCTGGACCGCGCGCTGAGCGCCCTCGAGGTCACGCCGGCGCAGGCGCAGCTCCGCCCGCAGGGCGCCGTAGGCGCCGATCCACTGCGGCTCGGCGGAGACGTCGACGAGCTCGGCCACGGCATCCAGGCAGGCCTCGGCCGCGTCCTCGTCGCCCGCCCCCAGCGCAAGGTCGGCGCCCCGGATCCGGGCGAACATGTACAGCGTGCCGGTCGAGGACGGCGGGATGGGCGGTAGCGACTCGCGCGCCTGCTGCCACGCGCCCGCCTCGAAGGCCATCTCCGCCACCGTCAGTTTCAGCCACTCGTAGGTCCGGGCATGGTGGCTGGGCGTGGCGGCCAAGCCCTCCCTGGCCACCGTCAGCGCCTCGCCGGTGCGTCCGGCGACGCTGAGCATGTCGGCCAGGTTCGAGTACGCCGTCCCCAGACTGTCGAAGTCCTCGTTCTCCCGGGCGAGCTGCTGCGCGCGGCGAAGGAGGGTCACGCCGCGGTCGACGTCGCCCAGCGCCACGCGTGCCATTCCCAGCGTGTTGAGCAGCTCGGTCTCGGCGACGGCGTCACCGGCCCGGATCGCGGTCTGCAGTGCCGCCTCGCCGTCGGCCACCGACTCCCGGAAGCGCCCGCGCAGGAAGCGGGTCCGCGCCAGCCACGCCAGCAGACGGGGCCGGACCCCATGGCTGTCCTCGGGCAGCATCTCGAGCGCCCGCTCGGCGATCTCCACCGCCTCCGCACCGCGGTTCAGCGCCCAGATCATCCGAGCCTGGCGCGCCAGCAGCTCCGCGTACCGCGGTGGCTCGCGCTGCGGGTCGAGCTCGCGCAGAGCCTCGTTGATCAACACAACGCTCCGAGCGCGGTCGTCGATCATCCGGTGGGCTTCCGCGGCGGTGACCAGCAGCTGCACGTGGTCGAGGCCCGCGACCTGCTCGGCACGCTCGACCCGCGGCCACAGCTCCAGCGCCCGCTCGGTGAGATCCGCCGCCTCCCCGTAGGCGATGACCTTGGTGGCGGCGCCGGCGGCCGCGATCGTGCTGCGCAGAGCATCAGGCTGATCTCCCGCGGCCGCGTAATGTCCGGCGACGGCCGAGGTCCGCTCCAGCTCCCGGTCATCGTCGCTCCCACACAGCTCCTCCAGGTGACGCGCGAGCGCCATGTGCAGCTCGCCCCGCTCACCGGGCAGCAGGTCGTCATACAGCGCCTCGCGCAGAAGCGCGTGACGGAAGCAGAAGCGCTCGTCCTCCCCGGCGATCAGCACCTGTTCGGCGACGGCCCCGCGCAGCGCCGCCTGGAGCTCCTCGTGCTCGATCCCGGTCACGAGCTCGAGCGTCCGTTCGTCGGCCGCGCGGGCGACGGCGACTGCACGCGCGACGCGCTGAGCCTCCGGCGCCAGGCGCTCGATTCGCACGAGGAAGGCGTCCCGGAGGCTCTGCGGGGCGGTCCCACGTCCGTCGAGACCCGCCGCCAGCAGCTCCTCGGTGTACAGCGGGTTGCCCTCGCTCCGCATGAACAGTCGTTCCAGCAGGGCCGCATCGGGCCGGGCCCCCAGGATCCCGGTCAGGACCTCATCGAGCTCGTCGCGGTCGAATGGCTCGAGCTCGATCCGGCGCGCGCGCTCGAGCCGCTCCAGCTCCGACAGCAACGGGCGGAGCGGGTGGCGGCGGTGCAGCTCGTCGGCCCGGTAGGTGAGGATCAGGCACAACCGTTCCTGGCGCAGGCTGCGCGCCAGGAAGGCGGTGAACGTGCGGGTCGAGCGGTCGGCCCAGTGCATGTCCTCCAGGACCAGCATCAGCGGGCGCGATTCGGTCAGCCGGTCGATGAGCTCGAGTGCCGCCTCGAACAGCCGCACCTGCTCGCTCCCGCTCGGCCGCTCGACGCCCGGCCGGCTCTCGTCCTCGAGGCCGGGAAGGATCGTCGCCAGCTGCGAGCGGCTGCCGGGGCTCAGCGCGTCGAGCGCCGGGTGGCGGTCGCGCACGAGCGGCCGCAGCGCGCTCAGCAGCGGCGCGTACGGCAGCTCCCCGTCGCCCTGCTCGACGCCACCGCCGTGCAGCACCAGTGGAGCAGGGCCGTCGGCGTCGCCGGTCGCTGACGTCAGGCGCTGCTCGAACTCGCTGACGAGCCGCGTCTTGCCGACGCCGGAATCACCTCCGAGCAGGACGAGCGTGGGACGGCCGGAGCGAGCCTCCCGGGCGGCGAGCTCCAACTCGGCCAGCTCGCCGACCCGGCCCACGAAGTGGCTGCTCGTCAGTCTCGACCGCATGGCGGAAGTATCGCCGGAACGCGCCCGGAAGTCCTGATTCGGCGCCCCGCCGGATACCGCGCCGGCGCTCCGCGGCGAGCCGGAGCTCATCGGCGCGGGCGGTGGCCATGATCGCGCTGAACTGAGGGTGCATTTTCGTTCCTTTGTGTAGCCGACAACGTGCTACCGAGGATGAGCTGCGACCCCCCGCCGCACATCGGCAGAACGGAGCCGATGTGGTCTGGTCACCCCTTACGCCCTGGCTCCCGACCCCTTACGCCGCCCACGTCCCCTTCGATGCGAGGAGTTCGACGCTCGGCGGCCGACGGAGCGAAAGCCAGCCGAGCCCGCTACGCCGACGTCGGAACCGCCACGCCTCCGTCCCCCCCGCCCCCGGAGGGCTCAGGCCGCGTGTCCCCTGCACTCAGCGGGCTGGCGTCGGATCGCGTGGCGGCGGCGATCTCCTGCGCCGTGACGTTCTGCGGGTGATGGCAGGCGGCCGTGTGGCCGCCGGGGTACGTGGTCAGCTGGGGCTCGACCGTCCGGCACACCTGGGTGGCGCGTGGGCAGCGGGTGTGGAAGCGGCACCCCGGCGGCGGGCTGATGGGGTTGGGCGGCTCGCCGCCGACGACCGTGCGCTCGCGCTCGCGGTTGGACTTGGGATCCGGGATGGGGATCGCGCTCAGCAGCGCGGAGGTGTACGGGTGGATCGGCTTGTTGTAGAGCTCCTCGGCCGGGGAGATCTCCATCAGTTTGCCCAGGTACATGACGACGATCCGGTCCGAGACGTGGCGGACCACGCTCAGGTCGTGGGCGACGAAGATGTAGCTGAGGCGCAGGTCGTCCTGGAGCTCGTCCAGGAGGTTGATGACCTGGGCCTGAATGGAGACGTCGAGGGCGGAGACAGGCTCGTCGAGCAGGATGAGCTGCGGGTTGACGGCGAGCGCCCGGGCGATGCCGATCCGCTGACGCTGGCCGCCGGAGAACTCGTGGGGGAAGCGGTTGAGCACGTCGCCGGACATGCCCACCTTCTCCAGCAGGCTCCGGCTCTCGGCGGTCAGCTCGTCCCGGCCGACCCCGCGGATCTTCAACGGCGTCGCCAGGATCTGGCCGACGCGCTTGCGCGGGTTGAGCGACGCCTGCGGATCCTGGAAGACCATCTGCATCTCCCGCCGGATCGGCTCCAGCTGCTTGCGACCGCTGGAGGTGATGTCCTGCCCGCGGAAGTGAATCGAGCCGGAGGTGGCCTGGATGAGCCGGACCAGGGTGCGGATGAGCGTCGTCTTGCCACAGCCGGACTCGCCGACGATCCCCAGGGTCTCGCCCTCCCGGAGCCCAAAGGACACGTCGTCGACGGCGTGGACCTGCCCTATCTGGCGGTCGACGATGACCCCGGCCTTGATCGGGAACAGCACCCGGAGGTGCTCGACGCCCAGCAGGGCGGTTCCGTTCGCCTCTGGAGCGCCCTCAGCCGGCGCGGCCCGGTCCGCGGTCATGAGATCACCGCCTCCGGGCTGGCCAGGCCGATCTGATCGCCGACCTGGCGCACCCGGCGCTTCTGCTCCGGCGCCAGCCAGCAGCGGTCGCGGCTGGACGCATTGTCCGGGGTGCGGTTCTCCAGCGGCGGCACCTCTCTGCACTTGTCGAAGGCGTGCGGGCAGCGCGGCCGGAAGTGACAGCCCTGCGGCGGGCGCAGGAGCGAGGGCGGCTGGCCCGGGATCGCCGGGAGCCGCAGGCTGCGGTCGGCATCGATCCGCGTGATCGAGCCGAGCAGACCCCAGGTGTACGGGTGCTGGGGGTCATAGAAGATGTCGTCGAGCGTCCCCTCCTCGACCACCCGTCCGCCGTACATGACGATCACCCGGTCGGCGATGTCGGCGACGACGCCGAGGTCGTGGGTGACGAGGATGACCCCCGCACCGGTCTCGTCGCGCAACTGGCGCAGCTCGTCGAGGATCTGGGCCTGGATGGTGACGTCGAGCGCGGTCGTGGGCTCATCGGCGATGAGCAGCTTCGGCGAGCAGGAGAGCGCCATCGCGATCATGACCCGCTGGCGCATGCCGCCGGAGAACTCGTGCGGGTAGGAGCGCAGCCGCTCGGCCGCGCGGGGGATGCCGACCCGCTCCATCAGCGCCACCGCCTGGTCGAGCGCCTGGGCCTTGGTCGTCTTGGGGTTGTGGACGCGGATCTGCTCGACGATCTGGTCGCCGACCCGGTAGACGGGATCGAGCGAGCTCATCGGATCCTGAAAGACCATCGCGATGCCGGCGCCGCGCACGCGCCGGAGGAGGGCGTTGCTGGCTCGGACGAGCTCCTGGCCGTCGAACCGGGCCTCGCCCTCGAACGTCGTGTTGGGGCTGCGGGTCAGACCCATCAGAGTCATCGCCGTCACCGATTTGCCGGATCCGGACTCGCCGACGATGGCCACCACCTCGCCACGGGCGACCGTGAACGTGACGCCGTCGACGGCGCGCACCGTCCCCTCCTCGGTCGCGAACGAGACGCGAAGATCCGAGACCTCGAGCAGAGCGCCGTCGGTGCTCACGCCAGCCGGATCCGTGGGTCGAGGTACGCGTACACGATGTCGATGACCGCCGCCAGCAGGACGACGGCGAACGCGGTGAAGATGACGACGACGAGGATGGGGACGACATCGAGCTTGCCGATCGAGTCGGCCGCCAATTGGCCCACGCCGTGCAGGTTGTAGACCGACTCGGTCAGGATCGCGCCGCCGCCGATGACCTGGGCCAGATCCAGGCCCCACAGCGAGATGATCGGCAACAGGCTGTTGCGCAGGATGTGGCGGAACAGCACCTGCCGCTCGGACAGGCCCTTGGCGCGCGCGGCTCGCACGTAGTCCTCACTCGAGGTGTCGAGGATGTTGGAGCGCAGGACGCGCGAGTAGAAGCCGATGAACAGCACGCTGAGCGTCGCCCACGGGAGCACGAGGTGGACGAACCACTGCCACGGGTTGGAGGTGAACTTGACGTAGCCGCCCAGCGGGAAGATCCCGGCCTTGTAGCCGAGGAAGTAGAGAAGCACCGCGCCTAAGAAGAACGGCGGGAATGAGACCCCCGCCATCGACAGGACGGTCAGCACCCGGTCCGTATATCTGCCGGCTCTCACCGCGGCGAGCGTCCCCACGATGATCGAGATGACGAGCCAGATGACCCCGGCGCCAATCGCCAGCGAGAGTGTCGCCGGCAGTCCCGCCCGTAGCTCGTCGAGCACATTGAAGCCCTGGGTGTAGGAGTACGCCTGGCCGGTGAAGATGTTCTTCATCGTCCGGACGTACTGGACGTAGATCGGCTTGTTGAAGCCGTATTTGACCTCGATGTCGTGGATCTCGGCGGCGGTGGCCGTGCGGCCCGCCAGCCGATACGCCGGGTTGCCGTTCGGGATCGCCGCCAACAGCAGGAACGTGATGATGGAGATGATCAGCATCACCACGATCATCCCCAGCAGCCGGCGGACGATGAACCGTGTCATGCCCGGAGCCCTCCCGTCGCCATCAGTGGGCGATCCGGACCTTGGCGCGCGGGTCCAGCGCGTCGCGCAGGCCGTCGCCGAAGATGTTGATCGACATGACGCAGAGCACGAGCATGACGCCCGGGACCAGGACGTTGTGGAACGCCGCCGGGATCGTCGAGATCCCGTCGGAGATCATGTTCCCCCAGGACGGGTTCGGCGGCTGGACGCCGACGCCCAGATACGAGAGCGCGGCCTCCAGGAGGATGGCGTTGGCGAGGATCAGCGGGATGAAGACGATGACCGTGCTCGCCAGGTTGGGCAGGATCTCGGAGAACATGATCCGCGTATGGCTGAGCCCCTGCTGGCGCGCGGCGTCGATGAACTCACGCTCGCGCATCTGGAGGACCTGGGCGCGCACCGGCTTGCCGACATACGGGATATAGACGATCCCGATGACGAACGCGGGCACGAACAGGTTGTTGCCATGGATCGGACCGATCCCGCCGACCGCCAGCACGGTGCCGAGCGTCACGCCGAGCAGCACCGCCGGGAACGCCCAGATGATGTCCATCCCCCGGCTGATGAGGCCGTCGGCGATCCCGCGGTGGTATCCGGCGATGATCCCGACGATCATCGCCAGCACCATGGTGATGATGGTGGCGATGAAGCCGATCTCCAGCGAGTTGCGCCCACCATAGAGCAGCCGCACCGCCGTGTCCCGGCCGTTGGCGTCAGCGCCGAAGAAGTAGCGGCTGTGGTACGTCGGGCCGATCGGGATTCCGGTCAGGCTGACGATGTTCTCCGGGTGCCCGCCGACGGTGACCGTCCCCGTGATGTTCCCGACGTTCGGCCCGGTGTGGGCGACGTCGCTGGCGTACACCGGCGCCAGCGCGCACATCACCACGATGAGCAGGAACAGCCCGCCGAAGAACAGCGCCACGTGGTTGCGACGGAGGCGGCGCCAGGCCAGGCGCCACGGTCCCAACCCGGGCGGAAGCTCCTCGTCGGCCTCGAAGCCGGCGTTGAGCCCTGCGGAGAATTCGGTGCCGGATGCTGAGGTGGTGG
This sequence comes from Solirubrobacteraceae bacterium, assembly GCA_035551695.1. GTDB lineage: Bacteria > Actinomycetota > Thermoleophilia > Solirubrobacterales > Solirubrobacteraceae > Palsa-465. The sequence continues at coordinate 21,392 of DASZMU010000017.1, forward strand.
CCATCAGAAATACGCGGGCCGGGACAGCCTACCCGTCCCGGCCCGCTCTGTATTCCGCTACTTCAACTGGAACGACGTCAGGTCCCACCCGTAGACCGACTGGAACACGAGCGAGTTGAAGTTGATCCGGTTGGACACGAACTCCGGGAAGCGCTGGTAGCCGAACGTCGCGACGTAGGCCTTCTTGGCCACGTACTCGTCGACGGCCTGCCAGGCCGCGGAGTTGTGCTGGAGCTGGACGGTCGGAACCTGGCCCAGCTTGGCGACCTGCGCGTTGATGTACGGGTCGTTGACCTCGCCGACGTTCTCGTTGTTCGTCGGCAGGATCGCGTGCCCGTCCAGGAGCACCCCGTAGAAGTCGACGGGGTTGGGGAAGTCCTGGTTCCAGTCCAGGAACCCGGTCTGCGGATGGAGCTTGAGCTGGCCGATCGTCGTGAAGTACGTCGGATCGGAGATCAGCTTCTGGGTGGCCTTGAACCCAATCTGGTTCAGGAACTGGGTGTAGTAGGTCATCCACTGCTGCCGGGGTGCGCGCTCCTGGCTCCACACCGTCACCGGCTGGCCGGCCATGCCGGACTGCTGGACCAGCTGCTTGGCCTTCGCCAGGTTGCCGAGGCCGGGCGTGCCGTACGGGCAGCTGGCGCTCGTCGGATGGCCGGGGATCGCCGGCGGCAGGAAGAAGCACGCCGGGGTGAGGGTGCCGGATCCCAGGCGGCTCATCGCGTCCTGGTTGAGCCCGGTCACGACCGCCTCCCGCGCCAGCTGGTTGTTGAACGGCTTGTTCTGGCTGTTGAGGAAGATGTAATAGACCGAGCCGCCGAGGTTGACCAGCCGGTAGCGGGTCGACGCCTGGGACTGGATCTGCGGCAGGAGGCTGCCGGGGATCGTGTCAGCCCAGTCGAACACGTCGGCCGAGTTGTTGAGCACGGACTCCGCGTTCGAGGCGACGTTCGCCGAGATCTTCATGTTGATCTGATCGACGTGACCGGCGGGGATGCCCGGGATGTTCATCTTCGACCAGTACGGGTTCTTGACCACCGAGAACGAGGCGTTCGGCACGATGTTCTTGACCATGTACGGACCCACGCCCGGGGGCGGGTTGTTGGGCTGGTTCTGGAACGGGATGCCCTTGGGGATGATCCCCAGCGACGGCTCGGCGAGCACGTTGTCGAACGCGCCGTACGGAGCCGTCAGGTGGATGGTGATCTGGCCCGTGGAATCGTTCGCCGTGATCCCGGAGATCGTCTTGGCCTTGCCGGTGGAGAAGGCGGTGCCGCCGACGATGACCGGGGTGATGAACTGTCCGGAGCCGCCCCACGGGATCTTGATCGCGCGCTCGACGGCGTACGCGAAGTCGCTGGCCACGACCGGCTTGCCGTTGGAGAACACCAGGCCCTTGCGAAGGGTCACGGTGTACGTCTTGCCGCCGTCGGAGATCTTCGGCAGCGCGGTAGCCACACCCGGGATCAGGCTGGTCCCCGGGATGCCGTTCTGGTGCTGGTAGGTGACCAGCCCGGTGTAGACGATCCAGTTGATCTCGGCGCCCTGGGTCGTGTAGTCGAAGCCCGGATCGAGCGACTGGGGCGCGGTGCCCTCCACCCAGGTGATCGTCCCGCCACTCTTGCCGCCTGCCGCCGAGGTCGACGCCGCTCCGCTGGAGCTCGCGCTCGATGACGAGCTGCTGCTCGACCCACTGCTGCCGCAGGCCGCGATGACGAGTGCGGCGACCGCCATGAGCAGCATGGCCGCCACCGATCTGACGTATCTCTTCACGTGATCCTCCTCCAAGAGGTCAGGGTTCCCAGGTCGCACAATGTATTCCCATCGTGCCGAGGATGCGAGCCAGAGGCGCTCGCGTGACGAGGCGCCTAATGAAGCATCAACACGCAGATTGTCAGTTGACCGTCAGGACCGCCTTGCCGGCCACCCGGCGATCCAGGAGCGCGCGGATGGCGTCCGTGGCCTCCGTCCACGGACTCACCCGGTCGATCTGGGGATCCAAGCGGCCTGCGGCGACCAGGTCGGCGAGGCGGCGCAGATCGGTGGCCGCCGTCCGCGTGTGGTCGAGCTCGGAGAAGATGTAGAGGGCGCGGAGCGTCGCACCGGGCGCCCGGGCGAAGAACTCGCGCGTGGGATAGCTGACCGGGTCGCTGACCGTCGCGGCGATGTTGACGATGACCCCCATCGGCGCCACCCGTTGCATGGCCATGCCGAGCGCGGGACCGCCGACCGCGTCGAGGATCAGATCAAACGTCTCACCGCCGGCCTCCAGGTCGGACAGCACCTCATCGGCGCCCAGCGCACGCAGTCCGTCCTGGCGGCGGGCGACAGCCGTCACGTGGGCACCGGCGAGCTTCGCCAGCTGGATCGCGAAGCGGCCAAACCCTCCGCTGGCTCCGGTCACCACCACCCGCTTGCCCAGGACAAAGCCGCCGACCTCGAGCGCACGCAGGGCGGTGAGGCCGGCCACCGGGAGGGTCGACGCCTGCTCGAACGAGATGTCGTCGGGCAGCTGCGCCAGGTGCTCGGTGCTGACGGCCACGCGCTCCGCCCAGGCGCCCGCAAGGACGTAGCCGACGACCCGCGCACCCCGCGGCGGGCCGCTTCCGTCGGCGGCGGGCTCGGCGACCACGCCGGACAGATCCCAGCCGGTCACGCTGCCCGGCTCCATCCGCTCCAGGCGCCGCACCTCGCCGCGGTTGAGGCTGAACGCCCGGACCGACACCAGCGCCTCGTCGCGCGCCGGCTGGGGATCAGGCGCCTCGCCGAGCTCGGCGAAGGGGGGCTGGGGGTGAGACAGCAGGGCGCGCATCACGGCGTGTAGTCGTAGCTGCGGCACGGCGCCCCGCTGCAGACGTCGGTGACGGCTCCGGTCGCCTGCAGGAAGTCCGAGACCTGGGTCTGCGCCGCCGGGGTATCCCGCGGGTCTTGGTGCGGATCGACGTTGGCGCTCGTGTTCGCCGGGGCCAGGTTGCCGAGCGGGGGCGGCTGTGTATGCCCGGGGCCGCTGTCCCAGATCTCGATCGCCGAACCCGTGAACGGGAACCGCTTGATCGCCGGGATCCCGTAGAACAGGTTGCGATCGCGGACCCGGTTCGTGGTCAGCGAGAGCGCCGGCTGATAGGCCGAGGCGCCGACGGTCCGAGCCTCGACGGCCGCCGCGTACATCGAGACCTGGTGATCGCCATAGGCGACCTGCATCAGCACCTGATGCGAGGACGTGTCCGGCAGCGGATGCGCCGTCATCTGCTGGGCGTACCCATCGGGCTCGCCGCGATCCCACAACTGCTGCATGAGTTCGAGGATCAGCGGATGCAGCGATTGATCGGTGTAGTTGGCGTCGAGGATCGAACCGAACGGCGCGAAGTCGGTGCTGCGCTGAACGAGGAGGGTGGCGTAGTCGATTCCGGTCACGCCGAGCACCGCCCGCCGGAAGTCCGGCGCGAGCGCGGTCAGCATCCCCCCTTCGATCCCGCCCTGGCTGTTGCCGTCGTAGTACAGGTTCGACGTCTCGATCACCGGGCGGCCCCCCTGCTCGAACGCCGGGCTGGACGCCAGACCGCCGGGGTTGAGCATCAGCCTCCCCAGGTACAGCGTGTTCAGCGCCCCCTGCTGGAGGCGGTCGATGACCGCCGGGAACAGGTTGAGGTTGCCGAGCGCAGCGGCGTCGTTGAGCGTGTCGGCCTGCGCCAGGCCCCAGAAGTCGGTCGCGCAAAAGACCATGTCGTGCTGGGTGGCGAGCGCCTCCACCCACGACGAGGTCACCTCGCTGCGCGAGCCGAGCAGGCCATGGCCGTACAGCGAGATCCGCGCCGGGTCGGCCGCGCCGGCGACGCTGGGGACGATGCACTCGAACTGCGTCGTGGCGATGGTCCCGGGGATCTGGGTGGGCACGGCATCGGGCTTTGAGGAGCCGTAGTGAAAGCCGGGCTGGGTGCCCGCGCCACACACGAGCAGGTAACACGGAACCTGGAGGGTGCCGTCCACCTGGGTCAAAGACGCCCCGGTCGGCGACGTGAGCGGCTTGGTGTCGGTGATCGCGAACGCCGGGGCGTGACCGGAATCGGTGCCGTCGGCGAGGTTCGTGTCGCCAAGTTGGGCGAACGCGTCGTTGCGGATCGCCAGCATGCGGTCGGTCAGGCTCTGACGCGACTCGACGGTGAAGTTCCAGGCCTCGTAGAGGGTCGCGTTGACCGCGATCCCGGCCTTCCTGAGGGTGGAGAAGATGCGGACGTACCGGCCCCTCTGCGAGCGCTCGGCGGGGGGCAGCGTGCGCCCGTCGCGCAACACCGCGAACCATCTCGGCGCGGCAATCATCCTGCCGTTCGCGCGACGCAGATCGCGCAGGGCGACGATGTAGGTATGGCCCTCGGCCGGGTTCTTGGCCGGGTGGATCAGCAGGTCGGTGTTCGCCGTTCCCTTGGCGTTGGCGTCAAGCTCGGCCCAGATGAGCTGGCGCTTCCCGGTTGCCTGGTCGATGAGCACGAGCGGCTGGCGCCGGGTGAACGACCTCGACTCGTCGGTGAGCGGAACCGCCCCCGTCCGCCGCAACGCCCGCGCGTTGTCCAGCCCCGGGATGTGGATGACGATGGAACTGCCCGGGCTGAACCCGTCGTTGCGGTCGTAGGGAGCGACACCGATGCGCGCTCCCTTCGTGTTGGCCGGCATGGCCGCCTGAGGAAGATCGACGCGCAGCCCGGTGTGACTCGTCGTGTCCGAGCGGGTGAAGCGGTTGTCCGGGAATGGGAGGAGGCAGGGCCGGCCGGCGTACGGCTGGCAGTCGCCTGCCGGCGCCTTTGCCACGGCTCCCTGCGCACCCACGCCACACGCCCCGGCGATGAGCAGCGCGACGACGGTTCCGGGGCACACCACGCGGCGGACGGCGCGCGCACTCACTGAAGCCATAGGACCTTCCCTCTCTCCTGATGCGTTGCGGCTGACGGCGCTGCGGCCCCACGCTTGCGCGCGGCGCAGCCTATCGGCTCGCACCCGGCCGTGGCTATGTTCAGGCGGTGTCCGGTGTCGAGCGACCACGCCCGCAGGCCAGGCCGCGGGACGAGATCAGCCGCAGTCTCGTGCTGCTGCTGGCCGCCGCGTGCGGCGCCGCGGTGGCCAACGTCTACTACGCGCAACCGCTGTTGCATACGCTCGCCCGCGCGTTCGACGTCGGCGACAGCACCGCCGGGCTCCTGATCACGGTCACGCAGATCGGCTTCGTCCTGGGCCTGGCGCTGCTCGTGCCGTTGGGAGACCTGCGCGAGCGGCGGGGCCTGATCAGCGGCACCCTGGTGCTCACCGCCGCCGGGATGGTGCTGGCGGCCGTGGCTTCGGCATTTGCCTGGCTCGCCGGGGCTCTCGCCGTCGTCGGCGCGACGTCGGTTGTGGCGCAGATCATCGTTCCGATGAGCTCGTCGATGTCGCCCGAGCACCAGCGCGGCAAGGTGGTGGGCACCGTCATGAGCGGTCTGCTCATCGGAATCCTGCTCGCCCGGACCGTCAGCGGACTGATCGCGGCGACGTTCGGCTGGCGAGCCGTCTTCTACTTCGCCGCGGCGGCGATGCTGATCCTCGCCGTCACGCTCCGGCGCGCGCTGCCGCGCGTCCCGCCCACCACGGAGGTCTCCTACGGACGCCTCCTCGCGTCCGTCCTCGAGCTGGTCCGGGCCGAGCCGGTGCTCCGCCAGCGCATGATGCTGGGGGCCCTCTGCTTCGGCTGCTTCAGCGTTCTGTGGACGTCGCTGACGTTTCTCCTCTCCGGGGCGCCGTACCACTACGGCAACGGCCTCATCGGGCTGTTCGGGCTCGCCGGCGTCGCCGGCGCGGCGGCCGCCCCGGTGGCGGGACGCCTCGCCGATCATGGCCGTGGCGCTCACGCCACGACCGCCGCGATCCTCATCCTGCTCGGCAGCTGGGCGATCCTGGCCGCCGGGCACGGCTCCGTGATCGTGCTGGTGGTGGGGATCGCGGTCATGGACCTGGGCGCCCAGGCCCTGCACATTTCCAACCAGAGCGCCATCTACGCGCTCGCTCCGGAGGCGCGCAGCCGGCTGACGACGGCGTACATGGTCGCCTACTTCCTCGGTGGCGCGATGCTGTCGGCGATCGCGTCGTCGCTCTATGACGCCGGCGGCTGGAGCGGTGTCTGCATCCTCGGCGCGGTCACCGCGGCGGTGGCGCTGCTGACCTGGGCGGTGACCGAGACCCGCGCACGGGCCCGCCCCGGGGGGCGCGACGCACGCGCGGACGCCCGGCACCGCCACGGCGGGCGGGCGACCGATCGGAGCCTCGGCGCTGAGGCCACCGACTGATCGCGCCACGGATCAGCGCGGCCGTATGATCGGTGTGTTGCGGTGATCTACACGGCTGTCGAGGCGGGACCAGCGTGAGCGCGAACGGCGCCACGGCCACGCTGCCTGAAGCGCGCCGCAACGTCCTCGTGGTGTTCACGGGTCTGATGCTGGTGCTGCTGATGGCGGCGCTCGATCAGACGATCGTCTCGACGGCGCTGCCGACGATCGTCGGAGACCTCGGCGGCCTCAGCCACATCTCCTGGGTGGTGACCGCCTACCTGCTGGCCCAGACGGCCGTGACTCCGATCTACGGAAAGCTCGGCGACCTGTACGGGCGGAAGATCGTCCTGCAGGTCGCGCTCGTCGTGTTCCTGATCGGCTCGGCGCTGTGCGGCGCCGCGCAGAACCTGACCGAGCTGATCGTGTTCCGGGGTGTTCAGGGTCTGGGCGGCGGCGGCCTGATGGTCGGCACGATGGCGGCGATCGGCGACGTCGTCCCGCCGCGGGACCGCGGCCGCTATCAGGGCATCTTCGGCGCGGTGTTCGGGTTGGCCAGCGTGATCGGCCCGCTGCTCGGCGGACTGCTGACCACCAGCGTGTCCTGGCGCGCGATCTTCTACGTCAACCTGCCGATCGGCGTCCTCGCGTTTGGGGTGCTGGCAGCGACGCTGCCCTCGCGCCGAGACGAGGTCCACCACCGGATCGACTATCTCGGTGCGGCCGTGCTGGCGGCGGCGTTGAGCGTCATCGTGCTCCTGAGCACACTCGGGGGCACCTCGTATCCGTGGGGGTCGCCGACGATCATCGGACTCGGCGTCCTGGCCGTGGTGCTGGTGGCGGCGTTCGTGTTCCTCGAGCGGCGTGCCGCCGAGCCGGTGCTGCCGCCCCGGCTGTTCCGCAACCGCGTGTTCTCGGTCACGAGCGCGATCGGCCTCGTCGTCGGCTTTGCGCTGTTCGGGTCGGTCACCTACCTCCCGCTGTTCCTCCAGGTCGTGCTCGGCGCCAGCCCCACCGGCTCCGGCCTGCAGATCCTCCCGCTGATGGGAGGCCTGCTGATCACCTCCATCACGTCCGGACAGATCATCAGCCGGACGGGCCGCTACAAGCCGTTCCCCATCGCCGGTACCGCGATCATGGTCCTCGGTCTCATTCTCCTCTCGACCATGGGGCCGCACACGACGCGCCTGACCGCGTCGGTGTTCATGTTCGTGCTCGGCCTGGGCCTCGGCCTCGTCATGCAGGTCCTGGTGCTCGCGGTGCAGAACGCCGTGGACTACGCGGACCTCGGAGTTGCAACATCAGGCGCGACGCTGTTTCGGTCGATCGGCGGTTCGGTCGGCACGGCGGTCCTGGGGTCGATCTTCTCCAACCGGCTGAGCGCGGAGCTCGCGTCGGCGCTGCCCCGGTCGGCCGCCGGCTCGCTCGGCACCGGCACGGGCCTGAACACCGCGGCGCTCAAGCGACTCCCGGCACCGCTTCACGCGGACTACCTGACGGCGTTCACCAACGCGCTGTCGACGGTCTTCATCGTCGCCGCCGGCGTGGCCGCCGCGGCCTTCCTGCTCAGCTGGGCGCTCGAGCAGCGGCCGCTGCGCGACACCATCGCCACCGCGAGCGGCGTCGGCGAATCCTTCGCATCGCCGCGGGACACCGACTCGCTCGCCGAGGCGTCGCGCGCGTTGTCGGTGGCCGTCGGCCGCGACCGGCGGCGCGAGCTCGTGGCGCGGCTCGCCGAGCGCGCCGGCGTCGACCTGACGCCCGCCGCCTGTTGGCTGATCGTGCGCCTGCAGGAGGACCCCACCGCCAACATCGCCGAGCTCTGCCGCAACTTCGACATCCCGTTGGAGTCAGGCGAGCACGCGCTCCGTGAGCTCGATGCTCGCTCTCTGCTGGCCCGCGACCCCGCGGCCGGCGACGGGCGCGGCCGGATCGTCGGCGTCACCCCGAACGGAGCGGAGATCGCCACGCGTCTCGTCGCCGAGCGCCGGGCGAGCCTCGCGCGGCTCTGCGACGGCTGGTCCCCGGAGAGCCACGACGAGTTGGGCCGGCTGCTCACGCGGCTCGCGCGCGAGCTGGCGGGCGAGCCGGACGCTCAGGTAGGGGCGTCCGGCAAGGCGCCGCCGTCGGTGGCAGCCGCCGGCTAGATCTGCGGTCGCCGGCTGCACCCCCCGCACCGTCCCGGCGGCACGCAGCCGAACACGACGCAACGAAGGGAGGGCGACCGGCGCACCATCCAGGACCCGTTGCACCGGATTTCAACGTGCGGATTGCGCCACGGGCGTGCCTCAGCCGCCGCGGCTGGTTCGTTTCGGCGCGTCCCCCCACGGGGCGCACACGACACCACATGTGGATCCGGTGACGGTGTGTGTGGGTGGGTAACGTGGCGAGTGGAGGGGTGGGGCCGGGGCAGTGCAGACGGGCGTCCGCTCTGGGCGATTGGGACGGCAACGACGGGCAACGAGGGGGGCGTCAGCGGTCGCCGAGGCGCTCCGGGTGGTCCCCGGGCCGTGCACCACGCGCCAAATCCGGTGCGATGGACCCGCGGCCGTCCTACTGTGCCGTGAGAGGTTGTTTCCCCCCGTCTGGGCGCTCCTGCGCCCCGACGTCCTGGCCAGACAGCGCGGCGGGGCGGCGGCGGTCGCGCTACCCACCCCACTCCCCTCCACCGACGCAAACAGCAAGAGCAAACCCACATCGCCGGCGCCCGTGCGGTCTCAGCCTCGCGGTCTCAGCGCCGCAGCGACCGCGCGTCCGACCCGGCCGAGCGGCGCAGGTCCGCCTCGATCGCCGTCGCCGCGGCCTGGGCCAGCGGCAGCACGTCCCGGCGCAATGTCGTCATCGTCCCGCGGCTGGCGTGGACCGAGACGTTGAGGGCAGCGATGACCGTGCCGGAGGCGTCGTGGATGGGGACCGCCAACGAGCGGAGCCCCTCCTCGAGCTCCTGGTCGACGGCCGCCCATCCCTGACGACGGACGCGCTCGAGGGCGGCGCGCAGGGTCGCGGGGTCGGTGATGGTGTGCGCCGACAGCGGTCGCAGCTCCATCCCGTCCAGGCGGGCATTGAGCTCCGCCTCCGGCAGCCCCGCGAGCAGCACGCGTCCCATCGACGTCGAGAACGCCGGCAGGCGCGTCCCCACCGACAGCGTGATGCTCATGATCCGCCGGGTGGGGACGCGGGCGATGTACACGACGTCGGTCCCGTCGAGGACCGAGATCGACGACGATTCGTTGACGCGGGCGACGAGCGCCTCCATGTGCGGTTGGGCGACCTCGGGCAGAGTGAGGCTCGACAGGTACGCGTAGCCAAGCTCGAGCACCCGCGGCGTGAGCGAGAACCGGCCCTCGGAGAGGGTGACGTACCCCAGCTTCTCCAGCGTCAGCAGGAAGCGCCGTGCCGCCGCCCGCGTCAGCCCGGAGATCCGCGCCACCTCGCTGAGTCCGAGCTCACGGTGCTCGGCATCGAAGGCGCGGATGACCAGGAGGCCGCGTTCCAGTGACTGGACGAAGTCGGCGCTTCTGGGACGCTCCGGGCTCACGACACCTCTTTAGTTGGACATGCGCAAACTACCTGAGCCGAGGGCCCCAACCTATAGTTGCGCCGTGGGCGAGATTGTCGACGATCACCGGCCGTCTGCGCTGCCCTGGTGAGCAACACGCCGTCCGACCGCGCTCGCGAGCTGCTGCGAAGCGCATACGACACGCACATCCACGTGGCCCCGGACGTCGTGCCCCGGATCGTCGACGACCTCACCCTGGCGCGCCGCTTCCGCGACCTCGGCATGGACGGGTTCGTGCTCAAGTCCCACTACACGGCGACCGCCGAGCGGGCGAGCGTCGTGCGCGCCGCCGTGCCCGGGATCCGGGCGCTGGGGGCGATCGTCCTCAACCG
>DASZMU010000018.1:0-13809 GCA_035551695.1 Solirubrobacteraceae bacterium
CGGCCGCCGGCCGCCGGATAGGGGTACACGCCGGGGTATTCGCGTCGAGCCATGTGGGTCTCCTTGCTCTGGCGGCGAGCCGGCTTGCCGACTCTTGCCAAAGTCTTGCCACACGGGCTAGGCGTTTCTCTCGAGGTCCCCTTCGGAATCGCCCCGGAAACGCGTGATTTCCGGGGCTTTCCCAGTGCGCCCGAGAGGACTCGAACCTCCACGGACCATACAGTCCACAAGGCCCTCAACCTTGCGCGTCTACCAATTCCGCCACAGGCGCGTGGGCGGCCAGTATAGCCCCGCGCAGGGGGTCTCGGTGGTGGCCGGGCGGCGCGGCGAGGCGGCGGTTTGAGTCCGTCCGTCGGCCGCGCTAGATTCACGAACACATGTTCGACGGCGGCCGAGTGGGCCGATCCGGAAAAGGAGTTTGACGGCATGGACTTGACCAAGCGACAGCAGGAAATCTTCGACTTCATTAAGCGCTACTCGGCGAAGTACGGCTACCCGCCGACGGTGCGCGACATCGGCAAGGCGGTCGGCCTGGCGTCCTCGTCGACGGTCCATGCGCACCTGGCAAACCTCGAGCGGATCGGACTGCTGCGGCGGGATCCGACCAAGCCGCGGGCGATCGAGCTGCTGGACCGGGCCGCGGCCGGAGTGCAGGCGGGCGTGCAGGCCCTCGTGCGGCCGGGGCTGCCGCTCGTGGGACAGGTCGCCGCCGGTCAGCCGGTCTTGGCCGAGGAGAACATCGAGGAGTACATCCAGACCCCGTCGTTCGCTGGGGGCGAGGACGGGGAGTATCTGCTCCGCGTGCGCGGCGAATCGATGAAGGACGCCGGGATCCTGGAGGGCGACCTCGTCGTCGTGCGCCCGCAGGAGACAGCCAGCGATGGGGACATCGTCGTCGCGCTGGTCGGCGAGGAGGCCACTGTCAAGCGCTTCTTCCAGGAGGAGGATCACGTTCGGCTGCAGCCGGAGAACTCGGCGATGGAACCGATCCGAACCCGCGATGTTCGCGTGCTCGGTCGAGTCGTCGGCTTGATGAGGAACATCTCGTGAGCGCGCTCGCATTGCAGCTGCCGATCGCCGATGTCCTGGAGGACCGGCGGGGCGCGGACTCGGCATCCGCGGGCCCGGGCGGCGAGCCGACCCTGGACAGCCTCCTGTCCGGGATGTGGGAGGGGCTCGCCGCCCACCGGTCGGTGACGTGTCCGCTCTGCGGCGGGGAGGTCAGGCCAGACTACGGTGCCCACGCGTTGCAGCCGGATGACTCGGGCGCGGGCCGGACGGGTGAGGCCGGACGCCGAACGGACGGCGTGCCCAAGGGCGGCAGCTGTCAGAGCTGCGAGACCCGGCTGAGCTAGGTAGCCCGGCCGAGCGACGGGCGGCTGTGCGCGCGGCGTCGGTGGGCTGGTCTCGGCCGCCCGCGGACGCTATCCTCGCTCGTGCAGGCCGAGCAGTCGCGGAGGTGCATGCCTTCGAGGAAAGTCCGGACATCGCAGGGTGAGGTGGTCGGTAACGCCGACCCGGGGAAACCCGCGGGAAAGTGCCACAGAAAAGACACCGCCTAAGCCTGAGGCCGCTGCAGCGCCTCAGGCCGGTAAGGGTGAAATGGTGCGGTAAGAGCGCACCGGCGTCGCGGTGACGCGGCGGCCAGGTAAACCCCACCTGATGCTAGGCCAAGCAGGACCGTTTGTAGGTGACCCGCCAAGGTCCGGGTAGGCCGCTGAGATGGATGACTGCTCTTGACAAGATCCGGCTTATAGGCCTGCTAAGGAGAAGCCTCGCCCTCGGCGGGGCTTTTCTATTGCCGTCCCCGCCGTCGCGGCAGGAATCCGGCTTCCGGCATAACATCTTCTTTACGGGCCGGCCGCCGCACAGAAGAGGAGAAGACGTTGAGGATGAGACGGAGCCCCGGCCCCCGGATGGGCTTGCGCGTCAGCACTGCTGTCGCGACATGCATCGCCGCGGCGGTCGCCGCCACCAGCGCCCTCGGCGCGGGACACGCCACGAACCGGACCACCCGGACAGCGCCGGGGGGCGGCGCCGTCACGATCACCCGTGACAGCGCGGGCATCCCACATATCGTGGCGCGCAGCTTCACCGCGCTCGGCTACGGGGAGGGCTACGCGTTCGCACAGGACAACCTGTGCACGTTCGCCGACGACGTCGTCACCGTGGAGGGCAACCGCTCGAAGTACTTTGGGCCCAACGCCACCGCCGTCAACTACTCGGCCGGAACGTCGAGCACCAACCTCCAGTCCGACCTGTTCTGGCGCTACATCCAGGCCTCTGGAATCGTCCACCGGCAGCTGTCGGGCAAGGCGCCGAACGGACTGCTCCCGCAGGTCCGCGAGGTCTACACCGGTTGGATCGCCGGCTACAACCGCTACCTGCGCTCCGGCAAGCTGCGGGATCCCAGCTGCAAGGGCAAGCCGTGGGTTCATCCCATCACGCTCACCGACATGCTGCTGCGCGGCGTGCAGATTACGACCGAGGCCTCGTCACAGCAGTTCATTCCCGGGATAGTCGGCGCCGCGCCGCCCGTGGTCGGCATGAGCCCCGCTGTACACGCCACGCGAACCGCGTCGTCCGCCGGCGGGGCGGTGACCGCCGGCTCCACGGCATCCGCGCAGCCGGACCTGGCGGCGCTCAAGGCCCAATTCGTCACATCCGACCGCGCCGAGGGCTCCAACGGGATCGGTCTCGGCTCCCGGGACACCCGGTCCGGTCACGGCATCGTGCTCGCCAATCCGCACTTCCCGTGGCGCGGGACCGAGCGTTTCTGGATGGCCCAGCTGGACGTCCCCGGGAGCTACGACGTCGAGGGCGGCACCCTGATGGGCTTCCCGCTCGTCGGCATCGGCTTCAACCGCAATCTCGCGTGGACACACACCGTCTCCACGGATGACCGCTTCGTCGCCTATCAGCTCAAGCTGGTGCCCGGCGATCCCACCAGCTACTACGTCGACGGCAAGCCGGTCAAGATGGGGCACGTCAGTGTCGCCTTCCGCTCCGGCGGTACGACCGTCCGGCACACCTTCTACACGACCCGCTGGGGCGTCGTGACGACGGTCGCCTCGGCCGGCTATCAGTGGACGCCGACGGCGGCCTACGCGCTCGATGACGCGACGATCAACGCCGGTCCGCGTGCCGCCAACCAGTACCTCCGGATGGGACAGGCCACGTCCGTCAAGAACCTGTACGGCGTCGAGGCAAAGTGGCTGGCGATCCCGACGTTCAACACGATTGCCGCCGACGACAAGGGCAACGCGTACTACGGCGATGTGGGGGCCACGCCTGCGGTGAGCGCGAGCGAGATCAAGTCGTGCCTGCCGCCCGGCCTGCCGACGCTCGTGTTCGACGTCGCGCGGGTGGTGACGCTCGACGGCTCGCGGTCGTCGTGCGCACCGGCGAACTTCGCCGGGACGCCGGAAAAGGGGATCCTCCCGGCCCGGGACCTGCCGCACCTGTTCCGCCGGGACTACGTGGAGAACTCCAACAACTCGTACTGGCTCGCCAACCCGTCGCACCCGCTGACGGGCTTCTCGCCGATCATCGGCCTGACCGACGAGATCCAGAGCGGGCGGACCCGCTTGGGCAACCAGATGATCGCCGCCCGGGTCAACGGCACCGACGGCCTCGGCAAGCCCAAGTTCGCCATCTCGACCCTGCAGCGCATGTGGGAGGGGGACAGGTCAAATCTGGCCGAGCTCGTGCTCAGCGATCTGGTGGCGGACTGCAACGCCCATCCGTCACAGCCGGCAAGCGATGGCCAGCTCGTGAACCTGGCCCCGGCGTGCGCAGCGCTGGCCGGCTACAACGGGACTGGAACGCTCAACGCCAAGGGCGGGTGGCTGTTTGGAGTGTGGGCCAACCTGGACACCGACAAGGCGTTCTATGCGACGGCGTTCAACCCGTCGCAGCCGTTGACGACGCCCGCCGGCCTCGATACAACGACGGCGACGCCGCTGAAGTGGCTCGCCGACGCCGTGTTGAACCTCCAGGCCCATCACGTCGCGCTCGACGCCGGCTTCGGTCAGGTCCAACACGCGCCGCAGTCGACGAACATCCCCATCCCCGGGTGCGCCGGCGAGGGACCTGCCCAGGACATGGGGTGCTTCAACGCCATCTACTCGCCGGACGACACGCCGGCCACGAGCGGAGCACCCAGCGCCGGCCCGTACGGGCAGGTCAACGACGGGTCGTCGCTCGTGATGACCACGCAGCTGAACCCCAGCGGACCCGTGTCGCAGGGAATCCTCACCTACTCGCAGGCGACCGATCGCACGTCGAGGTGGTACTCGAACCTGACCAAGCTCTACTCGCGCGGGAAGTGGGTCACGCTCCCGTACACGACGAGTGAGCTCAGCCACGACCACCCGCTGAAGCCGGTCACGCTCCAGGCCCCGTGACGACGGGCAGGTGGCCGCTCCCGTGGGGGCGGCCACCTGGCCCTCTGGGATCGGCTCGGCGAGGCCCCGCTTCGTGCGTCGGCCCGCGGCCGAGCAGCCCGCACCTCGCCGGGCGAGCTCACCCCTCGTCTGGAGGCTCGATCTCGCGTTTGAGGATCTTGCCGGTCGGCCCCTTCGGCAGATCGCCGACGATCCAAACCCGGCGCGGGTACTTGTAGGCGGCGACCTGCTTCTTGACGTAGTCGCGCAGCTCATCCGGAGTGGTGGCGGCGCCTTCCTTGAGCGCCACGGCCGCGCCGATCTCCTCGCCGTACTCGTCGTGGGGCACCCCCAGCACGGCGGCCTCGCGGACGTCCGGATGCTCGTAGAGCACCTCCTCGATCTCCCGCGGGTAGACGTTGTAGCCACCGCGGATGATCAGGTCCTTCTTGCGGTCGACGATGAAGAAGTAGCCGTCCTCGTCCACCCGGGCCATGTCGCCGGTGTACAGCCAGCCGTCGCGGATCGTCTCGGCGGTCGCGTCAGGCCGGTGCCAGTAGCCCTTCATCACGTTGTAGCCGCGGATCACGATCTCGCCAACCTCGCCCTGCGGCACCTCGTTGCCGTCGTCGTCGACGACCTTCATCTCCACCCCGGCGATGGGGGTGCCGATGGAGCCGGGCTTGCGCTCGCGGTCGGCGTGGTTGAACGACGCGACCGGCGAGCTCTCCGACAGCCCGTACCCCTCGAGGATCGTGCACTCGAACGCCTCCTCGAACCCGCGCAGCAGCTCGACGGGCATCGCCGAGCCGCCCGAGGCGCACAGCTGCAGCGTGCTCGTGTCGAACGTCTCGCGGTCCGGATGGTGCAGCATCGCCCCGTACATCGTGGGCACGCCCTGGAAGATGTTGACCCGGTCGCGCTGGATGATCTCCAGAGCCTTGGCCGGGTCGAAGCGGGGGATGAGGCTCAGGGTCCCGCCACCGCCGAGCGTGGCGTTCATGCCGCACGTCTGGCCGAAGGAGTGAAACAGCGGCAGCGCACCGAGCGCGATCGCGTCGCTGCCAAGCCCGAACAGGTTGCGTGAGCCCTCGGCGTTGCGGCTGAGGTTGGCGTGGGTCAGCTCGGCGCCCTTCGGCGTTCCGGTCGTCCCCGACGTGTACAGGATCACGGCCGTGTCGTCGTCGGCGGTGTCGGCCATGCTCGTGTCAGGCTCAGCCGCTCCGACCTGCTGTTCGAATTCCCCGGGGGTGACCAGCAGACACTCCGTGCCCGCATCCTGCGCGCCGCCCTGTGCGTCGTCGGCGAAGTCATGCCAGGCGAACAGCAGCTTGGCGCCGGAGTCCTCAAGGTAGAACGCCACCTCGCGCCGCTTGAGCAGCACGTTCATGGGCACGACGATCCCGCCTGCCCGCAGCACCCCGTAGTAGCAGACGGGGAAGTACGGGACGTTGGGGAGCATGATCCCCACACGATCGCCGGCCGAGAAGCCGTGCGCCCGCAGGAGGCCGGCGATGTGCATCGTGGCTCCGTTGAGCTGCGCGTAGCTGCGCTCGGCGTCGTCGAGCTTGATCGCGACGTGGTCTGGGTCGCGCTGGGCGGACTCGGTCAGGATCGAGGCGAGATTCATGGGCGGGCAGGGGTCGGCTGGTGGTCGTGGCGGGCGAGGCGAGCGAGGCGCGGAGCGGAGCGGATGCCGGGTCTAGTCCCCCGTGAATTCCGGTCGGCGCTTCTCCAGGAATGCCATCACGCCCTCGCCGAAGTCCTTGGACTCCGCTCGCTCCTGCTGGACGTCGGCCTCCAGGTCCAGAAGCTCGGCAAAGCCGTTGTAGGCGCGGGCGTTGATGGTGCGTTTGATCGCGGCGTACGAGCCGGGCGGCCCGGCCGCCAGGCGCTCGGCGAGCTCGCCCACCCTCGACTCGAGCTGCCCGTCGGCCACCACCTCGTTGACCAGCCCCCACCCGAGTGCCGTGTCGGCCGCGATCCGCTCGCCCAGGTAGGCGATCTCGAAGGCGCGCGCATGTCCGACCCGGGCCACGAGGGTGTGCGAGGCGCCGCCGTCCAGCCCCAGCCCGATGTTCACAAACGCCATCAGGAAGTACGCGGACCGGGCGGCGACGATCAGGTCGGACGCCAACGCCAGTGAGGCGCCGATTCCCACCGCCGGGCCGTTGACGGCGGCGATCACCGGCTTGGGCAGGGTGCGGACGCGGAGGATCAGCGGGTGGTAGACCTCGCGCAGTTCGGTGCGGACGTCAGGGCCGCCCGCCTCTGTCACCGAGCCGATTCCGGAGCGCAGGTCGGCGCCGGAGGAGAAGGCGCGCCCGGCGCCGGTCACGACGACCGCCCGCACGGTGCGGTCGGCGGCGACGTCCTCGAGCGCCTGGGTCAGCTCCTCGCCAAGCTGCCTCGTCCACGCGTTCAGGGCGTCGGGGCGGTTGAGGATCAGCCACGCGATGCCCCTGGACCGCCGGCACTCGATGGTTTCGAGGTTGAGCACGCTCATCGTCGGCAGGCGGACAATAGCGCTCGCCCGGTATCCCCTGTCGCACGTCGCGCGCGGGATCAGGGAAGATGTCTTCCACAGGATGGAGCTGCTGCCAAAGACGATCACGGGGCCGATCGGCCGACTCGGCGCCGCTGCCCAGAACGCCCTCGAGGTGGCCCGTTTCGGTGGCCTGGCCACTGACGAGGAGCCCTCCCCGTATGAGATCGCCGCGGAGCACCGGGTCTACCGGCTCCGGCGGTACTACCCCGGAATCGACGATGAGCCGAACGCGGCCGGCAATGGGGCCGCTCGCCGGCGTGCGCGACCCCCCCAGCGGCCGGCGATCCTGCTGGTGCCCCCGATGATGCTGGCCGCCGAGATCTACGACGTCTCTGCGGCCACGAGTGCGGTGTCGATCCTGCACCGGCACGGCGTCGATCCGTGGGTCGTCGACTTCGGCGCGCCGGAGCGGGAGGAGGGGGGTCTCGAGCGGACGCTGGCCGACCATGTGCTTGCCATCTCCGACGCGGTCGACCGGGTGCGCGAGCTGACCGGGCGCGACGTCCATCTCGGCGGCTATTCGCAGGGCGGGATGTTCTGCTACCAGGTGGCGGCCTACCGCCGCAACGCGGGCCTGGATTCCCTGATCACGTTCGGGAGCCCGGTCGACACCCGGCTGGGGACGCCGTTCGGGCTCCCGGAGCAGTTCGCCTCTGGGGCCGCCGGCCTGCTCGCCGAGGTCTTCCGTGCGTCCGCGCTGCCCGCCTGGGTCAGCCGGAACGGGTTCCGGATGCTCGATCCGGTCAAGTCGGCCCGCGCCCGGATCGAGTTCCTGATGCAGTTGCACGACCGCGAGGCCCTGCTCCCCCGTGAGGGGCAGCGCCGCTTCCTTGAGGGCGACGGCTGGGTCGCGTGGCCCGGCCCCGCGCTGGCCGACTTCGTCGGTCAGTTCGTCGCTCACAACCGGATGCTCGAGGGCGGCTTCGTCATCGACGAGCGGCTGCTGACGCTGGCCGACATCGAGCTGCCGATCCTGTCGGTCGTCGGTTCGGTGGACGAGATCGCCCCGGCTGCCGGCGTCCGCGCGATCCGGCTCGCCGCGCCGCGGGCCGACGTATATGAGCTCTGCCTGAACGCCGGCCACTTCGGCCTGGTCGTCGGCCATGCCGCCAACGACCGCAGCTGGCCGGCGGTCGCCGCCTGGGCGCGGTGGCGCGACGGCCAGGGCGAGCCGCCCGAGGGTATGACGAAGGTTCCCGACGAGCCCAACGGCGAGCTGGGGGAGATGGGGGGGTCCCGGCTGCCCAGCCGGGTCGGATACGGCGTCGAGTTGGCCGGGGCGGTCGGCACCGGGATGGCCCGCTCCGTCGTCGGTACCGCTCGTCGCACCGTTCGCAGCATGCGCGAGCTGACGCGTGAGGCCGCAGGCGCGCTGCCGCGCCTGGCTCGGCTCGAGCAGATCCAGCCGAGCACGCGGATCTCGCTGGGACTGCTCCTGGAGGAGCGGACCCACCGCGCCCCGGATGACATCCTGTTCCTGTTCGAGGACCGCGCGCACACTGCCCGCGACGTCAACGAGCGCATCGACAACGTCGTGCGCGGACTGATCTCGATCGGAGTACGTCAGGGCGAGCACGTCGGCGTGCTGATGGGATCTCGGCCGAGCGCGCTGGCCATCGTCGCCGCATTGAGCCGCCTGGGCGCGGTGACTGTGCTGCTGCGCCCGGACGGACACACCGCGCGCGAGGCGTCACTGGGGCAGGTGCACCGGATCATCGCCGATCCCGAGCGCGCCCCGCAGGCGGCCGGGCTGGGGACCGTCCACACGTTCGTTCTCGGCGGCGGCGGCGGGCCGCGGGAACTCGGCGTGCCAGTCACGACCGACATGGAGCAGATCGATCCGCACTCGGTCTTGCTCCCGCGGTGGTACCGCCCCAACCCCGGACGGGCCAGCGATCTGGCCTACATCCTGTTCACCGGCGAGGGCGACAACCTGCGGATGAGCCGGATCACGAATCGCCGATGGGCGACGTCGGCATTCGGCACGGCGTCGTCGGCCGCCCTGTCAGGCGCCGACACCGTCTACAGCGTGACCCCGCTGTACCACCCGTCGGGATTGATGATGGGCATCGGCGGCGCGATCGCCGGCGGCGCGCGACTGGCGATGGCCTCGAGCTTCGACCCGGCGACATTCTGGGACGAGGTTCGCCGCTACGGCGTCACGGTCGCCTCGTACACCTGGACCCTGCTGCATGACCTCGTGGAGGCGCCGCCGCATCCGGGTGAGCGTCACCACCCGCTGCGGCTGTTCATCGGCTCCGGCATGCCTCGCGGGCTGTGGCGCCGGGTGCAGCAGCGGTTCAAGCCCGCTCGCGTCGTCGAGTTCTATGCCTCCACGGAGACGGGCGCGATCCTCGTCAACCTGCGTGACGCCAAGCCCGGCGCGATGGGCCGGCCGCTGCCGGGGACGCCGGAGGTCCGACTTGCCGCCTATGACCCGGAGTCGGAGCAGTTGATCCTGGGGCGGGGCGGGTTCGTGCGCCAGTGCGAGACCGACGAGGTGGGGATCCTCGTCGTCCGGGCGCGATCCAGCGAGACCTCGCTGGCGCCGATGCGCGGCGTCTTCTCCCGGGACGACGCCTGGCTGTCGACGGCCGACCTGTTCCGCCGCGACGCGGATGGCGACTACTGGCGGCTCGACAGCGTCTACGACGTCATCCACACCGCGCAGGGCGCCGTCTACCCGGCCGCGATCCGCAGCGTGCTCGGCGACCTGCCGGAGGTCGACCTCGTCGTCGCCTACGGTCTCCGGTCCGGCGCGGGTGAGGAGATCGCGGTGGCGGCGGCGACGCTGCGGGCCGGTCAGACGCTGGACGCCGCGACGCTGACCACCGCGTTCTCGGAGCTGCCCCAGCCGGATCGGCCGGCGGTCGTGCGCGTCGTCGATGAGATACCGGTGACAACGTGGTTTCGGCCGCTCACCGGGCCCCTGCGCGAGGCGGGCCTGCCCCGCCCGCAGAAGGGACGCACCTGGTATCTGGACCGTGGCGGTCAGCGCTACCGGCCGTTGACCGAGGCGGCGTACCGGCGGCTGTCCGGCGGTGGGTTTGACGAGGGCGCAACAACGGCAGCATCGAAGGGGAGCTGAGCGGGGCCTCAGCGCCCCGGGGTGCGACTACGCCCCGGCGGGAAGCGTCTCGCCGGAGTACAGCTTGATCACGCGGATCGCTCCGGGCGGGGAGGCGTTGATGCACAGCTCGCAGAGGACGCACTCGTCCAGGTTGCCCTCGACGATCTCGACCCCCGTCTTGCCCGCGTGGAAGATGTCCACCGGGCAGACCTCGGCGAGCTTGCGGGCCAGCTCCGGGTCGGCGCCGGCGGTGGCGTCGACCTCGACGTCGATGAAGGTGCCCGGCATCAGAGCTTCTCCTTGACGAGATCAGGGATGTCCTCGATCCGCTCGGCCACCGTGATGCCGGCGGCGGCCAGGCGGGCGATCTTCTCGGTGGCCGTGTCCTCCTTGCCCTCCACGATCGTGCCGGCGTGGCCGAAGCTCATGCCGGGCATCTCGTCCATGAAACGGCCGGCCATGAATGCGACGATCGGCAGCCGGGAGTTGTTCTCGGTCACCCATGCCGCCAGCTCGGCCTCCATCCGGCCGCCCGGCTCGGTGTAGATCACGATCGCCTGCGTGTCCGCGTCGGCCTCGAACAGGGGCATCAGCTCGGCGTAGCTGGAGCCGATGATGGCGTCGCCGCCGATCGACACCGCCGTCGAGACGCCGAGGCCGGCGGCGCTGAGCGTCGAGGACATCTCGGTTGTCATGCCCCCGGAGCGCGAGATGACGCCCACCGGACCGCGGTGGTAGGACTTGGCGGCGTCCTTGGCCGGACCGCCGATGCCGCCCATCTTGACGACGTCCGGGACGATGATGCCCAGGCAGTTGGGGCCGATGATCCGGGCGCCGTGCTCGTTGGCCAGCTCCACCATCTGCGCGACGTCGCCGCGTGGGATCCGCTCGGTGACGATCACCACCAGCTTGACGCCGTTCTCGAGCGCCTCGAAGACGGCGTCCTTGGTGAAGGCGGGGGGGACGGTGACGACCGAGCCGTCGATGGGCGATCCATGGTGCTCGACGGCCTGCGCAACGGTGTCGAACACGGGCACGCCGTGGACGTCGCGACCCAGCCGGCCGGGCGTCACGCCGCCGACGATCTTGGCGCCTGCCCCGTAGTCGAGGCATTCCCTCGTGAGGTTGACGGCCTCGCGGCCGGTGATTCCCTGGACGATGAAGGTGGTGTCGGCGTCGACGAGGATGCTCATGCCGCAGTTCCCTGAATCCGCTCCACCGCGCGCCGCGCCGCCTCGTTCAACGACACGGAGCGGTCGGCGTACGGGACGCCGTAGTGCTCGAGGATCTTGAAGCCCTCCTCCTCCCAGGCGCCGGGAATGCGGAAGATGGCGATCTTCTCCGCCGGGTCATAGCCCAGCTCCAGGCAGGCCTTGATCACACCCCGGGCCACGATGTCCACCCGGGTGTTGGAGACGATCGACATCATGACCGCGATCTTGTCCACGCCCGGCTTTTCAAGAACGAGCTTGGCCAGGCCGCAGGCCTTACTGACTGAGGGGTTGCCACCGATCTCGCAGTAGTTGGCCGGATCGCCACCGTGGGCGCGGACGGCGTCAAACAGGGTCAGCGAGCCGCCGCCGGCGCCGATGACCAGACCGAGGTTGCCGTCGAACTCGGTCACGTTTCCGGCCACGCCGCGGTGGTCCTGGGCGTCGACCGCCTCGCCGGCCAGCTCGAACGGGGTCGCCTCGCGGGCCTGCCGGGTCTCCTCATGGCCGACCCCGAGCTCCTGGAGCAGCGGCTTCTGGCGGGGGCGGGCCTCATTCTCCATGTCCATGTGGGCATCGAGGGCGACGAACGAGCCATCGATCAGGGCGCCGAGAGGATTGATCTCGGCCAGCGTCATGTCGTAGGTCAAAAACAGCCGGGCCAGCCGCGCGAGGATCGGGGTCAATCGGGTCAGCGCCGAACCGGTGATGCCCAGTGAGGCGATGACCTGCTTGGCCTGCCAGTCCGAGAAGGGGGTGTGGGTGGAGAAGTGGCCCCGGGCGACATGGTCAGGGTGCTCTTCCGCCACCTGCTCGATGTCGATCCCGCCCATGTCGGAGAACAGCATCACGGGACGCTTGTGGATGCCGTCCCAGACCACGCCCGCGTAGTACTCGTGGGCGACCTCGGCCCGGGAGTCGACGAGCACCCCACGGGGCATGTGACCGTTGATCGCCAGCCCGAGGACATGCTCGGCGTGGGCGGCCGCCGCGCCGGGCGTATCCGCGAACTGGACGCCGCCGGCCTTCATCCGGCCGCCGGTCAGGACCTGGGACTTGATGACCACGGGCCCGCCGATGTCGGCGGCGATCTCACGGGCTTGCTCGGCCGTGGTGGCGAAGCCGTGCTTGGTGACGGGAATCCCGGCCTTGGCCACGATCGCCCGTGACTCGTACTCGAAGAAACGCATGAGCGGCGGCGGAGCCTATCGAGCCGGGCCCGACGGAGGCAGCTTGGCGGTGATCCACGGTGTTGTAAACCAAGCTTGTCGACATAGTGGTCTACTGTGTATCCTCGCAAAGCCAATCAACAAACTCGTATTTGCTTCTGAGAGGAACCGATGAACCATCGATTGGATCGGCCGCGCCTCGGTGCGGTGAGTGGATTTGCTCTGGCGGCGGCGGCAGCGTTAGCGGTGGCCGGCTGCGGTGGATCCTCTGACGCGGCGACCTCAGCCAGCGGGTCCGGGGGCTCCGGGGGTGCCGGGGCGAGCGCGACGACCCAACTCAACCTGGTCGGATACTCGACCCCCAAGAAGGCCTATGACGCGCTCACCGGGGCCTTCAGCCAGACCTCGGCCGGCAAGGGCGTCGGCTTCGGCTTGTCTTTCGGCGCCTCGGGCTCCCAGAGCCGTGCCGTCGATTCCGGGCAGCCCGCGGACGTGGTCGCGTTCTCGACCACGCCGGACATGACCCGGCTGGTCAAGGACAAGCTTGTGGCCTCGGACTGGAACGCGAACCCGGAGAAGGGCTTCTCGAGCGATTCGGTCGTGGTCATGGTCGTGCGCAAGGGCAACCCGAAGCACATCACCGGCTGGGATGACCTGGTCAAGAAGGGTATCGACGTCATCACCCCGAACCCGTCGACCTCGGGCAGCGCACGCTGGAACATCCTGGCCGGCTACGGCGCGGAGCTGAAGGAGGGCAAGTCCCCCGCGCAGGCGCTGGCCTACGTCCGCACCCTGCTGACCAAGAACGTCAGCGTGCAGGATCCCTCGGCCAGCGCCGCCCTGCAGACCTTCACCAGCGGCAAGGGCGACGTCCTACTGGATTACGAGTCAGACGCGATCGCCGCCAAGAAGGCTGGCGACGCGATCCAGTACATCGTGCCCAAGCAGACGATCCTCATCCAGACGCCGATTGCGGTCACTGCCAAGACGGCGCACGCCTCGGCGGCCAAGGCCTTCCTGGCCTACCAGTGGTCGCCGGCCGGACAGAAGATCTGGGCCGACCAGGGCTACCGACCGGTGCTGGCCTCGGTGGCCAAGCAGTTCTCGAGCACGTTCCCGACGCCGCCCCAGCTGTTCGACATCAAGTTCCTGGGCGGCTGGACGAAGGCCAAGACGGAGTTCTTTGCTCCGTCCACCGGATCCATCACCAAGATCGAGCAGGCCGCGGGGGTGCCCACTGCCTCCAGCTAGCGCATACGCCGCATCCGCCGGCCGGCGGGCCATGCGCACGCGCCGGCGGGCGGCCCGGCCGGGAAGGCTTGGCCTGGGGCTCTCGACGCTGTATCTGAGCGTCATCGTCCTGATCCCGCTGGCGGCGGTGGCGGTCAAGGCGGTGACGCAGAGCCCGGCCAGCTTCTGGGCCTCG
>DASZMU010000019.1:0-101984 GCA_035551695.1 Solirubrobacteraceae bacterium
GGTCATCGCCCAGCTCGCCCAGCGCCGGTTCCAGGTTCCACGGGTGGTGGTGCGGGTGGCCGATCCGGCACGAGCCGCCTGGTATGCCGAACAGGGGCTGCTGACGATCTGTCCCACACAGCACGCGATCGACCAGGCCCAGCAAGTCGTGCTGGGGGTGTGAGGGGAGTGGACCGGGAGATGTACGTGATCATCGCTGGGGCCGGCAAGGTCGGCTGGAACCTCGCTCGCGAGCTGATCGGCAAGGACCGCGAGGTCACGCTGATCGAGTCTGACCATCGCCGCTACCGGGTCGTCGAGGAGGAGCTCGAGCACGCCGTGCAGTACGGCGACGCCACCGAGATGTGGGTGCTCGAACGGGCCGGCATCCAGCGCGCCGACCTGGTGATCGCCGTGACCGGCGACGACGAGGACAACATCCTCATCTGCCAGGTGGCCAAGGAGAAGTACGGCTGCGACCGGATCGTCGCCCGGGTCAACAACCCGCGCAACCTCGATCACTTCAAGACCCTCGGCGTCCAGCCCGCCGTCTCCGCCACCGATCTCATCCTTCGGCTGATCGAGCACGAGGTCCCGGAGTATGGGCTCGTCCAGCTGCTCGCGCTCGAGGAGGAGCACCTCGAGATCATCGAGCTCGAGGTGGGGGAGGGGTCGCCGGCGGCGGGACGCCGCGTCAGCGAGGTGTCGCTCCCGGAGGGATCGCTGATCATCTCGGTGCTCCGCGACGGCGCCGGCTTCGTCCCCAAGGCCGACTCTGTCATCAACGCGGGCGACCAGGTGCTGCTGATCCTGGATCCCGGCCTCGAGGGTGAGATCACCCCGCGGTTCGCCCCGGCCGAATCCGCGTCGACGTCCGGGAGCTGAGCGTCCGATGCCGGTCCGGGACGTCGAGTACCTGCTGATCGGCGGCGGACTGGCCGCCGGAAACTGCGCCCGCTGGCTGCGCAAGTCCGGCGCCGACGGGTCGATTCTGCTCGTCGGTCGCGAGCCGGACCTCCCGTATGACCGCCCGCCGCTCTCCAAGGGGTATCTGCGGGGCAAGGAGACGCGGGACTCGGCCCTGTTCCAAAACGCCGATTGGTACGCGGAGCAGAACATCGAGGTGCTCGCGCGGACCTCGGCGATGAAGCTCGATCTTCAGGAGCGAACCGTCAAGCTGTCCAATAAGGAGGAGGTCGGCTTCGGCCAGGCCCTCCTGGCCACCGGCGCCAACGTCCGCCGGCTCAACGTCCCCGGCGCCGAGCTCGAGGGCATCCATTACCTGCGGACGTTCGCCAACAGCGACGCCATCCGCGAGGACGCGTCCGGCAAACGGGTGGTGATGATCGGCGGCTCGTACATCGCCAGCGAGGTCGCGGCGTCCCTGACCGAGCTCGGCAGCCAGTGTGCGATGGTGATGCTCGAGGAGCGGGCCCTCAGCCGCTCGTTCGGCCCGGAGGCGGCGCGGTTCTTCCACGCCCTGCTCCAGGACCATGGCATCGCGCTGTTCGGCGAGGACGAGCTTGGCCACTTCGAGGGGCTCGACGGCCGGGTGACGGCAGTCGTCACCAAGTCCGGCCGGTCGCTGCCCGCGGACGCCGTCGTCATCGGCGCCGGCGTTCACCCGGACGTGATGCTCGCCCGCGGAGCCGGCCTCGATCTCGGCGACACCGGCGGCATCCGCGTCGACGCGCACCTCGAGACAGAGGTCCCGGGCGTCTACGCAGCCGGCGATGTCGCCGAATACGAGAGCGTGATCCACGGCGGACGGCGGATCCGTGTCGAGCACTGGGACGTCGCCTTCAACCATGGCAAGACGGTCGCACTCAACATGCTCGGCAAGCGGACCCCATTCGATGCCGTCCCGTACTTCTTCTCCGACCTGTCCGACTGGGCGGCGATCGAGTACGTCGGACCCGCGCTCGAGTGGGACCGCGAGGTGGTCCGCGGCTCCTTCGACGACGGGCGTTTCACCGTCTTCTACCTGAACGGCGGCCGTGTCGCCGGCGCCCTCACCGTCGGCCGCGCCGACGACCTCCAGCACGCCCGGCGGTTCATCGCCGAGGGCACCGAAATCGGCGACCGCGCCGACGCGCTTGGGGATCTCTCGACAGACCTCGAAACGCTCTAGTGAGCGTTCAGCCGGGGCCGACGGCGCAAGGCGCGCGAGCCTGAGACTCCAGGACGCGGACTGCCCACCTTGCTTGGACCAGCCTGAGACTCCGAGACGCTGACTGCTCACGTTGCACGGGCCTGAGGCCGTCCCGGGGTCTACTCGTCCGCTTGCACCGGATTCCAGCGTGCGATGCGCCCCAAATCACGCCTCGCGCGGATCATTTGTCACCAGGCGCACGACCAGCCCCCGCATCTGCGACAGATCGTCCACCGCGGCCGAGGTTTGGCGCGTTTCGCAGGTCGCAAACCCCCTGGGATTGGCGGCAACGTACGTCCCCTCGCTCCGACGTTGTCAGAAGTTCGCGTGGCGGTTGCGCGTCGGCTCGTCCCGCGGTGCCGACGGGGGGAGCCGAATCAGGCACTCTGGCTCTCCCGGGGCATGGAGGGTGAGGCTGCGGGACAAGGACTCGAACCTTGAATTCCAGGGCCAGAACCTGGCGAGTTGCCAATTACTCCATCCCGCAGTAAATCGACGCACTGTTGACTGGTAGAGGCGCATTAGCTCCGTAGCAGCGCTGCGCGAGTATAGCCCGGGAGCGGTGATTCCGTCCGATCCAGATGCGAACATATGTTCGTGAACCGGGCACGCAAGCAGTACGACTGGCCGGCCATCGCCGCCTTCTACTCGCAGGGTCACACGGCCACGGAGTGTCAGCGCGAGTTCGGGATCTCCAACGGGGCGTGGTACGGAGCGGTCCAGCGAGGGGCGATCGTCCTGCGCGACCCGGCGCGGTCCGGGGCGCGCGGTCGTACCCGGGACGCGGTCGCGCGGTTGCTCGCCGAGGGCGCATCTCAGGCCGAAATCGCCCGCGTTCTCGGTGTCTCCGCGCCGACCGTTTGCTTCCACGTGCGCAAGCTCGGGGTCGCGGTGCGGGCTGAGGCCGCACGCCGGTATGACTGGAAGCGGATTCGCGCCTTTTACGAGGCCGGCCATTCCGCCACCGACTGTCGCCGCCAGTTTGGTTTCGGAATCAACGCGTGGGCTGACGCGATCAGACGCGGAGCGATCCAGCCGCGTCCCCGGCTGGTGCCACTGGAAGATGTGCTGGCCGCGGGCCGCCGGCGATCACGTCAGCACGTCAAGTCGCGCCTCCTGATGGCCGGGCTCAAGCAACAGCGGTGCGAAGAGTGTGGCCTGCTCGACTGGTGCGGCCGGCCGTTGTCGCTGGAGTTGCATCACGTCAACGGAGACGGTCACGACAACAGACTTGAGAACCTCCGGCTGCTGTGCCCCAACTGTCACAGCCAAACCGACACGTGGGGAGCGCGAAATAAGGGCCGGAGACGATGACGCCTCAGAAGGGTCGGAGACGATGAGGCCGCGGCCAGGCTCGTCGGGCCCGGTGCGCCGACACCCAGGCTCGTCGGGCCCGGTGCGCCAACACTCAGGCCCGTCGGGCCCGGTGCGCCGACACCCAGGCCGGTCAGCCCCGGTGCGCCGAAACCCAGGCGACCGACCCGGCATCGACGGGCATCGCGGTGCCGGTGACGAACGAGGCCTCGTCGGAGCACAGCCAGACGACCGCCGCGGCGACCTCGGCGGGGTCGCCGAAGCGGGTCATCGCTTGCGGAGCCAGCATCTCGGCCTGGCGCTCCGGGGGCTGGTCGGACATCACGGGCGTCGTGATCGCCCCCGGGCAGACGGCGTTGACACGGATGCCCTCGTTGGCGTATTCGACGGCGGCGTTCTTGGTCAGGCCGAGGATGCCGTGCTTGCTGGCGGCGTAGGCGCTCGGCATCGTCATGGCACGCAGGCCGGCGTTGGAGGAGGTGTTGACGATCGCTCCGCGATGCGGCATCTCGTTGCGCAGCATCTGGCGGATCTGGTGCTTCATGCCGAGGAAGGTGCCGCGGAGGTTGACGGCGATGACCCGGTCGAACTCCTGGTCGGAGGTCTCGTGGAGGAGGCGGTGGACGCCGATCTCGGCGTTGTTGTGGGCGAAGTCCAGCCGGCCGAACCGGCGGACGACGTGAGCGACGAGGGCCTCTGCGGCCGCGGCGCTGGAGACATCACAGGGAAAGAATTCGGCGGTGCCGCCGATTGCCGTGATCTGTTCGACGGTCTCCTCCGCGCCCTCCACCGCGCCCGGCAGGTCGGCAACGACGACCGCCGCGCCCTCCTGGCCAAACCGCAGCGCGCACGCGCGCCCAATGCCGCTCGCGCCGCCGGTCACCAGCCCGGCTTGGCCCTCCATCAGCCTGCTCACGCCAGATCGCCGCCTTCGGGGACCAGTTCGGCGCCATGGGGTCGCCGGCGCTCAGGCTCGCGACCGGCCGGGTCCGGGTGTGCCGGTGCCTCAGCTCGAGCCATCTGCTCCCATCCCTCCGTGCCGATCGTGGCGGCCTCTCGCTCACGCCCATGGTAGACGAGCCTGCCGGGCCGATCGCTCGGCGGCGAGTGCGACAAACGCATCGAGTGCAGCCGGGTCGGCGAGCGAATCGCGGCTGGCCACCTTGTCCGCCGGCTCGCCGCGGAGGATGCGCTTGACCGGCGCCTCGAGCTTCTTGCCGGTGAGGGTGCGCGGGATCGCCGCCACGGACACGATCCGGTCCGGGACGTGCCGCGGCGAGAGCTCCCGTCTCAGCGCCGCCGTCACCCGGGAGAGCACGTCGTCGTCGACCTCGGCGCCCGGCGCGGGCACGACGAACAGGAGCAGCTCGCCCATTCCGCCCGCCTCGTCCTCCAGATGCACGACGAGCGCGTCGGCAAGCTCCGGGAAGTCCTCCACCACCGAATAGAACTCGCCGGTCCCCAGACGGACGCCGCCGCGGTTAAGGGTCGCGTCGGACCGACCGGTGAGGACGCAGCTGCCCCGCTCGGTGAACTTGATCCAGTCCCCCTGACGCCAGATGCCGGGGTAGCGGTCGAAGTAGGACGAGCGATAGCGCTGCCCGTCATGATCGCCCCAGAGTGCGACCGGCATCGACGGCATCGGCTTGGTGATGACGAGCTCGCCCAGCTCGCCGACGACCTCGTTGCCGCCCTCGTCGAAGGCCTTGGCGTCGACGCCCAGGGAGGCGCCGGAGATCTCACCCTCGTACACGGGGGTGGCGAAGCAGCCGGAGACCAGCCCGGTGCAGACGTCGGTCCCGCCGCTCCCGTTGATCAGCAGCACGTCCGGCCCGAACTGCTCGTAGACCCACCGGTAGCCCTCGGCCGGAAGCGGAGAGCCGGCCGTGCACAGCACCCGGATCGAACTCAGGTCGAAGTCGCGGCGCAGGTCGAGGCCCGCCTTCCGGCATGCCATCAGGTACGGCGGCGAGATGCCCATCACCGTCGGCCGGTTGCGCTCGGCAAGCCGCCACTGCTCGGCCAGGTCCGGCCACGCCGGGTCGCCGTCGAGCATGACGATCGAGGATCGCAGCAGCAGCGCCGACACCAGCGCGTTCCACATCATCCACGCCGTCGTCGAGAACCACTGCAGCCGCTCCCCGGGCTTCAGATCCCACCCCAGGCCCTGGTTCTTGAAGTGCTCGACCAGCTGGCCGCCGTGGCCGTGGACGATCGCCTTGGGCAGCCCCGTCGTCCCGGATGAGAACAGCACATAGAGCGGGTGATCAAAGGGCACCGGGGCAAACTCGGGCGGCGCGGCCTCGGCGAGCACCTCCGCCCACGACACGGCGTTCGCCACCTCCGCCTCCCCGTACGGGACGCTCACCATGTGCTCGAGCGTCGGCAGGCGCGCCCGGATCGCCTCGACCTCGTCGCGGCGATCGACGTAGCGATCGCGGTAGCCGTAGCCGCCGACCGTGAGCAGGACAGTGGGCTCGACCTGCGCGAACCGGTCGACGACGCTCCGCGCGCCGAACTCCGGCGCGCAGGCGGCCCAGATTGCGCCGAGGCTGGCGGTGGCGATGAACGCGACGAGCGTCTCCGGGAGGTTCGGCAGATAGGCGACGACGCGGTCGCCGGGGCCGACCCCCAGCCGCTGCAGGCCCGCCCGGGCGCGGGCAACCTGGTCGCGAAGCTCGCCGAACGTCAGCTCCACCGGAGGCCGCGTCTGTGACCGGCCGAGCACCGCCACGCGATCGCGGTCGTCATCGTGTCCGACGAGGTGCTCGGCATAGTTCAGGCGCGCCCCCGGGAACCAGACGGCGCCCGGCATCTCCGCCGATGCCAGCACTCGGTCGTACCCGGCGTGGGCGCGAACGCCGAAGAAGTCCCAGATCGCGCCCCAGAATCCCTCCTGGTCGTCGACCGACCAGCGCCGGAGCCCCTCGTACGAGGAGACGCTGTGCCCGCGCTCGTCGCCGACCCAGTCCATGAACCGCCCGATCTCCGTGCGCCGGCGCAGGTCGGCCGGCGGCTCCCACAGGATGTCGCCGATCATCGTCTCTCTGAGCCCTCCTCGTTGCCCGTCCGGCCATTCTCTCAGGCGGCGCTCGCGTCGGCCGCCCGGCGAAGCGTCACACTTCCTGGTGATGTGCAGCGTCGTGTCCGTTCCGTGAGAAGCGTCTTCATCCCCAACCGCGGGGAGATCGCCGTGCGGATTGTCGGCGCCTGCCGGACCGTGGATCTGGAGTGCGTCGTCGGGGCGTCCGCGGCGGACATGGACGGGATGGCCGCGCAGCGGGCAGATCGCGTGGTCTGCCTCGGCCCCGGTCCGCCGGCCGAGAGCTACATGCGGCCGGACGTCGTCGTCCAGGCCGCAACCGACAGCGGATGCGACGCGATCCACCCCGGATACGGCTTTCTGTCGGAGAGCGCGCGCCTGGCCCGGCTGGCTCGCGAGAACGATCTCGTCTTCGTCGGCCCGCCGACGGAGGCCCTCGAGCTGGTCGCTGACCCGCCCGCGGTCAGAGCGGAGGCGGTACGCGCCGGGCTCCGCGCGGTCCGTGACGACCGGTCGGCAGGCGATCCGTCCGGCGAACCGGCACGCGTCCGCCACGTGCAGGTTCAGATCGCCGCCGACGATCGCGGGCACGTGCTCCACCTGGGCGAGCGCGACTGCTCTGTCCAGCGACGCCGGCAGGCACTGGTGGGGGAGGCGCCCGCTCCGGCGTTATGCCCGACGACCCGTGCGCACGTGTGCGATGGGGCCGTCGCCCTGGCCGAGCGCATTGGCTATCGCAACCTCGGCACGGTGGAGTTCGTCATCGACGCCGACAGCGGCGAGGCGTACTTCCTGGACGTTACGTGCAGCATTCAGCCAGAGCACCCGATGACCGAGGCCGTGACCGGCCTTGACCTGGTGGCGATGCAGCTGCAGCTGGCGGCCGGGAAGCGGCTGGCCGTCGCGCAGCAGGCGATCAGCTTCACGGGCCATGCCGTCGAGTGTCGCCTCACCGCTGAGGATCCCGCGCACAACTACATCCTGACCCCCGGCGTGCTCTCGCTGTTCGCGGTCCCTGAGCGCCTCGGGCTGCGTGTTGACACGCACTGTCAGCCGGGCGCGAACGTGCCGCCGTACTACGACGCGCTGCTTGCCAAGCTGATCGCCCACTCCGACGGACGCGATCACGCCAGCGACATCCTGCTGGACGCGCTCGAGGATCTCGACGTGGAGGGGGTGGAGACGAACCGTACGCTGCTGATCAGCGTCCTCGGCCACCCGGACTTTCGCGCTGGACAGCCAACCACCGATTGGCTGGACCGGGCGATTCCATGACCACGCAGAGAGACGCGAGGCAGGTCGTGGGCGCGACTCGCCCGTGATCCACTTCACCCCTGAGCCGCGGCTCCCTCGTGGATGGCGCGCCACACCTTCTCGCCGTTGACCGGCATCTGGAGGTGGCGCACGCCGTACGGCTTCAGAGCGTCGATCACCGCGTTGTGGACGGCGGGAGTCGATCCGATCGTCCCTGACTCGCCGATGCCCTTGGCGCCGAGCGGGTTGACCGGGGTGGGCGTCTCCATCGGCACGCGTTCGAACCCGGGAAGGTCGGAGGCGGCGGGGAGGGAGTAGGTCACGAGGGTGGCGTGTTGCGGGTTGCCGTCCTCGTCGTAGCGGACCTCCTCGTACAGCGCCTGCGCGATGCCGGCCGCCACTCCGCCGTGAACCTGGCCCTCGGCGACGAGCGGGTTGATGATCGTGCCGGCGTCGTCGACCGCCACCAGCCGCATCAACTCCACGGACCCGGTCTCGGTGTCGACCTCGACGACCGCCACGTGCGCCCCGAACGGGAACGTCGGCTGGGCCGCCTGGAAGTCCGTCTCGGCGGCGAGCTCGGCCAGGCGCCCGGCCTCGGCCAGCTCGGCGGCGAGCTCGCCCCAGCTCAGCGCCGGCTCGGGGGCGCCGGCGACGTGGAAGCGTCCCTGCGAGACGTCGAGCACCATGTCCTCCGGGCTGGCCTCCAGATGCTCGGCCGCCAGCTGCCGTGCCTTGTCGACGAGGTACACCGACGCCTGACTGGCGGCGGCCCCGCCGATCTGGGTCGACTTGGAACCGTAGGTTCCGGTCCCGCGGGGCACGCTGTCGGTGTCGCCGGCGACCACCCGGATCTTCTCCAGCGGGACGCCGGTGCGCTCGGCGACGATCTGGGCAAACGTGGTCTCGTGGCCCTGGCCGTGAGAGAACGATCCGGTGCGGACGATCGCCCCGCCGTCCTCGGTGATCTCGACCGCGCCAAACTCGGCCTCGCTGACTGCGTTGGTGATCTCGACGTACGCGCTGAGGCCGATGCCGAGCTGGCGCACGGCTCTCTGCGACCGGCGCTGCTCCTGGTCGCGTCGCAGCTCCTCGTAGCCCGCCCGCTGCAACGCCAGCTCCAGCGCGCCGGCGTAGTCGCCGATGTCGTAGGTCGTGCCGACCGCGGTGGTGTGAGGCCATTCGGCGTCGGTGGGGACGAAGTTGCGACGCCGCACGTCGGCCGGGTCCACTCCGATCTCGGCCGCGAACATGTCCATTGCCCGCTCGAGCATCTGCGTCGCCTCCGGCCGTCCGGCGCCGCGGACGGGGCCGGTCCAGGTCGTGTTGGTCACGACCGCGGTGATATCGACCTCGATCTTCTCAATCGCGTAGACGCCGCTGGACATCATCATGGTCAGGTGGGACAGGAATGCGCCGATGTTGGGGTACGCGCCGGAGTCCTGGAGGATCTTCAGCCGCAGGGCCTTGACCCGGCCGTCGCGGTCACCGGCGATCTCGAAGTCGATCCACTGGGCGCGGCCGTGGTGCATGGAGACCATGTGCTCGCTCCGGGTCTCGGTCCAGCGCACGGGTCCACCGGTGGCGCGGGCGAGCGAACCGACGAGGACGTCCTCCACGTCGAGGCCCTTGCCACCGAAGCCGCCGCCGACGTCCGGGGCGATGACCCGCACCTGCTCACGCTCGAGGCCGAGGAGCAGCCCCAGCATCATCTTGTCCTGATGGGGAGTCTGGGTCGAGAGGTAGATCGTCAGCCGCCCGTCCTCGCCGAACTCGGCGCGCGTGGTGCGCGGCTCGATCGGGCAGGCCAGCAACCGCGGGCTCTCGTTGGAGCCGGAGACGACCACCTCGCAGTCGTCGAAGATGTGCTCGTCGACGTGCTCCGGAGGGTGGCGCAGGCAGACGTTCGTGCCGACCTCCTCGTAGAGCAGCGTCTCGTCCTTGACCGCCTCCCGCGCGTCGGTGACAGCCGGGAGCGGGTCGTAGTCGACCATCACCGTCTGGGCGGCATCGACCGAGGCCTCGCGCGTGTCGGCGACGACCGCCGCGACGATGTCTCCGACGAACCGGACCTTGTCGGTGGCCAGCAGCGGGCGGAACATCCGCTCGTCGACGCCGATGAAGGGGGGCGCGGGATAGGCGGGCAGCTCGAGGTCGGCGGCGGTGAACACCTGCACGCCCGGGAGCGCCCGGGCCTCATCGGCGTCGATGCCGGCGATCCGGGCGTGGGCCCAGTCGGAGCGGACGAACGTCACGTGGCGCTCGCCCAGCGAACGCAGATCGTCGACGTACCGCCCCTGACCCGTCAGAAACCGCGGATCCTCGCGGCGGCGAACCCTCTGTCCGACTACGTTGGCGATGGCCTGCACCTTTCCTCGTAAGCGACGGCGGCGAATGATACGTGCCGGGCACGGCGGCGCCAGCCTATCCGCGCAGCACCCGGTTGTCACGCGGTGCGGCGCGGGGCTCACGGGTCGACGAACTGCGCCGGCTCCTTCGTGACGCCGGCGGTCACCGCCGCCAGCTGGTTGGGAGAGCCGACGAGTCCGAGCTGCAGTTCGGCCTCCAGCGCGAGCGTCTGCGTCGCGGCGCCTGTCCACGACTCGTCGTACAGGCGCTTGGCCGCCCGCACCGCATCCGGGCTGCGGGCAGCGATCTCGGCCGCCAGTGCCCGGGCCGCCGCCAACGGATCGTCGGCCACGCGCGTGACCACTCCGAGGCGCGCCCCCTCATCCGCGCCGAACACACGGCCGGTGAACGTCAGCTCCTTGGCGACGTCGATCCGCACCAGCCGCGGCAGCGTCCGGGTGATCGACATGTCCGGAATCAGGCCCCACTTGATCTCCATCACCGACAGCCGGGTGTCCGGGGCCGCGATCCGCATGTCGGCGGCGAGCGCGATCTGCAGTCCACCGCCGAAGCAGGTCCCGTGCACCGCTGCGATGACGGGCACCGGCACCTCCAGCCAGACGTGGGCGGCTCGCTGAAACCAGTTGGGCACCTGGCCGCGCACGCGATCGACCAGGCCCTGCACGCCGTCCCCGGCCGACATGATGCTGACGACATCGAGGCCGGAGCAGAAGCTCGGTCCCTCACCGTGCAGGACGACCGCCCGCACGCCCGGCTCGCCGGCAACGCGGTCCCCGGCGGCGATGATCTGCTCGAACATCGGCACGTCGAGCGCGTTGTGCTTGCCGGCGCGGGTCAGCGAGACGACCGCGACATGGTCGTCGATCTCGGTGCGGACGCGGTGCTCGCTCACGCGGCGAACCCTACCCGTCGACTGCTACCGGATCCCCCACGCGCACGTAGCCGCCCTCCAGCACCTCGCCATGGACGCCGAACGGCAGCGGCTCCGTGGTGTTCTCGTCGCCACGGTAGGAGCGGAGCAGGTCAAGCGTCGGCAGGTCGGCTCGTGCGCTGTCCGGGTCGCGGCTCGTGATCAGACAGCGTCCGATGTTCCCGCACATCCGCACCAGCGCCTCACCAACGCGCACGCGCCGGTCGATCCAGCCGTCCTCCTCGTGGGCGGCGACGCCCTCGATCTCGATCAGCATCCGGAACCGCCGGACGTCGACCGTGTCGGATCCCGCCACCTCGGCCAGCCGCCGCACGGAGGCCCGGGAGATGAGCGACGCGGCACCGTCGTGGCCGCGGTCGACTCCGGTCGACGCCGCGACGACGCGCAGGGGATGACCGATGAACTCCGAGACGGCCGCCGACCACGGGCCACGTAGCTCCGGCACCTCGTCGGTCCGCCGGTAGAACCGCGCCCTCACCGGCTCCCCGTGCTCCACGTGGCCGGTCACCACCGACCCGTCCGGGAACGCGAGCCTCAGCTCGCGCGTGCCCTCGTCGTAATCCGGGACGATCGTCTGCAGCTGCGCGAAGTTCTTGCCATTGACCATCCGGCCCCGCGCGTCGACGACGTAGAAGCGCCGGTCGCCGGCGGCGCCATGCTCGTCGAGCTCGACCTCCTGCACCTGGAGGAGGCGCATGGCCTTGACCGGGGCGACGGCCAGGCCGGTGACGGTGATGGGCGACATCTGGCGTAAAGCCTAGTGCGGCGTTCCGAAAGTCCTTTGATGCTCAGCCTCGTCCAGACGCCGTCAGCGCGCAAAGGGAGGAACGGAACCGCCGGATTACGCCGCAGCGGCCTGCTCGGCCCAGTCTCGGTACAGATCCCAGTAGCGCCCCTCGGCCGCGAGCAGCTCCTCGTGGGTGCCGGCCTCCGTGATCTGCCCATGCTCCATCACGAGGATCTTGGTGGCGTGCTGGATGGTGGAGAGGCGGTGGGCGATGACGATCGCGGTCCGCCCGGCGACGAGCCGGCGCAGCCCCTGCTCGATCAGCCCCTCGGTGTGGACGTCGACGTTCGCCGTCGCCTCATCCAAAACCAGGATCCGGGGATCGGCGACGAGCGCCCGGGCGAAGGCGACGAGCTGGCGCTGCCCGGCCGACAGCTGGATCCCGCGCTCGCCGACCTGGGTGTCGTAGCCCTGCGGCAGGCCCATGACGAAGTCGTCGGCTCCGACGGCGCGCGCGGCGTCGCGAACCTCCTCCTCGGACGCGCTCGGACGTCCGAAGGAGATGTTCTCTCGGACCGTCCCGCTGAACAGAAAGCCCTCCTGGGGCACCATTCCCATCTGGGAGCGCAGCGAGTGGGCGGTGACCGAGCGCAGGTCATGGCCGTCGACGAGCACGCGGCCGTCGGTGGGGTCATAGAACCGGGCGACGAGCTTGGCGAACGTCGACTTGCCGGCCCCGGTCTCGCCGACGAGGGCGACGGTCTGGCCGGGCTCGATCACGAGGTCGACGTCCCGCAGCGCCCATGCTCCGTCGTCGTCGCTGCCATATCGGAACGACACGTCGTCGAAGGTGATCCGTCCGCTGATCTGCGGCAGCTCGACCGCGTCCGGGGCGTCGACGATCTCCGGGCGCTCGTCGAGCAGGCCGAAGATCTTGTCGAGGGCCGCCATCCCGGACTGGTAGGTGGTGTACAGCTGCGACAGCTGCTGGATCGGATTGAAGAAGTTGTTGAGCGCCGCGATGAACGCGAACACCACGCCGGTCGAGGCGTGGCCGTTGATCGCCTCGAAGCCGCCGATCAGCAGGATCTCGACCGTCACGAGCGCCGACAGCAATTCGACCGCCGGGAAGTAGGCGGCGTTGAGGTAGACGGTGGTCAGGTTGGCCTTCCGGTTCTCCTCGTTGAGCTCCTTGAAGTGCTCGATGTGCTGCTCCTCCTGACCGAAGGCGCGCACCACCCGGATCCCAGACAGCGTCTCGCCCAGGTACCCGGTGATCGACGCGATCTTCTCGCGCGTCAGCCGGTACGCGCCCGCCGATGCGATGCGGAACGCGAGCGCCCCGGCGAACAGGAGCGGCAGCGACAGGAACGTCAGCAGCGCCAGATGGAAATCCATCACGATCAGGATCACGACGACGCCGAGCAGCGTCAGGCTCGACTCGATCAGCGTCGCCAGGCCGTCCTCGACGAGCTGGTCGAGCGCCTCGACGTCGTTGGTCATGCGGCTGATGACGACGCCGGCGATGTTGCGCGAGTAGAAGCCGATCGACAGGGACTGCAGGTGGGCGAACAGCTTCAGGCGCAGGTCCTGGAGCGCACGCTGGCCGACCCAGCCGACGAGGTATGTCTGCGCGTAGGTGGCGATCCCGTAGACGACGGCCGAGAGCAGGAAGACGCCGACGACCGCGTACAGCGCGGTCATGTCGTGGCGCTGGATCCCCTGGTCGATCGCCACCTTCGCGAGCGGCGCGGGGGCCAGCGCGGCGGCCGTCGCCAGCACGAGCGAGACGAACATGGCCAGGACGCGCCAGCGGTACGGCGCGAGGATCTCGGCCAGCCCGCGCAGCTTGCGGCCGTGGCCGCCGGTCTCGCGCAGCCGCCGGCGCAGCTCGGCGGATCCGGATCGCCAGCTCACGCCGCCGTCTCCTCGGTGAGGAACACTTGGTCCGGAGGGTGGGTGGGCAGGTGGGTGGGCATCCCCTTGTCAACGATCTCCCGGTACAGGTCCGACTGCTCGAGCAGCTCGTCGTGGCTCCCGTCGGCCGCGATCCGGCCGTCCTCGAGGACGACGATCCGGTCAGCGAGGGCGATCGTCGACAACCGATGGGCGATGACGAAGGTGGTCCGGCCGGCGAGGACATCGCCGAGTGCCCGCTTGATCTCGGACTCGGTCGAGGCGTCGACCGACGAGGTGGCGTCGTCGAGGATCAGGATCCGGGGATCGGCCAGGATGGCGCGGGCGATGGCGATCCGCTGGCGCTGGCCGCCGGAGAGCGTCAGCCCCCGCTCGCCGACCCGGGTGTCGTACCCGTCCGGGAGCCGCTCGATGAAGTCGGCCGCCTGGGCGGCGGCAGCGGCGCGCTCCACCTGCTCGCGCGTGGCGTCCGGGTGGGCGTAGGCGATGTTGTCGTGCACCGTGGCGGAGAACAGGAATGGATCGTCGTTGACGACCGCGATCGAGCGCCGCAGGCTGTCGAGGTCGACCGAGCGAACGTCGGCGCCGTCGATGGAGACCGAGCCGGCGGTCACGTCGTACAGACGGGGCAGCAGCGAGACGAGCGCCGACTTGCCGGAGCCCATCGCTCCGACGAGCGCCACCACCTGCCCGGCCGGGACATCGAGGTCGATGTCCGAGAGCGCCGGGTGGGTCGTGCCCTCAAACGTCAGGCCGGCGTCGCGCAGCTGCACATGGCCGCCCCCGGCGGGCAGCGGGGGCGCGCCCGCGGGGGTGTAGATCTCCGGCTCGCGATCGAGCACCTGGAAGATGCGCGCGCCGGAGGCGGTCGCCCGCTGGGCGGCGCCGAGCATGTAGCCGAGCGTCTGCATGGGGGAGATTAGCATCAGCAGGTAGGCGTAGAAGGCGGTGAACGCGCCGACCGACAGGGAGCCGTCGATCACCTCGCGGCCGCCGAACAGCAGGATCGCCGCCAGCCCGAGGTTGGGCAGGAAGCTGATCAGCGGGTTGTAGAGCGCCTGGATCCGGGTGGCGAGCAGCTGCTGGTCGAACACCCGCTGGACCGTGTGGCGGAACCGATCGAGCTGACGCTCCTCCTGGGCGAACGCCTTGACCACCCGGACGCCGGAGACGTTCTCCTCGGTGTCGGCGGTCAGCTCGGCGATCCGCTGCTGGGCCTCCTGCATCGCGGGCCGAGAGCGGTGTCCGTAGCGGTTGGCGATCAGGACGACAAAGGGGACGGGCGCCAGCGAGATCGCGGCCAGTCCCGGCTGCAGCGCGAACATCGCCACCGCCGCCAGGAGGATGGTGACCAGGGACTGGGCGATGAAGATCAGGCCGTAGCCGAGAAAGAAGCGCACCGATTGCAGATCGACCGTCGCCCGGGACATCAGCTGCCCGGTCTGCTGGCGGTCGAAGAACGCCAGCTCGAGGCGCTGCAGCTGTCCGTACAGCGCGTTGCGCAGGTCGACCTCGACGGCGAGCGAGACCCGGCCGGCGACGAGCCGGCGCAGCACGCTGAACACGAGCCGGGTCAGCGCGGCCGCGACGATCGCCAACGCCAGCAGCACGAGCCGGTGGTGGTTGTGCGCGCGCACGGCGTTGATCGCGACGCCGGTCAGGTACGGGATCAGAACGGTTCCGATCAGCGCCCCGAAGGCGAGCCCGAACGACCAGATCGCAGCGCGGCGATACGGACGCAGGAACCCCAGCAGCCTCCAGAAGGTCGACATACTTCAATAAGTATAGTGGCGAATTTCGAGTCAGTACCGTCCGCGCCGCCCCCTTGAGGCGGACCGCCCGCGGGTTCATGTTAGGTTGGCGGCGATGCTCGAAGCTGAGAAGGAAGCCGTCGCCGCCACGGCCCGCCGGCTGGCCGCGGAGGGACTCGTGCTCGGCTCCGCCGGCAACGTCTCCGCCGCGCGCGACGGGCTGGTGGCTGTGACGCCGACCGGCGCGATTCTCGAGCAGGCCTCGGCGAGCGACGTGGCCATCGTCGACCTCGAGGGCCGCCAGGTCGACGGCGAGCTGGCGCCCACGTCGGAGCTGGCCCTGCACCTCGGCGCCTACCGCCGCTACGGCGCCGGCGCCGTCGTCCACACGCACGCGCCGGTGGCCACCGCGCTCTCGTGCGTGCTCGACGAGCTGCCGGTCGTCCACTATCAGATGGTCGCCCTCGGCGGACCGGTGCGGGTCGCGCCGTACGCGACCTTCGGCACCCAGGAGCTGGCCGACCTGACACTCGACGCGATGGCGGACCGGTCTGCGGCGCTCATGTCCAATCACGGGACGCTGTGCATCGGCGCCGACATCGCCACCGCGCTCGGCAACTCGTTGCTGCTGGAGTGGGCGGCGACCGTCTACTGGCGCGCCTCCACGCTCGGCACGCCGCGGCTGCTCGACGACGAGCAGATCGCCGACTACCGGCGGACCATCGTGGCCCGGGGATACGGCCCGCTGCAGCGCACGCGCGCGTGACGGGGAGATCGCCGTCCAGGCGATCTCCTCAGCGAATCGCCCCAGGGGCGATTCGCCGGACGCCCGTCACCCGGCGTCGGTTCGTCGCCGGCACGATCGCGTCAGCGGCCGCCGCCGCCCTGCCCGCCGCGGCCGGCGCTCGCACCAGCGTCCCGCGGTCGGAGGTGGTGGTCGTCGGCGCGGGCCTCGCCGGCCTGACGGCGGCCCGGCGGCTCGTGCGCGCCGGGCGGACGGTGACGGTGCTCGAAGCCCGTGACCGGGTCGGCGGGCGGGTGTGGAACCACGACCTCGGCCACGGCCATGTGTCCGAGCGCGGCGGGACGTTCGTCGGCCCCACGCAGAACCACATCACCGCCCTCGCGGACGAGTTGCGCGTCGGCACGTTTCCCGTGTACGACCGCGGCGACGATGTCTACGTCGCCGGCGGCGAGCGGATGACGTACAGCGACCGGGGCCCGTTCGGCACGGCCCCGCCGGACCCGTCGATCACGGCCGGGCTCGCGCACCTGGTGCTGAGCATCGACGCGATGTCGGCGGGTGTGCCCGTCGATGCCCCGTGGACCGCGTCGAACGCCGCGGCGCTCGACGGCCAGACGCTCCAGAGGTACTTCGACGAGGAGGGGGCGTCGCCGCGGCTGCAGCAGGTGGCGGCCGCGGCGCTGCGCGGCGTGTTCGGTGCCGAGGCTCGCGAGGTGTCGATGCTGTTCGCGCTGTTCTACGCCGCCGCCGCCGGCGACCCACGGCATGCCGGCACGTTCCAGCGCCTGTTCGACACCCGGGGCGGGGCGCAGAACTCCCGGCTCGTCGGAGGCTCCCAGATGGTGCCGATCACGATGGCTGCCGAACTCGGCTCGCGCGTGGCTCTACGGTCTCCCGTGCGCGCGATCCATCAGACCCCCACCGGGGTGAAGGTCGTCTCCGGCCGGGAGACCGTCACCGCGCGTCGCGCGATCGTCGCGATCCCGCCGGTGCTCGCCGGTCGCATCCACTACGAGCCGTTCCTTCCATCTGCCCGCGTCGCGCTCACCCGGCGCTACGCCCCCGGGACGCTGATCAAGGTGGCCGCCGTCTATGCCCGCCCCTTCTGGCGCGCCCACGGGCTGACCGGGCAGGCGGTCGCGACCGGCTTCCCCATCAGCATCTCCTATGACGACTCGCCACCGGCCGGCCGTCCGGGCGTCATCTTCGGCTTCGTCGGCGGCGACAACGCCCGCCGCTACCGCGCGTTGCCGGCGGCGGAGCGCCGCCGTGCCGCGCTGGCCCAGCTGGAGTCCTTCTTCGGCGCTCAGGCCGGCCGTCCGAGCCAGTTCTTCGAGACCGACTGGAGCGCCGAGCCGTGGACCCGGGGCTGCCCGGTCGGGATCCCGGCGGTCGGCTCGTTCGTCGCCGCCGGCCCGCACCTGCGCGCGCCGGTGGGACACATCCACTGGGCCGGAACCGAGACCGCCACCTACTGGAACGGCTACATGGACGGAGCCGTCAGCTCCGGTGAGCGCGCCGCCGCGGAGGTGCTGGCCGGGCTGTGACGCGATGGGAGCACGCGCCTCCGGCCGGGGCGCGTCCGCGCGACCGTCATCGCTCGCTCTCCCCGAGGCGCAGGCGGGCGTAGGCGTCGAGCATCGCCCGGCTCTCCGTCAGCAGCAGCGGATCGCCATCCGGCGACCGGCGGAACGCCTCCCGCAGGAGCCCGTCGCCGGAGATCACGACGATGCGGGCGACCGTCTCGCGCAACTGGGGGTCGGCGAGCGGCCAGTGGACGGCGAGGATCCGCGCCACCGACGCGGCGATCGACTCCCGGATCGGACGGGTGGCGTCACGCACCGCCTCGGTGCGCAGGCCGCCGTACCAGAGGGCGAGGAAGCCGGGCCGGGCGCGGAACCCGGCGGCGAGTGCCGCGAGCACAGCGCCGGCCGGATCCGGCAGCGCGGACCGTTCGTCGCTCTCGGCCGCCGCCACGACGAGGTCGGACAGCTCATCCCAGTACCGGAGCGCCAGCGCCTCGACAATCGCGGCCTTGTCCGGGAAGTAGCGGTACACGGAGCCAACCGGCACGCCCGCGACCGTCGCGATGCGGGTGGTGGTGAACGCCGGGGCGCCCTCGCCGGCGAGGATCTCATCGGCCGCCTCGAGCACGCGGCGCAGTCGCTCCCGGCTGCGCGCCTGGGTGGGGACGTGGCGTAGGCCGAGATCGTTGGGGGCGCGGTCCATAGTTGAAAGTGAACTCCACTTCATGTTAGCGTGGCGGCATGCGGAGGGCAATTGCTCGAGCGTGAACGCGATCAGGTGGCCGCGGCCGCGCGGAGTCTGGCGGCCGAGGGGCTGGTGCTCGGGACGGCCGGAAACGTCTCCGTGCGCGCCGACGATCTCGTCGCGGTCACGCCGACGGGCGCCGCCCTGGAGCGACTGGCGGTGGACGAGGTGGCGGTCGTCGACCTCGACGGCACGCTCGTCGAGGGCGACCTGGCGCCGACCTCGGAGCTCGAGCTCCACCTCGGCATCTACCGCCGCTATGGCGCCGGCGCAGTCGTTCACGCCCACAGCCCCATTGCCACCGCCCTCGCCTGCGTGCTGGACGAGCTGCCGCTGGTCCACTACCAGATGCTCTCGCTGGGCGGCCCGCTCCGCATCGCGCCATACAGCACCTTTGGCACCCCCGAGCTGGCGCAGCTCACCCTCGATGCGCTTCAGGATCGCGCCGCCGCGCTGATGGCCAACCACGGCATGATCGCCCACGGCCCGGATCTCGACGCGGCGATGGAGAACACCCGCCTCGTCGAGTGGTCGGCCGAGCTGTACTGGCGGGCCGCGGCGATCGGCCGTCCGCGGACACTCGACGATGGCGACGTCCAGGCGCTGATCGAGGCGGTCACGACGCGTGGCTACGGGTCGATGCAGGGCAGCGCCCGGTGAGCTGGATCGGCCCAGCCGGCGCGCCGCCGGCCGCCGCGATGCGCGTGATCACGCTTGGCGTACACGTCGTCGACGTGCTCGTCCGTCCGGTGCAGGAGATCCCGGCGGGACAGGGCGGACAGCTGGTGGACGAGATTCGCGTCACCGTCGCCGGTCCCGCCGGGGGCTCGGCGGTCACGCTGGCGAAGCTGGGAGCGGAGGTGCGCAGCGCAGGGGCGATCGGCACGGACGCCCTCGGCGACGTCCTGATCGATCTCCTGCAGCGCGGCGGCGTCGACGCGTCCCTCCTGGTCCGCCGAGACGGGGTCCAGACGTCAGCGAGCGTGCTGCCGATCCGGCCGGACGGCTCGCGGCCCGCCTTTCACGTCGTCGGCGCCAACGCCACCTACTCGGCGGCGGACGCGCCCTGGGGAGAGATCGCCAGCGCCACGCACCTGCACGTGGGCGCCCCGGAGTTCATGGGCGGAGAGGAGGCGGCCAGGATCCTGTCATTCGCACGCGAGCATGGCGTCACGACGTCTGCCGACCTCCTCGCTCCCGGCGACCAAGCTGCGGCGATCCTCGACTGGATCGCGCCGGCGTTCGAACACCTCGACTACCTCCTGCCCAACGAGGAGCAGGTGCTCGCCCTCACCGGCGCCGACGAGCTGGCGGGCGGCTGCCGCGCGCTGCTGGAGCGCGGCGTCGGCTGCGTCGCCGCCACCTGCGGTGGCGACGGCGCCGTCGTGATCGGCGGAGGCGAGACCGTGGCGGTGCCGGCGTTCGCCGTCGACGTGATCGACACCACCGGGTGCGGGGACGCGTTCTCGGCCGGGTTTCTGCGAGCCCTGGCGCTGGGCCGGGATCGCGCCGCCGCCGCTCGGCTCGGCTGCGCGGTGGCCGGCCTCGTCGCCGGCGGGCTCGGGTCCGACCACGGAGCCTTCGACCTTGCCGCCGCCGATGCGTTCGCGGCGACCACCGACACCCTGACCCCGACGAGGAGCCTGCTGCCGACATGAGCAAGGACCATGACCGCGACGACACTCAGATCACCCGCCGGAGGTTCGTCGCCGGCACCCTCGTCGGCGGCGCGGCCGCCGCGGTGCCGCCCGCGGCCGACGCCCGGACGCGACACCACAAGCACAAGGCCAAGCACAGGAGACACCAACGGGCCGCCTCCCACAGCGCGGACGTCATCGTCGTGGGAGCGGGCTTTGCCGGGCTGACCGCCGCACGCAACATCG
Source organism: Solirubrobacteraceae bacterium (assembly GCA_035551695.1). Taxonomy (GTDB): domain Bacteria; phylum Actinomycetota; class Thermoleophilia; order Solirubrobacterales; family Solirubrobacteraceae; genus Palsa-465. Next base: position 20,338 of record DASZMU010000019.1, read on the forward strand.
TCAAGGCGGGCAAGTCGGTCATCGTGCTCGAGGCGCGCGACCGCGTCGGCGGGCGGGTATGGAACCACGATCTCGGCGCCGGGCAGGTGTCCGAGCGCGGCGGGACGTTCGTCGGCCCTACCCAGGACTACCTGATGGCGCTGGCCACCGAGCTCGGTGTCGGCACGTTCCCCACCTATGACACCGGCAACGACGTGTACATGGCCGACGGGCAGCGCACCACGTACAGCGACACCGGCCCGCTTGGTACCGCGCCGCCTGATCCCCTGACGCTCGCCGAGGTCACCGCCGACATCCAGCTCTTGGATCAGATGTCGACGAGCGTTCCGGTCGACGCGCCGTGGACGGCGTCGAACGCCGGCAGCTACGACGGGCAGACGCTGCAGTCGTGGATCGACACGCACAGCGTCACGCCACGTTTCAAGGAGCTGGTGGCGGCCGCGACCCGGCCGATCTTCGGCGCCGAGCCACGCGAGCTGTCGCTACTCTTCGTGCTGTTCTATATCGCCGCCTCGGGCGACGAGAACAATGCCGGCACGTTCGAGCGCAACTTCGACACCCGCGGCGGCGCGCAGATGTCGCGGTTCATCGGTGGCTCGCAGTCGATCGCGTTCCGGATGCTCGACCAGCTCGGCAAGCGCGTGGTGCTCAACGCCCCGGTCCGGCGGATCACTCAGAGCGCTGGCGGCGTCAGCGTCCTCGCCGGCACGACGACGTACAAGGGCAAGCAGGTGATTGTGGCCGTCCCGCCGGTGCTGGCCGGCCGGATCGACTACGACCCGGTGCTGCCGCTGGAGCGCGACCAGCTCACTCAGCGATACGGCCAGGGCACGCTGACGAAGGTCGCCGCGGTCTACCAGACGCCGTTCTGGCGCGACCAGGGGCTGACGGGACAGTCGCTCGCGACCGGCGGCCCGGTGAGCGCGACGTTCGACGACTCGCCGCCCAGCGGGAGCCCCGGCGTCCTGTTCGGTTTCGTCGGCGGAGACTACGCGCGCCAGTACAACGCCATGACGCCGGCCGACCGCCGGTCGGCGGTGCTCGATCAGTACGCCGGCCTGTTCGGTTCCGAGGCGCTGAACGCGATCGACTACTTCGACACGAACTGGAGCGCCGAGCAGTGGACCCGAGGCTGCCCGGTCGGCATCCCCAGCCTGGGCACGCTGCTGGCCTACGGCCCGTGGCTGCGCCGGCCGATCGGTCGCATCCACTGGGCGGGCACGGAGACAGCCACGTACTGGAATGGCTACATGGACGGCGCGGTCAGCTCCGGAGAGCGGGCGGCCTCCGAGGCGCTGGCCGAGCTGTGACCGGCGCCGGCGGGTGGCTGCGACCTCCGCCGCCCCGTCCCAATAAGGTGCACCCACCGACCAAGGAGGAGTTGGCCGATGGCCACTGTTCGTGACGCGACGTTTGACCTGTTCCGGGCCCACGGGATGACCACGATCTTCGGCAACCCGGGATCGACCGAGCTGCCGATGCTCGCTGACTTCCCGGACGACTTCACGTACATCCTCGGACTTCAGGAACTGGTCGTGATCGGCATGGCCGACGGCTATGCCCAGGCCACCGGGAGCCCCACCCACGTCAGCCTCCACACGGCTCCCGGAGTCGGCAACGCCGTCGGCGGGATCTTCAACGCCCAGGCCAACAAGGCGCCGCTCGTCATCACCGCCGGCCAGCAGGTCCGCCCGCAGATCACCATCGAGGCCAACCTGACCAACCGCGACGCGATCATCGGCCCCCAGCCCTACGTGAAATGGAGCCACGAGCCGCCGCGGGCCCAGGACGTTCCGGGTGCCCTGGCCCGGGCGATCCATCACGCCTCGCTGCCCCCGCGCGGACCCGCGTTCGTATCGATCCCGATGGACGACTGGGCCGCCGAGGCCGACGCCGACCGGAGTGCCGCTGCCGCCGCTCGGCGGGTGACCGGTCGCATGGCGGCCGACGCCGATGCGCTGGCGGCTCTGGCGCGGAGGATCGAGCAGGCACGCGCGCCGGTGCTCGTCGCCGGCCCGGACATCGATGCCGCCGGTGGCTGGGAAGCCGCCGTCGCGCTCGCCGAGAAGCAGCGCCTGCCCGTCTGGGCCAGCCCGGCCACGGGCGGCTCCCGCATCGGCTTTCCGGAGCGCCACCCGCACTTCGCCGGCATCCTGCCCCCGGCGATCGCCCCGGTGTCCGAGACGCTCAAGGACCACGACCTCGTCGTCGTCGTCGGCTCCTCGGTGTTCCCCTATTACCCGTACATCCCGGGCCCGCTGCTGGCGCCGGGCACCGAACTGGTGGCAATCACCAGCGATCCGGGAGAGGCGGCACGCGCTCCGATGGGCGAGGCGATCGTCGGTGACGTGGCGCTCGCGCTCGAGCGGCTGGTGGAGCTGGTGTCCGAGGCGGACGGGCGGTCGGCGCCGACCGCCCGGCCGGGGCCCGGAGACCCGCCGGTTGCGGACCCCCCGGATCGCCTGAGCGGCTCACAGGCGATGGCGGCGCTCGCCGACGCTTGGCGCCGCGACGCGATCGCCGTCGTCGAGACCCCGTCGTCGACGGTGTCGCTCCGCAACCGGCTGCGAATCTCGACGCCGGGCAGCTACTACTTCTGCGCCAGCGGCGGACTCGGCTTTGGAATCGCGGCGGCGGTCGGGGTCCAGCTGGCCGAGCCGCAGCGACCGGTCGTCTGTGTGCTCGGCGAGGGGTCGGCGCAGTACGGGATCACCGCACTGTGGAGCGCGGTCACCTACAAGGTGCCAGTGACGTTCCTCGTGCTCCGCAACGACGAGTACATGATCCTCAAGGCGTTTGCGATGCTCGAGCAGGTGTCCGGTGCTCCCGGCCTCGACCTGCCCGGACTCGACGTCGCCGCGGTCGCGCGCGGCTACGGGATGCCCGCACAGGAGGTGAGCGGGCGGGAGGAGCTGACCGAGGCACTGCGCGACGGGATCGCTGCCGACGACGGTCCGCGGCTCATCCAGGTGCCGGTGGCGTCCGGGATGTGGATGGAATGACGGTCGCGGATCCGGCCACCATCGTCGCCGAGCCTCGTCCTCAGCGGGCGGGACCGGCTCCGGACCGTGCGCCGGATTGGGTGGCCGAGGGGACGCCGGAGCCGCTCCGCTCCCGGCTGATCTCCGAGCTCGGAGCCGACCGCGTGCTCAGCCGCGCGCTCGATCTCATCCGCTATGCCGGCGACGGCAGCCCATACCGGCTGATCCCCCAGGCGGTCGTCGTGCCCCGGGACGTCGATGATGTCGTCGCGCTGCTCCGGTGCGCCGCCGACGCCGGGTTCTCCGTCACCTTCCGGGCGGGCGGGACGAGCCTCAACGGGCAGACCCAGACCGACTCGGTGCTCGTCGACACCCGCCGTCATTGGCGCCGGGCGCGCGTCGAGGACGACGGAGCGCGGATCCGGGTCCAGCCCGGAGTCGTGCTCGGCCACGCCAACCGCCTGCTCGCCCGCCGCCGGCGCCGGCTCGGCCCGGACCCGGCGAGCACGAACATCGCGTGCGTCGGCGGGGTCATCGCCAACAACTCCGGCGGGATGCGGTGCGGCGTCGTCGCCGACTCCTATCAGACGGTGAGCGCGATGACGCTCGTCCTCGCCAACGGCGCGGTCATCGACACGGCGGCTCCCGGGGCGGAGGAGCAGTTCGCTGCCGCCGCCCCGGAGCTCGCCGCCGGCCTCGAGCGGATCCGAGACGAGATTCGCGGGGACGCGGCGCTCGCCGAACGGATCGCCCGCAAGTTCGAGATCAAGAACACGACCGGGTATCGCCTGTGCGCGTTCCTGGACGCAGCCTCGCCGCTGGAGATCTTCCGCCGGCTCGTCGTCGGCTCGGAGGGGACGTTGGCGTTCGTGGCCGAGGCCGTCTTCGAGACGGTCCCGCTCGGCCGGTACTCGTCGTTGGCACTCGTGGGCTTCGAGGACCTCGACGCCGCCGCCGACGCCGTGGGAGAGCTGGTCGACGCGGGGGCGACGGCGACAGAGCTGATGGTCGCACCGACGCTGATCGCGGCGGGGTACAACATGCCCGGCACCCCGGAGGAGTGGAAGGAGCTGCCGCCGACGTCGGCGGCGCTGCTGATCGAGTTCCGGGCCGAGACGCCGGAGGAGCTCGGTCCGCTCGAGGACGCGGCGCTGGCGAACCTCGACGGGCGACCGCTGATCTCCCCGCCCAGGTTTTCCCGTGACGCAGAGGAGATCGAGATGCTGTGGCGGGTGCGCGAGGGGATGCAGGGGCTGCTGGCGGCCATGCGCCCGCCGGGGATCACGATGATGATCGAGGACGTGTGCGTGCCCCCGGCGCGCGTCGCCGAGGCCGCCAAGGACCTCCAGGCGTTGCTCACCCAGCACGGCTTCCTCCCCGGGCTGGCCGGCCACGCCTCGGCCGGCAACCTCCACTTCATCCTCACGGCCGAGTTCGGCAAGGAGGGCGAGCTGGAGCGCTACAACGCGTTCCTGCAGGACATGGTGAGGCTGATCGTCGACACGTACGACGGTTCGCTGAAGGCCGAGCACGGGACCGGGATCAACATGGCGCCGTTTGTGGAGCGCGAGTGGGGGACGCGGGCCACCGAGCTGATGTGGGAGATCAAGCGGCTGGCCGACCCGGGCGCGGTGCTGGCGCCGGGGATCGTGCTCAACCGCGATCCGGACGTCCACCTGCGCAATCTCAAGAGCGTGCCGGAGGTGGAGGCGAGCGTCACCAAGTGCATCGAATGCGGTTTCTGCGAGGCGGTCTGCCCGTCGGAGAACGTCACGACGACCCCCCGCCAGCGGATCGTGCTCCGGCGCGAGATCGCCCGGCAGTCCCCGGGCTCACCGGTACTCCAGGCGCTGGTGGAGCAATACGAGTACGACGGCATCCAGACGTGCTCGGCCGACGGCTCGTGCATGCGAGCGTGTCCGGTCGCGATCGACACCGGCGCGCTGATCAAGGACCTGCGCACGCGCAGCCACGGCCCGCGCGCGGAGCGGGCGGCGCTGGAGGTGGCGCGCCGCTATGCCGCCGTCGAACGGGCGGCGCGCGTGGGGGTGCGGTCCGGGCGCCGGCTGGCGCGGGTCGTCGGTGATCGGCGTGTCGCCGCGCTGCCGAGGGTGCTGCGGGACCGGTTTGGGCTCGCCGACGTCGTGCCGGAGTGGAGCCCGGCGATGCCCGAGCCGGCTCCGGCTCGGCTGCCTCAGACCGAACGCTCTGGCGCCGCCGCCGTCTACCTGCCCTCGTGCACCAATCGGATCTTCGGCCGGGCCGCGGGCCGTGGAGGCGACGGCCGGCTGACGGCGCCGGAGGCGCTGGTGGCGGTATCCGCGCGGGCCGGGCTGCCGCTGTGGATCCCGGATGACGTCGCCGGGATCTGCTGCGCCACGCCGTGGAGCTCGAAGGGCTACGCCGCCGGGTTTGAGGAGATGACCCGCCGGACGGCAGCGGCGCTTCGGCGCTGGAGCGAGGACGGGCGGCTGCCGGTCGTCATCGACGCGAGCTCGTGCACCCACGGCGCGCGCGAGAACCTGGAGTTGGAGGGGGTGGAGGTCATCGATTCGGTGGAGTGGGTCCATGACCACCTGCTCGAACGGCTCCCGATCTCCAGCAAGCTCGACTCGATGCTCGTGCATCCGACGTGCGCCGCCGGGCACCTCGGCGTTGCGAGCCGGCTGACCGCGATCGCGTCGCATCTGGCCGACGAGGTCGTCGTCCCCGCCGCCACCCGCTGCTGCGGCATGGCCGGCGATCGCGGCTGGCTGCATCCGGAGCTGCCGGCCGCGGCGCTGGAGGAGACCGCGGATGAGCTCGACGGCCGCCGCTTCGGCGCCTGCGTGTCGAGCAACCGGACGTGTGAGATCGCCTTGCAGCAGGTGACCGGGCGTCCGTACGAGTCGTTCCTGCTGACGCTGGAGGAGCTCACCCGCCGTTAGCGGTGGCCTTCGGCGCTCCCGGCGGTCCCTGGGCCGTGCATGACGCGCCAAATCTGGTTTGCGCCGTTTTCGAGCTTGCGAGAATCACTGGCGTGATTGGCGCGGGTGATTCTCGGTGACCGGAGTGGGCGGCCCAGAGGTTGGCCTGTGCGACCACTGCCGCCACCAGCAGGTCGTGCGCAACACGCGCGGCTCGGTCTTCTCGCTGTGCCGGCGCTCCCGCGACGAGCCGGACCGCTTCCCTCGGTATCCGCGGCTGCCCGTGCTGCGCTGCCCGGGATATGAGCCCCGGGAATCCGACGGATCCGCCAGTCAGCGGGACGCGCCGGAGAACGCGAAGCGCCCTTCCCCCAGCGGATCCGAAGGATCCGCCAGTTATTGAGGCGGAAGCGGATTCAGGACGATGAGGTTCGAGCCGTCCTGGGCCTGCTGGAGTTGCTCGGAGAAGAGACCCCGGGCCGTCACCTGATCGACGAGCCCCGCCTCCGGCGCGCTGGGCATCTCGGCCACCGTCGGCGGAATCGTCTCCGGCAGCGTCGCGGTCAGCGGCTGGGTGAGCAGCGGCTGGAGCTCCTGGCGCTGGAACAGCACGGCGATGTCGATCGACTGGGATGTCGAGGAGGTATCGGAGGTCGGCAGGGACTTCGACAGCGTGCTCGTCACCTGGGTGCGCCCGGGCGGGAGGATCGCGACGACGTTCTCCGTCCCGCCGATGTACTTGAACGTGTACAGCGCCAGCTCGAGCGCCTCTCGGCGCAGCAGCAGCATCCGGTTCTGTGACGACCGGCCCGTACCGATCGCGCAGTTCTTGCCGCCGATCCCGCACAGGTTGTAGGCGATCGTGCTCCCGTTGAGCAGGGAGACGGCGCTCGAACTGGGGTTCGGCCGGACCGCGACCTGCAGGCCGCTGCTCGGCGCCGTCGTGGAGCCGTTGGCGGCGGCCGCCTGCTCCGCCGCGGCCGCGGCCTGACTCTGCAGATTGACGACGGTCACGAGCGCGAGCTGGTCGAGGGACGAGATGCGGTAGAAGGGGGCGATGTAGTCGGCGATCTCCCGCGCGCCCTGCGTCCCGGTGTCCGTCGGTGACCACTGCGACCATTGCTTGGCGGCCGCCGACGTCGGCCGTCCCTTGACGGCGATCGCCGCCGCAACCACGATCGCCCCCACGGCGAGGCCGACGAGGACGGCCGTCACGAGGCGGAACTTCCCTGAATGGGGAGAGGTGCTGGCCGGCGCCGCGCGGAGCTTGGACCGGCCTCGCCCGCGCGTCTTGGCCTGCACGCCGGCGTTGAGCGCGCCGTCGTCCGATGACCGGAAGATCCGTCCTGGGACGGTCATACGCGCGGCCAGGTCGCCGGGTCGGTCAGGTCCAGCACCGGACGGGTCAGGTGGACGCTGTCCAGCAGGTCGACGACCTCGTCGCCGTGCAGCTCCTTGCGATCGACGAGGATGTCTGCGATCTGCTCGATCTTGTCGCGGTTGGTCGCGATCAGCGTGTACGCGGTGACATAGGCCTGGCCGAGCAGCTGAGCCGCGGCGCGGTGCTTCTCTCGGTCGCCGAGGACGGCGGCGATGGGATCGCCCATCATCGACGAGCCGCCACTGGCCCGGTTCATGATCCGGTTGCCGATCCGCTCGAGCCGCGCCTCCACCCCCGGATCGTCGTCCGGGAGCTCGGCCACGATGTCGATCGCGACGGCGTCCGGACCCATGCCCCACATGCCGACCATCGCGGCGGCCGTTGCGGTCGCGCTCTGCAGGTCGCCGCTGACGCCCTGGGAGTTCTCGCCGTAGAACACGTGCTCGGCGGCCATGGCACCGAGCGTCATCACCAGGCTGCCGAAGACCCGGCCGCGGAAGTGGCTGAAGCGCTCGTCCTTCTCCATCCCCTGGTAGTGGCCCAGCGAGCTGCCGCGCTTGCGGATCGAGAGCCGGGTGGAGAGGATCTCCTTCTCCAGGTAGATGTGGCCGGCCGCCGCGTGCCCGGCCTCGTGGATCGCGACCGCCCGCGTCTCCTCCGGCACGTAGTCGATGTTCTGAGCAGTGCCGGCCTCCACCGTCGTCATCGCCTCGACGATGTCGCGCCAGGCGAACTGGCGGCGGCCCTCGGCGTGCGCGATCGTCAACGCCATCGAGCAGCACTGCTCGATCATCGACGGGGAGTACCCGTTCGTGATCCGCGCCAGCTCATCCCGCCGGTGATCGGTGTCGAGGTCCGGCTCGTGCGACACCTTGGCCATGTACAGGTCGAAGATGTCGCGGCGGTCGTCCTTGGTCGGCGTGCGGAACCAGATGTGGCGGCCCATCCGGCCCGGGCGGGTCAGGGCCGGGTCGAGCACGCTGATCGGCACGTTGCAGGCGCCGATGAAGTAGATCTCCTCCTTGCGCGGCGAGGGCGTCGGCAGCCGCAGCCGCATGCGTCCGATCCTGCCGGGAATCAGGAACATCGCGTCGAGGAACGTGTTGACGCGGTTCGTCAGGAACTTGCGGAACACCGGCGGCTCGCCCATGCCGTCCATGACGACCAGCAGCTGGTTGAGGGCCTGCCCCTGATAGCCCATGCCGCCCATCCCAGGAAAGGCGACGTTGACCCGCTGGGCGACGGCGCCGAGGAATCCGCGGTTGCGCACGGCCACGGTCTCGGCGCGCTGGGCGAAGAGCTGTTCGCGCCACTGGCGGGTCTCGATCACGAGGTCGCCCGTCGGGGTCAGCGAGCCGTTGGGGCCGAAGAAGCAGAGGTCGGTGAGGGAGACCGGCCCGGCCCCCCCACTGGTGCCGGACTCGGTGAAGCTCCCCTGCAGCGCCTGGCGGCGCATGCCCACGGCATCGATCTCGTCGATGAACACGATGCACTGGCCGCCCCATTTTCGCGCCAGCTTGCGCGCCTTGTGCGCGAGCAACTGGACGACGAGCGCATCCATCCCCATGAACATCTGCGCGAACCCGGAGCCGGGAATCGTGACGAACGGGCAGTTGAAGTTCGTCGCGATCGCCTTCGAGATCATCGTCTTGCCGGTGCCGGGCGCGCCGAGGAACAGCAGGCCGCGCTCGCGCTTGCCGCCCGCCTTCTCGAACTCCTCGCCGGACTCCCACAGCGTGATGACGCGGGTGATCTCCTCCTTGGCCTCCGCCTGGCCGCGGACATCCTCGATCTTCACGCCCCAGCTGGCATCTCCGGGCTCATAACTGCGGATGCCGCGGGCGGCCATGAACAGGAACGGCCCAAACAGGATGCCGACGTTGATGAACAGAAGCAGCGGCAGCTGCACGAACACCAGCGCCAGCTGGGGGAGCGTGTCGGCCGGGAAGATCTGGCGCAGGCCGGCGAACGGGTGGAAGAACGACGCGCTGACGCCGGCGAAGGCGAACAGCGCCTGGCAGAGCGCCAGGAGGACCAGGATCGCCAGGATCCACATCGGCAGCCGGCGGAACTTTGTGCGCCAGAACCAGTAGCGGCGGCGGGCGACGAGATCCTGCTCCATCAGGCGCTGGTGGGCGCCGTAGAGGCTGGGGGAGGGGATCAGCTTGCGCGAGATGACCTCCACCAGCCCGCGGAAGATGACCACGGCCGCGATCGTGATGATCACCGAGGCGATCAGGCTCAGGTGGTTGGACTCGAACAGGACGAGGAAGAACGCGGGCGCCGTCAGCAGCGCGACGAAGGTCGCCGCCCGCCCCAGCCGACGCCACTCGGCCGCGAGCGCCGGTCCGTGCTCGTTGATCGACCCCGTCATCCCCGGACTCTCTTCCGCGTACGCCATGGCGTGGGCTTGAGGGTACAGACGGGGCCCCCAAGATGGGAGGGGCTGCGCTGAAGCACCTCGGATGTCGCCGGGTCGGCCGCCGTCACATCCCGGCCACCGGGTGGGCACGAACGTCGCCCCAACCCGGCGCCAGCCGGACGCTGAGCGCGAGGAGCGCGGCCGTCGGCAGCATGAAGGCGCCGACCGACGTGATCCCCAGCAGGGCGACCACCGCCAGCACACCGACCGCCGACCACGCCACCGGCGCTGCCCAGGGCGCGTCCTCACGATGCCGGAACACCAACCCGACCGCGACGAGAGCCGACGTGATCACCGGCACCGCGACGAGCACGAGCGCCCACGCCCCCTTGGCCTGAATCAGCGTCACCTGTGTCAGCGTGACCCCGGTGTCCGGCGAGGAGGACTCCGTGCCATATGCCGGCACGAGCAGCGCCGCCAGCAGCAGGCCCAGCGACCACACGATCGCGGCCGCGGTCATCCGGACCGCCAGCCGCCATCGACGCTCGGCCACGTCCGCGCTCATCGGCGGCAGCTTAGTCCTCCCCTGAGCCCGAGACCGCCGGTCAAGCCCGGACCACCGGTGTCCGATAACGGGCGGGAGGCGACGCCGCGGCAGGGACTATGGTTCCGCCGGGGCCGAAAGTCCGACAACAATCGGGGCGCAACCCATCTCACTCCCTCCCTTCGGGTCGCGGCGCGGCCAACGGTGCCCACGTCTGCTCAGGCTCGTCCGCCGCTCGTGCCTCGGCGCCGGCCTGCTCATGTTCGCCGCGGCGTCACCGGCGCTCGCGCTCAACGCCGTCCAGGTCGAGAACGCCAAGCCGGGCGACAGCTATTGGAGAGCGGCACTCCAGGATCCGGTCGGCGGACAGGCGCCCATCGAGGGCTACGCAAACGCCACGAGCGTGCGGCCGGGCGGCACCATCACCTTCGACGTCAGCACGAGCCCGGCCTCGGACTACCGCGTCGAGATCAGCCGGCTGGGGTGGTACGGGGGCAGCGGCGGGCGGCGGATCACATGCCTGGAGGGCATGAACACCCCGTCCCAGCCCTCGCTCGATCCCACGTGCGCCAACGAAAAACAGGGCATTCAGCAGCCGGCGGCGCCCGCGCCTGACCCCGTGACAGGCCAGATCCAAGCGGGCTGGTCGCCGACCGACAGCCTCACGGTGCCCAGCGATTGGACGTCCGGCTACTACCTTGCGGTGTTCCGCTTGACCTCCGGTCCATCCGCGGGCGAGACCGGATTCACGCCGTTCATCGTCCAGGCACCGGTCGGCGATCACTCGGCGATCCTCGTGCAGGTGCCGACGAACACCTGGCTGGCGTACAACACGTGGGGAGGGGAGGGCGTGTACACGACGCCGGAAGCGGTCAAGGTCTCGTTCAACCGCCCGTACAACCATCGCCTGCTGTTCTCGTGGGAGTACCCGCTCGTGCGCTTCCTGGAGCGGGGCGGCTGGGATGTGAGCTACGCCACCGACGATGACGTCGACGCCGACCCCTCGATTCTGCTCAACCACAAGCTCGACATGAGCGCCGGCCACGACGAGTACTGGACGAGCGTCATGCGCACCGGCTGGGAGGCCGCCCGCGATGCCGGGGTCAACCTGGCCTTCATGGGCGCCGACGACGCCAACTGGCAGGTCCGATACGAAGACGGCCGTCGCACGATGGTCGCGTACAAGTACCTGACGGATCCGGTCACGGATCCCACCCAGACGACGACGATGTTCCGCTTTCTCAATCCGCCGCGGCCCGAGTGTGAGCTGATGGGCGTCGAGTTTCAGGGCACCGTGATCCCCGGCACCTACCTGCCGTATACCGCCGATGCCGCCGTTGCGACCGACCCGTGGTTCGCCGGGACCGGCCTGACGCCGGGGTCGGTGCTGACGGGGCTCGGGGGGTACGAGGTGGATTCGGTAACCCCTGACTGCCATGTCCCGCCGGTGACCCCGCTCCTGAGCTATTCCGGCCCTCCGGTCACCAGCAACTTCAACGGGGCTCCGACACACGCTGACGCCGCCCTCTACACGGCGTGCTCAGGCGCCGAGGTGTTCAGCTCCGGCTCGTTGCAGTTCTCCTGGGGCCTGGACTCCTTCCGCGACCCGTCCTACTCCACTGTGGACGCACCGGAGAGCGCGGCGCTCGAGCAGGCGATGACCCGGGCGCTGTCTGATCTCACCGTCTCGCACGTTCCGCGGCTGGGGCCTCCTCAGATCTGTGTCCCGACTCCGGGGTTCACCGTCCCCGCCTCCTCGGCGGCGGTGGGTCAGCCCGTCACGTTTGACTCGACGTCGACCGACGCGTACGGCCAGATCGGCAGCCAGGTCTGGAGCTTCGCCGGTGACGGAGGGGCGGCCATGGCGACCGGGCCGAGCGCCACCCAGACCTTCACCAGGCCCGGAACGGCGCGGGTCACGCTGCACGTCACGGACTCGAGCGGAGCTCCGGCGACGCTGGTCAAGAGCGTGCGCATCTGCGCCTGCCCGGCACCGCCTCGCTCCGGCAGTTGGCCCGCCGGCGCGGAGAGCACGGGCCCGTGCGCTCAGGTGCCGATGGGGTCGGTACGGCGCGTCGGCGATCGGTACTGGTTCGAGCCCAGCGTGCTGGTCCGGCGCATCTCGGTCACGACCTACCGCCTCAGCTCACCGACCGGACGCCCGGACTCGGTCCGCATGGCGAGCTGGGCGGCCCGCGGGACGTCCCGCTTCCCCGTGGGCAGCACCCAAACGCCCATGGGTGTCGATATCGCCGCGCAGGTCGCGGGACGCACCCTCCACGAGCGATTCGTACTCGCGCCGCGGCGCCAACACGGCGGCGCCGCCCGTCCGCAGCCGCTCGCCGACACCACCTGTGACGGCACCTCCGCGTCGGTCCTCACGCCGGCCTTCGGCGGTCCCCTCTCCTTGCCGCTGCGGGTGGCGGTCGGCGGCACCGGTCGCGTGACGATCACGCTCACCACAGCGGGCGCGCGGCCGATCGTTCGCCGGGTCGCCGTCCGCCGGAAGGACGTCGTCGTCGCCTGGCCCTCGTCGCGTCTGCGCGGCGGCACGTACAACGTGACGGTGTCCGCACCCCGGTCATGGCTGCCGCAGCCGTTCGTCTTGAGCGCGACGCGCGTCGGGGCAGCGCCCAGAAAAAAGGCCTCCCGGCGCGGGCGGCGCTGAGAGCGACGGCGCCGCCGCCGGCGGTGTCAGAACCGTGTCATATTGACCTTGCGACGGACGGACGTCGGCGTTATGTTCTTAGAAGGCGCTGATCCTGCCCTCCAGATCGGGGTTGGCGTTGCTTTGTAGGCAGGTGTAGGCGGGCTTGTCAGGCCCGCGCATGAGATGTCGGAAAAGTCCCGTCGGGGGGAGGCTGTATGACCGACCGAAGCCGTGTCCGCTGCCATCATTGTCGCCGCACGGTTCCACGCGTGCTCGTCTGGGCGGCAGACGGCTGCTGTCCGTGGTGCTCAGGCCCGCTGTCGGGGCCTGCCGCCGCTGATCGCCGGCTACGGGTTGTGCAAACCGTTCCGGGTCGCGCATCGCCCGGTCGGGGCGCCGGTCGCGCGGCGGTTGGAGGCCGCTGATGCTGGTGTCCGCTCCGCTGCTGGCGCCGAAACGTCGCCGGCGGCTTCATCTGACGTGCCCGCGATGCGGCTTGACGATCACGCCGCGAGCCACGTGGCTGACGGTCGAGCACTGTCCGCGGTGCATCGCGCGTCTGCGCAGACCAGTTGCCCTGCGTGCATCCGTCGCTCCGAGGAGCGACCTCCACGGCGCAGACAAGGACGCTTATGACGACTTACCTGGTGAGGCTTGGGGGAGGCGGCAGAGCTGACCCAGGGAGGGGCGCGGTTGGCCGCGCGCTGTGGGGGACAGCGCGCGGCCTTTCCCGCTCCGGCGGCCGCTGCCGATCATCCGGCTCCCATCTGGTGCTCCGTCAAAGGTTGACGGCGATGTACTTGGTCTCGAGGTACTCCTCGATCCCCTCGTAACCCCCCTCGCGGCCGAAGCCTGACTGCTTGACGCCGCCGAACGGCGCCTGGGCGTTGGAGACGATTCCCTGGTTGAGGCCGATCATCCCGGTCTCCAGCTTCTCGCAGACGCGCAGCGCCCGCTTGAGATCGTTGGTGAACACGTAGGCGACGAGCCCGTACTCGGTGTCGTTGGCGGCGGCGATGGCCTCGTCCTCGTCGAGGAAGCCCTTGACCGGGGCCACCGGACCGAAGATCTCCTCGCGCAGCAGCTTGGCGTCGTCCGGGACGTCGGTCAGGACCGTGGGGTTGTAGAAGTACCCGGCGCCCTCGCGCTCCTTGCCGCCCACGACCGCCTTCGCCCCGCGCCCAATCGCGTCCTGCACCAGGTCGGCGACCTTGCTGCGCTGGGTGGCGTCGATCAGCGGGCCGACGTCGGTGCCCTCGTCGACTCCGCGGCCCAGCTTCAGCGCGCCCATCTTCTCGGCCAGCTTCTCGGCGAACCGGTCCGCGACGGCATCGGCCACGTGGAACCGATTGGCCGAGGTGCACGCCTCGCCCATGTTGCGCATCTTGGCGACCATCGCGCCGGCGACCGCGGCGTCGATGTCCGCGTCCTCGAACACGATGAACGGGGCGTTTCCGCCAAGCTCCATCGACAGCCGCAGCAGCGTCTCCGACGCCTGGGCCATGAGCTTGCGCCCCACCTCGGTCGAGCCGGTGAACGACAGCTTGCGCAGGCGCTGGTCGGAGATCAGCGGACCGGTCGTCTCGCTGGACGACGAGGCGGTGAACAGGTTCAGGACGCCGCCGGGGAGGCCGGCTTCCTCCAGGATCTTGCCCAGCATCAGCATCGAGAGCGGCGTCTGCTGGGCCGGCTTGACGACCATCGTGCAGCCGGCGGCGATCGCCGGGCCGAGCTTGCGCGTGCCCATCGCCAGCGGGAAGTTCCACGGCGTGATCATGAGACAGGGCCCCACCGGCTGCTTCATCGTCAGCACCCGGCCGGCGCCGTTGGCGGCGACGGTGTACCGGCCGTCGATCCGCACGGCCTCCTCCGAGAACCAGCGGAAGAACTCGGCGGCGTAGGTGATCTCGGCCAGCGACTCCTTGACGGGCTTGCCCATCTCGAGGGTCATCAGCACCGCCAACTCGTCCTTGCGCTCGATGATCGTCTCGAACGCGCGCCGCAGGATCTCGCCGCGCTCTCGCGGGGGCATGGCGGCGAAGTCCGGGCCGGCGGCCACGGCGGCGTCGAGGGCGGCCCGGGCGTCGTCGACGGACGCATCGGCGACTTCGCACAACGCCTCGCCGGTGGACGGGTCCTCGACGCTGATCGTCCCCTTGACGCCGTCACGCCATTCGCCGGCGATGTACAGCTGCTTGGGGACGTGGTCGACTACTTGGTGCTCTTGGGAAGCTGTGATCGTGCTCATAGAACGGAACCTACTACCACCGGGGCCGTCGCCGAGTCCGACGTATCGCCGCCGGCGTCTGCCGGAATGGACACCGACGACAGCGAGGCGCCGGCCGCAGTGGCCGGCGCCTCGCGAAACAGCGTCGCTTCTGTGGATCTGACCTAGGCCGCGGCCGGCTGGGGAGCCGGCTCGAGCGTGACGCCCAGCACCTCGTCGATCGTCATCGCGAAGTGGAACGTCATCTGCTCGCGGACCTCCTCCGGCACGTCATCCAGGTCACCCCGGTTGCGCTCCGGAAGCACGACGTCGGTCAGCCCGGCGGCATGGGCCGCCAGCACCTTCTGCTTGACGCCGCCGATCGGTAGCACGCGGCCCTGGAGCGTCACCTCGCCGGTCATGCCGACGGTGTGCTTGACCGGGCGACCGGTGAGCAGCGAGGTCAGCGCCGTCACCATCGTCACGCCGGCCGACGGGCCGTCCTTGGGGATGGCGCCCGCCGGGACGTGGACGTGGTACGCGCGCTCCTCGAACTGCACCGGGTCGATGCCCAGATCAGCGGCGTGGCCACGGACGTAGGACAGCGCGATCTGCGCCGACTCCTTCATCACGTCACCAAGCTGGCCGGTCAGGGTCAGGTTCGGCTTGCCCGGCATCGAGGTGGCCTCGACGAACAGCACATCGCCGCCGGCGCCGGTGACGGCCAGACCGGTCGCCACGCCCGGAACGGCGGTGCGAATCGCCGACTCCTGGAAGTGACGCTGCCGGCCGAGGGCGTCCCGGACCGCGTCGATGTCGATCGTCACCGGCGCCGTCGCCTGGTTGGCGGCGATCTTCGTCGCCGTCTTGCGCAGCAGGGTGCCGAGATCGCGCTCCAGCTGGCGGACGCCGGCCTCGCGCGTGTACTCGGTGGTCACCGTCTCCAGCAGCTCGTCGGAGATCTCAACCTCCTCGGATCGCAGGCCGTTGCGCTCCAGCTGACGCGGCCACAGATAGCCGCGGGCGATTGCCACCTTCTCCGAGGTGGTGTAGCCGTCGAAGCGGATGACCTCCATCCGGTCGAGCAGCGGGCCGGGGATGGTGTCGGCGACGTTCGCGGTGGCGATGAACATCACCCCGCTCAGGTCGAGCTCCAGGTCCAGGTAATGGTCGCGGAACGCGTGGTTCTGCGCCGGGTCCAGCACCTCGAGCAGGGCCGCCGACGGGTCACCCCGCCAATCGGCGCCGACCTTGTCGACCTCGTCGAGCATGATCACCGGGTTCATCGTGCCGGCGTCCCTGAGGGCGCGAACGAGCCGCCCGGGAAGCGCGCCGATGTAGGTGCGGCGGTGACCACGGATCTCGGCCTCGTCACGCACGCCGCCCAGCGACATCCGGACGAATTTGCGTCCCGTGGCCCGGGCGATCGACTCGCCGATCGAGGTCTTGCCGGTGCCGGGGGGTCCGATCAGGGTCAGGATCGCGCCGGAGCGCTTGTCCTCGGTGATGCCGCGCTCGACGCGCAGCTTCTTGACCGCGATGTACTCGACGATCCGGTCCTTGACGTCCTCGAGGCCGGCATGATCCTCATCGAGGATCTCGCGGGCGTGCTCAGGGTCGAGCTTCTCCTCGGACATGCCAGACCATGGCACGGAGATCAGCCAGTCCAGGTAGGTGCGGATCACGGTGGACTCGGCCGACTGCTCGCCCATCCGCTCGAGGCGGCCGAGCTCCTTGAGCGCCTGCTCTTCGGCGTGCTCCGGCATTCCGGCCTCTTCGATCTTCGTCCGGTACTCCTCCACGATCGAGGCGTCGTCCTCGTCCAGCTCCTTGCGGATCGACTCCATCTGCTTGCGCAGGAAGTACTCCCGCTGCTGCTTCTCGGCGCCGGACTCCACGTCCTCGCGGATGCGCTTGCGCACCTGCAACTCGGCCAGGCGCTCGCGCTGGAGGCTGAGGGCCAGTTCGAGGCGCTCGGTCACGTCGAGCGTCTGCAGCAGGCGGACCTTCTGCTCATAGTTGAGATCCGGGCTGTAGCCGCTGGTGTCGGCCAGGATGCCCGGCTCGGAGATGGAGCGCAGGAACGACGCGATCCGCCCGTCGTCGCCCCGGACCTCGAGGATCTCCTCGATCACGGCCCGGTACTCGCGCTCGAGGTTGCGGGTCTTGCCATCGACGGGGACCGCGTCAGGCCGCTCGTCGACCTCGACGAACAGTCGGCCGTCAGGCAGATTCTGAGCAGCGCCGGCGACCCCGCGGTGCAGGCCCTGCAGCTCATATGCACGCGCACCGCCGGGCAGGCGAACGCGGTTGCTCACTTCAGCGACGGTGCCAACCGCCGCAAACTCGTTCTCGTGCCGAGGCACCAGCAGGACGCGCTCTTCGTCGCCGGCGTCGATCGCCAGCGTGAGCGACATGCCCGGGAAGACAACCACGTCCTCCAGCGGGACCAACAGAAGGCGACTCATCAAGTCTTCACTTTCGTTAGGTTCTTACGAAACGTAAGCAGAAGCATACCAGCTTCCGGGCCGGCCGTGTGTGGGATCTCAGTCAGCGAGACTGAGATTATCAGGGCGAGGGTGCATCACGGCGGGGTGGGCTGCGGCGTCGGTCGGCGAGTTCTGGGATGATCGGCCGATGGCACCGGACAGATCGAAGACAGGCGACGAGCCCCATGACGTGCTGGCCGCCGAGGAGTACGCGGTGCCGGCCCCGGACCCGGGGCTCCACCACGGGCCGGTGAGGCTGCCGGACGATCCGACCGGGATCGCCGAGCCCCACGACGTGCTGGCGGCCGAGGAGTTCGCCCTGCCGGCTCCGCCCCCGGGGGCTCACGGCCCGTCGGCGCCGAGCGTGCGCTCCGTGCGCCGCGGCGCGGTGGCCGCTGGGGGGTTGGCGGCCCTCGTTGCGCTTCGTTTGCGCAAACGCCGCAGTTAGCGCACACGTATGTCTTGATCCGTCACGCCTCGGGGCACCACCCTGGGACGTGATGCAAGTTAAGGTCGAATATCGACCGCCAGATGACACACGTCTGGCCGAGCGCGCTGCCGGTCAGCACGGGGTGGTTTCACGCGGGCAGCTCCGTGAGCTCGAATATTCGGAGGCCGCGATCAAGACCCGCATCGCCACGGGCCGTCTGCACCGCATCCACCGCGGCGTCTACGCCGTCGGCCACACCAAGCTCACCCTCCGGGGGCGCTGGATGGCGGCTGTCCTCGCCTGCGGTGACGGCGCGGTGCTCAGCCACCAGGACGCGGCCGCCCTCCACGGCCTGCGCCGGGCCGGCAGCGGTCGCATCCACGTCACCTCGACCTCGCGCCACAACATCAAGGGCATCCTCTGTCACGGCGCCCGCCAGCTCGACCCCAACGACGTCACCACCATCGACGGCATCCCCGTGACGACCCTGGAGCGGACCCTCCTCGACGTCGCCGAATCCCTCACACCCCGGCACTTCGCGGCGGCGCTCGAGCAGGCTGAGCGCGAGGACCGACTCGACCAGCGCCGCCTCGACGCCGTCATCGCCCGCAATCCCGGCCGCCGCGGCATCAAGCCGCTCACAGGAGCCCTCATCGCGTTGACCGACGAGCCGGGCTGGCTTCAGTCCGAGCTGGAGCGGCGGTTCCGCTCGCTGACCCGGACGTACGGCCTGCCGCCGGCGCTGAGCAACCAGTACGTCGAGGGGAAGCTCGTCGACGCGTACTGGCCGGACCATGGCCTGGTCGTCGAGGTCGACGGGTGGAGGACGCACAAGACCCGCGATGCCTTCGAAACCGACCGGGCACGGGACTCGAAGCTCGCCGCGGCGCACTACCGCGTCATGCGCTTCACCTACCGGCGGCTGCGCGACGACCCGCCGGGCGTCGCGGACGAGCTGCGCCGGGCTCTCAGCGACGCGCCCGCGCCCGGGCGGCGGCGGGCGGCATGAGGTCGGTGATCGTCCCCTCGGCCAACTCGGCCGAGAACGCGACCGTCTCCGACAGCGTCGGATGTGGGTGCACGGTCAGCGCGATGTCCTCCGCATTGGCGCCCATCTCGAGCGCCAGCACGGTCTCGGAGATGAGGTCGCCCGCGCCGACGCCGACGATCCCGGCGCCGAGCACGCGCCGCGTCTCCGGCTCGAGCAGCAGCTTCGTCAACCCCTCCGGGCGACCCAGGCCGAGCGCGCGGCCGGAGGCGGCCCACGGGAAGACGGACTTCTCGTAGTCGACGCCGTCGGCCTTCGCCGCCGTCTCGGTCAGGCCCATCCACGCCACCTCAGGATCGGTGTAGGCGACCGACGGGATCGTCTTGGCGTCGAACTCCACGTTCTCGCCTGCGATGACCTCGGCCGCCACCTTGCCCTCGTGCGTCGCCTTGTGGGCGAGCATCGGCTCGCCCACGATGTCACCGATCGCGTAGATGCCGGGCACGTTGGTCCGCATCTGACGATCGACGGGGATAAAGCCATCTTCATCGACGTTGACACCGGCGGCACCGGCCTCCACAGCCCGGCCGTTCGGCACGCGTCCGACCGCCACCAGCACCTGGTCGAACCGGCGTGACTCGCCCTCGGAGAACGACACCTTCAGTCCGTTCTTCTGGGCCTTGACCTCGGTCACGAGAGTCTCCAGCAGCACATCCTCGTAGCGCTCGCCGATCCGCTTGGCGAGCGGCCGGACGATGTCCGGGTCGCAGCCGGTGAGGAGATGGTCGAGCATCTCCACGACGGTCACCCTGGCGCCGAGCGCGTCGTAGACGCACGCCATCTCGAGTCCGATGATCCCGCCGCCGATCACGAGCAGCCGCCCGGGCATCGAGGACGGCGAGAGCGCGCCGGTCGAGTCGACGATCCGTTCGTCCTCCGGCAGGCCGGGAACCATCGCCGACTGCGAGCCGGCGGCGATGATGCAGTTCTCGAAGGTGATCTCCCGGTCGCCCACGGCCAGCGAGGTCGGACCCGTGAACCGCGCGACCCCGCGCACGACCTCGACCTGGCGCTGCTTGGCGAGCCCGTCGAGCCCCCCGGTCAGCCGGTCGACGACCGATGCCTTCCACTCGAGCAGCTTGACGACGTCGATCGACGGCTTGCCAAACGAGACACCGTGTGTGGCCATCTCCTCGGTCTCGGCGATCACCCGGGCAGCGTGCAACAGCGCCTTGGACGGGATGCAGCCGACGTTCAGGCAGACGCCGCCGAGGCGGTCGTAGCGCTCCACCAGGGCCACCCGCAGCCCCAGGTCGGCCGCCCGGAACGCCGCCGTGTACCCGCCCGGGCCGGAGCCGAGAACCACGACCTGGAAGTCGCGATCGCCGGAGGCCGGAGGCGGAGGAGCCTCTGATGTGACCGCAGCCGCAGCGGCCTCCGGAGTTCCCGCGCCGTTCCCGGAGACGGCGCCGTCGGAGGCGGCCTCGAGTGTCAGGAGCACACTGCCCTCGGAGACGCGATCGCCGATCGAGACCCGCAACTCCGACACCACCCCGGCGAACGGAGCCGGAACATCCATCGTCGCCTTGTCGGACTCGAGCGTGACGAGCGGATCCTCGACCGCGACCTCGTCGCCGGCGGAGACAAGGATCTCGATCACCGGGACGTCGGAGAACTCCCCGATGTCCGGGACGGTCACTTCAGTCGCCGTGGTACTCATGGTCGGCCTCCCAGACCGCGAGTTCGGCCGCCGGGCCGACACAGGCAACGCTCGACGAAGTCGAGCACGGTCACAGCAGCACCCGCCGCATGTCCGACAGCACTCCGACCAGGTAGGAGACGAACCGCGCCGCCGCGGCGCCGTCGATCACCCGGTGGTCGTAGGACAGAGACAGGGGCACCATCAGCCGTGGGTCGAACGACGAGCCGTTCCACACCGGCTTCATCGCCGCCCGGGTGGCGCCGAGGATGGCGACCTCCGGGGCGTTGATGATCGGTGTGAACGACGTCCCCCCGATGCCGCCCAACGACGAGATCGTGAACGACGCGCCGCTCATGTCGCCCGGGCCGAGCTTGCCCTCGCGCGCCTTGCCCGACAGCGCGGTCAGCTCGGACGCGATCTCCTTCAGCCCCTTGCAGTCCGCCCCCTTGATCACCGGCACCACCAGGCCGCCCGGCGTGTCCGCCGCAAAACCGATGTTGTAGTACTTCTTGACCACCAGCTCGTCGCCGTCCAGCGAGGAGTTGAAGTCCGGGAACTGCTTGAGCGCCGCGACCGACGCCGCGATCAGGAACGACACCATCGTGAACTTGACGCCCTCGCGCGCGTGCTCCTCGTTCAGCTGCTTGCGCCATGCCTCGAGGTCGGTGATGTCGGCCTCGTCGTTGTGGGTGACGTGAGGGATCATCACCCAGTTGCGCGCCAGGTTCGGCGCCGAGATGCGTTGGATGCGCGAGCGGGCGACACGCTCCACCGGACCGAACTTCTCGAAGTCGATCGACGGCCACGGGAGCAGGTCCAGCCCGGCTCCGGCTCCGTTCGTCGGCGCGGGTGCTCCCGCCGGCGCGGCAGCGGGCGGTCCGCCGTCGGCGAGCCGCTGCACGTCCTCCTTGGTGATCCGGCCCTTGCGCCCGCTTCCGCTCGCCGCCCGCAGATCGACGCCGAGCTCGCGCGCCAGCCGGCGGGCGGACGGGCTGGCGTAGATGGGCCCATCGCCGTTGGTGGCTGCGGTCGCGGGGGCAGGCTGCGGTGCCGGGGCGGGAGGCAGCTCGTCGGCGTCCGGGCGCTCCGGAGCCTCCGTCGCCTCTGATGGCGCCACCGTCTGCTCCGCCGCGCGGTCGGCCGCCGCCGCCTGCTCGGCCGGCTCGCCGGCCCCGGCGTCGCCGTCTCCCGGCTCGATGCTCATCAGCACGCTGCCCTGCGAGACCCGGTCGCCGATCGACACCTTGATCTCACGCACGGTCCCGCCGAGCGGGGCGGGCACGTCCATCGTCGCCTTGTCTGACTCGAGCGTGACCAGCGGGTCCTCGGCCGCCACGGTGTCGCCGGCCGACACCAGGATCTCGATGACCGGGACGTCCTCGAAGTCGCCGATGTCCGGGACTTCGACCGTCGAAACACTCACGCTTGACATCTGCTCGCCGTCCGGGCTCGCTTGATCGATGTCGCGTGAGTCATCCGGCTGCTCATACCGACGTGGGGAGGGGCGCGTCCGCGTCGATCCCGTACTTGGCGATGGCCTCGGCGACGACCGAGGCCTCGAGCGTCCCCTCCTCGGCGAGTTCGCGCAGCGCGGCGACCGCGACATAGTGACGGTCGACCTCGAAGAAGCGCCGCAGCGCCCGCCGGGAGTCACTGCGCCCGTAGCCGTCGGTCCCCAGCGTCCGGTATCGCCCCGGCACCCACTGGCGGATCTGGTCCGGCACCGCACGGAGGTAGTCCGTCGACGCGATCACCGGCCCGCGCCGTTCGGACAACGCGGAGGCGGCGTACGGCACGCGCGGCTTGTCCGCCGGGTGCAGCATGTTCCACCGCTCGGCCTCGATCCCGTCCCGGCGCAGCTCCGAGAACGACGTGACGCTCCACACGTCCGCCACCACACCGAAGTCCTGCTCCAGGAGGTCCGCGGCGGCCATCACCTCGCGGAGGATCGTGCCGGAGCCCAGCAGCTGCACGACCGGCTTGCGCGACCGCCGCGACGCCTCGCGCAGCGGATACATGCCGCGCAGGATCCCCTCGACGGCGCCCTCGGGCATCGCCGGGTGCCGGTAGTTCTCGTTCATCAGGGTGAGGTAGTAGAAGACGTCCTCCTGCTCGGCGACCATGCGCCGCAGGCCGTCCTGGATGATCACCGCCACCTCGTAGCCGAACGCCGGGTCATAGGCGCGGCAGTTGGGGACGACCGAGAACAGGAGATGACTGTGGCCGTCCTCGTGCTGGAGGCCCTCCCCGTTCAGCGTCGTCCGTCCGGCGGTGCCACCGAGGAGGAAGCCGCGGGTGCGGCTGTCGCCGGCGGCCCAGATCAGATCGCCGACGCGCTGGTAGCCGAACATCGAGTAATACGTGTAGAACGGCACCATCGGCGTGTCGTGGCTGCTGTACGAGGTCCCCGCGGCGATGAACGAGGAGACCGATCCGGCCTCGGTGATCCCCTCCTCGAGGATCTGCCCGTGCTCGTCCTCCTTGTAGAACATCAGCTGCTCGGAGTCCTCCGGCCGGTAGCGCTGGCCGAACGGGGAGTAGATGCCGAACTGGCGGAACAGGCCCTCCATCCCAAACGTGCGCGACTCGTCAGGGACGATCGGCACGATGTGGCGGCCGAGTTGCTTGTCGCGCAGCAGGGCGGCCAGCACGCGGACGAACGCCATCGTCGTCGAGATCTCCCGGTCGCCGCT
This sequence comes from Solirubrobacteraceae bacterium, assembly GCA_035551695.1. GTDB lineage: Bacteria > Actinomycetota > Thermoleophilia > Solirubrobacterales > Solirubrobacteraceae > Palsa-465. Next base: position 43,670 of record DASZMU010000019.1, read on the forward strand.
GCCCTCGAGCTGGGACTTGAACACGTCGAGGTTCGGCACCGGCAGCGACTCCGACCGCTGTCGCCGCACCGGCAGAGGGCCGCCAAGCGCCTCGCGACGCTCGCGGAGGAACTGCATCTCCGGGGAGTCGGCCGGGGGCTTGTAGTACTCGGCGTCGCGGACCTGCTCGTCGTTCAGCGGCAGCTCGAACCGGTCGCGGAACGCGAGCAGCGCCGCCTCGTTCATCTTCTTGGCCTGGTGGGTGATCATCTGGCCCTCGCCGGAGACGCCCATCCCGTAGCCCTTGATCGTCTTGGCGAGGATCACCGTCGGCTGACCGGTGTGGCGGGCCGCAGCGTCATAGGCGGCGTAGACCTTCTGCTGATCATGGCCTCCGCGGTTCAGCAGCCAGATCTCCTCGTCTGACATGTGCGCGACCCGCTCGAGCAGCCGCGGGTCGCGGCCGAAGAAGTTCTCGCGGACGTAGGCGCCGTCGCGGGACTTGAACGTCTGATAGTCGCCGTCGACGCAGTCCTGCATCACCTTGACGAGGGCGCCGTCGACGTCGGCGGCGAGAAGCGGGTCCCACCGGCTGCCCCAGATCACCTTGATCACGTTCCAGCCGGCCCCCCGGAAATCGGACTCGAGCTCCTGGATGATCTTGCCGTTGCCGCGCACCGGCCCGTCGAGCCGCTGCAGGTTGCAGTTGACGACCCAGATCAGGTTGTCGAGCTGCTCGCGCCCGGCGAGGCTGGTCGCACCCATTGACTCCGGCTCGTCCATCTCGCCGTCGCCGAGGAACGCCCACACCTTGCGGTCGGACGTGTCGGCCAGCCCACGCGCGTGTAGATACTTCATGAAGCGTGCTTGGTAGATCGAGGTGATGGCGCCGATCCCCAGCGACACGGTGGGGAACTGCCAGAACTCCGGCATCAGCCATGGGTGTGGATACGAGGACAGCCCGTTGCCCTCGACCTCCTGGCGGAAGTTGTCGAGTTGCTCCTCGGTCAGGCGCCCCTCCAGATACGCGCGCGCGTAGTTGCCCGGTGACGAGTGTCCCTGGAAGTAGACGAGGTCGCCGGCGTGGTTCTCCGACGGCGCGTGCCAGAAGTGGTTGAAGCCGACCTCGTACAGGGTCGCGAGCGACTGGTAACTGGCGATGTGGCCGCCGAGCTCGGAGGAGAGCTTGTTGGCGCGGATGACCATCGCGATCGAGTTCCAGCGCACGATCGAGCGCAGCCGGCGCTCGATCGCCGGATCCCCGGGGAACGGCGGCTCGAGCTCGCGCGGGATCGTGTTGACGTACGGGGTGTTGAGGCTGGCGATCGGCCCCGTCCCGGCGTGCTGCGCGCGCTCGATGACCCGCGTCAGCAGGTCCCGAGCGCGCTCGACGCCGTCATGGGAGACGACGGCGTCCAGCGCCTCCAACCACTCGGTGGTCTCTACGGCGTCAGGATCTGTCGCCTCAGATTCGGCACCGTGGCCGTTCGTGCTTGGCGGCTGCAGCTGGACTCTGTCAGTCATGGCACTCTTGAAAACCCCTACAAACCGACTATACCCCCGTGAACGCATCACAACGACCCGCCGTGCGAGCCGCGATTCCCGTAGGTTCCAGGGATGAGCCTGCGTCGGGTGGAGGGACTGCCGGGAGCGCCGTGGAGCCGCCCACTCGCCGGCATGCTGGACCGGATCACGGTCCATTCGGAGTTGCTGGAGGGAAATCCGCTCGGCGACCCGGGGCGACGCCCCCTCTACGTGTATCGCTCGCCCGGGGTCGTGGCGGACGGCCGTCGGCGGTTCCCGTCGATCTATGTGATCCAGGGCTACTCCGGGCAGGTCGACATGTGGCTGGGCCGCAGCGCGTTCGAGCCGACGGTCATCGAGCGCCTCGATGCGATGTTCGCGGCCGGCGATTGCCCGGACGCGGTGATCGTGTTCGTCGACGCCTGGACGTCGCTCGGCGGATCGCAGTTCCTCAACTCGTCGAGCACCGGTCCGTACCTGGACTACCTGTGCGACGAGATCGTCCCCTTCGTCGACGAGCGCTATCCGACGCTGCCGGGCGCCGGGCACCGTGGCATCGCCGGCAAGTCCTCAGGCGGCTACGGCGCGATGGTCGTGCCGATGCTGCGCCCGGACGTGTTCGGCGGCCTCGCCTCGCATGCCGGGGACGCACTGTTCGAATGCTGCTACGCCCGGGATTTCCCGGTCATCGTCCGTCGCCTGCGCGACGACTTCGGCGGGTCCTACGACGAGCTGCTGCGCCGGCGCGCAGAGGAGCCGGTGTTCGACTGGGGGCGCTACGGCGAGGCCCTGTCGATGTACGCGTACGCCTGCGCCTACACCCCTGATCCGGCACACCCCGGCAAGCCGCTCCTGCCGTTCGACATCCGGACGGGCCGCCTGGTCGACGACGTGTGGCAGCGCTGGCTGGAGCTCGACCCGGTCCGCATGGCCGAGCCGCATGCGGACGCGCTGCGGGGCATGCGCCGGATCTACCTCGACGCCGGCCGCCAGGACGAGTTCTTCCTCGACCTCGGCGCCCAGGCGTTCTCCGGGGAGCTGACTCGGCTCGGCATCGACCACTCCCTCGAGCTGTTCGACGGCAAGCACGGCGGCATCTCCTACCGCTATCCGGGAGCGATCCGCGAGCTGGTGCTGGCGCTGCAATGACCCCAGAGACTTAAGAGGAGCCTGATGACAATCACCGCCGACAGTCACCTCGCGTTCGCCGGACCGATCGCTCTCGCGGCCATGGTTCGCGAGGGGCAGCTACACCCGCGAGAGCTGGTGGAGCTGTACCTGCGCCGCATCGAGTCACTGGATCCCCGGCTCAATGCCTTCCGTGTACTGGTGGCCGAACAGGCACTGGCCGAGGCCGAGCAGGTCGACCGCACGGCGCCGCTCGCCGGCGTGCCGATTGGGGTCAAGGACGAGATGGAGCTGGCCGGCCAGGTCGCCAGCCGCGGCACGCGGAGCTACGGGCCGCCGGCTGCCGCCGACCATGAGGTGGTGCGGCGGCTGCGCGCCGCGGGCGCCATCCCGGTCGGCATCACCAACGCCCCTGAGCTCATGATCTTCCCGTGGACGGCGAGCACGGCCAACGGCGTCACCCGCAACCCCTGGGATCCGAGCCGGACGCCCGGCGGATCGTCAGGCGGGTCGGCCGCCGCGGTCGCTGCGGGCATGGTGGCGGCGGCGACCGCCGGCGACGGAGGCGGCTCGATCCGAATCCCCGCCGCGTGTTGCGGGCTGGTCGGCATGAAGCCTTCGCGCAGCCCGGCATCCGTCGAGCTCACGACCGGCTGGCTCGGACTCACGGTGTTTGGGGCGCTGGCCCGGACCGTCGCCGACAGCGCGCTCCTGCTCGACGTCATCTATCCGGATCCGGCTGGAGCCTTCCGGTACGTCGAGGCTGCCGCGCGTGAGCCCGGCCGCCTGCGGATCGCCGTCTCCCGCAAGCTCCCGCCCGGTCAGCTGGGACGCGTGTCGGACGATCAGCGCGGAGCGTGGGAGGGGATGGCCGCCACGCTCCGTGGACTCGGCCACGAGGTGGTGGAGCGCGACCCGGCGTACGGCCTCGTGCAACTCGAGTTCCTGCAGTACTGGCTGCGCGGGGTCCACGAGGAGTCGCTCAGCGTGCCGGATCGCTCCACGCTGGAGCGCAGCACGCGCCAGATGGCCGCCGCCGGCCGGTACGTCGTGCCTCCGGCTCGCCGCCGGCGCCTGATGGCGCAGCGCCGGAACACGATCGCGCGCGTCACCAAGCTCTGGGACGAGGTCGACGTGCTGATGACACCGGGACTGGCCACGACGCCGATCGGCGCCGAGGGCGGCTTCGGCCGGTCGGCGCCGGCGGCCATCGACACGGCGGGGAGGTTCACTCCGTTCACCGCGCCCTTCAACGTCACCGGCCAGCCGGCGGTGTCGCTCCCGTCCGGTGTCGGCTCCGACGGCCTTCCGCTGAGCGTGCAACTCGTCGGCCGCGCCGGCGCTGAGGACGTGCTGTATTCGCTGGCCGCGCAGATCGAGACCGCGGCCCCCTGGGCCCAGCGGCGTCCGCCGGTGTCGTAAGCCGATCCGCCCGCCTCCCGGCCGACGCACCGGATAGGCTGCCCGCGCCGCATCCACCCTCGTCCCCTTCCGGAGGCCGCGATGTCCGCGATCCGACTCGTCAACCGCGCCCTCGCGCTCGCCCTCGCGGCGTCGGCGTTTCTGCTGCTCGCGCTCTCCGCGTCCGCGTCGGCGAAGGTCGTCTGGCTGTGCCGGCCGGGCGAGCACCCCAACCCGTGCGCCGCCGGCCTGTCGACGACCGTCATGTCGCCCAACCTGCAGCGGCGGACGGTCGAGCATCCCTAGGGATCGTTCGTGCTCAAGCAGCTGATCGCCAAGGAGATCGACCGACAGCCCGCGCTGCGCCGGCGTCTCGTCTCGGCGATCCTGTTGGGCGGCAACGTGCTCGTCAAGCGCGGGAGGCGAACCGGCGGAACGTTCACCCACGTGGCCGCCTGCCGCTCGGCCACCGAGCTCGGCTGCGTGATCGCTTTCTCCACCTTTGATGACCCCCCGCCCGCCGACAGCATGTTCGGTCGCACGACGGTGCCCGGCGACCAGGTGCTGTGCACCAACCCGGCGGCGCTGGCCGGGGGCACGGCGAAGATCGATCCCATCTTCCCGTCCCAGCCGTTCGCTCCGGGCACGTTGATCGCTGCCGCCACCTCGCAGTTGCACCTGACCCAGCCGAAGGTCACCACCGAGTGGATCAGCGAGCCCGGCGCCTACAGCGCGCGCTGCTCGTCGGCCGATGGCGCCGATGTCCTGCGGATCACGCCGCTGGCGGGCGCTCAGACGGCGACGCCGAGTCCCACGCCCGCGTGGGGCCTCCATCTCCTCGACGCGAACATCGAGATGGGCGATCTGCTGTCGGTCATACACGGCGAGGCGGGGGCGTACACGAGCCGTCGTTGAGCACGGGCGGTTTGCGGTACACTCCCGTACCGTGACTGCCCTCGCTGAGCGGATCACTCGGCCGCCGGCCGCGCCCGGCGCCCGTCCGTCGCCCGCGGGTCCGGCCGACGCGCCACCGACGCGCCGGCCTGCCGGGCCTGAGCTTCCGCCGCTGCTCCAGGGCCTGCGGTTCGGTCTGCGCCCGATGAGCTTCCAGCTCGCCAGCCACAGGCGGTTCGGCGACGTCTGGACGGTGCGTTTGCCCACGCGGCGCGCCGGCTTCGTCGTCACCTGCCATCCGGATCACCTCGAATCGCTGTTGAAGGCCAAGCCGGCCGACGCTCCGTCGCTCACCGGCGAGTCGCCGCTGCGCCCCATCCTGGGGCCGAACTCCGTGCTGACCTCCACCGGCGACCGCCACATGCGCCAGCGCAGGCTGCTGCTGCCGCCGTTCCACGGTGAGGCCGTCGAGCGCTATGTCCGGATGATCTCCGAGGTGGCCGAGCGCGAGATCGACGGTTGGGCCGCCGGCGAACCGTTCGCGCTGGCGCCGCGGATGCAGGCGGTCACGCTCGAGGTGATCATGCGCGGGGTGTTCGGCCTCGACGGCAGCCCGCGCCCCGGGACGGCCGAGCACCGGATGCGGCAGACGATCCGGCGCCTGCTCGCCGCCTCGACGCACCCTCTGTATCAACTCCTGGAGCTCCGCAACGCCGGCGCGACCGAGGCGCGCGGTGTCCTGGCCCGGATGCTGCAGATGGCCGACCGCCAGATGTACGCCGTCATCTGCGAGCGCCGGGCCGAGGGGGGCACGGGCGGCCGCGACGACGTGCTCTCACTGCTGCTTGCGGCACGCGACGAACGTGGCGAGCTGCTCACCGACGAGGAGCTGCGCGACGAGCTGATGTCCCTGCTGCTGGCCGGCCACGAGACAACGGCCAACTCGTTGGCCTGGGCCTTCGAACGGCTCCTGCGCAACCCGGCCGCCTACGACCGGCTGCGCGAGGCGGTGCGCGGGTCCGACCGCGCAGCGGCCCAGGCGTACGTCGAGGCCACGATCCACGAGGCGATGCGCAATCGCCCGGTGATCCCGATGATCGTCCGAATGGTCATGCGCCCATGGCGGTTGGGCGACCACGTCGTCCCCGCCCGTACGCCGGTGGCCGTCAGCATCATTGCCCTGCACCACCGTGATGACGTGTATCCGGAGCCGCTCGCGTTCGTGCCGGAGCGGTTCCTTGGGATAAAGCAGCCGGATGACCCCGGCGACGAACGATCAGGCAGCGGGACGACTCGAGCCCGTCCCAATCAGGCGAGGCCGGATGCCGAGCTGGACGCAGGCGAGAGCGGACGCCGAGCGTTCGTCAAGCCGGGGACATACACGTGGATTCCGTTCGGTGGCGGGATACGTCGTTGCCTGGGGGCGACGCTGGCGATGGCCGAGCAGCGGGTCGTGCTCGAGGCGATCGCCCGCCGCACCGACCTGGCGGCGCCGGACCCAGCGCCAGAGTCTCCGCGCATGCGCAACGTGACGATGATCCCCCGCGGCGGCTGCCGGGTCACCGTGCGGCAGAGCCTTCCCGCCTGAGGTTCCCGGACCGGGCCACTAAGTGGCCGGCTCGCAAATACGACGACATTCGAGCGGGCCCCGGCGGCGCCGGACTACGTCCTCGTCGCCTCGTGCAGCGCTGCTGCACGTCGGCTCCTGCGTCCTTGCCCGGCATCCACCGGTGACCCCTCTCGGTGTCGCCGTACTTACGAACCGAACCACTAAGGTCATGGGAGTGTCAGTTGAGCGAGCCACCAGCGCGGCGCACCCGCTGTCCGAGGCGGCTGACGCCGGAGGGCATCGCGAGCGTTTGATCGCGGCCATGGCGGCATCGATCGACGAGAAGGGCTATCGCGACACGACCGTGGCCGACGTCGTCCGGATCGCGCGCACCTCGCGGCGCAACTTCTATGAGCAGTTCGCCGATCGTGAGGCGTGCTTCCTGGCGCTCTTCGATGCGACCAACGACGCCATGATGCAGCAGATCTCCGGCGCCGTTCACCCGGACCAGCCACTCGATCAACAGGTCGACAGCGCCGTCGACGCGTACATCGCCAACGTCGCGGCCCAGCCCGCGCTGTACCGCAGCTTCGTCCGCGAGCTCCCCGGCCTGGGGCAGGTCGGCGCCGATCGCGGGCTCGCCACCCTCGAACGGTTTGCCGAGATGCTCGTCGGCTTCGTCGAATCAGGTCGCCGGGCCCAGCCGGAGCTGCGGCTGCGGCCGCTGGCGATGGACACCGCCATCATCATCGTCGGAGGGCTGCGCGAGTTGCTGGTGATCGCGTTGCAGCGCGGCCGGGACATGAGCGAGCTGCGCACGAGCGCGAGGGAGACGATCAAGGCGATCCTGACGGGGTCGTTGCTGGATTAACTCGCGGGCCGGCGGCCCGCGGGTGCCACCAGCGCTGCCTCCGGGCCGAACTTCTGGCAACGAAGGAGGGTGGGCGAGGCCGCGCCGGGCGTGTTCACCCTCAACCCAGAAGTGGTATGCTGACGTACCAACAAGCGGTACGGCGACGTACCGCCGCCCACCCGCCACCGCGACCCGGACCCAGCAAACGAGGAGGCCGCCATGCTCCAGACCGATCGACGAGACGTGCAGATAGCCATCGCCGGCGCCGGCCTCTCCGGGCTGGGCATGGCGATCGCGCTCCGGCAGGAGGGCATCGACGATTTCGTCGTGTTCGAGCGGGCGGAGGACCTGGGCGGCACGTGGCGCGACAACTCGTACCCGGGCTGCGCCTGCGACATCGCCAGCGTCCTGTACTCGTACACGGACGAGCAGAACCCGCAGTGGAGCCGGGCGTTTGCGCACCAGCCGGAGATCTGGGCGTACATGCACGAGGTGGCCGATCGCCACGACGTCGCCTCCCACATGCGCTTCGACCACGAGGTCACCGATGCCGCGTGGAACGCCGAGACCGACCGCTGGGAGATCTCGACGAGCCAGGGCGACTACAGGGCCGAGATCCTCGTGTCCGCCACCGGTGCCCTCGCCGACCCGTCGATCCCGGATCTGCCGGGACTTGACCGCTTCGCCGGAAACGTCTTCCACTCGGCTCGCTGGGATCACGACCACGATCTCACCGGCCGTCGCGTGGCGGTCGTCGGCACCGGTGCGTCGGCGATTCAGTTCGTGCCGGAGATTCAGCCGATGGTGGGACACCTCGACCTCTTCCAGCGCACGCCGCCGTGGGTGCTGCCCCGCGGAAATCCACCGATCCCGCGCAGCTGGCAACGGCGCTTCGCCCGCCACCGGCGGCTGTTGGCGCTCGCGCGGCGGTCGGTGTTCTCGCTGTATGAGTCGTTCCACGTCGGCTTCAAGCACCCGGCCGTCATGAAGCTCGTCGAGCGCCGCGCTCGCGCCCACATCGCCGAGCAGGTCGCCGATCCGGAGCTGCGGGCCAAGCTGATCCCGGACTACCGGCTGGGCTGCAAGCGGATCCTCGGCTCCAACTCGTGGTATCCCGCGCTGTCGCAGGAGAACGTCGACGTGGTCCCTGCGGGCATCTCCGAGGTGACGGCGACGGGGATCATCGACGCCGACGGCGTCCACCACGAGGTGGACACGATCATCTTCGGCACCGGCTTCCACGTCACCGACATGCCGTTCGCCGATCGCGTCCACGGGCGCGGCGGGCACACCTTGGCCGAGCACTGGCAGGGGAGTCCGAAGGCGCACCTGGGCATGGCCGTCACGGGCTTCCCCAACCTGTTCCTGCTGCTCGGTCCCAACACCGGCCTCGGCCACAACTCGGTCCTGTTGATGATCGAGGCGCAGATCGCGTACCTCATGCGGGCGCTCCGCTACCGCCAGGAGCACGGCCTGGCCACGCTCGAGCCGACGGCCGAGGCGCTGGCGAACTACGTCGGGGAGGTCGACCGCGGAACGCAGGGCAGCGTGTGGACGGCCGGCGGATGCGTGAGCTGGTACGTCGACGACACGGGCCGCAACTCGACGCTCTGGCCCGGTAGCGTGCGCGAGTATCAGCGCCGGCTCGCTCGGTTCGAGATCGGCGACTACACGACCGAGCTTCCGCGTCCGCTCCCGGAGCGCGTGCCGGCGCTCGTGTAACGCCAGGCACCAGAGGAGACGCAGATGGGCAAGAAGAGGCTCGAACTCGACGGGCGGACGGCGTTCGTCTCCGGCGCGGCGTCCGGCATCGGCCGCGCACTCGCCGAGCGCCTGGCCGGCCACGGCTGCCCCGTGGCGATCGTCGACCAGGATGAGGATGGCCTGCAGCAGACGTCTCAGCTGATCGACGGGTTGGATGTGCCCATATTGGCGCGCCGGATCGACGTCCGCGATCGCCAGGCGCAGATGGCCCTCGCGGCCGAGGTGCCCGAATGGGCGCCCACCCCTCTGGGTTACGTGTTCAACAACGCGGGTGTGGCCACCTCCCAGGGCATCGCCGACGGTTCGGTCGAGGACGACACGTGGGTCCTGGACATCAACTTCGGCGGCGTGGTCAACGGCGTCCGCGCCTTCCTGCCGATCCTGCTGCGCCAGGGCTCCGGCGTGATCGTCAACACCTCGAGCGTGTTCGGCCTGGTCGGAATCCCGTTCCAGAGCGCCTACTGCGCCTCGAAGTTCGCGGTGCGCGGCTTCACCGAATCGCTGCGCCATGAGCTGCGGGGCACCGGCGTTCATGCCGTGACCGTGCATCCCGGCGGCGTGAAGACGAACATCGCTCGCAACGCGCGCTATCACGCCCATCCGCTGCGCCCTGATGTCTCCCATGAGGAGGCGGCCAAGCAGTTCGAGGCGATCGCGTTCACGAAGCCGGACCGAGCCGCAAAGATCATCCACGAGGGCGTCAAGGCCGGACGCAGCCGAATCCTGGTCGGCCCCGACGCGTACGTGTTCGACGGCCTCGCCCGGGCGATGCCGATGCGCTACTTCGACGTCCTCGCGTTCTTGGAGGAGCGGGTCGCGCGTCGCGGATGACCCGGCGCTGCTCGCGGATTGCGTCAGCAATCCGCCAACTCAGGTCGCGTCAGCGGCTCTGCGTCTGCTTGGATTCAGTGACACGCCGCTGTCTCCAAGGAGCAGGACATGACCGCTACCTCCGGCCGCGAGATCCGACCGACCGACTTCCTTGCCATCGATGACCTCCTCGATGACGAGGAGCTGATGATCCGCGACACCGTCCGCGCCTTCGTTCGCGACCAGGTTCTGCCGTACGTGGGGGATTGGTTCGAGGAGGCGCGGATCCCGCTCGAGCTTGCGCCGGCGCTCGGCAAGATCGGCGTGCTGGGGATGCATCTCTCCGGGTACGGCTGTGCCGGGGCGAGTGCCACCGCCTACGGCCTGGCGTGCCTGGAGCTCGAAGCCGGCGACAGCGGACTGCGCAGCCTCGTCTCGGTGCAGGGCTCGTTGGCGATGTACGCGATCCACCGCTGGGGCTCTGAGGAGCAGAAGCAGGCGTGGCTGCCCCGGATGGCCGCCGGAGAGGCGCTCGGCTGCTTTGGTTTGACCGAGCCGGACGCCGGGTCGGATCCGGGCTCGATGCGGACGCGCGCCAAGCGCGACGGCGACGACTGGATCCTCCACGGTCAGAAGACGTGGATCACCAATGGCTCCGTCGCCGAGGTGGCGGTCGTGTGGGCGCGGACCGACGACGGCATTCGGGGGTTCCTCGTGCCCCGTGGCACGAAGGGATTCACCACTCAGGACATCCACCGCAAGCTGTCGCTTCGCGCCTCGGTGACCTCCGAGTTGCTGCTCGATGACGTCCGTCTGCCCGCGTCGGCGATGCTCCCTGAGGCGACCTCGCTGCGCGGCCCCCTCTCGTGCCTGAACGAGGCGAGGTACGGGATCGTCTGGGGGGCGATGGGCGCGGCCCGCGCCTGCCTGGAGGCCGCGCTGACCTACAGCAAGGAGCGGGTGGCGTTCGGCCGGCCGATCGCCGCGACCCAGATCCAGCAGCAGAAGCTCGCGACGATGGCGCTCGAGGTGAACCGGGGAACCCTGCTCGCCCTCCACCTGGGGCGGATGAAGGACGACGGCCGGCTGCGCCCCGAGCAGGTCAGCATGGGCAAGCTCGGCAACGTCAACGCCGCGCTCGAGGTGGCCCGGACGGCCCGTCAGGTGCTCGGCGCCAACGGGATCACGCTCGAGTATCCGGTGATCCGGCACATGAACAACCTCGAGTCGGTGGTCACGTACGAGGGCACGGCCGATGTGCACGCGCTCGTGGTCGGTGAGGCGCTGACCGGCATCAACGCCTTCCGCTGAGCGCCGCACCGTACGCTACGGTCACAGCGTGGCAGCCCGCGAAAAGCCCCACGTCGAGGTCCAGTCGGACCAGCCGCCGTCCTACCAGCTGGAGATCGAGGACATCGAGACCGGAGACGGTGATGAGGCCGCCGCTGGGCAGATCGCCGAGGTCCACTACGTCGGCGTCTCGTGGAAGACCGGCGCCCAGTTCGATGCGTCCTGGGACCGCGGTCAGACCTTCAAGTTCGCGCTCGGCAAGGGGCAGGTGATCGCCGGCTGGGACCAGGGAGTCCAGGGGATGAGGGTCGGCGGCCGCCGCCGGATCACCATCCCGCCGATGCTCGCCTACGGCAAGCGCGGAGCGGGCGGGGTGATCGGCCCGGACGAGACGCTCGTCTTCGTGGTCGATCTGATCGGGGTCCGGTAGTCCCAGCGATCCCGGCCGGTCCCCCCCGGCGGCCGCGGCTCACCTGCTGGGGTGGCGAAAGGCCCTGAGAGAGCGCTGACCGTGCCGCTGCACGAGGCGCTCGATCTTCTGCTGGCGTTGGCGTTGCTGCTGCTGCGCCTGCTCGCGGAGATGTCGGTAGAGCGCGCGCTGAAGGCCGGGTTCCGGGTTCTGATCGGTGGATCTGGTGGTGGTTGACATTCGTTCCACATTAAGCTCCCGGACCGGGCGGCACATCGCGGGAGACCCCGGGTTGTGGGTCCGTAGTCGTGACGCGAGCGCATAGGCGACGCTTCCTGCGGCTGGTGGCGCGCCTCGGCTACGCTGTAGCCAACCCGACGATGCCAGACGCAATCGTCCACGTTTCATCACTTGCCGGGAGTCCCCTGGTGGATTCCGCGGGAGACAGTCTCGGTCGTGTCGAGGACGTCGTCGCGCGTCTGGACCAGGGCGAGGGGCTGCCGCCCGTCATCGGGCTCAAGGCACGGATCGGCGGGCGCGAGTCGTTCGTGCCCATCGACCGGGTGCAGGCCCTGGAGCCGGCGGCCGCCCGCACGGCGACGACGAAGCTCAACCTCGCCCAGTTCGAGCGCCGCCCGGGCGAGGTCCTGCTGCGCCGGGACGTCCTCGATCACAGCCTGATCAACGTCAAGACGGCGCGGCTGGTCAAGGCGCGCGAGGTGGAGCTGATCTGCGACGACGGTACGTGGCGGGTGGCCGGAATCGACCCCAGCCTCCGGCCTCGCCTGTGGCGGCTGCTGCCGCGGCGCTTCCGCGGGCATGACACCGAGCATCGGGAGTTCATCGCCTGGGTCGATCTGGAACCGCTGGTGGCGCACGTTCCCAGCTCGCGCCTGAAGCTCGCGGCGCGGCGGCTCGGCCGGCTGCACCCCGCTCAGATCGCCGATCTTGTCGAGGCGGCCTCCCATGATGAGGGCGAGGAGATCCTGGAGGCGGTCGGTCACGACAAGGAGCTCGAGGCCGATGTGTTCGAGGAGCTCGACGACGAGCACCAGGTCGAATTCCTCCGCGAGCGGTCCGACGCCGACGTCGCCGCCGTGTTGGGACGGATGGCGTCAGACGATGCGGCTGACCTGCTGCTCGAGCTCGAGCAGGATCGTCGCCTGCCGGTGCTCAACCTCGTGCCCCCGGCGAAGCGGCGCAAGCTGACGAGCCTGCTCGGTCACAATCCGTCGACGGCCGGGGGGCTGATGAACCCGGACTTCGTCTCTGCTCCCTCCACGGCGACGGTGGGCGAGGCGATCGCCCAGGTGCGCGCGAGCGAGCTCGGATCGCAGCAGGTGTCGATCATCGTCGTCATCGACGATCACGGCGTGCTGGCCGGCGCGGTCCCGTTGTCCGAGCTCGTCCGGGCCGGCGCGGCCCAGGCGCTGACCGACCTGATCGAGGTCGGCGATCCGGCGGTGAGCACGGAAGCGGATCTGCCCGAGGTCGCGCGGCTGATGACCGACTACAACCTGATCGCGATGCCGGTCCTCGACGCGGAGGGGAGACCGGTTGGCATCATCGCGGTCGATGACGTGCTGGAGCTGCTGCTTCCTGAGCAGTGGCGGCGGCGCGCCGGCATCGCCCGCGACTGATTTTGTGAAACCTGGAGCCGGGGCTCCGCTGGTACCCTCGTTGCAGCCACGTTCGTGGCGTTGGCGATTGCGTTTCATGAGAGATCCGAACGAACATCAAGACGGCGAGCTACCTCGAAGTAGCAGCCCGCGGCCGATCGTCGTGAGGGTCCTGGTGCGCGCCGAAGCCTGAGCTTCGGCCCCTCGGCCCCCCTCCGCTTTCGGTCCGCCGAGAGCAGGCAGGAAGGAGGTCGAGCACAGTGGCGGACAATCCGGCCGGGCGCACTGCAGCGGAGGCACCGCAGGCGCCCCAGGTACCCCAGGCACCCCGGGCGCCGCAGGTCCAGGGGCCCGTGCGCGAGCGCTTCGTGCTCGACTCCGCCCACGTCGGCGACATCCAGGGCGCGTTCGGCACGATCGGCCAGCACGAGGAGGCGCATCGCGGGCTGCGCTCGCGGCTGCTCGCGCTCCTGGCGATCATCGGTCCGGGTTTGATCGTGATGGTCGGCGACAACGACGCCGGCGGCGTCGCCACCTATTCGCAGGCCGGTCAGGACTACGGCACCAGCCTCCTGTGGGTGCTGCTGCTGCTGATCCCGGTCCTGGTCGTCAACCAGGAGATGGTCGTGAGGCTCGGCGCGGTCACGGGTGTCGGCCATGCGCGCCTGATCAACGAGCGCTTCGGCCGGTTCTGGGGCTGGTTCTCGGTCGGCGACCTGTTCGTGCTCAACTTCCTGACGATCGTCACCGAGTTCATCGGCGTCAGCCTGGCGCTCGGCTACTTCGGGGTCTCGAAATTCGTTGCCGTGCCGATCGCCGCCATCGGCCTGATCGCGATCACCTCGACCGGCAGCTTCCGGTCTTGGGAACGCGGGATGTTCGTGTTCGTCTTCGCCAACCTCCTCGTCATCCCGCTGTTCTTCATGGCCCATCCGCGGTGGGGGCCGATCGCGCATGACTTCTTCGTGCCCGGCATCCAGGGCGGGGCGAACTCGACCTCGGTGCTGCTCATCATCGCGATCGTCGGCACGACCGTGGCGCCGTGGCAGTTGTTCTTCCAGCAGTCGAACATCATCGACAAGCGGATCACGCCCCGGTGGATCAACTACGAGCGGCTCGACACGTGGATCGGTGCGGTCGTCGTTGTCATCGGTGCCGCCGCGCTCGTCTGCATCGCCGCCTTCGCGTTCGCCGGAACCCCCTTTGCCGGCCCTGGCCGCTTCGTCGACGCCGGCGTGACCGCCTCGGAGCTCGACCATGTCCTCGGCGGCGTGGCCGGGCCGTTCTTCGCCCTCGTGCTGCTCAATGCCTCGCTGATCGGCGCCGGCGCCCTGACGCTGTCCACCAGCTACGCGTTCGGGGACGTCTTCGGCACGAAGAGCTCGCTGCACCGCACCTGGCGAGACGCCAAGCAGTTCTACGCGATCTTCGCCGGCCTCGTGGTCGGCGCGGCCGTGATCGTGCTGATCCCGGGCGCGCCGCTGGGCGTCATCACCGAGGCCGTCCAGGCGCTCGCCGGGGTCCTGCTGCCGAGCGCGAGCGTGTTCCTGCTGCTGCTCTGCAACGACGCCGAGGTCCTCGGCCCGTGGCGCAACAAGCCGTGGCTGAACGCTCTCGCCAGCGTGATCGTGGCGGTGCTCGTGCTGCTGTCGCTGATCCTGATGGCGACCACCGTCTTCCCCTCCATCAACGTGACGCAGTTCGCGTTGATCGGCGGGGCGGTGATGTTCACCGGCCTGCTCGGCTTCGGCGCCGGCACCCTGTGGCGGTCGCGCGGCCGCGCCGTCGTCCCGGCCCCGCCCGGTCCGGAGATCCCCCGGGAGCAGTGGACGATGCCGCCGCTGGCGCTCCTCGGCCGGCCGAAGTGGTCAACGGGCCGCAAGGTCGCGATGCTGACGTTGCGTGGCTACCTTGTCATCTCCGTCGTCCTGCTGATCGTTAAAGCGGTTCAGCTCGGCGGCGGGTAGGGAACCAACGTCTTCGATGCTCCGAATTCGCCCGTTTGCCACCCGGCCCCCCGGATGGCTGGTCAGCTGGGTCGGCCTGATGATCGCCGTCCTCGGAGTTGCCGGGTGCGGAGCCGCCGCGCCCGGTGCCCGCAAACCGGCAGCCGACCCTGGCGCGGCGACGGTCGCGTCGGTCCCCCAGGCGCGACCGCAGGTGGTCGAGCCGTCCGCGGGCGTCCAGGCCGGCGCCGCCTCCAGCACCCCTCCGGCCGGTTCGGCACCGGTGGGGGACGTCAACGCCCACGCGCCGCCGCTCTCCGAGGTGCGGGCTGAGCTGCGGATGGAGGTGATCGCCGCTCAGGTCACGAGCGCCACGTACATCGACCCGCTGCGCAACGTCTCCGTGTGGGAGCGGACCGATCAGGGGGTCGACGCGACGATGCCCGTCGGAGCGCCGATCCTCGCCCCCTGCCGGGTCAAGGTCCTCGCGATCATCCCGGACTGGTATGCCGGTCAGCCGCTCGTCTATTTCGAGCTGCTCGATGGGGCCGATGCCGGGAAGGTGCAGTACGTCGCCGAGGAGATCACCGACATCGCCCCCGGGGGCACGATCCTCCAGCAGGGCCAGGCCATCGCCCGCTTCGCCGCGTCTGGCACCGGAATCGAGTACGGGTGGTCGACGCTCGACGGCGTGACGCTCGCACGCGCCACGTCCGGCTACGAGGAAGGGCAGGTCACCCCCGCCGGGCAAAACATGCGCGACTGGCTGAACAGCCTCGGTGCCAACGCGGGCAGCTCCTGACCTCTCCGGACGCGTGGCTCACCCGGCGAGCCCCGCGGCGGCCACCTCCTCGGCATTGAGGACCAGGTCGACGGTGAGGATCCGCTCGCCATTGACGGTGAAGGCGACGGCGCCGAGCCGCCGCTCCCCCTCCAGGATCACGAGGCCGGCGGCCCCGTTGACGATCGCCGGATGGCAGCGGTGGACGAAGATCGGACCCTGGATCGCCGTGTATCGCGCCACCTCCTCGCCGCCCTCCACACGCGGGCGCACGAGACCGGAGATTCCGCCGGCATAGGCGCGAAACACGACGTCCGGATCAAGCACCTCGAGGAGGGCCTCGAAGTCCCCGGCCCGCGCGGCCTCGAGGAACGCTGCCACGACCCGGCGCTGGCGGGACAGGTCGGCGTCAGGCTCCGGAGCGGCGCCCCGAATCCGACGCCGCGCCCGGCTGGCCAGTTGGCGCGTTGCCTCCGGCGTCCGTTGCACGATCGGAGCGATCTCGTCGAAGGGCACGTCGAACGTGTCGTGCAGGACGAACGCCAGGCGCTCCGGTGGACTCAGGGTCTCCAGCACGACGAGCAGCGCGAGGCCGACGGAATCGGCGAGCAGCACCTCCTCAGCGGGGTCCGCCGATTTATCGCCGGCGACCAGCGGCTCAGGAAGCCAGTCGTCGATCGGATCTTCGCGTCGCGATTTGCGCGCCCGGAGCATGTCGATGCAGACCCGGCCGACAACCGTCGTCAACCAGCCGCCAAGATTGTCGATCGTCTCCGCGTGCGAGCGCGTCAGCCGGAGCCATGCCTCCTGGACCGCGTCCTCGGCGTCCATCACCGAGCCGAGCATCCGGTAGGCGACGGCCTGCAGCCTCGGCCGCTGGCGCTCGAATTGCTCTGACTCCCAGGTCTGGCCGTCCATCGGTCACTCCTCTTCCGGGTCTACGGTGATGACGGATCGGCCTCTCTGAGTGTGACGCGATCGGACGGGATGACCGGCGGCCGCGCCAGTCACGTCCGTCCCTTCCGTTTCGTCGACGTGGTGACAGCCAAAACGAAACAGGAGGCCATCCCCTATGAGCGCTCCGGCTCCTACATCTTCCTTCCTCTCCACCCGCCGCGGCCGACTGACCCTGGCGTTGCTGTGTGCGGTCGCGTTTCTCGATTTCGTCGATGCCTCGATTGTCAACATTGCGCTCCCGTCGATGCGCCGGGCCCTGCACTTCTCGGTTCAGGGCCTGCAGTGGGTTCCGAGCGGCTACCTGCTGACCTACGGCGGCTTCATGCTGCTCGGCGGCCGGGCCGCCGATCTCCTCGGCCGCCGCCGCGTGCTCGTGGCGGGCATCATCGTCATCGGTATCTCGTCATTGATCGGAGGGCTGGCCGGCAGCGCCGAGGTGTTGATCGGGGCTCGGCTGGCGCAGGGTCTCGGCGCGGCCATGACGCTGCCGGCGGCGCTGTCGATCCTGACCACATCATTCAAGGAAGGGAGGGACCGCCACACGGCCCTGGGCGTCTGGGGAGGGGTCGGTGGCCTGGCATCCGCCGCCGGAGTGCTCCTCGGCGGCCTGCTCACCGAGGGACCGGGTTGGCGGTGGGTGATGTTCGTCAACCCCATCGCCTGCGTGCTCGTCCTCGGCGGCGTCTATGCGCTGATCGCCGCGGAGACCCATCGCGCCGTGCCGCGGAACGTCGATGCCGTTGGCGCTCTGCTTGCCACCGGGGGGATGCTGCTGCTGGTGTTCACGCTCGTCAAGGCGCCAACCGTCGGCTGGGGCACCACGCGGACGATCGGCGAGCTCCTCGGCGCGCTCGTCCTCCTGGCGGCGTTCGTCGCCAACGAGCGCCGCCATCCCAACCCGCTGGCCCCGCTCTCGATCTTTCGCATCAATGGGTTGGGCTTCGCCAACGTGACCCAGCTCATCGCCTTCGCCGGCTTCCTGGCGATGTTCTTCTTCCTCACGCTCTACATGCAGACGGTTCTGGGGTACTCGCCGATCCAGGCCGGGGTGGCGTACCTCCCGCTCTGCTTTGCGATTGGGATCTCCGCCGGGGTCTCATCGCAGTTGCTCTCGTGGGTTGGCACGCGGCCGGTGATCGTCGCCGGCGCGCTGGTCGCCGCCGGCGGCATGTACTGGATCTCGCGCATCCCCGTCCACGGCAGCTTTGCCGGCGACCTGCTCCCCGGGATGCTCGTCCTGTCGGCGGGGTTCGGGCCCGTGTTCGTCGGAGTGACGACGGCGGCCAATGCAGGCGTTCCGTCCGACAAGGCCGGACTGGCTGCCGCTCTGCTCAACGCATCCCAACAGCTCGGCGGGGCCCTCGGCCTGGCGATCTTCACCGCCCTGGCCACGAGCCGCACCCGGGACCTGCTCTCGGCGCACGTCGCTGCACCCGTCGCCCTCACGGCGGGCTTTCAGCGCGCGCTGTTGGCAGGAGCGCTGTTCATCGCCGCCGCGGCGCTTGTGGCCCTCAGGGCCACGAACACCCGCGGTGAGGAGGCCAACCGCGGGCTGGGCGCCGGGGCAGAGCCGGAGCCGGGTGCGGGGTAAATGGCGGGCCGGCTCGCTCCATCTGATGGACCTCGCTTGACTCGACGGCCGGCTGCGTGCGGCGTGGGCGTCCGCGTCCACGTCCGCGCGGAGTGGGGGCAATGACGGGGCGAGGCGGCGTTGCACCGGGTTCCGGCGTGCATGGTGCGCCAAATCCGGATCCGCCGGCTCGGCAATTTGGGCCTGAATGCGGTGCTCCCGGTGGTGGCGTGTCCAGGCTGCGGTGCGTTGAGCTGGGCCGCTGGCGCAACTCGCGGACTGAGGGATTGGGGCTCGGGCAGTGAAGACAGGCGTCCGCTCTGGGCGATGGGGCGGCAACGACGGGCAACGAAGGGGGCGTCAGCGGTCGCCCGGGCGCTGCGGGTGGTCCCTGGCCGTGCATCACGCGCCAAATCCGGGCGCGGTCAGACGATTTGTCGCCAGATGCAGGCTCAGCCGCAAGGGTGCGCCAGATCAGCCGAGACGATCCTAATTTGTCGCCTGATACACGCCACAATCCGGTGCCATGGCCCGCATTCGTCCCCTGGCACCCTCGCGCGGGTGTTTCCCCACGTCGGGGCGCTCCTGCGCCCGGACCCTGGCCCCGGACCCCGGACCCCGGACCCCGCCCCCGGCGCGGGCGCATGACCTGAGCCCGGCCCCAGCGGCGACAATGAGCCCATGTCTGCCTCGGCGTCGCTTGAGCTGGTGCGGGCGCTGCTCGAGACACGCTCGACGATCCTCGCCGATGTCGATCTCGGTTCAGACGCCGGAGAGCGGCTGCTCGTTCGTAGCGACGCGGGCGGCACGATGCAGCTCGATGAGCTGTCCGGGGGTGAGCTCGTCGAGTTGACGGCGCTGCCCGAGCCGGTCGCCGGGGCGCGGTACGTGCCCGGCAGCCGACACGCGGTGCTGGAGATCGATGCGGCCGGCAACGAGCGCCACCAGCTCTACCTCCTGGATCTCGACCAGGCGACGCAGGCGACTGTCCGGACCTTCGATGGGCTGCGTGCAATCACCGCCGATCCTCGTTTCGGCCATCGTTGCGCCGGGGTGTCCGCCGACGGCCGGCGGATCGCTTACGTCTCCAACCGGGGTAACGGCGTCGACTTCGATCTGTGGCTGTGCGATCTGTCCAGCGACACCCACCGCTGCTGTTATGCGAGCGGCGCGTATTGCCAGCCGGCGTCCGGCTTCTCGCCGGATGGCCGGTACGTGTCGGTGTTGCGGCCCGGCGACCGGCCGCTTGACCTGGACCTCGTCCTGGTGGACGCGGAGACGGGCGAGACCGCGGTGCCGCTGGAGCATCCCGGCGAGGCGGCGCTGGTCGGCCCTCCGGCATGGATCGACGCGGGCAGCTTCTACGCCGCCTCGAACGTAGGCCGGGACTTCGCGGTCGTCGTCCGCCACGTCCTCGCCACCCAGACCACCACACCGCTGGCCGGCGCTGATGGGTTGTGGGACGCGGAGGTCGTCAGCAGCCGGAACGGGCGCCGGATCCTTGTCGTCGAGAATCGCGACGGCGTCAGCCGGCTGCAGCTTCGCGACGCTGCGACCAGCGCGCCGGGCCCGGTCATCGCCGGGCCGGAGACGGGGGTCGTGTCCTCCCATGCCATCTCTCATCCGGTTCTGTCGGCCGACGGCTCGCGCGTGTACTACACCCTGTCGACGCCGCGGTTCGCCGGGGACGTCTTCGGCTACGACGCCGTCACCGGGGATACCGGGCGGCTGACATCGAGTCCGGCTCAGGTGCGCCCGGACGAGCTCGTCAGTCCGGAAGCGGCGATGGTGTCGAGCTTCGACGGCGAGCAGGTTCCGATGCTCGTGTTCCGCCCGCCGAACGGTGAGCCGAGGCCACCGGTCGTGGTGGTGGTTCACGGCGGCCCGGAGTCCCAGGCGATGCGGTCCTTCAACCCCGTGATCCAGGCCCTCGTGCTCACCGGCTACGGAGTCGTGGTCCCCAACGTGCGGGGCTCGACCGGCTATGGCAAGCGGTACGCATCGCTCGACGACACGACCCGGCGCTTGGACGCGGTGCGTGATCTGGAGGCCGTCCACGGGTTCCTTGACCGGGCCGGGTTCGACCCAGGTCGCGCCGCGCTCTGGGGCGGATCCTACGGCGGCTACATGGTGCTCGCCGGGCTGGCGTTCCAGCCGCGGCTGTGGGCCGCCGGGGTGGACATTGTGGGGATCTCGGACCTCGTCACATTTCTCGAGAACACGTCCGACTACCGCCGCGCTCACCGCGAGCGTGAGTACGGCTCACTGCAGGACGACCGGGAGTTTCTGGCCGCTGCCTCACCGCTCCGGCGCGCCGATGACATCCGTGCGCCGTTGTTCATCATTCACGGCCGCAACGATCCGCGCGTCCCCGTGAGCGAGGCCGAGCAGCTCGCCGCAAACCTGCAGCGGCGGGGCGTCCGCTGCACGACGCTGATCTATCCGGACGAGGGCCACGGCCTCGCCCGTCTCGAGAACCGCCTGGACGCCTATCCGCAGGCGATCAGGTTCCTCGGCGAGGTCCTCGGCCGCTGACCCGCCGGCCGGCCGGCCGGGATGCCGCCGCGCCCGGGGGAACGCGGCGGCATCCGTGGCTCACCGTTCGGCAGCTGCGGGCGCCAGACCTATTGCGCGCCGCCAGCCGGGGCGGCGGCTGGCTGCGGCGTGGTCGCCGCCGAGGCGGTCGACGTGACGGCGGACGTCGATGCCGTGGCGGTCGCGGCCGGCGTGGTCGCTGTGCCGTTGGTGGCCGTGGTGGCCGGGGGGGTGGGGGCCGGGGTGGTGGTTGTGGCCGGGGTGGCCGGGGGGGTGGGGGCCGGGGTCGGTGCCGGAGCCGCGGTCGTGGTGGGAGCCGGTGCCGCCGGGGCCGGGGTGGTCGCCGTGGGGGCCGGGGTGGTCGCCGCGGGGGCGGGGGAGGTCGCCGCGAGGGCGGGGGCCGGTGGCGTTGCGGCCGGGGTCGTCGTCGCCGGGACGGGGGTCGTGGCCGCGGGGGCGGGGGTCGTGGCCGTCGGCGTCGCCGGAGCGGGGGTCGTGGCCACTGGGGCCGAAGCCGCGGGGGCCGGAGCCGGGGCAGCCGTGGTCGCCAGGGTCGCCGGGGCAGCCGGGGCAGCCGGGGTCGCCGGGGCCGCGGTGCTCGTGGTGGCGGCCGGCGCCGGCTGGCTGCTCGCGGCTGCGCTGCTTGGGGCCGCCGTTACGGCGGCGCCTCCGCTTCCCTGCTGCGCGGCGACGTCGGCGGTGAACGTTGTGGTCGTCCCGCTGCCCTTCGCGCTCGACGCCTTCTTTGACTTGGTCGTCGACTTCCGCACGACGAGCTTGGCATTCGTGGTCGTCGTGGTGCGGGAACCGCCGGCGGCGACGGCGGTGGGGGACCCCCAGGCGCGGCCGCTCGAGTGCTGGCTGAGCAGGCTGTTGATAACCGACAGCATCCGCGAGCCGCTGCCCATCGGACCCGGGGGATTGAAGCCGATCTCCAGATGCGGTCCGGTGGAGATCCCGACGATGCCGTAGCCGACCTCGCTGATCTGCTGCCCGGCCTGGACGTGGTCGCCGACGTGCACGAGATCGCTGCCGGCGTGCCCGTAGTAGACCTCGAGGCCCTTCAGCGGACCGGAGGTGATCTGCAGGATCGGCGCGTTCGGACCGAAGCCGCTGATTCCCTCGCCGACGACGACGCCGTCACCCATCGCGTAGAGCGGAGTGCCGCCGGGGGCGGCGTAATCGACGCCCTGGTCGACGGAGCCGTTCACGATGTACTGCCGGGGGAGCGGGAGCGCGACGCCGTTTGTCAGCACGTAGGTCGACGGCTGGGTCGTCGAACTGGGGGGCGTGACGACGGCGATCGGCTGACTCGAGGACGTCCCGGCGGAGCTCGAGGTGGACGATCCGCTCGACCCCGTGCCGGACGAGCCACTCGTCGCGGTGGGGGGCGATCCGCCCGCCTGCCCGCTGCTGCCGCCGGCGCTCGAGTTTGCGGAGGCGTTGCCACTGACCGTCGTTGCGGCTGTGTGGGACGAGCGCTGCGTGCTTGCCGTCGCGGCAGGCGTCTCGGCCCGGGTGCTCGACCCGCCGCGCCGTGCCGAGTCGGTGGCTGCGCTCGCGGCCGTCGCGCTCGCGCGAGCGCCCTTGTTGACGGTCGTGTCGGCGAAGTACCGGCCGGAGGTCGTCTGTCCGGTGGCCGAGGACGGCGTCGCCGGAGCCGATGACGCGGACGCCGGAGCCGACGATGTCGCGGTCGCGCCGCTCAGCACCAGTACGGGTGCCTTGAACATGACCGCCCACGTACGGACATCGATCTTGCCGGTGCTGCCGAGCTTGTGGCGGCGCTGGAACTCGCGCACCGCGTCACGCGTCAGGGGCCCGTAGATCCCGTCCACCGACAGATGCGTGAGCGGGAGCACCTCGTCGAGGCGCCGCTGGGCGGCGGCGACGAGGGCGCCCGTGCTCCCCACGTGAAGGACGACGCGCTGCGCGCTTGCCTGCAGCATGCCGTCGGTGCCCGCATCGGTGGTGCCGGCGGGCGTGGTGCCGGAGCCGGACTCGGCGGCGGCGATGCTTGGCGGTATCACCGGACCGGCGGCAAGCGCGGCGCTGACCGCGAGCGACGCGCTCTTGCGTCGCCGCCTCGCCCGGCGCCCCAGTTCAGCGAGTCGGCGCCGCTGACGCGAGCGGGCGAGGGAACGGTCCCACAGATCGGCGGAGCCGAGATCCCGAAGGCTGGGGGGTCCTGGACGTACCGCATCGATGCGCGCAGAGGACAACCTGTACTCCTTTTCGGTTCTTGCCTCCGGGGTTAGCTGACGGGCTCGCGTGACCGTTCACGCTACGTCGTGCTCTGACGACGATTCGCCCCAGCGGCCGAAGCCGCAGCGGGTCCCCCGGTCTCCGACACCGCTGGACGGAGACTCGGCGTTGAAACTTTCGGTGCAGCATAGACCAGTCGGCGGCACAACGGTGAGCTTCTGCCCTCGCCGGGTATGTACGCGCGCTCGCGCGCGAGACGCTGAGGGACCGGTGGGGAGGCACCAGTAGGCCTTTCGGCGCGACCTACGGAAGCCCTGCATGGCGCGTGCGTGCACCGGTCGTCAGGACCTGACTCTGGGGGAGATTCGGCCGTCCGGCAGAAATCCGCCAGCGTCGGCGCTCCCCCTCGAGGATCGACGGCGTCCGGCTTCGACATCGGCCTTGCGGTTAATGCTGAACTTCTCGCTGAAACGGCTCCGGAGATCTGAGGCGATCGTGGCGTATCGAAGATCGAACACGGGCAGGATCTACCGGTGATGGTTGCCGACCAGACCAACGTGTTCTCGATCGTGCTCGCCGGCGGGGAGGGCCGGCGCCTGTCGCCGCTCACGCTCGACAGGGCCAAGCCGGCGGTCCCGTTCGGGGGCAACTACCGCCTGATCGACTTCGCGCTGTCCAACCTCGTCAACGCGGGATACCGGCGGGTCGTGGTGCTGACCCAGTACAAGAGCCACTCGCTGGATCGGCACATCTCGCTGACATGGCGGCTGTCGACGTTGCTGGGCAACTACGTTGCGCCGGTCCCCGCCCAGATGCGTCGCGGCCCGTACTGGTTCCAGGGGTCGGCCGACGCCATCTATCAGAACCTGAACCTGCTCCGCGACGAGTGCCCGGACCACGTGCTCGTGTTCGGCGCCGACCACATCTACCGGATGGACCCGTCGCAGATGGTGCGGCAGCACATCGAGTCCGGAGCTTCGGTGACGGTCGCCGCGCTCCGGGTCCCGATCGACCAGGCCGACCAGTTCGGCGTGATCGAGACGGCCGCCGACGGCCAGACGATCACCGCCTTCCACGAGAAGCCCTCGAATGCCGTGGGTCTGCCGGATGCGCCTGACCAGGTCTATGCCTCGATGGGCAACTATGTCTTCTCCGCGGAAACGCTGGTCGACGTGGTGACGTTGGACGCCGAGGCGCGCGGGTCCTCCCATGACATGGGCGGCAGCATCATCCCGATGTTGGTGGGATCCGGAGGTGCCCAGGTGTACGACTTCTCGCGCAACGAGGTTCCCGGGGCGACCGGACGGGACCGCGGCTACTGGCGGGACGTCGGCACGCTCGACGCGTTCTACGACGCCCACATGGACCTGATCTCCGTCCACCCCGTGTTCAACCTCTACAACATGGAATGGCCGATCCTCACCCACCATGATCCGCTGCCGCCGGCGAAGTTCGTGTTCGCCGACGACGGGCGGACGGGGCACGCGCTGGACTCGATGGTGTGCGAGGGCGTCATCATCTCCGGAGCCAGCGTGCGGCGGTCGGTCCTGTCGCCGAGCGTCCGCGTCCACGACTACGCGGAGGTGGAGGGCTCGGTCGTCTTCTCCGGAGTCGAGGTGGGCCCCGGCGCCATCGTCCGCAACGCGATCATCGACAAGGACGTGGTCATCGAGCCGGGCGCCGAGATCGGCGTCGACGTCGAGCGCGATCGCGAGCTGCACACCGTGTCCGCCGGTGGCGTCGTGGTGATCCCCAAGGGGGCGCGGGTGCGGGCCGGCACGCGCGCCTGACCGTGCGCGTCTCGCTGCTCACGCGCGAGTACCCGCCGGAGGTCTACGGGGGCGCCGGTGTCCACGTCGAATATCTCAGCCGGGAGTTGCGCCGCCTCGTCGGGCTCAGCGTCCAGTGCTGGGGAGCAGACCGCGACGATCCGTCCGTTCACGCGTACCGGCCCTGGGACGCGCTCGCCGGCGAAGCGCCCCACCTGGCCGCACTGCAGGCCATGTCCGTCGACCTGCTGATGGCGGCCGATATCGGCGAGGCCGACGTCGCCCATTCCCACACGTGGTACACGCAGTTCGCCGGTCACCTGGCGAAGCTGATCCACGGGATTCCGCACGTGACCACGGTGCATTCGCTGGAGCCGCTGCGCCCGTGGAAGGCCGAGCAGCTCGGCGGCGGCTACGCCCTGTCCAGCTTCTGCGAGCGGGTGGCGCTGGAGGCGGCCGACGCGGTCATCGCGGTGTCCCAGGGGTCCAAGCGCGACATCCTGCGCTGCTACCCGGCCATCGACGACAGGCGAGTCCACGTCGTCTACAACGGGATCGACACCGACGAGTACAGGCCGGATCCCCGTACGGATGTGCTCGAGCGTCTCGGGGTCGATCCCGGGCGCCCCTCGGTGGTGTTCGTGGGGCGGATCACGCGCCAGAAGGGTGTGCCGCTGCTGCTGCGCGCCGCCGCCCACTTCGATCGCTCCGCTCAGCTGGTGCTGTGTGCCGGAGCGCCGGACACCCCGGGGATCGGCGCCGAGGTCGCGGCCGGCGTGCAGCGCCTGCGGGCGACCCGGGACGGTGTCATCTGGATCGACCACATGCTGCCGAAGAGCGACGTCATCCAGCTGCTCGGCCACGCCACGGTGTTCGCCTGCCCGTCCATCTACGAACCGCTGGGGATCGTCAACCTGGAGGCGATGGCGTGCGAGGCGGCAGTCGTGGCGTCGGCGGTCGGAGGGATCGTCGAGGTCGTCCGTGACGGGGAGACCGGGTTCCTCGTCGAGTTCGAGCAGCGGCCGGACACCTTCGACCCGGTCGATCCGGACGAGTTCGCCTCCAAGTTCGCCGCGTGCGTCAACCGGTTGATCGCCGATCCAGGGCTCGCCCGCCGGATGGGGAAGGCGGGCCGCCGGCGCGCGATCGAACACTTCAGCTGGCCGGCCATCGCCGAGCAGACAGTTGCCATCTACACAAGCGTGATGCCGTAGGCTGGCCGCGTGCCGCACCGTCATCCATCGCTACTCGCCGCCCCGCCTCCGGACGGCATGCGGCTGTGGCTCACGAACGCACGGCTCGTCGACGGAACCGGCGCCGCGGTGCGCGAACGGGCCGGCGTGCTGGTGTCGGAGGGAGTGGTCGAGCGGGTCGGCGACGCCGGCGACGCGCCGCCTGACGGCGCCGAGATCCTCGACCTCGGCGGGCGCATGCTGATCCCGGGCCTGATCAACATCCACGTGCATGCGCAGGCGCGAGAACCACACCCGGAGCATGGCGCCGAGGCGATCCTGCCCGGAACCGCCGCCCATTTTCTGCAGGCCGACCTGAGGGAAGCGCTGCGCATGGGCGTGACGACGCTGCGCAACGTCGGCGGTCAGAGCCGGCAGCCGCAGGAGGCCCGGCAGGCGATGCGTTATGGGGCGTTTCGCGGTCCGCGGCTGCTGACCTGCGGCTTGATCATCTCCGCGACGGCTCCCGGCGGACGCTTCTACGGCGCCATGTACCGCGAGGCTGACGGTCCTGACGAGATCCGCAAGGCGGTCCGGGAACAGCTTCGCGACGGGGCGGACTTCATCAAGGTGATGACGACCGGAGCCCGGTCCAACGAGCTCGAGGATCCCGAGCCGACGCAGCTGACCGATGCCGAGCTCGCCGCCCTCGTCGAGGAATCCCATCGCATGGGGGTCAAGGTGGCCGCTCACGCGGAGGGCCTGGACGGTACCGCGGCGGCGATCGAGCACGGCATCGACACGATCGAGCACGGGATGTATCTCAACCAGAGGCCGGACCTGCTGGAGCGCATGGCGACGCGCGGGCAGGTGCTGGTGCCGACGCTCAGCGGCTATTACTGGATGGCCGGTCTCGGCGAGGCCGTCGATCCGGCGCAGGCGACGGCAAACCCGGACATGCTGCCCGGCCTCGTTGCCCTCGCACACCACAACCTGGACGAGGGCACCCGCAGCATGCGCGCGGCGCGTGAGGCCGGCGTCAAGATCGCGCTCGGTTCGGACCGCGACGGGCTGAGGGGGAACGACACCGCGCTGGAGCTCGTTCGGATGGTCCACCACGGGCTGAGCCCATCGGAGGCGCTGCGAAGCGCAACCGGGGTCGCCGCCGAGGCGATCGGCTTGCAGGAGCACATCGGGACGGTGCAGCCGGGCAGGCTCGCCGACCTGGCCGTGATCGACGGCGACGTGCTGCGTCAGCCGGAGCTGCTCCTCGATCCGGACCGGATCTGGCTCGTGCTGCAGCTGGGGGCCGCGGTTGGCGGCGCCGCGCTCGAGGCACCGGGGCCTCTGCTGCGTCGCTGACCGCATCAGGGCGAACTACATCTCGCAGGGCAACTTGCATACAGTTTGAGGAACTGTCTATGATGCGCTCTCCCGGTTGCACGGCAGCCCGGCTGCGGCACCGAAAGCGGCGAAAGCGAGGACGCATGAGACTGGTGACGTACGACGACGGCCGGGTGGGCCGCGTGGTGGGGGAGACGGTCGTCGAGCTCGACGTGCCCACGATGCGGCGCTACGTCGAGCTGGGCGGGCGAGGTGGCTGAGACCGGCCGCGAGGACGGCCTGGAGGAGGTCACCCTGCGGGCGCCGATCATCCCCAAGACGTTCTTCCACCCCGCGGGGGAGTTCCCGGCCGCCTGAGGTCTACCTCGAATCCGCGGTGAAGACGGTGCACGTCAGAGTGTGGACGAATCGCCGAACTGTATGCAATAATGCGGACCGTGAACGATGCGCAGAAGATCGATTGGGACGAGCGTGAGTTTGCCGAAGTCCGCCCCGGGATCTTCGGATCGACCGTCCACACGCCGCAGCTCACGGCCACGATGTACCGATACGGCCCGGGCACCAGCTGGGAGGAGCACCGCCACCCTCAGGACCAGATCACCACTGTCCTGGAGGGGGTCATCGACTTCGTCGTCGATGGCCGGCCCGTTCGCCTGTCCGCCGGACAGCTGGCGACGCTGCCAGGCGGTACCCCGCATTCGGCGACGGTGCCCGCGCCGGGCGCGGTCAGCTTGAACGTGTTCACCCACCGCGAGGCCCCGCCGAGTGCCTGACTGGCTCGGGCTGGATGGGCGCCGCGCGCTGGTGGCGGGCGGTGCGGGCACGCTCGGCGCCGCGGTCCTCGGCGGCCTGCTCGATGCGGGCGCCGAGGTCGGCGTCATCGACATCAGCGCCGAGGCGCTCGACGAGCTGGACGGGCGGGTGAGCGCCCGCTTGCCGGCGGACCTGAGCAGCGCCGACGGGGCGCGCGCCGCCGTGGCGAGCATCCGCAAGCAGCTGGGCGGTCTCGATGTCTTCGTGCACTGCGTCGGGATCAACGACCGCAAGCCGATCGAGAACTATCGCGCCGACGAATGGGACCGCATCATCGCCGTCAACCTGACCAGCGCCTTCCACACCGCCACCGAGGCGGCCGTGGGGATGCGCGAGCAGGGCTGGGGGCGGATTGTGATGTTCTCGTCGGTGGCCGGTCGCAGCGGACACAAGCGCCACGGGCCGTATGCGGCGAGCAAGGGCGCGATCAACCAGCTCACCCGAGTGATCGCTCACGAGTACGCGCCGCACGGCGTGACCGTCAACGCGGTCGCCCCGGGTTACATGGACACCGCGCTGACGCGTGACTACCTGGCGAGCCACCCGGAGACCCGGCAGACGCTCATCGACCTGATCCCGGCTGAGCGCTTCGGCCGGCTGGAGGAGGTGGTCGGACCGGTGCTGTTCCTATGCTCACCGCACGCCAGCTTCATCACCGGACAGATCCTGTACATCGACGGCGGACGAACGATCGTCTAAGTGGCCTGCACCGTACGTACGGCGGGACCACCAACAAACGAAAGAAGGACTGATGGAGCGCGGGTTCGAGGACAGGAAGTTCATGGTCACCGGAGCGGGCACGGGCTTCGGCGACATGGCATCCGGTCAGGCGTCCTGGACCGTGGTCACCGAGGAGGCGATCGACCACGTGCTCGCGGTTGACATCACGGGCACGATGATCGCCGACGGCGGCTACAGCATGCTGGGAGCCTGAGGACAGATGGCAGAGAACGGCCAGAACACCGAAGACGTCTACGACCGCATCCGCACCGCCATCCTCGACGGCGAGCTCGCTCCGGGGGCCGTGATGTCCCAGGTCGCGCTCGCCGAGGAGCTCGGCATCAGCCGCACGCCGCTGCGCGAGGCGCTCCGGATGCTCCAGGGCGAGGGGCTTGTCGACGCCGAGCCGAATCGCCGTGTGCGGGTGGCGCCGATGACGGCCTCCGATCTCGAGGAGCTGTACGTCATGCGCGTCACCCTGGAGGCCGAGGCACTTCGCCTCTCGGTGCCGCTGATGACCCCGGAGGACCTGGCCGGGCTCGAAGGGCACATGGCGGAGATGGCCCACTACGCCCAGGCGAAGGACTATCGCCGCTGGGTCGTGCCCCACCGCGACTTTCACCGGGCGCTGACGGCGCGAGCGGGTGAGCGCGTCAACGAGCTGCTCGGTCAGCTCTTCGACCATTCCGAGCGCTACCGGCGCCTGCACATCGGCTACGGGCCGAGCGCGTGGGCGACCGCCGGTCACCGGGAGATCCTCGACGCCTGCAAGGCCGGCAAGCGTGACGAGAGCGCCGGTCTGCTCGCCAGCCATCTCGCGCGCACCGGTCTGGAGGTGTCCGAGATCATCGAGCCGGGCTACCGGCCGGACCGTCTGAAGACGGCGATCACCGATGCCGGCGGCAAGGTTCCCCGCCGACGCCCGGCGCGGCGCTGACGCCGACGAGACCGGCGCGCGTCGCTGACGGACCGGCCAAGTCAAAAAAGGCGCCCCGGAGCGACCCGAATCCCTCCGGATCGCCCCGGGGCTTGGTCGGGGAAGTGGGGGCGCAGTTCCCCGACGTCTTGAGGGCCGACGGCCCCTTAGGTCAATAGGCCGGCAGGCGGCCGACTCGTACGCTGGACCGCCCGGGCGCGGGCCCGGCTCACCACCGCGATCGTCGTGATCGTCGCAACGGCAATCCGTGCCCCCTGGTCGCCAGCATCCGGGGGAAGTGTTCAGACGTTGCCTCGGCGAGGCAATACGACGATTCACCGATTTGATCACGTTTCGCGGCTCCAGCCGAGGCCGCTCCGCGCGGCCCTGCCCCGGGTGCCAACGCCGATGTCGTCGCCGGTGCTCGGTACCTCAACCTCCCCCTGGCCGATGGCGCGCGGTTGGACGGTGGCCGGCGATCCCCCTCTTCAGCTCGACTGCTATAAGGCGGCCTGAGAGTGTCTCAATTGACGCACCCCCCATTCCTGACGCACGCCGCGTTCCAGGACCGATCGGTAGATATGCCCCGTTGGGCGGAGGCATACGCCGAGGTGATCTTCAGCGCGCTCGGCCATCCGCGCCGGCTGAGCGGGATGTTCGAGCGCTCCTCGGTACCGATGGTGCTCGTCGACGACGATCGTCGCCATGTCCACGTCAATACCCCGGCCCGGCTCCTGTTCCGGCTGTGCTTGGACGAACTCCGCCGCATGCGCATCGACGACCTGACGGCCGACCACCAGGCCCCGGTCATGCTCGAGGCCTGGAGCCGGCTGATGGAGACAGGGTGGGTCGCCGGACCGCACCAGGTCGCCGCTCCCGATGGAACCTTCCTGGACATCACCTACTACGCGCTCGCCAAGGCGCTGCCGGGCCTGCACCTGATCGCCTTCGCCCCGGCCGAGTGGCCGGACACCGAGTTGCTCGGCGACGCAGATCCGTTTGGCCCGGAGCTCGCCGCGCCGCTGACGCCGCGGGAGCTGGAGGTGCTGGACCTCGCCGCCACGGGCTGCAACGGTCCGATGATCGCGGCCGAGCTGGTGGTGAGCGCGGCGACCGTGCGCACCCACTTCGAGCACATCTACGAGAAGCTCGAGGTGCGAGACCGGGCCGCCGCGGTCGCCAAGGCGATGCGGCTGGGGCTCATCGCCTAGCGGGTTGCACGGCGAAGCCGAACCTCGTCTACGGTGACACCACGGCGTCCGTGATCGCGTTGATCCCGGCGAGGCGGCCCGCCAGCTCGTCGCTGAGGCCGTAGCGGGCGGCAAGCGCCGCCGGCGACGTGTAGCTGAGCTTCGTCTGATCCCCGTCGGCCCAGACGAGCACCTTGAGCGGCAGATCGAGCGCCGCAAGCGGCGCGGCGTCCATCACCGGTGTGCCCGCCTGGGGGCTGCCGAAGATGACCAGCTTGGTATCGCGCAGCTCGAGCCCGGCAGCGCGGGCCTCACCGCTGTGATCGATCACGGCAAAGAGCTTCATTCCCTTCGCCGCCACCACCCCGGAGAGGCGAGCGACGGTGTCCTCGACCGACGAGGCGCTGAGCTTCGTCACCACCTGGTCGGCCGGCGTCGCGTTCGAAGTCATTGGCTCGCTTTCGGTCGGTGCGTTCTCATCGGCGATCAGTCTCCGGCGGTCACGGGTGCGATGCGCTCGACGCGATCCCCGCGTCCGACGAGCACATCGGAAACCATCGCGGCGGGAAACAGCCCGTGCTCCACGACACCCGTTGCCGCCGACAGCTCCGCGGCGAGCAGTCCGGCGTTCTCGAAGTCGCCGAGATAGTCGGCGATCACGCCGTCGTCCGGGCTGGGCGGCGCAGCGCGCAGCCGCACCGTCTCCAGGCGCGCCAGGGTGGCGGCAAGTCCGAATTGCTCGAGCTCCAGCGGGACGGGCGGCGATAGGCGGTCGACGAGCTTGTTCGAGGAGACGATGACGATGAAGCGGTCCGCGGCCGCCGCGACGGCCTTCTCACGTGTGTGGGCTCCGCCGCCGCCTTTGATGAGCCATCCGGCCGGGTCGACCTGGTCGGCCCCGTCGATCGCGACGTCCAACCGCACGGGCGCGTCGGGACCTTCAAACGACACGATGGTCAGCCCCAGCCTCGCCGCCGCATCCGCGGTGGCGGGTGACGTCGCCACACACCGCAGATCGACCCCCCGGTCGGCGAGCGCCGGCAGCAGGTAGGCAACCGTCGAGCCGGTTCCGAGCCCTATGACCATTCCGCTCTCGACGAACTGAGCCGCCGCCTCGGCTGCGAGCCGCTTCTCCCGCTCGATTGCGCCCTGTGTTCGTGTAGCCACTTCTCTCCTGGCGTCGCCGAAGACGTGATGCAGGCTCCATCATGCCGGGGCGCTCGCCGGACCTCGTGAAACTGCGACGTCTGTGATCGATCCCGGCCTGCGAATGTCTCAGATTACGCAGCGACTGGGGTGGGGTCGCGTCAGGATCCGCCACGAGGGAGCGGATATGTCGACCTGGATGACACAGACCACATGCAGCGGGGCGCCGAACGCCGTCCTGGACCTGCTGACCGAGCCGAGCTCAATCGCGCGCTGGTCGCCGCTGCCGTTCACCCTCGTCGGCTTCACCGGCGCCCGCCTGCGTGCCGGGGACCGGGTACGGGTCCGCGGTGACCTGGCCGGTCGAGTCGCCGAATTCGTGGTCCAGGTGGGGGAGGCCGGAGACGGCCGGCTGTCGCTGACCGCCAACGGACCCATCCGGATCGACGTCGAGTATGTCGTCAGCGCCGCTCCTGATGGGAGCACCCTGCGGGCGTCGATCGGCGTCGCCGGCACTGGTCTGGTGGGTCGCATCCTCGCCCGGGCGACCGATGCGCTGCTCGCTGCCGGCGCGCTACGGGCCGCACTCGAGCGCATCGCGAGCGAATTCGAGCCGGCGGCCGAACTCGAGCCGGCGCTCGCCGCGTAGACCGTGGACGTCACCGCGGACGCGACGACGCCACCACCGACGCCCTCATTCGGTGGCAGCGCCGCTCCGACCGTTCCGGTGGCCCGACCGGAACGATCCACCGCGACCGCGCTACGCGCGCGCCGACGGGCGGATGTTCTGGTTGACCCGGAACACGTTGTGCGGGTCGTACTGCGCCTTGACCCGCGCGAGGCGGTCGTAGTTGCCCCGGTAGGTGGCCCTGACTCGTTCCTGCCCCTCGTCCATCATGAAGTTGACATACGCGCCGCCGGCCGAGTACGGGTGGGTCGCATCCCAATAGCCGACGCACCAGTCACGCAGCTCTCCGGCCCGGGCCGGGTCCGGATCGACGCCGAAGATGACCTCGGCCCACTGGGCGTCGCGGTAGCTGAACGCGGTGTCGGCCTGGCCGACGTCGTGTGCCGCGCCGTCGATGGGATACATGTGCATCGTCGAGTGCATGCTCGGCAGCTTCTGGGACCACTCGAGGTGGCGCTCGATCA
The DNA here is from genome assembly GCA_035551695.1 of Solirubrobacteraceae bacterium. GTDB lineage: Bacteria > Actinomycetota > Thermoleophilia > Solirubrobacterales > Solirubrobacteraceae > Palsa-465. The sequence goes on from DASZMU010000019.1 coordinate 77,106, forward strand.
GCTCGTCGGACAGTTCGTTGACGAAGTCTGCCCGCCAGTAGCACTGCAGCCCCTTGGTGTAGAGCCCGTCGAAGAGGCTCTGCAACACCGGATGGGGGACCGGGCCAACGCCGTGCAACAGTGGGGTGCCCACCTCGTGGACCGGCGCGAGCAGCTCGGCGGCGTCCGCCTCGGAGCCGTCGATGCACCAGAAGATCCCGCACACCTTGCGCATGTGCAGCTCCTCCGGGAAGAGCTCGACCGGTGGGACGGTCATCGTCGCGAAGAAGCCGCTGAGCTTGCTGGGAGCGGCGGGGAGGAACTCCCGGTAGAAGCGCATCACCTCAGGCAGCTGCTCCATTGGCCAGAACGTCGGCCCCGCCATCACCGTGGCGCCGAGGGGATGGGTCGCGAAGTGAAAGGCCGTGACGACGCCGAAGTTGCCGCCACCGCCGCGCAGTCCCCAGAACAGGTCGGGGTTCTCCTCGGCGTCGGCGCGAACCTGCGACCCGTCGGCGAGCACGAGATCAGCCCCGAGCAGGCTGTCGACGGTCAGGCCGAACCGGCGGGTCAGGTGCCCCAGGCCGCCGCCCAGCGTCAGGCCGCCGACGCCGGTCGTCGAGATGATGCCGGAGGGAACGACGCACCCGTGCTCGGCCGTCACGCGATCGACCTGTCCCCAGGTGCATCCGCCGCCGACGGAGATGGTCTGGGACTCGTCATCGATCGTGATCTCGTTCATTCCGGACAGGTCGATGACCACCCCGTCGTCGACGACCCCCAGGCCACCGCCGTTGTGGCCGCCACCGCGAACGGCGATCGGAGCGCCGTGCTCACGTGCGATGGCGATCGTCCTGGCAACCTCGTCGGGATTGAGGCACCGCACGATCAGGGCCGGATGGCGGTTGATCATCGCGTTGTGGACCGCCCGCGCGTCGTCATAGCCGGAATCGCCCGGTCCAATGAGACGGGTGCCGAGCGCGGCGAGGTCGCGCCGCGCGGCGTCAGTGAGAGATGCTGTGGCTGTCATCGAAGGCTCCCCCGGTGGGTTGTGGTCAGCGGGTCCAGCGGACCGTTCGCTGACCGTACGGCTCGCGCCCGGCTCTGTCATGACTCGGTCTGACCCACTTTTGGCGGCCCCTGGATCGACCAGTGGGAGCGTGGCATGATCAGATCTGACTACCGGGGTCCCCACGGCTGCCCATGCCACAGCTTCCAGGTCAGCTTCGCCTGACACCGTCGTTCCCGTTCGCCGGACGCTCGCGCGAGCTGGCGACACTCCGCGCGCTCCTCCCTCTCGCTGACGGCGAGGGCCTCCGGTACGCGCTCATCGGCGGCGAGGCGGGCAGCGGCAAGAGCCGGCTCGTCCGCGAGTTCGCCCACGAGGCATTCACGGCCGGCGCGCTGGTTCTCTACGGCGCCTGCGACCCCGTCGTGCGGCGCCCATACGGGCCATTCGCCGAGGTGCTCGAGCAGTTGGTGCGGCGGACCGATCATCAGACCCTGGACGACGTGCTCGGTGCAGTCGGCGGCGAACTGGCCCGGATGTTGCCGGATCTGGCGAGCCGGCTGACCGGGGTGAAGGCACCGGTGGCGGCCGATCCGGACACCGAGCGCCACCGCTTGCACAGCGCGGTGGCGGATCTGCTCGCCGCGGCCGGACGGCAGGTCCCCCTCGTCATCGTGATCGAGGACGGGCACTGGGCCGACGCGCCGACGCTCCTGCTGCTCCGCCACCTGGCCCGGGGCGCCGCGGACGCGCGTGCGCTCCTGATCACGACCTTTCGGGATACGGAGGCGGAGATCCCGGATGGCCTGGCGGCGGCACTTGCCGACCTACGCCGCGCCGAGGGTGCCGTCCGGCTCCGGCTGGCTGGGCTCAGCGCGGCGGAGATCACCGAGTTCGTCCAGGTGGCCGGAGGCGGCGCGCGTGGGGCTGATGCGACGCAGACCGGGGCCGTCCTGCACGACCTGACCGGGGGCAACGCCTTCCTGATCACCGAGCTGTGGCGGAGTCTGCTCGACTGCGAGTTCACCGCGGGCTCGGCCGATGGCGCCGGGTTGTTCGCGGCGCTGTCGGCGATCGGCAGTCCCGAGGGGGTGCGCGAGGTCGTCGCCCAGCGTCTTCTGCGGCTGGATCCGACGACGACGTCGATGCTGGAATTCGCCGCCGTCGCGGGGTTGGAATTCGACCTGCCGGTGGTATCGCTCGTCGGCGCCGCCGAACCGGACCTCCACGCGGCGTTGGAGCAGGCGATCTCGCACGGGATGATCCAGGAGGTGCCGTCGCGCCGGCTCGCCTTCCGCTTCACGCACGAGCTCGTCCGGCGTGCGCTCTACGACCGGCTCTCCGCGCTGCGACGTACGGAGCTCCACCTCCGCGTCGGCGACTGGCTGGAGCGCAGATATCAGCAGGGGGACGGGGGCAAGCTCGCGGAGCTCGCGTACCACTTCGGCGCTGCGGGTTCGATCGACGGGCCGCGGCGGGCGATCGAGTATTCGATCCTGGCGGGGCGAGCTGCCCTGAGAGCGCTCGACTTCGACGACGCCGACGCCCGCTTCTCCGCAGCCCTCGAGCTCGGCATCACCGACGCCGGGCGCCGGGCGCAGACGCAGCTGGAGCTGGGCACTGCCCGCTTCCGTGCCGGACGGTCCGACGACGCCATGGTCGCCTTCCGCTCCGCGGCTCAGATTGCCCGCGAGCTTCGCGACGCCGAACTGCTGGCGACGGCGGCGATCGGATTCGAGGAGGCGTGCTGGCGTCCGGGGATCACCGACGAGGGTTCCGTGGAGCTGCTCGAGGAAGCATCACGAGCGCTCGGTCCGGATGACTCGGAGCTGCGGGTCAGGTTGCTCGCTGGGCTGAGCCGGGCCCACGCGTTCCTCGGTGACTATGGCCGGAGCTCGGTCGCCGAGCGCCAGGCGATCGGCATGGCCCGGCGCCTCGGTGACCGGTTGGGGCTGGCGACCGTGCTCATGCGCTCCTACTGGTCGCACGCCGAGAGCAGTCTTCAGCGCACGCTGGAGATGCTGACGGAGGCAATCGAGCTGGCGGAGGAGCTGGGGGAGAGAGACCTTCAGGCGGAGGCGATGGAGTGGCGGGTGGCCGGACTGATCGCGCTCGGCGATCTCGCCGCCGCCGCGCGCGAGCTCAGCGTCGTGCACGAGCTGGCGGCTCGCGTGCGCCAGCCGTTCCCGCTGCATGTGGCCGAGCACTACGCCTCGACTCTCGCCCTGTGCAGCGGGGACCTCGCCGAGGCGGAGGCCGCGGCTCGCCGCTCTCACGAGTGGAGCCGCCTGCTGACGGGTCGCGCCGCCTCCGGCATCTACGGGATCCAGATGTTCGGCATCCGCCGCGAGCAGGGGCGACTGGCGGAGCTGGCGGCGGCCGCGCGGGTGCTGGCACGCGCCGAGAGCTCAGCCGGTGCGTGGCGGCCGGGGTTCGCCGTGCTTCTCGCCGAGCTGGGAATGGAGGCGGAGGCACGCCGGGAGCTCGATCGAGTTCGCCGGGAGGGGTTCGACCAGCTTCGCTCGTCGCTGTGGGTCGCGTCGCTGACCTACCTCGCCGACGCCTGCGCGATCGTCGGCGACGAGGAATTGGCGGGGCTCGTGTACGCCGAGCTCGAGCCCCTGTCAGGCGGCAACGTCGTCGTCGGGCACGGCGTGGCCTGCTACGGCGCGGCCGACCGCTTCCTCGGCCTCCTCGCCGCGACCCTCGGCGAGCACGACCGCGCGATTGAGCACTTCGAGCGGGCTCTGGGGATCAACCGGCGGATGGGCGCGGCGACCTGGACCGCGCACACCCTGTATGGCTACGGGCGAACGCTGCGGATGCGGGGCGGCACCGATGACGCGCGGCGGGCGCCCGAGCTGTTGTCGGAGGCGGCGAGCTTGGCGGGCAGAATCGGGATCCCGGGGCTCCTCACCCGGGCGCGCGCCCTCGGTGCTCACCTGGAGCCGGTCAACTCGCCTCCGGACGGCCTGTCATGGCGCGAGGTCGAGATCCTGCGGCTGGTCGCCGCCGGGCTCAGCAACCGGGAGATCGGAGAAGAGCTTTGCATCAGCGGGCACACCGTCGCCAACCACGTCCGCAGCATCCTGCGCAAGACGGGCGCCGCGAATCGCACCGAGGCCGCCGGCTACGCCCACCGAAATGCCCTGGTGGCGAAAGAGACCCCGCGGTAGGATCGCCCCATGCCCGTGTATCTGATCGAGCGCCGGTTCGCCGAGCAGCTCGAGATGACGAGCGAGGACGTCCGCCTGATCGAGGAGATCAACGCCGACGAGGGGGTCAACTGGCTGTTCTCCTTCCTGAGCGCCGACCGGCATCGCTCGTACTGTCTCTACGAGGCGCCGAGTCCAGACGCGATCATCACCGCCGCCCGTCGTGCCGGGATCCCGGCCGACGCGGTGACGGAGGTCGACCGGGTGACGGCCGACTCGTTCCGCTGACCGTCAGTCGCGCTCCGGCGCCGACGGGTCCGGCGCCGCGCCTGTAGGCGCCTGGGCCTCGAGGGCGGCCCGGGACGTACGGAGCTCCTCCCGCTCGCGCACGCCGAGCACCGGGAAGTGCGGGTCGATCTTCATCAGGGCGCGGAGCAGCACGGTCCCCGCGCCCAGCCGGGCGAACCACTTGCGATCGGCCGGAATCACGTACCACGGCGCCCACTCGGTGCTCGTGTGCGACAGCATCTCGGAGAACGCCTTCTGGTAGTCGTCCCAGCGCGCCCGTTCGGCGATGTCGGCGGACGAGAACTTCCAGTTGCGGTCCGGCCGATCGAGGCGGCGCAGCAGGCGCAACCGCTGCTCCTCCCGCGAGAGGTTGAGGAAACAGCTTGACGATCCGGAAGCCGTTGTCGCTCAGGTACCGCTCCCAGTCGTTGATCTCGCGATAGCGTCGGTGCCAGACGTCGCCTCGCGTCGCGCCATGCGGTAGCCGCTGGCGGTCGAGGTGCTCCGGGTGGACGCGAACGACGAGCACCTCCTCGTACTGGGAACGATTGAAGATGCCGATCTCGCCACGGGCCGGCAGGCGCCCGGAATAGCGCCAGAGATAGTCGTGGCTCAGCTCCTCGGCCGACGGGACCTTGCTGCAGATCATGAGAAGCCCCCAAGTTCCCTGGGCCGCCAGGCGCGTCTGATACTCCGAAAGCAGGCGCGTGTTGTCGGCGAGCATGGCGACGCCCGCCTGCTTCTTCATGCCGGCCTTGAACGACGGGTCGAAGTCCTCACCAAGCGTGACCGTCGAGCCGGGCGTCACGCGAAACGGTGCGACGAGCTCCTCCAGCCGCTGCCGGCGTTCGTCGGCCATCTCGTTCAGACCCATCCCTTGCGCCGGAAGAAGATCAGGAGGCCGATGCACGTGGCCACCATGCTGCCAATTCCGATGACCCAGAACGTCCAGGTCCTGGCGATCAGATGGTTGACCATGAAACCGAAGTTCTGACCGAAGAACCCGGTGATGAACGCGAGCGGAAGGAAGATCGTCGCGATCACGGTCAACTGCTTCATCACCTCGTTCTGGCGGTTGCTGACGGTCGAGAGATACAGGTCCGTGGCACCGGAAAGTAGGTCGCGGTAGGAATCGATGAGATCGCTGATGCGGATCAGGTGGTCATACACGTCGCGGAAGTAGTCGCGCTCGTCGAGCTCGAGGCCGGGAAGCTCGGCGATCTCGTCGACGGACCGCGCGAACAGGTCACGCTGCGGGGTGATGACCTTGCGCATCGCCACGAGCTGCCGCTTGAGCCCGAACAGGCGCTCGAGCTGGTGCTCGTTGGGGCTCGCCAGGACGGACTCCTCCAGGTTGTCGATCTCTTCATCCATGTCGGAGAGCCACGGGAAGAAGCTGTCGGTCAGCGCATCCAGGACCCTGTACAGCAGAAACTGCTCGCTGTGGAGCACGCGGCCGTCCAGCTGGGCCCGCTGCTCGTCGAGCGGCGGCAGCGGATCGCGATGGACCGTGACGAGGTATTTCCCGGAGATGAACAGGTGAACCTCGCAGAGCTGCTCAGGATCGTCGCCGCGGGGGCGCCACGCCCCGTAGAAGACCAGGTAGACGTGATCGCCGTAATTGTCGAGCTTCGGACGCTGGCCGAAATGCTCGGTGTCCTCGAGCGCGAGTGGGTGGAAGCCGAAGAGCCTGCCGAGCGCCGCGACGTCGTCGTGTCCCGGCGCGGTCAGGTCAAGCCAGAAGAACTGGTCCCGAAGGAGATGAGCTTTGATGCTCGCTTCGTCGATCGCCGTGAGGCACGGAACGACGAGGCGGTACTCATCACCCGCGCTGCCGGCCGTCGCCGCACGCGCCTTGCCAACCGGCATGCAGTCCTCCTGAGGTCATGTGTGGCGACATTGTCCCCGAGCGTTCCGACGCCAACCCCGTGACGCAGCTCGGCCAACCTTTTGCCTCGCCCGGCGTTCATCGAGGTAGAGCCGCCGCTCGATGGCGTGGGTCGTGGGGGCACAGCGTAATCGGAACGGCTGCTAGCGCCCCGGGGAGCCGCCCCCCGGGGCGCCTCGCCGGCCCCTTCGGGGCGCCTCGCCAGCCCCGTTGGCTGGGGCCTACCGGTAAGGACCCGCAGGGGGCGAGCGAGCCACCGGTTGCCCCCAGTTTAGCCCCGGGTCACCCCGCTGGCAACGTTTTTGTTCCGTATCGGACAGCCCGCGGAGCGGGGCCGGTCGCTCGACGAATCCGCGGCTGGACGCCGCTTGTCATGAGGCGCATACTTTGCGCATGGGGGCAAGCGCAGAAGTAGCTGACCGCCGGTGGGTCGTTGATCGCCGTGCATCCGTGGTCCGAAGCGACGATGACCTCGTCTACCAGGCGCAGGCCGGCGACGAGGGCGCGTTCGAGGCCATCTACGATCGCTACGCAGCCCGGATCCTGGGTTTCTGCGTCCACATGCTGGGGAGTCGCGAAGAGGCCGAGGATGCGCTCCAGCTGACCTTCGTGTCCGCCTACCGCGTCTTGCGAGGCGGTGAGAACAACATCGCGCTGCGGCCGTGGCTGTTCGCGATCGCTCGCAACCGCTGTCTGTCCGTGCTCCGTTCGCGGCGTACTCCGGTCGCCTTCGACGAGGTGCTCACCGACCACCATCTGTGCCCGGACGGCCCCGTGGAACGGTTCGAGCGGCGCGAGGAGTTGCGCGAGATCGTCGAGGACATGCAGAGGCTGCCGGTCGACCAGCGGTCGGCGCTCGTGCTGTTCGAGCTCGGGGATCATTCGCACACCGAGATCGCGGCCGTGCTGGGCGTCCGCCCGGCCAAGGTCAAGGCGCTCATCTTCCAGGCCCGCAAGGGCCTCGTGCGGGGCCGGCAGGCCCGGGATAGCTCGTGCATCGAGATCCGGGAGCGCATCGCAACCGTGCGGGGCAAGGTCCTGGCCCGGAGCCGGACGCGGGCGCACATCGATCGCTGTCCGGGCTGTGCGGCTTTCGAGGCCGAGGTGCGCCGGCAGCACGCCGCCTGCGCGCTCGTCCCGTCGGTCGCGCTGATCGGCGAGCTGAAGGCGACGGTGCTCGGCTCGGCTCTCGGCCACCACGCCGGCATCGCCGCGGGAATCGGCGCGGGCGGAGGCGGGGCGGTTCTGACGACCGGGGCCGCCGGCGGAACGGCGGCCGGTGGCGCCGGGGCGACCGGCGCGGTCGCCGCCGGCGCCGGCGCGCTCGGTCCCGGCGTCGCCGGAGTCGGCACCGCGGCGGGGGTCGGCGCTGCGAGCGTCGGCGCCTCAACGGTGGGTGCGGTAGGCGCGGCAGGCGCGGCAGGCAGTGTGGGCGCCATCGGCGTCGGCGTGGCTGCGGCGGCGCCCGGTGCCGGACTGGCCGGCACCCTCGTCGGCGCGAGTGCCGAGCTTGCCGTGGTCGGCGGACTGGAGGGAGCCGGCTCGACCGCTATCGCGACAAAGGTCGTCGCCGCCGTGGCGATCGCCGCGGGCGTCCTGGGCCCCACCCACGCAGCCCCAGTCCCGCCGGCGCCACCTCCAGCCGTGGCTACGGCCTCGCGTCCGCTCCCGTCCTCGGCATCGTCGGCCGCCGCGGCCGCCGCCGGGAGCGCCACCACCGTCGTGGGGACCGCCACGCCGCCGGCAACGGCCCAGACGGGGTCGGCGCAAACGGCGCCGGGACAGGCGAGCGCACCGCCCGCCGCGAGCACGACGCCGACGGACGCCTCGACGGCGTCCGCTTCGACCACGCCGACGAGTGCTTCACCGACGGCGGCCACGAGCACCCCGGCAGGCGCCTCGAGCCCGCCGGGCGCGACCACGCCGACCGGCACAGTCGCAACCCCCAGCGGGGACGCGTCCAATGACACGACCACGCCGGACGCGGCCGGATCCACCGCGCCCGCGGGTGCGACCGCGGCCCCGGCGCCCGCGGGTGCAGCCGTCCCCGCGGCTACCACGACGCCGCCGGCTTCGACGGCGTCCACGGCTCCGGCGTCGACCACGGCTCCGGCGTCGACCACGGCGGCGCCGGCCTCCGCGGCACCGGCGGATCCCTCGACAACGACGACCGACACCGGGTCATCGAGCGGATCGACCGGCACGACCACCGGCTCAGGCACGTCGGGTACCACCACCGGCTCGGGCACCCCGCCCGCGTCGGGTGCCTTGGTGGCCCATGCCGCCACGGCCGATCCGGCCGCCGTGGCCGATCCGGCCGCATCCGCCGATCCGGCCGCCTTGGCTGATCCGGCCGCCACAACCGATCCGGGTGCAACGGCCGATCCGGGTGCGACAACCGATCCGGGTGCAACGGCGGATCCGGGTGCGACAACCGATCCGGGCGCCACAGCCGACCCCAGCACCACTCCCGCCGCCGCGCCGGACACCTCCGGCGGATCCGTCTGAGCCACAGCGACGAGCCCGGGAGCTTGACGAGCGCATCGACCGGCTGGGGACGATGCACTACGCGCCAAATCAGCCGCGGGCTGGGTGATTTCAGTGAGAAGCTGGGGTCGCGCCTCTTGTTGGCGCATGTGGGCTCTCCGGTTCGTTCCCCCTCGTCGTCAGCGGTAACGGTACGTGTCCGGGAGGGGGTTTGGGGGATTACTCGTGTATAGGACGCGTGAGCCCCCAAACCCCAAAGCCTGTCGGCGGGCGGACGTGTGACCGGGCCCAGCCCGGGCCGGGGGACCCGTCCCGCGGCGCACCGGGGCCCCCGTCCCCGGCGCGATCCAGGCCTGGCTCTCTCTCCATCGCCGGCGTGCCGTCAGCCGCGGCTGGGTCGTTTCGGCGCGTCCCCGCCCCACCGGGCGCCTCAGCCGGGCCGCGCCTGAACCCGGGGCACTGAAGCGGATACCCACTGGGGCAAAAGCGGGGCTCTCAGCGTGCGCGTGGTGACAGACCTTCCGGCCGAGCCGCGATTTGGCGCGATCTGCATGCTGAAGATCGGTGCAACGGCCGAAATAGGGCCATAAGCTCACTCTCGAGGACGGTTGCCCCGCGCGGATTCAGTGCGCCGCCTGCGAACGTTTGCAGCGGGCCGGGGCGCGCGGCGGGCGGCGGCGGCGGGCGGGCGCGGCGGGCGCGGTGGGCGGGCAGGGGCAGCTGCGGCGGGCGGGCGCGGCAGCGGCGGACGGACGGGCGGGGACCGCTAGCGTGGCGACATGGTCGACCCTCGGACTACGCCACCCGGGGCGCGCCTACGGTGGCGGCGCGGCGGAACCGCGAACCACCAACCGCGTCTCCAACTCCAGGTGCGCGGCCGGCGACTCCGTTTCACTTGCCCGCAGGCGCCGCAGCAGCACGCCGACTGCCGCGGCCCCCATCTCGTAGTGGTCGAACCTGACCGTGGTCAGCGGCGGGTCGAAGCGCTCGGCGAAGGGCATGTCGTTGAAGCCGATGACGGAGACGTCGTCCGGGCATCGCCGTCCGGCGGCGCGCAGGGAGTCGTAACAGCCGAGGGCCATCAGGTCGTTGCCGGCGACGATCGCTGTCACGTCAGGATGGGCGTCGAGCAGCGACGTGCAGATCCGCCTTCCCTCCTCGAGCGTGACCGCCCGCGCCGACTGCACGAGCCCGGCCGGCACCTCGAGCCGGGCACGTCGCATCGCCGAACGGAAGCCGGCGATGCGCGCTCGTCCGGTGCTGTGGGTCTGGGGAGGTGCCATCAGGGCGATCCGCTCGTGCCCCAGCTCGGCGAGGAGCTCGACCGCCGACCGGATCCCGCCCCGGTCATCAGGCGTGACGGACGGGATCGCCTTGTTCTGACTGCGGCGGTTGATCTGCACGACGGGAATGCCTGCCGCGACCAGCATGTCCAGAGGCGGATCGTTGTGGCGGGCCGTGGCCACGAGGAGTCCGTCGACGCCCCGCTGTCTCAGCAGCTCGAAACGCTCGAGCAGGCGGTCGTCGCGACCGTCCGTGTACGTCACCAGGGACGCGTAGCGAACGTCCTCGAGGGCGTCGTCGATGCCGCGTACGATCCGGGGGAAGAGTGGGTTGGCGATGTCCGGGATCACGACGCCGACGGTCTGGGAGCGCTGGGTGCGCAGGCTGCGGGCGATCGCGTTCGTTCGGTAGTTGAGCTCGCGCGCCGACTGGAGGACCCGCTGCAGCGTGTCCGCGCTGACCATCTGCTGAGTCTGGGGATTCAGCGCACGAGATACCGTTGCCGGATGCACGCCGGCATGCTCGGCCACCTCGCGCAGGGTGACGGATGGCGCCAGCCCCTCGTGGGTCGCTGGTTGAAGGGTCGCTTTGGGCAAGCCGGGCTGAGTCTAGGTGACCCCCCGGCCGGCGCTAAAAGACCGGCGACCGGAGGAGAGGGAGTTGCAATCGTTCGCAACACGAAACGCTATTGGGCGACCCGGGAGGTTGTCAACCAAGGGCGCCCTCCGGCGCGCATGCAGCCCGCCGGGGGCCGACCAAGCGAGGCGGGCTAACCCAAAACAAAGGAAAGATCTTGTCCACTGCACACGATTGCGGTTGACACGCAAGCGACCCTGGAGATAGGGTTTGCAAACGATTGAATGAGCGGCCGATTCGAGCTGCCCGGTTCGAGGAGAGAGTGGAGGAGACGACCAGATGACGGTCCTTCGGAAGTTCGTGACAGCTTCGGCGGCGCTCGGGGCGACGGCTGTGATCGCGGCCTGTGGCGGCTCGTCGAGCGGTAGCAGTAGCGGGGGAGGCGGCAGCACCGGAAAGGGTCCCATCACGATCGGAACCTCCCTGTCGCTGTCCGGCGACTTCGCCGCCGACGGCCAGGCCTTTGAACGCGGCTATCAGCTGTGGGCGGCCGACCAGAACCGCGCCGGCGGGCTGCTGGGGCACAAGATCCAGCTCGACGTCATCTCGGACTCGTCGAGCCCCTCCCAGGTTGTCAGCAACTACCAGAAGCTCATCGGCTCCAACCATGACCCGCTCGTCGTCGGCCCATATTCGACGCTGCTGACCGTGCCGTCGGCCCGGATCGCCGCCCGCTACGGGTACGCGTTCATCGAGGGCGCCGGCGGCGGTCCATCCGTCTTCGGCGAGGGTCTGCACAACGTCTTCGACGTCACCACCCCCGTCAAGAACGCCCTGGTCACCTTCGCGCAGTGGGTGGCGTCGCTGCCCGCCTCGCAGCGTCCCAAGACCGCCGCGTACGCCACCGTGAACGACCCGTTCACCCAGCCGCAGATCCCCGTGGCCCAGGCGATCCTCCAGAACGCCGGCGTAAAGACCGTGCTGACCAAGGTGTTCCCTGCCGAGGTGACCGACTACACGCCGATCGCGAGCCAGGTGGCGTCGACCCACGCCGAACTCGTCGTGCTCGGCTCCGTCGATGTTCCCACCGTGTCGGCGTTCACCCACGCCTTCATCCAGCAGCACTACAACCCCAAGGCGTTCATCGCCACCGCCGGCCCGGACCAGGGGGCGCAGTTCGTCAAGGCCGTCGGCGCCGGCAACGAGAACGGCATCTTCGTGCCGAACGGGTGGTATGGCGGCTTCCGGAAGGCCGACAGCCAGCAGATGGTCAAGGAGTACATCGCCAAGTACGGCGGCACTCCCTCCGATGTCAACGCCGACATCGCCGAGGCCTACTCCGTGGGACAGGTGCTGACCCAGGCGGTCAATGCCACCCACAGCCTCGACAACGCGAAGATCGTCAGCTACCTGCATTCCGGCCACGCGTTCGACAGCGTCCAGGGCCCGGTCACGTTCGACTCGCTCGGTGAGAACACCGCACAGAAGACCCTGACCTTCCAATGGCAGAATGGCAACCTGGTGCAGTCGATCCCGACCGCGACGCCGGGCTCCTCCGCTCCCATCTATCCCAAGCCGGCCTGGAAGTAAGGGTTCGATGTCGTCCACCGCACTTCTGCAGGCGATCGTCGACGGGGTCCTGACCGGCGGCGTCTATGCGCTCATGGCCGCCGGTCTGACGCTGATCTTCGGCGTCATGGACATCATCAACATCGCACAGGGGGTCATGGTCATCCTCGGCGCGTACCTCAGCTACGAGCTGTCTGTGCACGTTGGGATCGGTCTCCTGCCGGGGCTGCTGATCACGGTACCCGCCATGTTCCTGCTGGGGGTGGCGATCGAGTTCTGCTTCATGCGCCGCCTGCGCGACCAGGACCGGACTCAGATGTCGATCCTGGTCACCTATGCGGTGGCGATCGTGATCGAGGGGGCTCTGACCGCGATCTTCGGTGTCGACTATCAGCAGCTGCAGGCGTCCTACGTCAACAGCTCGGTGCACGTGTTCGGCTTCTACCTGCCGGACATCTACCTGATCGGCTTCGCGCTGGCGATCGCGCTGCTGGCGGTCCTGTACTACGTCCTCTACCGCACCAAGTTCGGCCGAGCCGTGCGGGCGTCACTGCAGAACCGGACCGCTGCGGACCTGATCGGCATCGAGGTCAATCGCGTGCGGACGATCTCGGTGGGGATCGGCGTGGCGGTGACCGCCGTGGGCGGCATGGTGTTCGGCGCCACCAACGCGTTCAACCCCAACACCGGCTATGACCTGATCAGCCGTCTCCTGGCGATCGTGATCCTCGGCGGCATGGGCAGCATCGGCGGCGCGATGGGAGCGGCCATCCTGATGCTGGTGATCAACGACGTCGTCGCGGTCGCCTGGTCTCCGACCTGGGCGCCACTGGTGTTCTTCGCGGCGCTCGTGGTGGTGCTGTCAGTCCGTCCCCAGGGACTCTTCGGCCGGGCGGCGGTGCGGGCCCAATGAGCGCGACCGACCTCGGCCCGGACGCCGCCGCGCCTCAGGCCGACAATGGTCCGGTCGTGCCGCGGCGCGGTCTGGTGATCGGCGCAACCGTCGCGGCTCTGGCCGTACTGGCGATCTTCCCGGTGGTGTTCACCGACCCGACGACCACGTCGATCGCCATTTTCGCCCTGGTGTTCATGGTCGCGACGGCGGCCTGGAACATCTTCAGCGGCTATTCGGGCTACCTCGCCCTGGGCCACGCCGTGTTCTTCGGCTGCGGCGGCTACGCAGTGGCGCTGGCGGCGCGGGACTGGCACGTTGCCGGCGGGTGGCCGGTGTTCGCGCTCCTGCCGTTCGGCGGGCTCGTCGCCGGGCTGATGGCGATTCCCGTCGGACTCATCGCGCTGCGGACGCGCCGGCATACGTTCGTGGTGGTGACGATCGCGATCTTCTTCATCTTCCAGCTGGCCGCGTTCAACCTCGGCTTCACCGGTGGGACCTCGGGGATCACGCTGCCGTTCGCTCCCTTCTCCGCCGCCAACTACAACCAGCCCTTCTACTACGTGGCGGCGATCATCCTGGTCGCGACCGTGCTGCTGTCCTGGGCGGTGCGCAGGTCGCGCTTCGGGCTCCAGCTGCTGGCCATCCGCGATGACGAGGATCGCGCGCTCGGCCTTGGGGTCAGGACGCGGCGGGTCAAGCTGACCGCGTTTGTCCTCTCGGCCATCCCGGTGGGAATGGTCGGCGGCCTGTACTTCTATTTCGTCGGTCAGGTCTATCCCCAGTTCGCGTTCGATCCGCTGTTCGACGTGTCGCTGGCGCTGATGGCCTTCCTCGGCGGGCTGGGCACGATCGTCGGTCCGCTCCTGGGGGCGCTCGTGCTCGAGTCGCTCCAGCAGTACCTGACCCAGACGTTCTCCGGCAACGGCACGTACCTGATCGCCTATGGAGTGCTGTTCCTGGCCGTGATCCTGGTGCTCCCGCGCGGGGTGGTCCCCGGGATCGCCGGGTTACTCGAACGCCGGCGTGTCAAGGCAGAGCTCGCGCGGGCGGGCGGCCACGAAACGAAGGTCTCCACCGGCGGAGTCGCGGGAGCCGCACGATGAGCAACCTGATCGAAGTCACCGGCGTCTCGAAGTCATACGGCGGGGTCCACGCGCTGTCCCTGTGCGATCTCCAGGTGCGCGAGGGGGAGATCAACGGGCTCATCGGGCCCAACGGGAGCGGCAAGACGACGCTGTTCAACGTGATCACCGGCTACGAGCGGATCCAGCAGGGGCAGGTCCACTTCAACGGCACCGAGATCACGAACGCCCCGCCTGACCGGGTGTTCAAGCTCGGCATCGGCCGGACCTTCCAGCTGACCCGGATGTTCGCGCGCCTGACGGTCCTGGAGAACATGCTCGTCGCCACGCAGCGCCGCGAGGGCTGGCTGCGGGGCGTGATGCGCCTCGCCGGTTCGGCGAGCGAGCGCAAGCGGGCGATGGAGTTGCTGGATTTCGTAGGGATCACGCATCTGGCCCACGAGCCGGCGGGCAATCTCTCCTTTGGCCAGCGCAAGCTGCTGGAGCTGGCGTCGCTGCTGGTGGCAGATCCCGCCATCCTGCTGCTCGACGAGCCCGCGGGCGGTGTCAATCCGACCCTGATCGGCCACCTGGCCGATCGGATCACGGACCTGAACCGCGCCGGGAAGACGATCCTCGTCGTCGAGCACAACATGGAGTTCGTGATGGGCCTGTGCTCGCGGATCACCGTCCTGAGCCAGGGCCGCGCCCTCATCTCCGGGACCCCGGCCGAGGTGCGGACCGACCCGGCGGTGCTCGACGCCTACCTCGGCGGGGAGGACGATCCGGAGACGCAGCGCGAGCTCGCCGAGGACGCGAGGCAGCATGAGCACAGCGGCGTCTCGGTGACGCCGGTGCGGACGCCACCGCGCGAGCGTCTCGGCGACGACCGGTCGCTCCTCAGCCTCAAGGGTGTCACGGCCGGCTATGGCGGCGGTGACATCCTCAAGCAGGTGACGCTCGACGTCCCGCGCGGCGGGATCACGTGCGTCGTCGGGCCCAACGGCGCCGGGAAGTCGACCCTGATGGCGACGATCAGCGGGCTGCTGCGTCCTCGTGAGGGCGAGATCCGGTTCGCCGGCGATCTCGTCTCAGGCCACACGCCGAAGCAGATCCTGGCGCGCGGGATCGCGCAGATACCCCAGGCCCACAGCCTCTTCGGCGACATGACGGTGCGCGAGAACGTCGAGATGGGCGCCTTCACCGTCAAGGATGCCGCGGTCGTGCGGGCCCGCCTCAAGGCCGTGGAAGAGCTGTATCCGATTGTGCGTGACCGGGCCGGCGAGAAGGCGGGCAGCCTCTCCGGCGGGCAGCAGCGTCTGGTGGAGTTCGCGCGGTGCCTGATGCTCGATCCGGAGCTGATCATGCTCGACGAGCCGTCGATGGGACTCGATCCGCAGACGCGTCACATGGTGTTCGACATGATCGAGCTGATGAACTCGCAGGGCAAGACGATCCTGTTGGTCGAACAGAACGCGCGCGCCGGGTTGAAGCTGAGCTCCCACGGAGTGGTGCTGGAAAACGGCATGATCCGGCTGACCGGGTCCGGGCGGGAGGTGCTCGAGCATCCGGAGATCGGCGCGCTCTACCTCGGTGGAGCGGTGGCCGCAGAGGGCGCAGCGACGTAGCCGCCGCCCAGTGCTCAACGCCGTCGACGTCCATTTGACATGGCCGACCTCCAGCCGGTCCAGACCGTTGCCGCGGCGGGTCGGGGCGAGGACGCCGTGCGGGCGCCGCTCAGCGGGAACGCCGCGCGCGAGCTGCGACTGACCACGAGTGCAAGGAGCTGATGGTGTCGGACGAACGGGTGCAGGCGGCGATCCGCAACTGGGCCGGGCGCTTCATCGCCAACGGGATCGATTACAACGACTTCGCGCGGACGACCGCCGCGATCGAGCGTTGGGACGATTGGCTGAACGCGTGGACCGAGACCGCCCAGGTTCACGTGACGCTGGCCGAGGACGCCCGCGCCAACGGGTGCGGCCGCACGGCCGGTGAAGCCTACGTGCGCGCCGCCGTCAGCTTTCACTTCTCCAAGTTCGTCTGGGTCCTCGACCCGGAGCTGAACCGCCGCAACACCGAGGCGGCCGTGGGCTGTCTCTACGCCGCCCATGCGCTGCTCGATCCCACCGCCGAGCGCATCGAGGCCGCCGTCGACGGCGGGACGGTCGTCGCCAACGTCCGCCGCCCGGAGGGCGTCGCGCCGGCGCCGCTCGTCGTGCTCATCCCGGGCTTGGACTCGACCAAGGAGGAGTTCTTCCACTGGGAGTCGGTGTTCCTCAACCGGGGGATGGCGACGCTCTCGCTCGACGGCCCCGGCCAGGGCGAGACGGGACTGCATATGAACATCCGCCCTGACTATGAGGTCGCGGTGGCGGCCATCCTCGATGCGGTGGCGGAGCGCCCGGAGCTTGACCACGAGCGAATCGGCGCCGTCGGAGTCAGCCTCGGTGGCCACTACGTCGTCCGAGCCGCCGCCTACGAACCGCGGATCAGGGCGCTGGCCGGCGTGAGCGGGCCATTTGACTTCGCCGCCGCCTGGGACTCGATGCCGCAGCTGACGCGGGAGACGATCGTGCACCACACCGGCGCCAACGGCGACGCGGAGGCGCGTCGCCGTGCCCACGAGCTCACCCTCGACGGCGTCGCCGAGCGCGTGGGCCAGCCGTGCCTGATCGTGACCGGCAAACTCGACCGCGTCATCCCCTGGGAGGAGACGAGGCGGATCGCCGAGGCCGTGCCTAATGCCGAGTGGGTGCTCTACGAGGACGGCACCCACGTCTGCAACAACATCCCGTTCAAATACCGGCCCCTTGTCGCCGACTGGATCCGCGGGAGGCTCGAGTGACGACGCGACTCGTCGGCGCGCCGCTGACCCGGCGCGAGGACGCGCGCGTCCTGCGCGGCGAGACCCGCTACGTCGACGACATCGCGATTCCCGGGGTGGCGCACGCAGCGTTCGTGCGCAGCCCCCACGCCAGCGCACTCATCCGGTCGATCTCGGTGCCCCAGCCAGCCCAAGCCGACGGGCTGCTCGCCGTCATCACCGGACGAGACCTCGACGGACTGCGCCCGTTTCCGGTGATGGAGCCCAACGGCGCGCGCGTCGCCGAGGGTGAGGCTCACCCCGTGCTGCCCCTCGACGACGTCCGCTACGCCGGTCAGCCGGTGGCGGCCGTCATCGCGCGGACGCGAGCACTGGCCGAGGACGCCGCGGAGCTCGTCGAGGTCGAGTACGAGGCCCGGGACCCGGTGCTCTCCCCGCGCGCATCGGATCTGGCGCTGATGAGCTGGTCGCGGCGGACGGGCGACGTCGACGTCGCGTTTGCCGCCGCCGCCCACGTCGTGTCCGGGCGCTACGCCCTGCCGCGGCTGGTGGCGGCGCCCATGGAGTCCCGCGGCGCCGTCGCCGAGTACGACGCAGGCGAGGATGCGCTGACGATGTGGTGCTCGGCCCAGGACATCCACCGCTCCCGGGCTCAGCTGTCGCACATCCTCGGCCGGGACGAGGCATCGATCCACCTGATCATCCCGGATGTGGGCGGCGCCTTTGGCAGCAAGGGCGTCATCGCCCCGGAGGTGGCGGCGATCGCCGTCGCGGCGATCCGGCTCGGCATCCCGGTCAAATGGACCGAGGATCGGCTGGAGAACCTCGTGGGCGCCTACCAGGGACGGGGAATCGAGGGCGACGTCGAGCTCGCACTGAGCGCCGACGGCCGGATGCTCGCGCTGCGGGCGCGGCTGTGGGCCGACCTCGGCGGTTATCTCCTCACGACGACGCCGGTCCCCCCGCACACCGCCGCGACGCTGATCACCGGCGTCTACGACATTCCCGTCGCCGACGTGGAGGTCATCGGCGCCCGCACTCACAAGGTCCCGACCGGTCCGTATCGCGGCGCCGGCCGTCCTGACGCGGCGTACATGATCGAGCGTCTCGTCGACCAGGCGGCACGTGAGCTCGAGCTGGACCGCATCGAACTGCGCCGGCGCAACCTGATCCGCCGGTTTCCCCACCGGACGCCGACTGGCCTCGAGTACGACTCCGGCGACTACGAGCACTGCCTCGATCTCGCCCTCGAGCTGGCCGGCCGGGACGAGCCGAGCCGCACGAGGCCCGCTGACACGGCCCGCGGCACGGGGATCGGCATGTACGTCGAGCGCGCCGGGGGAGCGTTCGAGAGCGCGCGGATCGAGCTTCACGCCGGCGGACGGTTCGTCATCGACTCCAGCTCCAGCCCGCATGGCCAGGGCCACGACATCACGTTCGCCCAGATCGCGGCCGACCGCCTGCAGACCGAGCCGGGGATGATCGAGCTGCGCTTTGGCGACAGCGCGAGCTCACCCGGCGGCGTTGGGACGTTCGGGAGCCGCTCGGTGGCTCAGGCCGGGTCCGCCGTCGCCCTGGCGGCCGACGCGATGGTCGGAGAGGGCGCCGGCCTGGCGGCTCATCTGCTCGGCGTCGACGTCGGTGCGGTGGCGCTGACGGCGGGCGGGTTTGTCGGCTCGCCGGAAGGCGGTTCGGAGGCGCTCTCGTGGCCGGAGCTCGCCGAGGCCGCGAGCGATCCCGCCCGCACACCGCCCGCCCGCGATCCGGGACCGCTCGAAGCGGTCGCCCGCTTTGAATCCGCCAACGTCTTCTCCTCCGGCGCGCACGCCGCCGACGTCGACATCGACCGGGAGACGGGTCAGCTGACGATCCGGCGCCTGGTGGCGGTCGATGACGCGGGCACGCTGATCAATCCGCTGCTCGTCCACGGCCAGGTGATCGGCGGGGTCGTCCAGGCGCTCGGCGAATGTCTGGTGGAGGAGGCCGTGTACGACGAGGACGGGCAGATGCGCAGCGGCTCGTTTCTGGACTACAGCCTGCTCACCGCCGCGGAGATCCCGCCGATCATCACCGGCGAGGTCGAGACGCCGACGCCCTTGAACCCGCTCGGCGCAAAGGGCGCCGGCGAGGGGGGAGCGGTCGGCGCGCTCCCCGCCGTGGCCAACGCGGTGGCCGACGCCCTCGGCGGGCGTCACGTCGAGCCGCCGTACACGGCCGACAAGCTGTGGCGCGCGCTTCACGAGCCGGTCAGCGGCACGCGCTCCGAGCCGATGTCCCGGCGATGAAGCCGGCCCCGTTCGCCTACAGGCCCGCGCCGTCCGTGGCCGGCGCGTTGGACGTGCTGGCCACCGAGGATGCCGTGGCCCTGGCCGGTGGCCAGAGCCTGATCCCGCTGCTCAACTTCCGCCTCGCCCGGCCTGAGGTGCTCGTCGATCTCAACCCGCTCACCGAGCTCGATCATCTGGAGATCTCTCAGGGCAGCTTGCGGATCGGCGCGCTGACCCGCCAGGCGACCCTGCAGCGCTCGCCGGCCGTGGCGGCGGGGTGGCCGCTGCTGACCGAGGCGGTGTCCCACGTGGGGCACGCCGCGATCCGCAACCGCGGGACGGTGGGGGGCTCGGTCGCCCATGCCGATCCGGCGGCCGAGCTGCCGGTTGCGCTGGCCGCCCTCGACGCCCGGTTTCACCTCCGGTCCGGATCCGGCGAGCGGACGCTGAGCGCGTCCGAGCTCTTCCGGGGGCCGATGACGACCGCGCTGGAGACGGGAGAGCTGCTGGTCGAGATCGAGGTTCCGCCCGCTGCGCCCGGAGTGCGGATGGCGTTCCTCGAGCACGCCCGCACCCATGGTGACTTCGCCGTGGCCGGGGCGGCGGTCGTGGTCGTGCCGGGAGAGCGTGCGGCGATTGCGCTGCTCGGCGCCGCCCCCGTCCCGGTGCGCGCCTCGGCGGCCGAGCGCGCCTTTCTGGAGGGCGCAGACGGGGCCGAGGTCGCCCGCCTGGCGGGTGCCGATGTCGGCGACCGGTACCGCCGCGCGCTGCTCACGACGCTCACCCGCCGTGCCCTGGAGCGGGTGCTGGCGTGAGGGTCTCGATCGTCATCAACGGCCGGGCCTACGAGGACGAGGTGGAGGACCGGACGCTCCTGTCGGACTTCATCCGCCACCAGGCCGGGCTGACCGGCACGCACGTCGGGTGCGAGCACGGGGTCTGCGGCGCCTGCACCGTCCAGCTGGACGGCGAGCCCGTGCGGTCATGTCTGATGCTCGCCGTGCAGGCGAACGCGCGGTCGCTGCGAACCGTCGAGGGCCTGGCCGGGCCGGATGGCGAGCTGTCCGCCCTGCAACGCGCCTTCACGGAGCATCACGCGCTCCAGTGCGGCTTCTGCACCGCCGGATTTCTGATGGCCGCCGACGCGCTGCTCCGGCGCCGCCCGGGCGCGCTCACCGAGACCGAGATCCGCGAGGAGCTGGCCGGCAACCTGTGTCGCTGCACGGGCTACGAGGGCATCGTCGCCGCCGTCCGGGCGGCAGCGGCGGAAACGGGCGGCTGATCCCGGTGCATCGCCGGAGACGATGCCTCACGCGCCGCTGCGCCGCGCCACCCGCCGCTTTTCATTCCGGGCGGCCCTCCTGCCGGATGCCGCCGCAGGAACCGGAGGCCCGTCAGCGTGGCGGCCCGGCAGCCGCGCCGGTGACGGGGTCGGCTGCCGGCAGCCCGTTGCCACCCGCCGGGGTCCCAGCCGTGGCGACCCGCGGGATCGCCTCCTGCGCATCGGCGTCCAGGACGGTGTTGCGGTTCGACTGCGGGTCCCGCTCCAGCGGCAGGCTGCCGCCGGCGGTGAAGTACGGCCTCCCGGCGATGACGAGATCCTCGGCCGGAAAGCGGGTGATGACCTCACAGCCGTCGGCGGTGACGACGAGCTGCTCCTCGATGCGCGCCGCCGACCATCCGTCGGTGGCCGGCCAGAACGTCTCCAGGGCGAACACCATCCCCTCCTGGATCTCCTCCGGGTGATCCAGCGAGACCAGCCGGCTGAAGATCGGCTTCTCCCAGATCGTCAGGCCGACGCCGTGGCCGAATTGGAGCGCGAAGGCCGCCTCCTCGTCCGGGAAGCCGAACTCCTGAGCCTTCGGCCACAGCGAGACGACGTCAGCCGTCGTGACGCCCGGGCGGATGATGTCGATCGCCGCGTCCAGGTAGTAGCGACAGCGCTTGTAGGCGTCGACGAGCGGGCGCGACGCGCTGCCCACCGCGAACGTGCGGTAGTAGCACGTCCGGTAGCCCATGTAGCTGTGCAGGATGTCGAAGTACGCCGGGTCGCCCGGGCGAAGTGCCCGGTCGGTGAACACGTGCGGGTGCGGACTGCACCGCTCACCGGAGATGGCGTTGACGCCCTCGACGAACTCGGAGCCCAGCTCGTACAGCACGCGGTTGACGAGGGCCACGCAGTCGTTCTCCCGGATTCCGGGCCGCATCGTCCGGTACAGCTCCTCGTAGGCGGCGTCGACCATCGAGCAGGCCATGTTGAGCAGCGTGATCTCGTCCCGGGTCTTGATCATCCGCGCCTGCTGCATGAGCTGCTGGCCGTCGACGACCTGGATGCCCTCCTTCTGCAGCGCGAACAGCACGGGCGGCTCGATCGCGTCGATGCCGACCGGCTCACCGAGCAGGCCGCGCTGCTCGAGCTCCGTCCGGATCTTCGCGGCCACGTCCTCGGCACGCCCGGATTCCGGCGACATGGCGCCGCGCATCGTCGAGATGCCGGCGCGGGAGCGGCCGTCGGCCAGCCACGGGTTGTACAGCTGGTGGTGGCGCGCCGCCGAGCCGAAGTCCCACATGATCGGCTCATCGCCCTGGGGCAGCAGACAGAACCGGTTGAGCTTGTCCTGGGCCCAGGTGCCGATGTGCGTGGCGGTGACATAGCGGATATTGCTCATGTCAAAGCACAGGAGCGCACCGAGCTCGGACTCAGCGAGCAGTGCCGTGATCCGCGCCAGCCGCTCATCTCGCAGGCGGTCGTATCGGACGCGTTCTTCCCAATCGACTCCCATGACGCCATAGCTGTGCAGGCCCATCGCCTCGCCTCCTCGTCTCTTGCAACCGATTGCAGCCCAGCTTACGTTACTTGACCGGGGACTGCCGGGTGAACTAAGATTCGCGAGTCGCAATCGATTGCAACCGTCAGGAGCAAAATGGGCAGCAGCGAGCACGTGACCAGTCTCGGCTGGGTTGGGGTGGGACGCATGGGCAGGGCACTGGTCATCCGGTTGCTCGAGGCTGGGCATGAGGTCGGCATCTACAACCGCACGCGGGAGAAGGCGCTCGATCTGGAGCAGCTCGGCGCCACCATCGTCGACTCGCCCGCCGACCTGGCCGACCGCGACATCGTGTTCACGATGGTGGCGGGCTCCGCCGACGTGGAGGAGGTCGTCAACGGACCGTCGGGCCTGCTGTCCTGCCAGGATGCTCGGCCGGGCCTGATCGTCGACTCCACCACGATCTCGCCGGCGGCGGCCGAAGAGATCCGCGCCACCGCGCAGGCGCGTGGCACCGCCATGCTCGCCGCCCCCGTGAGCGGCAATCCGAAGGTCGCGGAGAGCGGGCGGCTGACGATCGTCGCCTCCGGCCCCGCGGACGCCTGGGAGCAGGCCCGGCCCTTTCTGGAGTTGCTCTGCCGCCGGGTCACGTACGTCGGCGAGGGCGAGCGTGCCCGGCTGGTGAAGATCTGCCACAACCTGATGCTCGGGGTCGTGGCGCAGTGCCTCGCCGAGATCACGGTGCTGGCCGAGAAGGGCGGCGTCACCCGTGCCGACTTCCTCGAGTTCCTCAACGACAGCGTGATGGGCTCCACCTTCACCCGCTATAAGAGCCCCGCCTACGTCAACCTTGACTTCACGCCCACGTTCACCCCGGAGCTGCTGCTCAAGGATTTCCACCTCGGCTTCGAGGCCGCGAGGGAGATGGAGGTCGCGATGCCCCTCGCCGCCGCCACCGAGCAGATCATCCAGGGACTGGCCGGCGTCAAGGGCAACGAGATCGACTTCGCCGCGCTGATCGAGCTGTCGGCGCAGGCATCCGGCCTCGCCCTCCAGCCGGAGGATGTCGAGGTCGACGACGGCCTCAGCCCCCTCGCGCCCAGCGTCAGCGGCGCGGGCGAGGCGGCTGCGACGCACTGAGCCCACTCGCGCGCGGGGATCGGCGCGCTCGAGGCGGTGCCGGTGGGTCGAACTCTGGGGACGAACGAGGGCGGGGCCGGGCGGCGGCGCCAATCCGGGCACGAACCGACACTGCACCACGCGCCAAATCAAGGGCAGCCCCCCGAGGTCTGGCGCAAACCGGGCTCCGAGACCAGCCGGTGCAACGGCAGCACACCGGCGCCGGGCCAGGGATGCCGGGTTTAACCGACGAGCAGCGCGATGGGCTGCTCCAGCAGCTCGCGCAGCCGCCCCAGGAAGCGCGCGCCGTCGGCGCCGTAGAGGATCCGGTGGTCGCAGGCCAGCGTCAGGTTGACCGTCGGCCGAGCGACGATCGCCGGGCCCGCGGGGCCCGAGGTGTCGACGACGGGGCGCTGCTTGAGCGATCCGACGGCGAGGATCGCTGCCTGGGGCGGATTGACGACGGCCGAGAAGCTGTCGATCCCGAACATGCCGAGGTTTGATATCGAGAACGTGCTGCCGGACAGCTCGGCGGGCGAGATCGATCCGTCCCGGACCTTCGCCGCCAGGGCTCGGGCGGTCTCGGCGATCGCGCCGAGCGACTTGGTGTCGGCGTCGAAGATGGTGGGCACGAGGAGCGCGTCCTCGGCAGCCACCGCGATGCCGACGTTGACGCGTGCGTAGCTCTCGAAGGCACCGTCGCGGTAGGACCCGTTCACGCGCGGGAACTCGCGCAGGGTCATCGCCGCCGCCTTGACGATGAAGTCGTTGATCGACGGCGGCCGGTCGGCCAGGCCGCGCACCTGCTCGCGCAGCGCCACGACCTCGCTCATGTCGACCTCCGCCCGCAGCTCGAAGTCCGGCACCGTCGCTCGCGATTCGGCCATCCGCCGCGCCACCGTCTGCTGGAGCCGGGTCAGCGGCTCCCGGTGCGCCTCGCCCTTGGCGCCGTCGCGCGGCTGGGTGGCCGGCGGGAGACCGGCGGCGGAGGAGGGCCCCGCGGCCCCTTCGCCGTGGCCGTTGCCGCTGCCCGAGCTGGCACCCACGCCAGCGCCGGCACCCAGGCCAGCGCCGGTGGCCACCCCCGGCGCCGAGCGCTCGACATCGGC
Source organism: Solirubrobacteraceae bacterium (assembly GCA_035551695.1). Taxonomy (GTDB): domain Bacteria; phylum Actinomycetota; class Thermoleophilia; order Solirubrobacterales; family Solirubrobacteraceae; genus Palsa-465. The sequence continues at coordinate 101,387 of DASZMU010000019.1, forward strand.
CCGGATCACCCGGCCCTGCGGGCCGGAGCCGGTGAGCGTCGCGAGGTCGACCCCCAGCTGCGCGGCGATCCGCCGGGCCAGAGGCGACGCCTTGACGCGCGCGCCGCCGCGGGAGGCCGTCGTGACCGCCGGGACCGGGGCAGGGGCCGCGGCCCCGGCAGAGGCGGGGGCGGCCGGGTCCGCCACGGCGGTGCTCGCGACGCCCGCGCCGCTCTCGGCCACGGCAGCGCTCCCGGCACGTGCGCCGGCCGAATCGCCGGCCTCGCCCGGGTCGCCGATGACGGCGATCGCCGCTCCGACGGCCGCGCTCTCGCCGGCTTGAACCCGGATCGTCAGCAGCGTGCCGTCGTGCTCGGATTCGTAGGTGACACTCGCCTTGTCGGTCTCCACCTCGACGAGCGGCTCACCCTCGGTGACCACATCGCCCTCGGCGACGAGCCACTGCAGGATCGTGCCCTCCTCCATCGAGTCCGATAGGCGGGGCATGACGATTTCGATGGCCACAGTGGTCTCCCTCGGCAGATGCGCAGCGCCGGACGGGTGCGCGTTGCAAACGTTTGCGATAGCATCGTAACGCAAGCCGTTGGGCAACGCGGTG